>JBEKRE010000034.1:0-55939 GCA_049519055.1 Candidatus Sulfotelmatobacter sp. | reverse complement strand
GGATTGTGCTTCTGCAACACCTTGGTGATCGCCGCCGTCAACGTGGTCTTGCCATGGTCTATGTGACCAATCGTCCCCACGTTGCAGTGCGGCTTATTTCGATCAAATTTCTCTTTCGCCATTTCTCTATCTCCTCGGCTTCCAATTACGCCGGAACCAAATCATCACCGTCGGCCCTCGTAATACGCGCCAACGAATTCCTGTTTTTCAACGAGCTCCTCGACGATCCGCCGATCGAACTCAGCGAAATCTTCCGAAAAACGCTCGCGGAAAATTTCGAAACCGCGATGCCAACTCCAGAAATCCCGAACTCGGTATCGTCCTTCGCTCGCCGCCTCGCACTTCACTTCGGTAGCGATATACCCTTCGGCTCTTCTAAGAAATCGCGCCCAGAGCCCGTCCACGCCAAAAACGATTCCAAATTCCGCTCGCTTACCTTCTCGAACCCAGAACCTGCGGTCGACGACGAACCGCGGCGCTGGTAGTCATTTTGTCGCCCCCTGCACCTTGGCGATGATTTCCTCCGCCACCGACCGCGGAGCCTCCTCATAACGCGCGAAGTGCATCGAGTACTCGGCGCGCCCCTGCGTCGACGAACGCATGTGTGTCGCATAACCAAACATCTCCGCCAGCGGCACGATCGCCTTGATCACCTGCGAACCGGCGCGGTGCTCCATGCCTTCAATGCGGCCACGGCGCGAACTCAGGTCGCCCATGATCACGCCGGCATAATCCTCCGGCGTAACCACTTCAACCGCCATCACCGGCTCCAGCAGCACCGGCGAGGCCTTGCGAGCAGCTTCCTTGAACGCCATCGAACCGGCGATCTTGAACGCCATTTCGTTCGAATCGACGTCGTGATAACTGCCGTCGTATAGCGTAGCTTTCACGTCGACCATGGGATAGCCCGCAAGCACTCCACCTTCGAGCGCTTCCTGAATTCCCTGATCGATGGGCTTGATGAATTCCTTGGGCACCGAACCGCCAACGATGTCGTTAACAAATTCGTAGCCTGCGCCCGGTGGTTGCGGATCCAGCTTAATTTTTGCGTGTCCGTACTGCCCGCGGCCGCCCGTCTGGCGAATATATTTACCTTCCGCCTCGGAGTGCTTGCGAATGGTCTCGCGATAGGCGACCTGCGGCTTGCCGACGTTGGCCTCGACCTTATACTCGCGCATCATGCGGTCGACGATTATTTCCAGATGCAACTCGCCCATGCCGCTGATGATGGTCTGTCCGCTGTCGGGATCGGTGTGAACCTTAAACGTGGGGTCTTCCTGGGCAAGTCGGCCAAGCGCCATCCCCATCTTTTCCTGATCGGCTTTGGTCTTGGGCTCAACTGCAACGGAAATCACGGGAACTGCAAACGTAATCGATTCCAGCGCAATTGGGTGCTTCTCGTCGCAGATCGTATCGCCCGTGCTCACGCCCTTTAGCCCGACGGCCGCGCAAATGTCGCCCGCGAGAATCTCACTGATTTCTTCCCGCTTGTTGGCGTGCATCTTCAGCAGACGCCCAATGCGCTCAGTCCTGCGGCGGCCCGTGTTGAGCACGGAATCCCCGGTCTTCAATTGTCCGGAATAGACGCGGATAAACGTCAATTGGCCGACAAAAGGATCAGCCATGATCTTGAATGCTAGCGCCGAAAACGGCTCTTTGTCATCTGCCTCGCGGAAAATCTTCTCCCCATTATCGGGATTCAGGCCATGGGTTTCCGGCACATCAAGCGGCGACGGCAGATAATCCACCACCGCATCCAGCAGGGGCTGCACACCTTTGTTCTTGAACGCCGTTCCTACCACCACCGGAAATACTTTCAGTGCGATGGTCGATTTGCGTAGCGATGCGCGCAGCGCGTCCGCGCTAATTTCCTCGCCTTCCAGAAATTTGTGCAGAATTTCGTCGTCGTTCTCCGCAATGCTCTCCACTAACTGCGCGTGGAACGCCTCCGCTTTCTTCTTCAGTTCGGCGGGAATTTCTTCGGTAACATACTCGGCCCCCATCGTGTCGTCCTGCCACACGATCGCCTTCATGTTGATCAGATCGATGACACCCTTGAACTTGTCTTCCTGGCCAAGGGGAATCTGAATCGCGACCGGCTTGGCGCTCAACCGCTTGCGGATGGTATCGACGGCATGCTCGAAATCAGCACCCATCTTGTCAATCTTATTAATGAAGCAAATCCGTGGGACGCCGTACTTATCGGCCTGGCGCCAAACTTTTTCCGACTGCGGTTGCACGCCGTGCACCGCGTCAAACACCGCCACCGCCCCGTCGAGCACGCGCAGCGAGCGCTCCACTTCCGCCGTGAAATCCACATGGCCGGGTGTATCAATAATGTTGATGCGAATGTCGCGCCAGGTGCAGGTCGTCGCCGCCGACGTGATCGTAATGCCGCGCTCCTGCTCCTGGTGCCTTCGTGCACCTCTCCGATGCGGTGCGTCTTTCCCGTATAAAACAGGATGCGCTCCGTCGTAGTGGTCTTTCCGGCATCGATGTGGGCCATGATGCCGATGTTTCTGCAGCGTTCTAAGGGGACTGTTCTGGGCACGACAATTAACTCTTTCTGGGCTCCGACAGCTGGTTAAAATTTGGCGATTGAGTGATCGGGCGATTTGACGGTTGAAAATCCAAACCAGCAAGGTTACAAATCACCCAATGGCCCGAATCGCTCAATGACTCAATGATTCTTTACCACCGGTAGTGCGCGAACGCCTTATTAGCTTCGGCCATGCGGTGAACATCTTCTTTCTTCTTGATGGCCGCGCCTTTTCCGGCCGCGGCGTCCAGCAATTCATTGCTCAACTTGTCGACCATACCTCGCTCGGCGCGTCCGCGTGCGTAGGTCAGCAACCAGCGGATCGCCAGCGACGTTCGCCGGTCGGCGTTCACTTCCACCGGAACCTGATAGTTCGCTCCGCCCACTCGCCGGGTCTTTACTTCGAGCAAGGGCTTCGCATTCTCCACGGCTTTCGTGAACAGCTTCAGCGCCTCATCGCCGCCTTTTTCCTGCACTTTGGTCAAGGCCTCGTAGAAAATGCCCTCGGCGGTGCTGCGCTTGCCCTGCCACATCATCGAGTTGATGAACTTCGTCACCAGATTCGAGCCATAAACGGCATCGGCTGGCACGGTCCGCTTTGCTGTATGTCCTTTACGAGGCATTCCGCTTCAGCTCCTGTTAACCCTTCTTCGCGCGCTTGGCGCCATATTTCGAACGTCCCTGCTGACGACCGGCCACGCCCACCGCATCCAGCGTGCCGCGAATCACGTGATAGCGCACGCCCGGCAGATCCTTCACGCGTCCCCCACGAATCAGGACAATGGAATGCTCCTGCAGGTTATGGCCAACTCCCGGTATGTAGGTCGTGACCTCAATCCCGTTGGTCAGTCGCACGCGCGCCACTTTCCGCAGCGCCGAGTTCGGCTTCTTCGGCGTCTGGGTATAAACGCGGGTGCAAACACCGCGCTTCTGCGGACATCCCTGCAACGCCGGACTTGCTGTCTTGTACCGTGGCCGCTTGCGGCCCTTCGCCACCAATTGGTTAAAAGTAGGCACTCTTCGCCGCTCCTTATCCCTCAGCAACGTCGCGCACCGCAGTCTGCCCTCGCAGGCGGGCAGCGCACAGCGTCATCCGCTTTCCCGGTCTGATTTTCGCGATCCGGGCTGGCAGGCTCAACTGGCCAGCCATGCTTCTCGCCGCGCTTCAATGGCGGAGAGAGATTCTGGGTTCCCGTTCTAGATTTGCGCTGTCGACGGTGGCACCCGGCCAAAGTTACGGGGGTGCTCCGTATCGCCAGCTCTGTCCTGCATATCCTTCCGCAGACTACCGGCACTCATGATTCATTCGTGTCGGATGCCCGAGGGCGAAAGGCAGCGCAGGAACATTTCAGCGAGGAAAGTTTTCGTGCTCAGACGCAAGCCGAAAACGCATTCTTCAAAAGCTCAACCACAAGTCCACGCAAACTCCGCAGAACTCACGGCCTACAGCAAGCTTGGATTAACTCGCGGAACCAAACTACTATAGCAACTTAGCTGAAACATCGTCAACTCATGTTTTTGCATCCCACTGCAAACGAGGAGTAAAGAGCGACAGGAGGCGAGCCAGGAAGCCGTCAGCTTGCTGAATCCGCCTCCAGCCTCTACACTACTCAGGTTTTCCATTCCAATTTCATAATTAATCATGAGCGGATCGTCTGCAGATGAAACGTCAGGCGACGAGAGGATGCATGGGAAGGTTGCGTTGCGTTCGGTACGCGTTCATCGCCATCACCATCTTTTTATTTTCACTCCTGCCAGCGTGCGGAGGACATAAACCAGCCGGCTCGAATCCCTTTCCCGCCAAAATTACCCTGAATCCCTCCACCAGCGTTTCCATGCAATTAGGCAGCACCTTGGTATTCAGCGCCAGTGCACAAAACGGCACAAACAACAACATTTCGCCCACCTTTACCTTCACCTCAAACAATCCCGGGGTGGTCGATATCTCTCCTTCCGGCTTGGCTTGCGCCGGCAGCTGGAACGCACCGTTCTTCAACGTTTGCACGCCCGGCAGCTTTAGCCAAGTCGCTGAAATTACTGCCTCCGCTTTGGGCGCTACCAGCCCGCCAACTCTGGTTTTCGTTCATCCCCCCATTGATAACATCCAAGTTAGCGTTGTTCCTCCTGTTAATTCTCCGCCTCCCGCCTGCCCCAACCAGATTGCTCTCCCGGCAGCTTGCCACATTACGTTCAATCCCGTCCTCAACAACCAGTGTGTCTCGCAGAACCAGGTTCTGACTTTGCAGGCCCAGGCTTTTAGCCAAGGCGCTGACATCACTTCCTCCGTAGGCCCGTTCACCTGGGCCCAGGCCAATCCCAACGTGGTAACCATCACTCCGATCGTAAGTGGTTCCAACACTTCTGGCATCAACGTCCCCACAAACCAGGCAACGGTAGTATCGAACACTCCCGGACAGACCGAAGTAGTCGCATCCGCCTCAGGAGTTGCCAGCCAACCCTATGTCGCCGCAACCTGCCCGGTGCAGTGCATCTCCCTGCAGCTCGGCAACAACGGCACGCAAAACATCGGCCAGACCAGCTTCGTCACCAACAAGGGCACTTCAGAGACCATCACCGCCACGGCTGTAGATGTCCAGGGCTGCATCGTCCCCAAGCCCCCGCTGACGTGGACATCCTCCTCGCCCGCAGCAATCACCGCAGGTAGCACCACCGCGGGATGCGCCGCCGGCGCCAACTGCTCCATCTCCACTCCTCAGCCCGGAGCGGCTGCAATCACCGCATCCTGCACGCCACCAACTTGTAACGTGGGTTTCCCGCTGAATCCCGCCGGATATTCCGCCGGCTCCCTCTACATCCCGCAACCCATCTATCCGGTCACTGCAATTTCGGGACTCGTAACCGGCGCAACCACGTCGGCCAGCGTTCTGGCCACCACTCAGGATTGTTACAGCAATTCGCAGTGTCAGGTCGCGCTGTATGACGTTTCCACGAGCGCGAATATAGCGGGCAACCCAAGCTCCATGCCTACGCCCCCGAATTCCCTGATGTTCGACTCGGCCGGAGACAAAGCCTACGCCGGCAGCCAGTATGGTGCTTTTCTTGTTACCAGCTCCAACCTCGGGTCCACCACTACGAGTCCTTTCTCAACGCTGCCCGCTTCCAGCACTGCTCTCGGTGTTGTAACCGGCAAAGTGATTGCCGTCTCCCCGAACGGAAACCTGGCTGTCTTCTCGGATACGATCTCTACGCCCAATCAGGGTTACGTCGTGAATGCCAGTTCTACGGGAGCGAGCACCACGCCTTTGAATATCACCAGCGCAACTACGGCTGCTTTTTCGACCGATAACTCGAAAGCCTTCATCCTTGGTGACGGAGGCAACACTTTATACGTCTACTCACCACTGCAGGCGCTACAATCCTACCGACTCACGGCTGCCGCCGACGCGATCGCGTTTTCGTCCTCGGGAGCCTTTGCATTGCTGGCCGGCGGGAGCTCTGACCCTTCCACCCTCGCGATCTACAACACCTGCAACAATACTCAGGCGTACCTGCCCCTGCCGGTACAGACCCCACCGATTACGCCTCTGCCGGGTCCCCCCATTTTCTTGAAGATGGTTCCACCGGGCAGCGCTCCCACGGGTAACGCCACGGTTCCTAGCCTTTTCCAGAGTGATGCAAACGCCCTCGACGTTTTCGTCGGCGTCGATAGCACCGGCGTTGACGTGATCGCAACGACCACCACGACGCCCCTCACTCCGCCAGTGAATGGCCTCTGTCCGCAACAGCAGATCGCATTCCCGATGACGCTCGTTACGAGCGTTCCCTTCTATCCCATTCACATCAGTCTTCAAAAGGGCACTTTCCATCCTCTTAGCTTTTTCCTTTCGCCCGACGGCACGCGGGTCTACATCGTCACCAGCGATCAGGGCGTCTTGGTGTTTGACTTCAACACGCAGTCGACCAGCGCGATCCCGCTCAGCGGAAACGCCGCTCCCCTGGCAGCCGACATAACCGTCGACGGCACCTTGCTCTACGTGGCCGGCACGGATGGTATGCTGCATGAACTCAACACCACCACCGCCTTGGACGTATTGGAGATTCCCTTTTCGCAACTTCCCGACTCCTCCAACAACTTCTGCTATTCGTCTTACAACTGCGCCCTGAACCTGGTAGCCATAAAGCCGTAAGGGACAGAAGAACGAAGAACAAAGAGTTCGCGTTGTCGAAGCGAAGAATGGCTGGGGTGGGATTAGATCCGAGCATGCCTTGTAGGGGTTTGGCAGAACACGCGGCACGAACCGGGCAGGGTTAAGCCCCTCCAGGGGCGGAATCATAGCTCCGGACGTAAGTCCGGGGTACGAGTAGTTCAAAAAGCGAGTCCGTTCAGGGATAGCACCAGTTCTCACCCGCACGCTTCGAGCGCTGCGATCGAACACCGCCAGGACAGGACCGCGGGCTTAGCCCGTGAGGACTACGCCGGTTTCTGCAGTTCCTTCGCCACACTATCGAGCACACCATTGACGAACTGCACCGACTCCAGGCTGGAAAACTTTCGCGCGATCTCCAGCGATTCGTTGATCACCACCGCGCGCGGTGTCTCCGGATAGGCCAGGAACTCGGCCACTCCCGCGCGCAAGAGATTGCGATCCACCGCCGCCATGCGCTCCATGCGCCAGTGTTCCGCGTGGCGCTCAATCAGTTTGTCGATCTCCACTCCGCGGTCTGTTGCCACCCGAAATAAATCATCCGCAAATCCGCGCACGTCTGTGCTGGTCCCGGCATGTTCCGCCCAAAACGTCTGGCGCACATGATCCACTGACTGCTTGCCCATATCCGCCTGAAACAGCATTTGCAAAACCAGTTCGCGCGATTTACGACGAGTACCCATAGAGACAGTTGCCAGCTTCCACTTGCTAGTTGTCAGTTTACTGTAGGAGGGATTTATTTGCGCTTCGACTTCGCGCTCTTAGGTTTGTCATTGCGACCGGAGGGAAGACCCTGCTTCTTGCTGACGGCTGCTACCCGACGGCTGGAGACCGCCTTGCGAACGCCAGATGCCGGACTCCGGATGCCGTCCGCCAGCGCCGCCATCTCCACCGCCGCCAGCGCCGCCTCAAATCCCTTGTTTCCCATCTTCAGCCCGGCGCGATCAATAGCCTGCTCCAAAGTCTCGCAGGTGAGCACACCGAACGCATGCGGCACGCCTGTCTCCTGCGCCGATTGCCCAATCCCCCTCGTCACTTCATTCACAATCACGTCATAGTGCGCCGTGTCGCCGCGCAGCAAACAACCAAGACAAATGATTGCATCGTACTTTCCAGTCTCCGCCAGCTTCCGTGCCGTCAAAGGAATCTCGAATGCCCCCGGCACTCGAACTAGTTCTACATCTTCCTTCTTCGCACCCGTGCGCAGCAGCCCGTCACAGGCGCTGAGGAGGAGTCTTTCCGTAATGAACGCATTGAACCGCGAAACGACGACGGCAAAACGCTTCCCCGCAGCGTTCAGAGCACCTCCGAGCGCAGGAAGACCAGGCTCGGACAAACGCTGCGCAACGAAATCCGTCTTGTGTTTCTTCTCCGTGACTCAGTGTCTCCGTGGTGAGTTTGCTTTTCTTGTCTTCGGGTGGCGCAGCGCTTCGGCGCCGGGAAAACTGGGATCGAATGATGGCAGCTTCAGCCGCTGAGGTTACTTCCCTTTGAACTGCGCTGCCCGTTTCTCCAGGAACGCCGAAGTCCCTTCCTTCTTATCCTCGGTCGCACACGCCACGGCAAACAACACCGCTTCCAGATACAGCCCATCGCTCAAGGTCATCTCCATGCCCTTGTTCACCGCTTCCATGGCAAACTGCACCGCCAGCGGCGCGTTGGCGATGATCTTCGCCGCAATCGCTTCCCCTCGCGGAATCAACTGGGCCGTCACGGTGACCTCATTCACCAATCCAATGCGATGCGCTTCCTGCGCCGTGATCATCTCCCCCGCCAACACCATCTGCATCGCGATGCCCTTGCCCACCAGTCGCGGCAGCCGCTGCGTCCCACCGTAGCCCGGGATAATCCCCAACTTCACTTCGGGCTGCCCCAACTTCGCATTCTCACTCGCGAGCCGCATGGTGCAAGCCATCGCGATCTCGCATCCCCCTCCCAGCGCAAATCCATTGATGCACGCAATCACAGGCTTGCCGAGATTTTCGATCAGATTGAGAACGTTCTGCCCGCGGTGGGTGTATTCCTTGCCCGAAACCGCATCGTGCTTGGCCAGTTCGCCAATGTCGGCACCCGCGATGAACGCCTTTTCGCCCGCACCGGTAAGTATGACAACGCGCGTAGCCGCGTCATTCTTGATGTCATGAAACGCTGCCCGCAACTCTTCCATGGTCGCCATGTTCAGTGCGTTCAGCACCTTCGGCCGGTTGACGGTCACGTAAGCAATCGAGTTTTTCTTTTCCAAAAGAATGTTTTCGAAGTTCATAAATTCAACCTATCCGTACGCTGTCATCCTGAGCGAAGCGAAGGATCCCTATCCCTGTCCCTGTATCTCTGTCCACCACATCGGCCTCGCTGGGAGTTCCTATCACGTTTTCCTTGCTTTCTGGCGGCGGCATAAATCTTCGGAAGACTGTACACCGATCAAAATCTGCTCACTCGCTTCTTTACCGGTAGGCCCGATCCGCACTGATCCGCGCAAATCCGTGGCCGTGAATTCACTTTCCAAGAACCACAGCCTCCACCTCATCCTTGCTCAGATCGCAACTGATGCAGCGCTGCGTCCAAATCCGGTGCCCAAATACCTTTCCGCACCGCGGACACTTCCACTCCGTCAACCACCACCCACCCGCCAGGTACACTCCGATCCAGACCAGTAGGATCGCGAAATCAGCGGGCTCTCCCAGCTTGAGCTTCCCAATCATGAAGCCGAGAAACAGAAAACTGAGAAAAAGCACCACGACCAGATTCCGTCGCGCCACGTAACTGTGCCACGCCCGGCGATAGATTTCGACGTCCTGCGGGCTGCCTTCATCCGGCATCCGGTCGGTTTTTCTGCGTTTCTCCATCGGGTTTAATCTCAGGAACTGTGGTGCTACAGTTTATTCGCCTTCGGACTATTCAGATCGGAATAATCGTAAAAGCCTTTGCCTGTCTTCTTCCCGTACCACCCCGCCATCACCAAGCGCTTCAGCAGGGGTGGCGATGCAAACCGCCGCTCTTTGAATTCGTCATACATCACGTGCGTAATGTAATAGGTCGTGTCAAGCCCGACAAAATCCAGCAGAGTAAAAGGCCCCATCGGATATCCGCAGCCCAGCTTCATCGCGTTGTCGATGTCTTCAATCGACCCCACGCCTTCTTCATAAGCCCGAATGGCATCCAGCAGATACGGCACTAGCAACCGGTTGACGATGAATCCCGTCTTATCGGACGTCCGCACCGGAACCTTGCCCAGCTTCTTTCCAAACTCGTAAGCCGTCTGGTAGACCTCGTCCGCAGTGGCGATCGTGCGCACCACTTCCACCAGCTTCATCAGCGGCACCGGATTAAAAAAGTGCAGCCCAATAAACCGCTCCGGCCGCTTCACCGCCGTCAAAAGCTCCGTCACCGAAATCGAAGACGTATTCGAAGCGAAGATCGCATCTTGCTTTACCAAGCCATCAATCGAGGCAAACATCTTCTTTTTCTCTTCCACGTTCTCGATGATGGCCTCAATAACAATGTCGCAGTCGGCCAGGTCGGGCTTGTTCGTCGTCCCCTTGAGCCGCGCCTGGATCTCATCTTTCTGCTGGGCCGTGATCCCGCCCTTCTCCACCGGCCGCTCGGCAAACTTCGCTAACGATTTCTCAATCCCGGCAAAACCCTTATCCAAAAACCGCCGCTCCACCTCGAGCACCGTCACGTCGAATCCAGCCATGGCGCAAACCTGCGCAATGCCCGAACCCATCAGCCCACAACCAAGCACGCCAACTTTCGCTATTTCCATTCCTCTATTCCTTGGACAAATTCAAAACCAATCCACCACACAAGCACGGAGGCGCAAAGAAAAACCATAGTTGCTTTTCTCTGTGCCTCTGGTGAAAAATTAATTCAAACTCTCCACAATCATCGCAATCCCCTGCCCGCCGCCAATGCAAGCCGTAGCCAGCCCATACTTCTTCTTCCGCCGCCGCAACTCATACAGCAGCGTAATCACCAGCCGCGTCCCGGTCGCACCCAGCGGATGCCCTAACGCAATCGCTCCGCCATTCACATTTACTTTCTCGCGATCGAGTCCCAGTTCCTTCTCCACGGCCAGGTACTGCGCCGCGAACGCCTCATTTACTTCAATCAGATCAATGTAGTCGAGCGACAGCCCTGCCTTCTGCAGCGCCACCTTCGTCGCCGGCACGGGACCCCGCCCCATCACCTTCGGCTCAACTCCGGCCACGCCCCAGCTCACAATCCGCCCCAGCGGCTCCATGTTCCGCTTGCGAACCTCTTCGAGCGACATCACCACCACCGCCGCCGCTCCATCCACAATGCCGCTAGCGTTGCCAGCAGTTACCGTCCCATTTTTTCCGAAAGCCGCCTTCAGCTTCGCCAACCCTTCCATCGTGGTCTGCGGACGCCGGTGATCATCTTCATTCAGCACTTCTCCGGTGGTCTCGCCCTTCCCATTCCGCAGCGGCACCGGAACCAGCTCTTCCTGAATGCGTCCTTCTTTGTAAGCCGCATCCGCCTTCTGCTGCGAGCGCAGCGCCAATTCATCCTGCGCCTGCCGCGTGATCCCTTGCTGCTCGCCGTACAACTCCGCCGTGTTCGCCATGTACAAGCCGCAATAGCTGTCGAGCAGCGCCACCATCAGCGAATCTTCCATCTTGCCGCCCGGAGCCAGCGTAAATCCATCGCGCCCGCGAATCGTAAACGGGGCCTGCGACATTGCCTCCATCCCGCCCGCCAGCACAATCTTCGCCTCGTCCAACTGAATCATCTGCGCCGCGTTCACAATCGATTGCATCCCCGACCCACACAGCCGGTTCACGGTCAGCGCCGGAGTCTCAATCGGCAGTCCCGCCCGCAATCCCACGTGCCGAGCCCCGTACAGCGCGTCGCCCGAAGTCTGCTGCGCGTTGCCAAATACAACGTGATCAAATTCCTTGGCATCGATCCCCGCCCGCTCGATCGCGCCCTTGCCCGCGACCGCCCCCAACTCCTGCGCCGTAAAGTCCTTCAACTTGCCGCAATAACGGCCAAAGGGCGTGCGTGCCCCACTGACAATCGCGATATCACCCGGCTTCAACATGGCTTTCCTTACAGAACTTTTTGACTAGAGCGGATCAGAGCAGATAAAAACGATTCCGCAAACTGGTTAGTGTAGCAGCGCACGAGCAGATTTGACCACCGAGGGTATCCGGGTGGGGACAGCCGCCCGGACTGTCCATTCGAGCCGAGCTCGACGCCTTTTCCGTTTGATTTGTACTCGACTCGCCGATATCGTGGTGCAGGCGCCCCCGAGGAGGAATCGATGGAACAGCGCGTGAGCATAGTCACGCTGGGCGTAACAGATTTAAAGCGCAGCACGGAATTCTATGAGCGCCTCGGATGGCGGCGCTCAATGGCCAAGGCGGAAGGCGTCGTGTTCTTCCAGGCGGGAGACCTAGCCCTCGCCCTGTACCCGCGACACGAACTCGCAAAGGATGCAAACATTTCTTCCGAAGGCCATGGTTTTAGCGGAGTCTCGCTCGCCTACAACACTTGCCATCGTGCGGAAGTTGACTCGGTGCTCGAAGATGCCGCAGCCGCAGGCGCAACCATTCTCAAACCTGCCCAGGAAGCCTTCTGGGGCGGCTATTCAGGCTACTTCTCTGACCCGGATGGGTTTTTATGGGAGGTCGCTTGGAATTTATCCTTCCCCATAGGAGAAGATGGAAGTATTCGAATCCCGGACTAGCCGTGCGATTTCAGGACTCTGAGCTCATCGTCTACGCCACGGCCCCCGTGGCCATCGCCGCGCCGAGTGCCACAACCTTCCCCGGCCCCTGCACCAGCGAGGTCGCCAGCGCATGCTCGGCCCGATTGATCACTTCGGTCACGATGTCCACCGGATCATAGCTCTCCCGCACCACAGCCTCGGCCAGTCCGGCGGAAAACTCAAGCGAGTGCCCCTTCTTCCCGCCATCCTTAGCCGGCAGTCGCACCTCCGCAATCACCTTCCGCAGTTTTTCCACCGCCATCAGCGCTTCTTTTTCCGCCGTGTCTCCCAGGATGAGCGCAATGGTCGTCGTGTCGTAACGAAACGCCAGATCATTCGTCCGGATATTGGCCGCGAACTGTTGTCCAATCCTTTCCATCACACTCTCGATTGCGGCCTCGCCATATTCCTTGAGCAGCGCCGCGCTCCGGCCGAATTGCAACAGCAGCACGGAAAGCGGAGATGCATTCTGCGTCGCACGCTTGCTTTCCGCCAGCAGCAAATCCAGGTAGGAACTCCGCTTTAAGAGTCCGGATTTCTCATCCGTCACCGAAAGATTCTTTACTAGCCGTCGCAGACCCGCATTATTCAGCGCGATCACCATCTGGTCAGCCAACGTCTTTAGCACCACCGCATCCGTCTGGGGCCACGCTCGCGGCTTGTTGTGTAGCAGTGCCAGCACTCCCACCGAATCCGCACCGTTGCTCAAAGGAAATGCCATAATCGCCGAAGCTCCCAACTCCACCACGGCGTTACGCACGGCCTGCAGCGCTCCCGCTTTCTGAGCATCGGCAATGATCACCGGCTCGCCCGATGACGACGACAAAGATAGATCCTGCAGCGCGCACATCACTTCCTTGATCGCCCCGGAACTGCCGGCCTTCCCACCTTTGCCACAGAACTCTTGCACAGCCGATGGCGGCGACCCCGGCGTACGCATCGCCGCCACGCAGCGTGACACTTCCCAATGCCCGCCAATTTCATTCACCGCCGTTGTTAACACTGCAGCCGCTGTCGCCTGGTGATATAACTTCCGCGTAATTTCCGCGACCCGCGTTACATTGCGCATCTCCGCCGTCGGATCGATCGCAGATGCCGCAGCCGCGACGACCGCAACTGGCGCCGGAGCCGTCGCTACCGCCGGCAAGGGCGCGGCGCCTGCATACCGCGGCGTCACACCCGCAGAAAGATAGAGCCGCTGCAAATCTTCGTTGCGTTCTTCTTCGCGCGGAAACAATTCCTGAATTCTCTGCAGCCGCTCCACCGCCTTGTTGCGCATTCCATACTGCACCAGAATTTCCGCCTGCAACATCAGATCCTGCAGCGTAGAAGCCCCCAGCGTCGCTTCATTCTCCGTCGCTGGCTCAGTCGCCGCTTTACTTACCGGAGTGAATCGGGAAGCAATCGCATCGAACTTCTTCTCGTCGATTTTGCCCTTCAACATCTCCAGCCGTTTGGTATGGCCGGCTTCGTAAGGGTCCACCTCCGCCGCCCGGTCCAGACACTCGGCCGCCTTTGCGAAATCGCCCGAACTGCAATACACATCAAAAAGCTTCAGCAACGTCTGACAGTAATCGCCTTCCCGGTTCGATGCGTTGAACAACTCGCTCAAGAACTCCAGCATCCCCGGGGATGCTCGACGCGTGGCCGCGATCTCCTGCATTACGGTCACAAACTGCCGCCGTTCGCCACGCTTCCCCTGGAACTGGCCCAGCTTGCGCGCCAGCGACACCGCCGCATCATCCTGCTCCGCATCCGTCAACTGTCCTATCAGGTCGGTCACCTGCGACATGCGGTTGGGATTCTGTTCAAACAGTTGCCACACCAGCGGCTCTGCGTCGGCGTAGCGTCCCGCCGCCAATAGAGCCTCGGCGTAAACATCTCTCAAGATAGGAGAGGTCTTGCCAGCAGTGACCTGCGGCTCCAGTATAAAAATCGCAGCCCCAATTTGCCCCTGTCCTAGCAGGCTCTTCCCGTAAGCCAGCGCAATTCCCTGGTCGGACGAATCTTCCTGATACGCACGCTCATACCACCGCGCCGGGTCCTCGCCGCTTGCCGCCGTGAGTTTTGCGATTTGCATGTACGCTTCGGCCGCCGCCTTGCTCTCTCCCAGTTCAGACAACAGCTCTGCAATACGCAGAAAATTCGGCTGCACCGGGTCCAGCGCCACTACCCGGCCCAATATCTGCAATGCATCCTTTTTCTTCTCCGGAAGTTTCGCTAAATCGCCCAGTGCCGATTCGTAAGTACCCACTGCCAGCTTCTTGTTCGACCCCTCAAGCAGCTGTCCGAAGCGATACTTCTGCTCCCACGTCGGACTGCCATGGCGCGCCAGCTTTTTATAGGTCAAGCTGGCCCGCGTAGCGTCTCCGGCATTCACCTGGCGCTCAAATAATTCGCCGAGCAGCCGCACCGCATCCCATCCCCGGTTCTGCGAAAGACACAGGTCCGCCGACAGCTCGCGCACCTTATCGTTTTCCGTATCGTCCCGCAGGAGCAGCAGATACTCTTCCAGCGCCTCGGCCGCTTTGCCCTTCTGTAGAAGTTTTTCGGCACGCTCCAGCCGCCGCGCTATCTCGGCTCGGTCCGGGCGTGTTGTGATCTCAGGCATGGGTCGGGGAATGGGCAGACCACTCTGCTTCGATTCTAGGAGCCGCCCTCGGTGGCAGCAATCCGCAAGGGTCCGCGATCGATTACGAAAGTCACCCGCAGAACTTCGCAAACGCCTCAGATCGATCGCCTAAACCTAAGACCCAACCTACATGACCCCACAGCTGGGAGAACTCCTAACGTTTTGTTATCGTGTTCCCCATGCCTCCCGCTTCGTCTGACCAGGGGACTGCGCAGCAGCAGATTCACGAAGAAGGTCTCCATCATCAACTCACCGCCGGCCAAATGACCATGGTTGCGGTCGGCGGCTCGATCAGCACCGGACTTCTCCTGGGCTCGGCCGCGGCCCTCGAGATTGCCGGACCCAGCGTCATCCTCAGCTACATCATCGCCGCCTTCATTGCCTACACCGTCACCATGGCTTTGGGAGAGCTGGCCAGCACACATCCGGCTGTCGGATCCTTCGGCATCTACGGAGAGCTCTATCTCACTCCATATCTCGGATTTCTCTGCCGCGCTGGATACTGGGCCTCCATCGCCTTCTCCATCGGGGCCGAACTCGTTGCCTCCGCAACTTACATGACCTACTGGTTCCCAGCCGTACCCGGGGAGTTTTGGGTGGTCCTGTTTTCCGCGGTGCTCGTCCTGGTCAACCTGCTCAGCGTCGGTTCCTTTGGGCGCTTCGAATTCTGGCTTTCCATGATCAAGTTCGCCACCATCGTGGTATTCATTCTGGCCGGCAGCGCCCTTCTGTTTAGCGGTCGTGAAGCCCCGCAATACGCGGCTCAGGGAGGATTTCTGCCCAAAGGTCCGGTCGCACCCTTGCTCGCCGTCTTCATCGCTATCTACACCTTCGGCGGTGTCGAGATGCTCGCCGTCACCACCGGCGAATCCCGTTCGGCCAAAGATATACCCCGCGCCGCTCGCCTCACCTTCTTCATGCTCGCAGGCCTTTACATCGGCGCCATCACCGTTCTGGCCGGTGTGATGCCCTGGAATCACGTCGGCGCCTCTGAGAGTCCGTTCGTGAGCGTCTTACGCCTCGCTAAGGTCCCAGCCGCGGCTGTCTTCATGAATTTCGTCGTCCTCACGGCCGCTCTTTCCGGAGCCAATGCCAAGCTCTACGTAGCCTCGCGCCTGCTGTTTTCCATGGGCCGCACCGGATGGGCTCCCGCAAGGCTCGGCAGGTTGAACGCCGCCGGATCTCCGCATCTCGCTTTGCTCGTGTCATCCTACGGAATCGTAACCGCGCTCATCATCGAAAACTGGGCCCCGAAACAAGCCTTCCTTTACATCATGGGAGCCGCATTTTCCGGCCTGATTCTCTCCTGGATCGTATCCCTAGCCGCTCACCTCAGCTTTCGCTGGCGCCTCAGTCGAGAGCAAGTCGCGGCGTTGCCCATGCGGTCACCTCTGGGGGTGTGGGGATCAGTCTGCGGGTTTGTCCTGGTCTGCGTCGCCGTTTTTCACACTCTTCTTGCATCGCACGTAAACGAAATCGGCGGCCTCGTGTTCTTTGCGGCGCTGACCGTCGCCTACATTTTCCTGAAACGCAGTCGCGGAGTAACGTAGCTCTATTACCAACGTAAGCCGGTTTCTCCCTTTTCTACTGCCCGCACCTCCCCCGCTCCGCTAGCTTCGATACAGAAGCGTCTTTCAGAATTACCCAACGGACCGAGCCATTGACTTTCTCTGCTTTGCTGTTTCATTCCTCGGAGCCCATTCGCCCCATCTTCTGGTGCGCCATCGGCCTTTGCGCCGGCCTTTATCTTTTCTTCAACGGCTTCCGGCTGCTGCAGCGGAGGCACCTCATCCTCGATACTCCGGTTTCTAAAATTCGCAGCGCATCCATCGGAATGGTCGAACTCAGCGGCCAAGCCGTGGGACCTTTTACCGTGATCGCGCCTGTAACCGAGCGCCCTTGCTACTACTTCCGCACCGTAGTCTGGGAATGGAAGCGCCAGGGCCGCAGCAACCAGTGGGTCAAGGTGGCCGCCGAGTGCATGCACGTCCCATTCTTCCTCGATGACAATACCGGCAAAATCATGGTCGACCCCCGTGGTGCCGAGCTCGACCTCCATCGCGACTTCCAGCAGGAATTCTGCGATTCTTTCTTCACCACCAAAGAAGAAGTGCCGTCCAATGTGCGCGCTCTTCTTATGCGCCACGGCGTCAACACCGCCAATAA
Organism: Candidatus Sulfotelmatobacter sp.; assembly: GCA_049519055.1. Lineage (GTDB taxonomy): Bacteria > Acidobacteriota > Terriglobia > Terriglobales > Acidobacteriaceae > Sulfotelmatobacter. The sequence goes on along the minus strand of JBEKRE010000034.1, from coordinate 38,702 downwards.
AATTAAGGTCGAAGAGTTCTGCATCAAGCCGAAAAATGCACTGTTCGTTCTGGGAACGCTAGGCGAGAATCCCGGACTCGAGCTGGCGCCGCAGCCCATCCAGGATGACCAACACAACACGCTTACCTTCGCAAAAACGCTCTGGTTCAACCCCGCTCAATCCGCTCTCGGCCGCATGGGATCGTCCTTCACCACGGGAGGCGCCGACGAAACTTCGCTGGAGCATCGCTCAGTCAGCGAACTCCTCATCGGCACCGGTTCCTTTCACGGCGCGGACGCTCTCGACTCAAAACTCAGGGACTCCGCCTTGCACAGCTCAGCGCTGTCCGCTTCGGCAAGAAAGATCGAGCCTCCGCCAGATCCTTCTCCCACAAGAACGCCCGACCAGGCTCAGCAACAGATAGTCGCTGACGCCCTAATGAAAGCAGGAATCAGGAATCCGGCCGCATGGGCCGCCGCCGGAATTACCCCGTCAACTCCAGCCGTCCAGGCAAACCCGTCGAACGGACTGACTGCTCCAACCGAAGGCTTCGACGCGCGCCCCTCTGTCCTGCTGATGAAGGGAAAAAATAATCCAGCCTTCCTAATCTCCTGGCGCAGCCAGGGCGAGATCGTCCGCTCGCTCGGTTGGAAATGCGCGCTCCAGATCTGGGGTGGTCCCGCCCTAGCTCTTCTCTGCCTCTACGGCCTACTCAACCTCACCCACCTGATCTAGCCCGCGTGCAAGAAACAAACTGTTCGTCTAGTACAATGCTGGCGTGAGTAATGCCGTTCGCATCGGAATCCTCGGCGACTTCAATCCCGAATTCCGCTCCCACCTCGCCACCCCTGACTCCTTGCAGCACGCTGCCCATAAACTTGACGTAAAAGTCGAGTCGGAATGGATCCCCACGCCGACCCTCGCCGCCCCCGGCGCGAAAAAGATTCTTGAGAGCTTTGACGGCCTCTGGGCTTCGCCCGGCAGTCCCTACAAAAGCTTTGACGGCATGCTCAAAGGCATCGAGTTCGCACGCCGCCGCGACCGGCCATTCCTCGGCACTTGCGCAGGCTTTCAATACGCCGTGATCGAATTCGCCCGCAACGTCCTCGGCATCGCCGACGCGGACAGCGCCGAAAATAGCTCCGCATCGAAGAACGTTGTTATCTATCCCGTGGCCTGCGCCGTTCCCGATCGAAAAGGCAACGCTCCAAAATTATCTGGCGTCGTGCCCGAGATCCGTCTCCGCCCCGGCTCCTACCTGCAATCCTTTTACGGAAAAGATGAAGAAATCGTGACGGAAGAATTTTTCTGCAACTTCGAGGTCAACCCGGATTACGAATGGGCCACGATGGAAGCCGGTTTCCCCGTAGTTGCCCGCGGCGCGCGAGGCGAGATTCGCGCCATCGAGTCGCCCACCCACCGCTTCTTCATCGCCACACTTTTCCAGCCGCAACTAACTTCCACTGAAAAAAATCCCCATCCCGTAATCCTGGCCTTCGTGCAAGCTGCCGCCGATTGGCAACGCAAGAAACTCGACGACAGCGTTCTGGAGTAAGTTACACAAGATTAATCTTCCGCGACATCCTGCGCTAAAGTTCCGCCGCGCGTTGCCAATTTTACCAAGCTTAGATCCCGAACGCTCGGCATGACCGCAAGTTATGGAGAGACGGGGCGCTTTTCCCGTCCTCCATCTTGTGTCTCTGTCACACGAATTCTTATGGGATTACGCAGAGAACCATTTGAGTTCCGCTGATCAACTGGAAGTTGTGTTTCTGGGAGCTGATTACCGAATCTTCCGCCCCTCCCGGAGCAAGCGATACTCCCGACATTCCCACCACGCCTTGAGCCTCGGGAGTCAATCGCCCGTTGGCCGCCGTCCCGGGCGTCGCACCTGCTCCCGTGTTATCGCCTGCAGGCATGCTGCCGGTTGGAACCGGCGCGTTGGTCCCGGTCCCCATAGCGCCCTTTAAAGACATTGGAGCCTTCGCCGACATAGGAGACGCGCCATTATTCGCCGCTGCAGCATCCAACTCCGGCCTCCCAATCGCCTGAATCGTCATCTTGAGCGGAACTTCCGTCCCATTTCTGAGGATAATTTTATCGAAGGTGATCCCCAGCCTGGATGCGGATTCCCCATGGCGTAGAGCAACCTCAACCACATGGCCTGTGACTTTTAATCCCTTGGGCGCAGGAGCGTTGTTCGCATACGGCAAGAAATCTTCGATAAACCTGGCAGTTATGTTATCTCCGACCTTAGCTTTCTTCACATCCAACGACTTCATAAGCTCAGCCCGAATAATTGTGCCCGGCACGAACAGTTCCTTCGGGTCTTGAGAGTTCGAAGAAACTCCGATCATCAGAAAAGCTGCAATCAGTGCAAATTTAAGAAGCCCCTTCATAGCTAGGCCCTCCCTCAAGGTGCAGGTCCACATGGACCTGCGCGGCAACCCACCTCACTGATATCGTATGCCCGTTCTCCTCCGGAACCAAGTAAGCTCCGCGTTGTCGGTCTCACTCCTACACAACACGAGCGTCCCAGTCGAGGAGATTCGCTGAGGTCTCTTCCCGCATCTGCGATGCTTATCGGCAGAGGTTAGATTGGTTCAGAGGTTTCTTACTGCGTCTTGATGTGGCAGCTTGCCAGCCCACGCTTCTCCAGATACTGCTGGTGATAGTCCTCGGCGGGAAAGAACGTCACCGCAGGAACAATCTGCGTGACAATCGGCTTGGAGTAGCGATGCGCCTTTTCCAGCGCTTCCTTTGAAGCTTGAGCAGCAGCCTGCTGCTCCGGCGTGTAGAAAAAAATTGCGGAGCGGTACTGTGTACCCCAATCCGGTCCCTGGCGGTTTAGTTGCGTAGGATCGTGGTTCTCCCAGAAGACCTTCAGCAAATCCTCGTAGCGGACTTTGGCTGGATCGAACTCGACTTCTACCCCCTCGGCGTGGCCGGTGCGATCGGTGCAAACTTCTTTGTACGTAGGGCTGTCAGTCTGTCCGCCCGTGTAGCCCACGCGTGTGCCGAGCACTCCCGGTATCTGCCGGAAAGTCGCTTCTACTCCCCAGAAACATCCCGCCGCGAATGTCGCTTTCTGCATCTCAATAATCGCTCCTGCACTGGGGATGGATTCCCCGAATTTTACATGCCTGTGACAAACTTTCGGTCAGATAGATATTAGATGAAGAAGCCGCCGGAAAGTCACGCGACGGAGAGCGCGATGGCCTTTTCGGGTAATTGACGCTACTAACTGATTCAAGTTAGAGTGCGGGCACGGTTGTCTTAGGAATTGTTCCGGGGGAAGTTTGTGGTTTTGAAATCCAGCCGCGCCATGGGCGTGCAAAAGCTTGCCATCTGGGTGCTTTTGGCGATGGTAATGGCGCAGGCTGCCCGGGCCGCCGCAAACTTCACTGCGCAGCGGCGCGTCGGCTATTCCACCGGCGATCAATGGGAACCCGCTCTAGCCGCCGACGGCCACGGCCATATCTACATTTTGTTTCCCCAGTATGGCGCGATAACCGGCTGTCCGGCGTGCAGCATCCCGGCTATGTCGCTGATGGTCAGCAATGATAATGGATCGACGTGGGAAGCACCTCATCCGCTCGTGCCTTCATCGAGCGGCCAGTTCGATCCGCAAGTCGTGGTCGATCCCGTCGACCGGCAGACAGTCTATGCCTCATGGCTGCAGAACAATAAACGCGATGTGATGGTGGCGCGCTCGCAGGATTTCGGCCGCTCCTGGTATCTGACTGTGGCGCAGCGCTCCGCCGACGATGCCGATAAACCCGTGCTAACCGTTCACGGCCCCGATGTCTACGTGGGATTCAATCACGAACAGGATTTCATGGTCGCCGCCTCGCATGACTACGCCCAGAATTTTTCCTCCGCGATCGTAAATCCGAATGCCGGCTCGGGATGGTCGCTGGCGGGTGGCGCCGCCGTAGATGCAACGGGCGCAGTCTATTTTTCCTGGACCGCCTACGCGCGCCAGGAATCCAGCGCCCACCCCGTTGGCCTCTACGTGAGCCGGTCGGCAGATGCCGGGCGTAGCTGGAACACAATATTGCTCGACACTTCGAGCGCGCCGCCGGACTGCGCCGCCGAGGGATGCGAGGATGGCTATCTGGGGCCGCAGATTGCGCTCGCGTCCGATGCGGCGGGAACTCTCTACGCCTTGTGGAATGCCGGTGAGACGAACGGCGGACCGGAGCGCATCTATTTTTCATCCTCCACCACCGGGGCGACAAGTTGGTCGGCTCGGATAGATGTTTCCTCCGCAGGCGCTCAGGCCAATCACAGCTTCCCCGCGATCACGGCCGGAGCGGGCGGCGACGTCCGTATGGCCTGGATGGACAGGCGCAGCCACGCTCTGCCCAACCAGCCTGTGTGGAATGTATTCCAGCGCAGTTCGAGTAACGGTGGAGCAACCTGGTCGCCGGAAGCCCAGCTCTCCGGCCCGGCACGCGGTTACGATTACATCCTGCCCGAAGGCTTCCGTTTTCCCTTCGGCGACTACTTCTCCATCGCCATCGATAACCTCGACACCACCCACGTCGTGTGGGGCGAGGGCAGAAATTACAAGTCGCCGGGTTCGATCTGGTACGCTCGCGGGCGTTAGGCGTTACCGCTGAGATCGTAGAGCGCGCCCAGACAAGCTTAGGGAATCGATTTTTCTACCCCTTTTTTACTTTGCGCTCTCGGCGTTCTCGGCGGTAAAAAGCCATCAGTCGACCATCATTATTCAACGATCAGTCCGCCAATAAGATCGGCGAGTCGCGCGATTTCCTGATCGCCGCACCACCGCTGCAGATCATCCACGATCTTCTCCGTCGCGCAAGGGTCCCAATAACTGGCAGTGCCGATCTGCACGGCTGTTGCACCCGCCAGCATGAACTCCGCAACATCGGCCGCCGTCGATATTCCTCCCATCCCGATCACCGGAATGTTCACTGCATGCGCGGCGTCGTAGACCATGCGTAGCGCGATCGGCTTGATGGCCGGTCCAGAGAGCCCAGCGGTAACATTGGCAATGCGCGGTTTGCGGGTTTCCGGATCGATCGCCATCGCCACGAAAGTATTAATCAGTGAGATGGCATCAGCGCCGGCCTCCTGCGCAATGTGAGCCATTTGCGCAATGCTGGTCACGTTGGGCGAAAGCTTGACGATCAGAGGCCGCTGCGCAACCCGTTTCGCCGTGGTCACCACTTCGTCCAGGGAGCGCGGATCACTGCCGAACTGCAGACCTCCATGCGCCGTGTTCGGGCAGGAAACGTTGAGTTCGTAAGCGGCAATCCCCTCGCCGTCGTTGAGAATCTCGATCGTTCTTTCGTAGTCCTCACGGGTGTACCCGAAGACGTTGGCGAGAACCACAATGTTTCTAACCTGCCGCAGTCGCGGCAATTTCTCCTGCAGAAACGCGTTTGCGCCGATGTTCTGCAGCCCGATGGCGTTGAGCATGCCGGCTGCGGTTTCCCACAGACGCGGCGGCGGATTTCCAATCATCGGTTCCCGCGAAAGACCCTTGACAACGAATCCACCCAGCTTGTCGAGGTGCACAACATCCTCGAACTCCACGCCATAGCCAAACGTCCCGCTGGCCGCGATGATCGGATTCTTGAGCGCGATTCCAGCAAAACTCACGCCAAGATCCGGGCTAGGCTTCCCGCCGTTTTCAGAAGATGCGGTCACTGCGGAGCCCTCTCGCCACTTGTCCCCGCCATAGCGGAACCGTTTCCCGCCTGCTGCGGAGGGGCAAGTGCCTCAATCAACACGCGGCCCACAGAGTGCGTAGGAGCGTTGATGCCCAGCAGCGACGCCAGCGTGGCCGCCATATCGACCGGTTCCGCGTGTGTGCGATAAATTCCCGGACGAAAGGGCAGCCCGTAGAAAGCGAGCGGCACATGCGTGTCATAGCTGTAGGGCGAGGCATGGTCTGTTCCCGTGGCTGCACCGAGCGTATAGATCCCAGGCACTCCCAGCACATACCAACTGCCTTCGGGCGAATAACTGTGCCGGAACTTCCTGCCGAGCGCCGTATCAGGAACTTCTTCCTCTGCCAATTGTGGCTTGATGAAGTACTCGCGCAGCGCTCCGGCCTGCTCCAGCACCTCACCCACGGCCCTTTCGGCATCGCGTTCCTTTACATGAGCGTTGCCGAATGCATCCTGATCGAGCCACGCAACCGGATAGTCGAGCTTTATATAAGAAGTCGTGCGCCCCGGAGAAAACTTCGCCGTCAGCGCTTCGTTGATCTGCGCTTCGAGCTTGCCCGCGCCCAGGTTAGCGGCCGGTATGCGCAACTTCTTCGCCGCATCCGGCAAAGCGGAGACTCCGTGGTCGGCCGACAATGCAATCCACACGTTAGCCAGCCCAATCTGATGACCGAGGAAATTGAAGAAGTCCGCAAGTTCCCGATCGAGCGCCAGTGCCATAGCCGCCATCTCGGGAGAATCCGGACCAGCCTGGTGGCCGAGAATGTCATTCGCGGAAAGGCTGATGGCCAGCAAGTCAGTGGCCGGCCCAGCGCCTAGATTTTCGTAAACCACCAAGTGCTTGGAGAATTCCAGCTCATACTCGTTGGCCAACGGCGTCGAGCCGACGACTTCATAGAATCCCGCGTCGGATCCGTCTTTCCCCTTGCGATGAGCCGTCGATCGCAAAACATCTCCGTTCGTATTCTTCCAATCCCGATCCCAATATTTTGCCGCGCGATTACCCGAGTTGAACTCCTGCGCCCACTTGGGCAAGTCAGGACGATAATAAGTAGAAGTAATCCACGCACCGCTGTTCGCTTCAATCCAATAAGCCGCGTCCGCGGCAAAACCGCCCGGCAGCACCGCGGCCCGGTCTTTCAAAGAAACCGCGAATACTCGTGCCTGCCCTTGGGTCGCGAGCTTGAGTTCGTCGCCCAGCGTATCAGCCAGCAGGTTATGCGGAGACGCACCCGCCTTCGTTCCACCAATGTCCCCGTTAATGCCCACAAGCTTGATATCGTCATCCTCCACCGAAGTCACCATGCGCTTCTTCTTCGGATCCCACCACTCATTCGCGGCAATGCCGTGGCCGTTGGTGTAGGCGCCGGTAAACAGCGTCGCATGACCTGGTGCCGTGCGCGTGTTCGCATAATCGTAATTGCAGTCGGTGAAGTTAGCCCCGTGATCCATGAGCAAGCGGAATCCACCCTCGCCGAACTTGTCGCGATAGCGCTCCAGATAGTCGCCGCGAAATTGATCGATGACAATCACCACAACCAGCCTGGGGTGCGCATTGTAAGCTGAGGCAAAACTTGCGGGGATGCGAGCCAACAGGAGAACGGAGACGAGAACAGCCGGCGCCACCGAAAGAAAGCGGCGCGCAGGCGTAGCCCGGGGGAAGGATCTCATCGCGAAGTTAGTTTACACAGAGGATGGTTTTACGCCAACGGCCTCAATGAATCGGCGGAAGTCCAATTTTGGCGACCAGATCGCTGAACTCCTGCTTCTGGTGGAGCGATTGAAACGCAGTGTCAACCGGTAGCGTAACCAGCGACAAATCATGCCTCTGATAGGCGATATCGAGATATCTCAAGGCGTCTTCTTGATGCCCGAGAGCAGCGTGAGCGGCGGCCACATCAAACGCCGACCCAGGGCCACGGTCGAAAGCTTCCTCGGCGCTATGCAGGCGCGCTTCTAGCAGCCCGGTGAGCCCGCTTTTGCGGTACCCTTTTTCTTCCGCGCCGATTTTTTTCTTTGCGCCCGCATCGTGACGCAGGCCGGCAACCGTCTTTTTCTCCAGAAAATAACCGGGATAGTTTCCCTCTTGAAAATACATCTCGGCCAGATATCGATGAGGATGAACAAACTCGGGTTGGGAAACTTCGAGTTGTGTCAGCAGAGCCCGCGCCTCTTCTTTCTTTCCAGCCTCCGCGAGAATGAATCCTTTATCCGCAAGAATTGGGGTTGAAGAAGGATTGAGCTGCCGGGCTCGCTCGATTTCTGCCATTGCTTCCGACGTACGTCCGATCTCAATCAGGAAAGTGGCATACCAATGATGAGCGCGGGACAACGTTGGGTCCAGTTCGATCGCACGCTTGAACTCGCGGTCTGCCATGACCGCATCAAAAAATCCCCAGAACGTCGCGAAGGCCAGAGAGTTGTGCGCCTCGGCGGAATTAGGATCCAATTGCACCGCTTTGCTGGCAGCCGCCCGCGCCCGCGGAAATGCCTCTTGCGGCGGCATCGCGCTGTACTCCCGCAGCAAATTGTAGGTATCCGCCAGCCCAACATACGGCGCCGCGTAGGCCGGATCGTGCACAATTGCCTGCGTAAAAAAATCCACCGCATTGTTCAGCCCGTCAGGCGTCCGCTTTTCAAAATAGTAGCGGCCTTTCAGATAAAAGTCCTGAGATTCCGCATCGGCCACGTGAGGCGCGGCGAGCGCATTCTTAAAGCGAGGCTCGCGATGCCCGAAGGAGAAAACAAGGAACGAGACGGCGATCAGGATGAGAGGAAAAAGCCACAGCAAAGACCGGGCTGCGGCCATCGTGGATGGGTTGTCGCGCGCGTGGAAATCAAAAGCTGAATCGGCGTAGGCAACGTCGGCCGCATTGATGTGCAGCGGCGCCGGGGCGGACTCGCGCCCTCCACGAGCATCCGCAGAAGATTGCTCCGGCGGAAGCTCGTCCACCTCACGGGCCGCATTCGGAGGGTTGAGCCACTCCGCCAATTCTTCGGCGTACGCGAACACACCGCCGCGAGCGCTCCCTGGCACCCGGTACACAGGTAATCCGCGCTCCTTTTCCCAACGTTTTACGGTGCGCTCGTCACGACCAAAGAAGGCTGCAATCTGCTTCCATGAATCCAACCGCTTGGTCGGTGCGAGTGACTCGCTATGAGCGGCCATACCTTCTTATGTCCCGATGAGGCAACGTCCTCTATGACGATCCTGCTTGGGGGGAAGCGAGGTGTGCGTAGTATAGCGGAATCCTCGCCCAAACGAACTACCACGAACGTGCCCCCAGGGGAGTAAGTGAGCTCCCAGAGCCCCCGCCGCTGAACATCAGGGACTTTCTTCTCAACCGCATCTTTGATTCACGCCCCCGGTTCTAGGACTTCGGCGGCCGCGTGATCGCTCCCTGGGAGGCCGATGAAACCAGAGCAGCATACTTGGCAAACACTCCGGAAGGATACCGCGGCTGCGGAGCTTTCCATTCTTTCATTCGCTGTCGAATCACTTCGTCGCTGATCTCAACTTCTAAAACTCTCTCTTTAACATCGAAGCGAATCATGTCCCCATCTCGCACGGCGGCGATCGGTCCGCCGAGCGCGGCTTCCGGCGAAACATGGCCGGCCATCAGCCCATGTGTGGCGCCGCTGAATCGGCCGTCGGTCAACAGCGCCACCGTCGAACCCAATCCCTCGCCTACGATTGCGCCCGTAACACTTAGCATTTCGCGCATCCCCGGTCCGCCCTTGGGACCTTCGTTGCGAATCACGACGACGTCGCCGGAATTAAGTCTCTTGCTGGTCACCGCAGTCATGGCATCTTCCTCTGACTCAAACACGCGAGCCGGGCCACGATGCTCCAGCCTTTCATGTCCGCTAATTTTGGCCACACATCCTTCAGGCGCAATATTTCCCCTCAGAACGACGAGCCCTCCGCTTTTCTTCAACGGCTTCTCCAGCGGCATGATTACTTCCTGCCCAGGAGTTTCAATGGCGCTCTCGCTCTCCGCTCCAAGTGAACGACCGGTAACCGTTAGCGCCGTAGGGTGAATATGTTTTCCACGCAGCAGTCGCCGAGCCAGCAAGCGCACTCCGCCAGCGCGGTGCATGTCCGCCGCTACAAAACGTCCGGAGGGTTTCAGATCGGCGAGCAGAGGCGTGTGCTCACTCACTCTCTGGAAATCGTCGATTTGCAAATCGACGTCAGCTTCGCGCGCAATAGCCAGCAGATGCAGCACTGCGTTGGTCGATCCGCCGGTTGCGGCCACCGACGCGATCGCATTTTCAAACGCATCGCGGGTCAGAATCCCCCGCGGTCGAATTCCTTCGCGCAGCAGATTCAGCACGACCTGCCCGCAATCGAAGGCCACCTGATCTTTTCTTGCGTCCATCGCGGGCACGCTGTTGAAGCCCAGGGGGGAAAGGCCGATCATTTCCATGACCGTCGACATGGTGTTCGCAGTGTACTGGCCGCCGCAGGCGCCGGCTCCGGGACAAGCCACGTTCTCGAGATCGTGTAATTCTTGATCTGTGATTTTTCCGGCGGCATTCGCCCCCACCGCTTCAAACACATCCTGGATCGTGACGTCCTTGCCCTTATAAGTGCCGGCAGCAATGGTCCCACCATAAAGAACGAGCCCAGGAAGATCCATGCGCGCGAGTGCCATGGCCGCCGCCGGAATCGTCTTGTCGCATCCCACTACGCACACCACCGCGTCGAACAATTGCCCGCGGCAAACCAGTTCAATAGAATCCGCAATCAGTTCCCGGCTCACCAGCGATGCACGCATGCCTTCCGTTCCCATGGTCTCGCCATCAGAAATCGCGATGGTATTGAATTCCATGGGCGTACCACCCGCGGCGCGAATGCCTTCTTTCACTTTTGCCGAGAGCCGCCTCAGGTGAAAGTTACAAGGCATGGTTTCGATCCAGGTGTTCGCTACGCCAATGAGCGGCTTGCGAAGATCGGCGTCAGTGAATCCGATGGCTTTGAACATGGCGCGCGCCGGAGCACGGTCGCGCCCGTCGGTAATTCCGTGGCTGCGATGCTTAAGATTCATGATGATTAAGATACACGCCGAAAGATTACAAGAGAGATGAAATTACGGGCGCAAACAAAAACGGGAAATCTGCTTTCCAGTCGCGTCAGGAGGCGCGCTCGATTGCAGATTCCCCAACTGCCATGATGCTTATGCTCCCCGCATCACGCTTCTGACACCGCAAACCAAAACCTATGCCAAAGCGGCGCGAGCCGATTGCCCTGCAAGGCTCGCCGAGCCGGGCGGAAGCGGCGCCCACTCCCCATCTGCATGCTGCCGCAAAGCCGCGCTGGAACCTACCTCAATCACATCCACGATGCCGTACCATTCCCGGCAAAGCTGGCCAATCTGCTTGTGCGTCACGCCGAGCTGCAAAGTCACGGTGTAGTCGGGCCCGGCGGCCTCCGCGTGCACCGATGTCAGATCGATTCCTCTGCGAGAAATTGCATTTAAAATTCGCATCAATGCGCCTTGCGCGTTGCGATAGCGGATGTGAAAGACTCGCATGTTCATTCCTCGAACTAGATTTTGGAACTAATGACTGAGCGATTTAGTGATGGAAACCGTTTGCACCCGCGCCTTTCCATCGCATAATCACCCGATCGCCCGATCACTCGATTCTTTACTTGTCCTCGAACACCATCTCCGAAAGCGCCGCACCCGCCGGAACCATCGGATAGACGTTGGCTTCGGGATGGCAATCAAATACCAGCAGTTCCGGCTGCGGCGAGCGCAAAAAGTTCCCAATGAGATCTCCCGTCTCCGCCGATACCGGATACTCCGCCAGGGCAGCCTCATTCAGCCGCCATCCATGAATCTTGTAGGCCTTGGCAATCTCCACAAAATCCGGATTGTCGCTCAAATCGGTTTCGGCGTAGTTGCGCGCGTAGAAAAGTTGCTGCCACTGCCGCACCATGCCCAGATACTTGTTATTCACAATCACCATTTTTATCGGCAGACCGAGCCGGTGCACCGTGGCCAGTTCCTGAATGTTCATCTGGAATCCGCCATCGCCCGAAACGCACAGAACGCAGGTTTCCGGCTTCGCCAGTTGCACGCCGACTGCGGCCGGCAGAGCGAAACCCATCGCTCCCAGGCCACCCGAGGTAATAAATCCTCGCGGTGACGACGAACGATAGCGCTGCGCCGCCCACATCTGGTGCTGGCCTACGTCGGCAATCACAACATTGTCGGCTGGCAGTCGACTGAAGAGTTCATCGAGAAAGCGCATCGTGGGCTGAGCCAATCCACGCGGATCAAGTTCCGCCCGCTCCCGTCCGCAAGCCACTCCGCGCCAGCCGCTCCAGTCGGGCAAGGGCGCGCCGCGCAGCTCTGCATGGAAGGCCGGAATCGTCTCCGCTAGATTCCCGATCACCGGCACTTGGCAAGCTCGCACGCGATCGAGCTGCGCCGGATCAATTTCAAAGTGAACGATCTTGGCATGCGGCGCAAACTGCGTAGGATCGCCGGTCACACGATCATCGAGACGCGCACCAAAAACCAGCAGCAAATCGGTTTCGTGCAGCGCCAGGTTGGCCGCGCGCGTCCCGTGCATGCCGACCATCCCCAGGTAATACGCCGCTTGTGGCAGAACCGCGCCCAGCCCGTGCACGGTCGCGAAGGTCGGAATATTCAAATCGTCGAGCAAACGCCGCAGCCCGGGAATCGCTCCCGAAAGTTTTGCTCCCGCGCCCACCAGCGCCACCGGCCGCCTGGATCCTTGCAGCAAAGCAACAATCGTGTCGCTGAATCCACCTTCCGCTTGCGCATCCTCGGTCCGCGCATGCGGAGTGAACTTTACCGGACCGGAGAATTCTTTCTTAGCTTTCAGCAGATCGGTCGGAATGTCGATGACTACCGGCCCCGGCCGCCCGCTCCGCGCCCAGTGAAATCCCTCCGCAATCACCTCCGGAATTTCGTCAATCGTTCGCACCAGCCGGCTCCACTTGGTCAGCGAAAGCGTCACTCCGAAAACGTCTGTCTCTTGAAACGCATCCGTGCCGATCATCGGGGTGCGCACTTGGCCAGTGATGCAAACCAACGGAACCGAATCCATCTTTGCATCGGCAATACCGGTTACCAGATTGGTTGCGCCCGGGCCGCTGGTCGCGATGGCCACGCCAACTTTTCCTGTAACCCGCGCGTAGCCTTCCGCCGCAAACGCCGCGCCCTGCTCATGCCGCGTCAGAACATGCCGGACGCCGCTTCCCTCCAACGCGTCATACAACGGCATGATCGCGCCTCCGGGATACCCGAACACCAGGTCGACCCCTTCGGCGTGCACGCACCGCAAAACGATTTCGGCTCCCTTGAGCATTCCCACCAACCCTTGTCATCCTGAGCGGAGTTGCCGCGAAACGGAGGGCAACGCAGCCGAAGGATCCCTACCTGCACCGATCAACGGTCAGAAATTTCTTACTTCCCTTAGGCATTCGCTGCCTGTGCAGCCTGCGCCTTCGCCGCATCCGCAGGCTTCTTTGCCTGCCTGCCGGGCAGCCAGCTCATCATGCCGCGCAACTGCGCCCCCACCATCTCGATCGGATGCTGCTGCTCTCTCTCGCGCAACTCCGTGAAGTTGTACCCACCGTCCTGGTTTTCCTTAATCCACTCCCGAGCAAACGTTCCGTCCTGAATGTCAGCCAGAATCTTTTTCATCGCGGCCCGCGTAGCATCGCCCACCACTTTTTCGCCGCGCGTCAGGTCGCCATACTCGGCGGTATTCGAAATCGAGTGCCGCATCCGGCTCAATCCCCCTTCGTAGATCAGGTCGACAATCAGCTTCATCTCATGCAGGCACTCGAAATAGGCGATCTCCGGCGCATAGCCGGCTTCCACCAACGTCTCGAATCCCTTCTGGATGAGCGAAGTCAACCCGCCGCACAGCACCGCCTGCTCACCGAACAGATCGCTTTCGGTTTCTTCCTTGAATGTGGTCTGCAGCACGCCCGCGCGAGTGGATCCAATACCATGCGCATAAGCCAGCGCGTATTCGTGCGCTCGCTTGCTGGCATCCTGTTGGATCGCGATCAGCGCCGGCACGCCGCGTCCTTCGGCATACACTCGCCGCAGTAGATGCCCCGGGCTCTTGGGCGCGATCATCACCACGTCCACATCGTTCGGCGGAACAATCGTCTTGAAATGGATGCTGAACCCATGCGAGAACCCGATAATTTTTCCGGGATGCAGAAAGGGTTTGATGTGCTGCTCGTAGACCGCAGCCTGTGTCTCGTCGGGAGTAAGCACGTGGATCCAGTCGGCGCGTTTGGCGGCTTCATCCGGCGTCACCACGACCATGCCATCGGCTCGGGCCTGTTGTGCGCTGTGCCGATTCGCCTCCAGCCCCACGATTACCTTGCAGCCGCTGTCGCGCAGATTCTGCGCCTGAGCGTGTCCCTGGCTGCCATAGCCCAGGATGGCGATGGTTTTGCCCTGCAGGGCCTCGGCATTCGCATCGTGTTCATAAAAAATAGTAGCCACCAGCGTGCTCCTTTTACGGTAGCGCCGGCGTCTCGCCGGCGCGTGTGGGGACGGGCAGTTAGCCCACTTACAGATTCACCGACCGACCGGTCGGTATCGGAGATACTACCTTCGCCCAAAGCCCCTGTCAAGCGAGGATGTGTACTCCCCTGCAACCCCTTGAGAGCGCCGCGCCGTTGCGTTGGCAATCCCGCCGCGAAGTAGTTACCATGTCACCCGATGGCCCGCGAGACCGTGGTTGACTCCCGGCAGGAAATTCTGCGCACCGCCGCTCGTCTATTCCAGCAACGCGGCTACGACGCCACTTCCATGAACGATGTCGCTGCCGCTCTCAAATTGAGCAAGGGCGGCCTCTACCACCACTTTCAGAGCAAGGACGAGATCCTGTTCGAAATCATGAACCATGCCATGGAGATCACAGACGAGCGCGTGCTCAATCCCGTCCGTCGCATCGCCGATCCCGAGGAGCGCCTGCGCGCCCTCATTCGACTCCACATCGAGGTCGTGCTCAGCCCGCGCGACCGCGAGATCACTGTCATGCTGCACGAAAACCATCCTCTGCCGCCCTCGCTGCGCAAACGGATCAATTCCCGCAAGAAGGACTACATCCACTTCCTCGAAAACCTGATGGCGGAAGTACAAAACAAATCGTTTCAAACGAAATCGCGGCATCCACATCACCCAAAAGCCAAAGTTAGCCCGCGCGCCGCCGCCTTCGCGCTGCTGGGCATGATCAACTGGATTTACCAGTGGTACAAACCCGCAGGCGACTTGCAGGCGCAGAACCTCATTCCGCAATTTACCGATCTCATCTTCGGAGGCATCCTCGCGTGAAATCTCTCTTTGCCACCGTCTCCGAGATCGAGCGACAGCGGTCCCGGAGCGGTAAACCGTACCGCGAATTTCTTCGCGTGCCGGCGATGAGCGCCGGCCTCTACGTCCTCCCCACCGGTGCAACGGACCTGCAGAGACCGCACCACGAAGATGAGATCTATTACGTTATCCGGGGACGAGCCCGCTTCAAAGTTGCCCAGGAAGTCCACGAGGTATCCGCAGGGAGCATGATGTTCGTCGCAGCTGAAGTGGAGCATCATTTTTACGACGTAAAGGAAGAACTGGCAGTGCTGGTGCTCTTCGCGCCCGCCGAAAGCTAACCCACAACGAGCTCGGCATGGATTTCCAGATTACATTCCTGCAGCCCGAAGACTGGTCAGCCGTTCGCGAGATTTATCGAGAGGGCATTGCCACCGGTAATGCAACATTCGAAACCGAGCTGCCGGACTGGGAGAAATGGAACTCCAACCATCACAAAGATTGTCGCCTTTTTGCACGAAATCGCGAGCAAGGCTTGGGCTGGGCCGCCCTCAGTCCGGTGTCCGGCCGTCGAGTTTACTCTGGAGTGGCGGAGGTGTCTGTCTACGTGGCTGCTGCAGCGCGGCGCGCCGGAATCGGCAAAGCGCTACTGACAGCTCTGATCGATGAATCCGAGCGCCACGGAATCTGGACAGTGCAGGCCGGAATCTTTCCCGAGAACGCCGCCAGCATCGCCCTGCACAAATCCTGTGGATTCCGAGAAGTTGGCGTGCGCCACCGCCTCGGCAAACTGGGCGAGACTTGGAAAGACGTGCTGTCACTGGAGCGCCGAAGCCCGATTGTCGGTATCTGATGTCGCGGATTTGACCGGGACCAACTACTAGGTACTCGGTACTATCTCCTACTTCGCAGGAATCCAGTAAATCTCTTCCTTAATCGCCGATCGATCGACAAAGCCGCGCCGCTTCAAGATCGCTTTGCTGTTCGCAATCATGTCCGGATGTCCACATAAATACGCGGTGGTATTCGTGGCGTCGAGTTCCCAGTGGTCGGCATACTTGCGCAACACATCGTCGGCGCGCCCGATCTCACCCGGCCAGTCGGCATGATCCCAGGGGCGGCTCACGGTGGGCACATATTTGAACCAGGGCAGCTCCGCGTCGAAACGATTTAGTTCCTCTTTGTAGCCGAACTCCCAGGGCCGGCTCGCCCCGTTGAGCAAATAGAGCTGGTGGCTCCCGTCGAAGCGCCCTTCTTTCCAGTCTTTCGAAAGTGTGCGCACAAAACTCACAAACGGCGCCACTCCTGTCACAGTCGACACCAGCAGATGATGCTTGCGCCCGCTCTCCGTATCCAGGGTAAATTTGCCTTTTGGTATTTTCCGCATCAGCAGTTGGTCGTCCGGTTGCAACCTGTAGAGGCGAGGCGTGAGTGCTCCCTCAGGCACCAGCTCAAAGAAAAATTCGATTTCATCTTCAAAGGGCGCCGACACAATCGAGTACGGACGCTCCGTTCGCTTGCCATCGTGCTCCACGCCCAGCGTGGCATACTGGCCTGGAAGAAACTGGAACTCGCCGCCGGGCTGGATGCGAATCATCCATAGGTCTGGCGCAAACTCCACGCGCTTGGTCACCCGCGCCCGGTAAAATTTCTCGTCCCCCACTGCCATCTGCAATATCCTCGAAGACCCGGCACGCGCTTGGCACGTGGACGCAGAGCCGACCGCCGCGGGTCGTTAAAGTTTTGAGATGATACATGGAGGGTTGATGTTTCGCAATCGAACGGTCGTTGCAGCGTTCCAGAAAGGCATTCGATCCAGCAAGTGTTATGGAGGTGTATTCTTCACGGTACGCTCCTCCCCCGAGACAATTGAGACCGGGAGCACCGCGCTTGAAATCGAAAGCATACCTCTTCGTATTCGACGGGTTGGCGGATTGGGAGCCCGCGCTCGCTTTATGCGAGCTCCGGAGATCCGGCAAGCACGAAGTACGGTCCGTGGGACGTTCGCGCGAGCCCGTGGTGACAATGGGAGGGCTAAGAGCCATGCCTGACATCACCATCGACGAGTTCGAGATCGACCCAGCCGAAACCGCGATTTTCATTTTGCCGGGAGGAACCCAGTGGGAGAAAGGCCCGGACCCGAAGGTGGAAGAACTTCTTCGGCGTTTGCATGCCGAGCATATCCTGATCGGCGCCCTATGCGCAGCCACGCTGGAGATTGCCCGCGCCGGGCTGACCACCGGGATTCGCCACACCAGTAACGCAAAGAGCTATTTGAAAAAGATGGTTCCGGATTACAAGGATGAGGGTTTTTACGTGGACGAATTGGCGGTGTCCGATCACAAGATCATCACGGCGAGCGGACTAGGGAGCGTCGAATTCGCGCGCGCCGTGATCCGCGAGTTGGCGCTCTACAGCGAAGCCGACACCGAGATGTGGTTCCAAATGTTCAAGAATGGCGCCATACCTGCGAGCATGCGCTAAGACGTCGTTGCAGATTTTCCGCCTTACTTCCAATTGCCGCAGCATTCGGTAGCGCCCGAAGCCTTTCCAGTTCGTCCTGGGTTTTTTGCCAGACCCCCGGTTTCTTCTTGGTCGCAATGGGTGCGTTGGGATCGCCGTAGAAAGCGAGGATGTTCGCCCGCAGCTCCGGAGTGATCTGATCAAAGTTGTGCCCGGCTAACTGGTCCAGCAACCGAGCGTAAGTATCATCGGCTAGCCTGTACTCGCCCGCTCGCGTATCGTGTCCCGTGTCAAAGTCGGTATTCGTGAGCTGCAGATTTCCATCCGCCGTTTCGCGCAGAAGCTTGGTATAGTCCTCTACCGTCTTATCCACGCTGGCAATATAGAGATCTTCCGTCTTCTGAGCGGGAATTTTGAAATCGAGCGCCTTGAACGGACCTATCTTGGGCACAAACTTGAGAAAGAACGCCAGCACGCGTGTTCCAAGTCCCGGCCGGTGATAGCCTTTGCCCCACTCTTTTTGGTAGCTCGTCCGCGATAAATAATAGCGAAACTGCCGCGCCCGAAAGTTGGGCGTCTCCGAGACGATCTCTTGACGGCGCGCAATCAGGGCCACGCGCGTCATCTCGGGAATCACCGAAGCGATCGCGCGCCGGAATGTTCCCATCGCCAGATCTTCGTCCGAAATTACATCGCTCAGTGGAATCCCGTACGTATCCTGGAACGCTCGTTCCATGACCGGCTTGGAAATCTCGAAGCCGACGAAGTCGTGATAGCGATCAGACGTGTAACGATTCTTCGCAACCTGCGTCACATCCAAGCCAAACTCCATTCGAATGTGCGCTTTGGGATTGTCCTCGTAGGTCACCTCTTTGCCATACTTCCTTTCGAGCTTCGGAAACTCGAGGCCGACCGCTTGATTGACCGTGGGATGGCCGCAGTTGTCTGCCGAATAGTGAGCTAAAGCACCCAGCGCAAAAGCGTATTCGTCAATGTCAGACGCTTCCTTAACCAGGTTGACAATAAAATCGCCGCTCCTCACATAGTGCGTAAGGTCGCTGAAATACTTATTGCCAAACGGATAGTAGCCCATGTCCTGCATGACGGATCCGCCGTAGGCAAATGCATGCGCCTTCTTCAAGTCGTCGTCAGTGGCGGCGGGAAATCCCTTCTTGAGCATCGGCAGAAGATTGTCTTTCCACGCCAGGTCCACGATCTCCTCATGGGTCAGCACGGAATACGCCGCGCAGGTCTGCAATGCATAGTCCGGCGCCAGAACCATCGCCAACCCCAACCAGATCGCCGACCGCCACGAACTAAGAATGCGCCTCATTTGCCCAGAACCAGCAGCACAAAGGTGTCGGGCAAAATGTTGTGAGGATGTGGATTATCGGCCGTCGCCGCTGGAGCCGGTCCGAATTTTGCCGTGACCAAATAAACATCATGCGTTTTAGAATCGAGCGCGAGAGTACGCGCACCTGGTTGCGTCGGCACATTTTCCGCCACGCTGAATTTCTCGGGCGATTCCTCGCGCACTACCGTCAGCACGCCCTCCCCGCACGAAGCGAAAGCCAGCCCGGTTTCGTCATCGAAGGCGGTTGCGTCCACGCCGTCGCCGATCGCGGGGGTGGCCAGAACCTTGCCGGTGTCTGCGTCCACCACCGCCATCATCTTGTTATCGCACCCCACAAACAGCCGGCGGTTCTTCCGGTCCATCGACAATCCGCTGGGGGATTCGCAAGGCGCGAGCGGCCATTTCGATTTCACCTCAAGTTTGTTGGCATCGATCGCCACCAACTCGCTCTTGTCTTCGATATTGACGAACACCTCTCCTTTGCCATCGCTGACCGCAAACTCCGGTTTGCCCTCAAGCTTGATCGTTCCCAACACCGCACCCTTCTCGGCATCCAGGGCAGTCGCGTCCTGACTTCGCCCGTTAAACGTGAAAACCCGCTTGCTTGCCGGATCGTAAAGAATCGCATCCGGATTTTCTCCGACCTTCACTTTGCTGCTGGTGGCCAAGGTCTTCAAATCAAAAATGCTGACCGTGCCTTCTCGCCCATTGCTGGTAAACCCCCGCCCCAATTCCGGTGCAAGGGCAATACCATGCACTCCCTGCGTGTCGTCAATGTCTCCAACATTCTTTCCAGAATCCAGGTCCAGCACAATGACGCGAGTCGCTCGCGAAATATAAAGACGTCGCGCCGAGGCGTCGGCTACCAGGTAATCCCAACTGCCTGCGCCGCCTACCTTATAGGTCTTCACGATCGTGTACCCCGGGCCAGCCGCGGCCAGAGCAACTGCGGCAAGCATTAGAACCAGCAGGACGAACGACCAACGTCGCAAATCACTGGCTTTGGCAAACATTCTTCCTCCGTAAATTTCCCAGGCGTACGGCGTCTCTTCCGATGCCAGTTTCGACTCAGATGTGGCCGCGCATCGCACCTCAGTTGGCCGGACCCCGAAGTAACTTTACCCTACTGACGCCTCTTCCCTAAACTTGACGCTATGGATGTTCTTCAACCGAGCGTCTCAGGTCAACCGCGGACTGGAGTTCTTGATCCCGTGGAACCGCGCCTGCAGCCGACGCCGGATTACGGCACCCTTGGCCCGGGTTCAGACGTCGCGCTGAAGCCGGTTCCCGGATCTTTCGATTCCACTCGGACGCCTGTCCCCAACTTACGACTGCTGCATTTCGGCGCTATGCTCGCTGGAATCGGACTCGCGCTAGTCGTTGCCGCCGCCGGAGGCACAGGCGCAGTTTGGGGAAAATTATCTACTCCGTTCTCGCCGCGAAAAAATCCTGGAGTTTCTTCTCCGTTGTTGTCCGATCGCGACCTAGATGGTCAGAACCCGCAAAGGCAAGCTGAAATTCTCCTCGAACGCGCCATGGCTCGCTCCGAGGGCGCAACCGCGCAGATCGAAGCCCGCGTCAATAGCTGGCGTGGACAACTCCAGTGGGATGCGAGACTCGGTGAACTCTCCACCGCTGCGCTCAACTCAAACGACAGAAGCGTGCAAGATTCCGCCATCGAGGTGCAACTGGCAGCCTACGGACTCGCCAAGAGCGAATCCAATGTCGACGCACTCGTAGGTCAAGCCAACTCCTCCGATCACGCGCAAAAGATTTGGGCTTTCTGGACCCTCGCCCTGCTGGCCAACCGGGGCGTTGAAACCGATCGCGTCGTCCAGGTACTGAGCACTCATCTGAAAGTTTCTGACCGCGGATCGGATAAGGCTTCCGAAGATGCCCGCCGCTGGGCCGTCGAAGGTCTGGCCGTGGTAGGAACGAATTCAACTATCGCACCCTTGCTCGAAGCCATGCACGACGACCCTTCGCCGCTGGTGCGTGAACGCGCGGCCTGCAGCCTCGCGGAGTCCGGCATGTTAAGTCATGATCAGAGACTGATCGCCGTCCCGCAACTTATCAACTACTCCGACGATCCGGCTCTTGACGCCGAGACCCACGCCTGGGCCTTCCAGGCTCTCGGCGATATCACCCGGCAACGCCTGCCCAACGACTCTGCAGCTTGGCGGAATTGGTATCAGAGCAACAGCGCCAATAACTAAACTCCGCAGCCCAGCCGGCCACGCCAGCGCCCCTTAAGAACGAAAAAAACGCTAGTGCTTGCGGCCAAAATTATGCTCTCGCGCGTCTAAGGAACTAGTAGGATCCTATATAGGATCAAAGCGAGTCGTCGTCTTACTTTCTCTTCTCCATGCGCGCCGGTAAACCGATTTCCGCTCCCGTGCAATCCGCCGTCTCTGAGTTGCTCTCGGAACTGCACGGCGCAAGCGGTTGCGAAAAGCTCGGTCTTGCCCCTGAATCCTTCGCCGAAATTCTTGCTGATGTGGCTATGAAATATCTACCTGCGGAGGCCACGGAAGCGGAAGCTCGCACTTTTCTTCTAAGCCTGCGAATTGCGGAACTCGCCCTCGCCAGAGCCTGTGTCGCCGGCCACAATACTGCCTGGGAACTTTTCCTGATTCGCTACCGCGAAAAACTCCACCAGTGCGCCCTGCGCATCGCCCGGGAAGACTCTGCCGCCCGCGATCTTGCCGACTCGCTCTACGCCGAACTCTACGGCACCACCACTCGCGACGGCCAGCGCGTCTCCAAGCTGGCATCGTTCACCGGCCGTGGATCGCTCGAAGGCTGGTTGCGTACCGTGCTCGCTCAGGAGTTCGTGAATCGCTACCGCCGAACCAGGCGCCTGGTCAGTCTCGACGAAGAAGGCGAAGAAGGCTCGCAATTCGCGGCTCCCGAGCCAGAGCCGGTTGCGCCGCCGGATTCGCGCCTGGAAGCTGCCACTGACGCCGCCCTGGCTTCGCTCTCCAGCGAGGACCGCATGGTGCTGGCGTCGTATTTTCTCGACGGCCGGAGACTGGCAGAGATCGCGCGCCTGTTGGCCGTGCACGAGTCCACCGTCAGCCGGAAAGTGGACAAGCTGGCGAAGTCGTTGCGCAAGAAAATTTTGGCGAACCTGATCCAGCAAGGCATGGCTCGTCGCCAGGCCGAAGAGGCATTGGACGTTGACGTCCGCGACCTACGCTTGGATATTCGCCGCAGCTTGGCGCAAGAATCGTCACCGCCGGCGTTCCCTAGAAAGAGAGAAACCAGGGTCGAGGCGCTCCGAGAGGGTCAGGAGTGAAATTAAACGAGGGCGTAAAGCGATTGGCTGAAAGCTAAGAACGGAATGCAAAGCATCCCCAAATTCGTGGTGAAGCGGCTCCAACAGCACCTGGCCACCGCCGAGTCGCATCCCGATGCCGATCTTCTGACCGCGTTCGCCGAGCACTCTCTTAAGGGTCGCGAACGCGCCCTCCTCATGGAGCACCTGGCGGCCTGTGGCGATTGTCGAGATGTAGTCGCTCTCGCTCTGCCCGTGACGGAGAGCGTGACCTTGCCCGCCCGCAACGCCCCTGGGATCGGCTGGCTATCCCGGCCAACGCTTAGCTGGGCAGCCGTTTCGGCTGTAATTCTCGTCGTGACATCCGCCGCCATTCTGCACTACTCCCATCGCAACCAGGCCGCGACCATCGCTTCGAACTTCATGCAAAAGGACGCCGCGCCAACTCCTTACGTCTTGGATCAAACGCTCTCGCGCCACGCCACCCTTCCAGCAAGGGCGACACCAATGGAACCTTCGGCCGCGCTCGACTCGCAGACGTCGACTACACACAAGCTGGCGCTCGAAGCCAACCGCGTGGTTCAACCCCCAAGTTCCGCACGGTTGTCAGCCTCGCAGGTTTTTACCGTTGGAAGCGGCTCTGCGGGAGGAATCGGGAGCGGATCCGGCATAGGAAGTGGTTCCGGCGCTGGCCAGGGAGTTCCGCCCCGCCGTGACTCAATTGCACAAGCCTCGCAGGACCCGACTGTACCGGCGCAGAATCCAGCTCGCGAAATCCACCAACAGGTTAGGGTCGGTGCCGCTTCCACGATGGTTGAAGTGCAAGCCGAGGCTGCGACACTCAACCCAGAAACCGCCCCGACAGGTCAGAACCAGATTGCTCAGAATCGAGCCGACTTGCCCATCCAGGGCCGCGCATTTACCGACCTCAACGTAGTCAAGGCCAAAGACCCCGTGCCCCCACAAGCTGCCCCCATCGGCTCCTCTGCCGCATCGGCTGGTTCCAATGTGGCTATGCAGACCTCGTCGTCGGCGACGCTCCAGGCGTCACCGCGGTGGACCGTCAGCCCCGCCGGAACCTTGCAGCGTTCCTCGGACGGCGGAAGCACTTGGCAGACCGTCGACCCGTCTGCCTCCCTGCGCGTTTCTGTGGCCAGAGCAGCGGTGACCGCCCAAGCTGGTCCGGTAGCAACCGACCCGAAGAAAGAGAACCTAAATCGGAAAACCGGCACTGCGCCGAATCCGAGCCCGGTCTTCCGCGCCGTAGCCGCCATTGGACCCGAAGTTTGGGCGGGAGCTTCCGGTGGACTTCTCTATCACAGCCCGGATGGCGGTAATCGCTGGCTTCTCGTCGCCCCCGCCGAAGGCGGCACAATTCTTACCGGTGACATCGTCAACATCCAGTTCTCTGACCCACAGCATGGGAGAATCGCAACTTCGACCGCCGAACTCTGGACCACCTTCGACGCCGGCCAAAGCTGGCGTAAGCAGCAATAATT
This sequence comes from Candidatus Sulfotelmatobacter sp., assembly GCA_049519055.1. Taxonomy (GTDB): domain Bacteria; phylum Acidobacteriota; class Terriglobia; order Terriglobales; family Acidobacteriaceae; genus Sulfotelmatobacter. The sequence continues at coordinate 15,104 of JBEKRE010000034.1, read as the reverse complement.
CTTCTCTAACTCCCTGCATTAGTACTATTTAAGGCCGCCGCCGACCGCATACACCGAATTACCAAAGTGACGTTTACAAGACCCGCCCCTCAAAATAGTATCCGGGAGTAGTTTGGCAGTTCTGGGGGAGGGCTGCCGAGGCGTCTTGGACTGAAAAGTCTGGGGCGCTTTTTTATTGTTATGATCCCAAAGTACTCTGAAAGCAGGGGTTACGTCGATTCGGGACGTTTGACGAATAGCACCATGTTTTCCTCGTCCAGATATCGGTCGCCGATCTTCAATGCCCGTCGTTCGCAGCCAAACGACTCAAATCCGAGCGATCGATAAAGTTTTATGGCGGCGTCTTGGGTCGTGACCACCGAGAGCATAATCTGCTCAATCCCTTCAATCTTGCTGGCGCGCTCCAGCAGCATCCGCAGCATATCCTGCCCGGCTCGTTTCCCTCGCGCCTCGCGCGCTACATAAACGCCCCAGATGCGTGCCTTGTGCCGCTCCTTGAGACCTTTATTACGAAAAAAACCCGCAGTGCCGACGAGCCGCTCGCCGAGGAACGCGCCAACCACGAAGTTGTTCGACGGATCAGCCGACCAGCGTGCCGTGATCTCAGCCAGAGGTAAGGCGCGATGCTCTTCCACCGATGAACCAAACGCCTCCGGTTCGCATTGCAGAGCTTCCAAACGGATGTTCCAGTAGGCCGGCGTGTCGTCCGCATTCAGGAATCGAAATTCCATCGCCATTCGTCAAAGCTTCTATTTGGACCCGCGGCAGGCCGCGCAGTATCCACCAATTTCCAACCGTGACACCACAATCCGGAATCGGCAGTCCTTTTCCACCTGTCCCTTCAGGTTCTCAAAAATATCGCTGACGAACTCCATGATCTTGCCGCAACGCAAGCAAGCCATGTGGATGTGGTCGCGGTTCAGTTTCCTCTCGTAGTAATGTCCTTCGCCGTGGATGTGCATCAGATCGAGTTCGTCGATCAGACCATGCCGCTTCAGCAGTTGCAGCGTTCGGTACACCGTGCTGCGATCCACCCTGGCGTCCAGCTTCTGCGCCTTGCGCAACAGCTGCGCTGCGTCCAGATGTTTGCTTGCAGTCTCCATCACGCGCAGAATCGCGCGCCGCTGCTGTGTCATCCGGATCCCGCGTTCCTCAAAATGAGCCTGTAGCCGGCCCGGCATTTCGGTTTGGGGTAGTGGCATGAGAACTGTCTCTCTATTGTCGCAACTGGTCGCAATCGCATTGCGACGAAATCTTGTGCCGGAACTGGACAGCGCAAGCGCCTCTCCGGCATGATGCTCAAGATACGCCTAGATGCGACCCAGTTGCAACTAGTGAAAAGGAATCAAGGCTCCGCCGATGAAGATGCTGAAATGGTTCTGTTCTTTATATGCGACTCGGTTGCATCTGGCTTGGCTCTTCCTAGCGGCCACATTGGTTTCGTCGGCCCAGGCGCAGGAAAGCCCCTACATCGTCACCTACGACCACTATCTCGAGGAGCCTGGCAGCCTCGAAGTCGAATACTTCTCCACCTTCGGCACCCAGCGCCAGGGCAACGATTTTCACGCCTTCTGGGCCGAATTCGAATACGGCGCCACCGCCTGGTGGACCACCGAGCTTTATCTCGACGGCCAGACCACTTTCAACGACTGCACGATCTTCACTGGCTTTCGTTGGGAGAACCGCTTTCGCCTTCTGCAGCGCGAGCATTTTATCAATCCCGTTCTCTACATCGAATACGAGCAAACCAGCGGCGCCGACAAGATCCTGAAAGAGGTGGAAGGCCACGACGTCGAGTCCGACTACGCCATCCCCAACGCGATCGCCCGCAAGCAGCACGACCACGAACTCGAATCGAAGCTCCTGCTTTCAAAAACCTTCAAAGGCTGGAACATCGCCGAAAATTCCATCGCCACCAAAAACCTCACCGGGGGCAATCCCTGGGAGTTCGGTTATGCCCTGGGCGCCAGCCGTCCGCTCGCGCTGAAAGCTTCCGCGCACCGCTGCAGTTTCTGCCGCGAGAACTTCATTGCCGGAGGAGAAATGTATGGCGGCCTCGGCGACCGCTACGCCTTCGGCCTGCACGACTCTTCGCACTACGTAGCCGCAGTCGCCGCCTGGAATCTCCCCTCCGACTGGACCCTGCGCCTGTCCCCGGGTTTCGGCTTGAATGACAACAGCCATTGTTTCTTGTTGCGCTGGGGTGTCTCGCGCGAGTTCTCCGGCTTTGGCGACATGATTGCTGGCCTGTTCGGAGGTCACCAATGACAAGCACTGGGACTTCGATCGTCATTGTGATTTCTGCCGCATGGGCGTTTGCCGTCGCCGCTCCCATTGTCGCCGCGCAGAAAGAGAAAGCCTCGCCGTCCTGGACAAAAGACAACTTGGTTTACGCGGAGCTGACGAAAGCTCCGAAGAAAGCGGTGGTGCGTCGAAACCCTCTAGAGAACGATCGCGATGCCGTAGCTGCCGGCGCCAACCTCTTCGACCAGCATTGCTCCGAGTGTCATGGAGAAATGGCCGAAGGCACCCACAAGGCCCCAAGTTTGCTGGCCGATCTAGTGCAGCAAGCAACCCCCGGCACCCTATTCTGGGTTCTCACCAACGGAGTCGTTCGCCGCGGCATGCCCGTCTGGTCCAAGCTGCCTGAGCCGCAGCGGTGGCAACTCGTCAGCTATCTAAAGTCGCTTGCCCCTGCCGAAAAGTCTCCGCAATGACCCCCGGTCGTTCTTGCGACTTTCGCCGTTCCCCGGCATCAAACGGAAGTGCGATAATGGATGCGCTCACGAGGGCATGCACTTATTCGATACAGATCGCCGGGCCCGGCAAGACAGCTCGATGGAGCGTCCGCCGACAGCGCGACGTTACAACGAGGAGATAAGGACATGGCAGGTAATGGAATTGTCGAAGTCACCGATGCAAACTTCGACCAGGATGTTTTGAAATCAGACACACCCGTGCTGGTGGATTTCTGGGCAACTTGGTGCGGCCCCTGCCGCGCCCTCGCTCCCATCGTGGACGAGCTCGCCAAGGACTACCAGGGCAAACTCAAAGTCGGCAAAATGGACGTCGACGCCAACAGCTCCACCCCCATGCGCTACAAAGTCACCGGAATCCCTACGCTGCTGGTCTTCAAGGGCGGGCAAGTGGTGGAACAGCTGGTTGGATATCGCCCGAAAGATGCCATCGCGCAAGCCATTGACCGGCACGTCGGGTAAGATCGCTGCTAGCTTCTGGCCTAAGCTTCAAAACGCGCGCTGACTTTTATAGGCAGCGTGCGTTTTGTTCTTACGCACCACGGAGCGCCGGTTCTAGTGCCCGGAAAGCGGGAGCCCGAAGCCGCTCTCAGTACTTCCTCAGCACCCCAATCACTCTACCCTGCACTTCCACCGACGCTGCCGGCACGATGATCGGCTTCATGGTCACATTCGACGGCTGCAGCCGGATGTTATCGCCTTCGCGATAAAACCGTTTCAAAGTCGCATCGCTCGAATCCACCAGCGCCACCACGATGTCGCCGTTGTGCGCCGTCTTTAGCTTCTCCACCAGCACATAGTCGCCGTCAAGGATGGCCTCATCCTGCATGGAGTCGCCGCGCACTTCCAGTACGAAAACTTCTTTCGACCGGACGAAGTCGGCCAGCGAAATCGTCTCATTGGTCTGCATCGCTTCAATCGGCTGGCCGGCGGCAATGCGCCCCAGCAGAGGTAACACCAGGCCGGTGTTCACGCTCATGGCTTGCTTGAGGCGTCCCTTGGGCGGCAGCAGATCAATCGACCGGCTGCGGTTGTAGTCGCGAGTGAGCAATCCCTTTTTTTCGAGATTCGTGATGTGCTTGTGCACCGTCGCCAGCGAAGTCAATTCCAGCCCTGCGCCGATCTCCTCAAACGACGGAGAGTACCCGTGCTCAGCCACAAAGCGGGAGATGAAGTCATACACTTCGCGCTGCCTGCGTGTGATCGCCATGCCGCCATTGTTGGCGAATATAAAGCGAATGTCAAGAAGAAATGCTTCGAATGTTAGCTCCTAGCCAGGATGCGCAGAGGATGTCTCTCACATTTCTGGAATTATCCCTGAGACTCATTCAGCTTTCGCTGGATGCGGAAATTGCAGTCGATGATTCCCGCATCATAGTCAACTTCTGGTAATCGCCATCATCCCGCGCTGGAAACTGCACCTGGATGACACCGTTTCTCACTGCATAGGCCACTAACCTGGCGATCGAATGAAGGTTAAGCTTGGACATAAGATTGCTTCGATGTGAATGCATGGCATAGGCCTCACTTCTCGCAGGACGTGAGAAGTGGGGCCCGTCGCCTTAAATGTGGGCAACGGGCCGAAAAAGCGCTGAGAGAGACTATCGAGGAAGCCAAGAATCCCGATTCGTCAATAGTGAGGGTGAGAGGGTCATATACATCTGGCAGCTTTGGCCGCGCGAGATTATCCCTACACAGGTAAAGCCGTAGAAAGCAAAGTGGGCGCTATTCGTTCCGCTGATCGTTATCCCGGAGACGGTGAGCGCACTCGCGCTCGAATTACTAATGAAAATGAGTAATGGAGAACTGGTTGAGTTACTAGAAACGGCTCCTAACTGAATTGTGTTAAGAAAAACAGCAACGGGAGCAGCCGCTAGAGCCAAGCTCCCAGCTAGAACAAGGCAGGCGACGAAAGTGACATGCAACGTCCGATTCATAAGGTAATGTCTCCATAAGCAAAAGTCCCCCTCAAGCGCACCGGCGCCAGGCAGCGAACTTTCGAAGACGTCTGTGATTTACTGGTCAAACTTAGCGTGGGTGCGCCTTGTTTGGCGGTCTTTGCGAAACATGAGATTGTGCGGTGCAATCTCCTCAGGGGTCCCCGATATCCACACTCACTCTGTGACATCGAACCTTGCCTCCCACCACGAATCAGCTCCTCATGGTCAAGCCGAAGGCAGGATGGACAAATCCGACGGCGATGGCCATAACTCTTTTGTTGTCTAGATTTTGACCTCTAAGTCATTTGCTCTCTAGATTTGGCAGACACCTTTTGCGAACCCCGCGCCCAGCAGGATTTTGGGGTGGGACTATTAGCGTTCAGCGACAGGGACCTGGAGTATTTTCGCTGGCGGAAATCCACAAGCCCGTTTCGACACTGGTACAAACCGAACATCCGAAACTTCCCCGAGACTCGTAACTCTAATAAGGGAAGCTGAAATAAAGGGAAGGTGAGCGGCGGTTGACGACGGAGGAGGGCTTATGTCCAGAGCTTCGGTTCGCATGTTTGCGATGATCTTGACGGTGCTGGCGGGCGTGGTGGCCTGCCGGGCAGGAAGCGGTGCGGCGGTGCCCGGTCCAGCAGCGGACGAAGCGAAGGCTACGGCTCCGGCCAAAGAAACCGCGGTGGTCGCGGGCGGATGTTTCTGGGGAATTCAGGCGGTGTTCCAGCACGTGAAGGGCGTGGTCAGCGCGACCTCCGGATACTCCGGCGGCACGGTGAAGAATCCGGACTATGAGGCGGTCAGCAGCGGAAATACCGGCCATGCCGAGAGCGTGCAGATTGTTTACGATCCCTCGCAAATCACTTATGGAGAGTTGCTGCGAGTATTTTTCTCGGTGGCGCTCGATCCCACGGAAGTAAACCGGCAGGGTCCGGATGAAGGCACGCAATACCGCTCGCTCATCATTTACGGCAACGACCAGCAGAAGCATATTGCCGAGGCTTACATTGCGCAACTCAACCAGGCGAAAGTCTTTCGGAAAGCGATTGCTACGCAGGTTGTGCCGCTGACGGCGTTTTATCCGGCGGAGGCCTATCACCAGAACTATGCAACCTTGCATCCGGACAACCCGTATATCGTTTATAACGACGCGCCCAAAGTAGCAAATCTGCGCCGGCAACTTCCGGACCTTTATACCGGCAAGTAGGGGGACTTATGTTTGAATCCGATCACAAGGGCGAAGTGAATCTAGGACGGCGGCTGTTCTTGGCGGGAGCGGGCGCGGCAATCGGGGGCGCGGTGTTGTTTTCATTACGCAGGCCGCAGGTGACTGCGGAGGCTGCCAAGACGGAGCCGGCGGAAGTGACGATCGTGCAATTCTCCGACTCCGGCAAGCGCCTGGCGAAGGTAAAGATCGTGCGCGTGGTGAAGTCCGAAGAGGACTGGCGGAAGCAGCTGCCGTCGGGAGTATTCGAGATCACGCGGCACGCGGATACCGAGCTGGCTTTCACCGGCAAACTGCTGAACATTCACGACGCGGGAGTTTTCCGCTGCATCTGCTGCGACAATGCCCTGTTCAGCTCGGCGACGAAGTTCGACTCCGGAACCGGCTGGCCCAGTTTCTGGGAACCCATCGCGAAGGAAAATGTGCGAGAAATTTCCGACAACAGCATCGGCATGCAGCGCATCGCGGTGTCCTGCACCGAGTGTGACGCCCACCTGGGTCACGTATTTGACGATGGTCCGAAGCCGACCGGGCTACGCTACTGCATGAATTCGGCATCCCTGCGCTTTGCGAAAGCCACGTAGCATGCCACCAGGAAGCGCGAGTTCGTGAACCGAGTTCTACGCCGCAGTCAGCAGCATCGGCGCACCCTTGGTGATCACCAGGGTATGCTCGTAATGCGCCGATGGCCGGTGGTCCGCCGTCACCACGGTCCATTTATCCGGCGCAACGAATGCCCTGCCCGAGCCCGCGGCGATAATTGGTTCCACCGTAATCACCAGACCTTCGGTCAAAACTTGATTTGCCTCGGGATCAGCAAAGTTCGGCACCCACGGTTCTTCATGAATCGTCCGTCCGATGCCGTGTCCGCCCAGATCGCGAATCACGGAAAATTCGCTGCGCCTCACCTCGCGCTCCACCGCCCGACCAATCTCCGAAACGCGAAAGCCGGCTCGCGCCACCCGCATGGCCTTATCGAAGGCCCGCTCCGCGCATGCCATCAACCGCTGGCGCTCGTCCGTCACTTCCCCGACGGGAACGGTGATCGCGGCATCCGCCATGAATCCATCTTTCTCGACGGTGACGTCAAGCTTCACCAAATCGCCCCCCTCCAGCTGGCGGTTGCCGGGAATGCCATGAACGGCTTCCTCATTGACGCTGATGCAATTCACCCCAGGAAAGTGATAAACCAGCGCCGGAGCCGATTGCGCACCGTGCCGTCTCATCACTCCCGCGCCCACTTCGTCCAACTCGGCGGTGGTGATTCCTTCGCGCACGGCATTCTTCATCGCGCTCAGCATCAGGCGCACCACGGCTCCAGCCGCGCGCATCCCGGCCAACTCTTCCGGTCCATTGATCGACATGGATTTACCTCAAGGTGATGATATCTCGGTGGGGCACCTCAGCCGGCGGCCGGTTCCTTCGGCGCAAAGAAGAGGAGCAGGGCAAACCCGCCGATGTAAAACGGAAAGCTCCGCTCGAAGTTGCAGCCCCTGAAACGCAGGATCAAGCCTAATAGCGCCAGGGCTTCGCTCAACGCGTAGGCCGCAAAATACCCGCTTTTCCAATGCCTCAAGGCCAGCGCGTCATCCGGATGCGAGGCCAGACTTTCCGCGGAACGCAGTGCCAGCGTGCGCCTCACCACGAAGATCATTCCCACGATGGCCACGCCCAAGGTTGAGAAAACATAGCTGAGCGAAGGATCCACGCCTCTCGCCATGGGACGAACTACTGCCCCCAGAATTGCATACACCGCGACACTGGCTAACAACGCCCACTGCACTAGGCGCAGTGTCCTTAATGTCCCACTCAGTGCCTATATTCTCGCGCAGTGCTTGCGGCGCAATTCGAAATTCTTGTAGCCGGAATCGGTATCGGCAATATTCCACCCGAGGCTAATGATGATGTTCGTTGCCGCGCAATCCCGGACGCAGGCGCAGAAAGATCTGGAACGACACCGGATAATTCCCATACGCAGCATCCAGCACCGCGGGCTTCGAGTAAACCGTCACATCCCCGCCCAGACCCAGTTGCCACGCGTGGTTCTGCACCAGATCGCGCACGCCGCCGAAAGTGTAGGCGCCGATGCGGTAAACCGGATGTACCGCCGCCTGCGGAAACAATTCGTCCTTATCCACCAGTTCCAGCCGCGTAAACGCATAGTCGCGCCGCCGAAAGTTCAACGTGGATTCGAGCAGGTAGCTGTTGAGAGTCGCATCGCTATCGATCTTATGGACGCGGCCCCATACTGCCGTCGTCACCCAATTGCCCGCCGCCATGGGCCGGTCATATTCGACCGAAGCCGTCTCCCGCCACTGGCTGCCCGGCTCCAGCGCTTCGGGATGCTCAAGCCTTCCCACGCTGTACTGTGCGGTCCAGTCGCGCGCCGGCGCAAGGCTCACTCGTCCCGAATACGAATCCAGCGGCGCGAGTTGGATGCTCCAGCGTTCTTCATTCGGCTCACGCCCGTTGAACGCCGATGCCTCCAGCTTGACGCGGTCAATTACAAATCCCGTCGTGACCACGCCGAAACTGGTATGCGTGGAATCCTGCAGGTGATGGCTCAGCGGCGCCAGCGGTAACTCCGCGGCAGAAGTGCGGTGAATGTAGGTGACTGGCCCCAGCGCGGGCTCGGCTGATGGTCCTCCGTATAATTCCCACGAGATTTTTGTCGAGAGTGGCAGCGTGAACAGCGCGGACAATTCCGCGAAAACATTATGCGGATGTTGATGGTCGACCAGCGGCTCGCCGTGATACGTCTCGCCGGTCTGAAACAGTTCCGGAAAGCCCGGGTGTGGCGAGGTCAGCGACTCCGCCGAAAACATCTGCCGCAACAAAATCGTTCCGCTGCCCACCTTGTGCTGTTCCATCAGCATTCCCCAATTCACTGACTCTGCCTTGCCCTCGCCGCGCGGCCCACCCTGCTTATTGTAGTCGGTGAAAATGACGCCGTGCGCCATCAGTTCCCAGCCGCCCCGCATCAGCATCCACGCATGTTCCGGCACCGACGCAGGTTCCCAGGCTGTGCCCGACCCGTCGTGCGGTGAGGGCAACTGCACAGATTCGTGTTCCTCCATCTTCATCTGCATCCCGCTCATGGAGGAATCCTGGGCGAATCCGACGCTCGACAGCGCGCAGCACGAGGAGACCAAGAAAAAACATAAGAAGACTCTGCCCACGACATCCTCCCCGCTACGAAACAAAAACTGCCATCGCGACACGCCGGCTAAGCGCATTCCGCTAAGAAGAGAATTGAGCGGGAGATTTCGGGCTAGATTCTAAGAACTAAAACGCCGGGCGGTCCGGCGGTCGGGAGAATCGCCGGAAATATGGGGTCGTCGTTCGCCGACGCGAGAATGGGCTTTGCATCGGCCTCGAGCACCTGCAGCGCCGGACGCGGCGAAACCATTTTCGTCACCAGCGGCACTGCATGACGGCCCATGCAGCAACGATAATCGACAGGGTGTGGGTGGGTCGGAACCTGCATGGGATGACATCCAGCCATGGGCGCATGCGCAGCCGACAACGCGCACATCGCTTCCGCGCCCGCAGCCACAACCGTCCCCAACACCATCATGGCGACGAGTTGAGAAAAAAGCTTGGTCACAATGGTTAGACGCTTTACGTTCCGGTAATCTTCACGCGGAGTTCTTCCGGCAGTCGTTCCCGAATCTCGGGAGGGAGGCGATCGTGCACGCGGCGCGCGCCTTGCTTGGCCGCATCTAGCACGGTGACCGGCGCGGGTGTGGCCACAGCCACCACCAGCCAGATCAGTGCCGACAAGGCAAATCCGGCCAGCGCCGCAATCTCCAGCCAGAACGCATGCCGGGGCCCAAAGTGCCGGATCACCCCAAAGGCCAGCAGAAACACCCCGCCCGAAATCGAAGCCAGAGCGATCAGCCCTACATCAATGATGCGGTTCAACCGCTGCCGGCTGCGGCACCGCTCGCATCCCGCAAAGTGGCTTTCGTAGTCGCCACGCATCTCGGGCGCCAGGCCGGAAATGTCGTACCGCCAGCCCGCCAGAATTTTGCCTACTATTGGATCAGTGCACTGCTGACTCATAAGTAACTAAAGCTGAATCGGCGCCATCACCTCGGACTGTACCGCCACCACTACGCGGTTGTGAAATAACCCACCGCGCAGCGCCAACGCCTTTTCTGCCTCTCTGCGCGCTATCTCGGGATGATTGTTCTGCTCAGAGAGATGCGCCAGCACGACAAAAGCTGCATTATTATCATAGTCCCCAGCGAAGAAATCCGCGAGTTTCTCGTTCGAGAGATGCCCCACGTTGCTCGCCACGCGCTGCTTTACCATCCACGGATAGGGCCCTCCGCGCAGCATTTCCACATCGTGATTGGACTCCATGATCAGCACATCGGAGCCGCGCAGGTGGTCGCGCACGTTAACCGGCAAGTAACCCAGATCGGTAGCCACGCTCACCTTGCTGCCTTCGATGCGGAATGTGAAACCCACCGGATCAGCGGCATCGTGCGGAATGGTGAAGGGCTTCACCTCGATATCGCCGACCTGAAAGCGATGTCCCGACTCGAAACGTTCGAGTTTCTCTAGCCGGGGCCGCTCGCCGTTTTCGTCACGCAGCGCTCTCGCCCACGCCGCATGCGTCGCTCCCGTCATAAAAACCGGGATACGTAACTTTCTGGCCAGCGTCGCCAAGCCGTAAACATGATCGGAATGTTCATGGGTGATCAGGATGGCCGACAGCGCCTGCGGATCTTCGCCCAGCGATTTCATTCGCCTGAACGTCGCGCGGCAGGAAATTCCCGTATCCACCAGAATCTTGGTCCGCGCGCTGGCCACGAACGTACAATTCCCCCGGCTCCCGCTGGCCAGCATCGAGACCGTCACACCCATGATGGCAGCATACGCGAGCCTCCTGTGGAAGCGGGAGTACTTTCTTGGTGAGCCGATACCTTTGGGAGGAGCCGTCACTTCCCCTGGCGCAAATTATCAATCACCCGGCGCATGACCGCTCCTCCGTAGGCGCCCGCCATGCCCGGCAGAGCCGTCAGAAACGATCCATAGACCTGCCCTCGCGTCGGCTTCAGTGCGAGAATCGTGTAAGCCGCCAATTCGCTCAATGGAATGAAGGCCACAACCGCCACCACCCACCGCCACGGCCAGCGCGGCCGCAACAAGCCCAGCAGCATGCACGCCGCCAGCACTAGCAGCGCCGTGAACAGCAAATCATTCACCGTGACGTCCACCCACCCCGTGCCCATCCCCTCGAGAGCGGCGAGCACGTAATAGGGCACATCGCTGTTCGTTCGAGGCGAAACGGTCTCGCTTGTCATGATGGCCGTGCGGTTTCACTCGGTGCCCAGTACTCGGTACTCGATCCTCAATACGTATAAAACCCCCGCCCGCTCTTTCTCCCCAGCCACCCCGCATCCACCATCTTGATCAGCAGCGGACACGGCCGGTACTTCGGATCCCCCAGCCCAGCCAGCATCACCCGCATAATGTCGAGGCAAACATCGAGCCCAATAAAATCGGCGAGCGTCAGCGGCCCCATGGGATGCGCCATCCCCAGCTTGAAAACTTCATCCACCGCTTCCGGCGTCGCGACTCCCTCCATCACCGCGTAAATGGCCTCATTCAGCAGCGGCATCAGCACCCGGTTGGAAACAAATCCCGGCGCATCGTTGACTTCGACCGGCGTCTTGTCGAGCTTCACCGCCAAATCGTGGACGGTCGCAAAAGTTTCCTGCGAAGTGGCCAGCCCGCGAATGACCTCGACCAACTTCATCACCGGCACGGGATTAAAGAAATGCATTCCAATCACCTTCTCCGGCCGCTTGGTCAGCGCGGCAAGCTTGGTGATGGAGATCGACGAAGTATTCGAAGCCAGAATCACTTCGGACCGCACCAGCCGATCGAGACCAAGAAATATCTCCGTCTTGACCTCAAACTTCTCGGTCGCCGCCTCCACGATGAAATCGCAATCGGCAAGCTTGGCACGATCCGTTACCGCTTCGATATTTTTCAGCGCCGATGCTTTATCCCCCGCCGTGATCTTGTTCTTCGCGACCTCGCGGTCGAGATTCTTGGTGATGGTCGCGATCCCGCGCTCCAGAAACCCCTGCTCCACATCGCACAAAATTACGTGGTACCCGCTGCGCGCAAACACATGGGCGATGCCGTTGCCCATGGTTCCAGCACCAAGCACCCCGACTCGACTTATATCCATAAGCCCACCCTCAGGAAAACGTTCGAGTTTACCACCAGCAGGCATCCACGTTCGTATCTTTCGCGGTTAATGACTTTCGGATCTCGCAGGATGGTGCAGCAGACCAAAAACTCCCACCCCATCAGTCGTCCCCACATAGACCTTTTCCGTGGGCGATCATAGGCGCGATGAACTTATTGCCAGCGCCGAAGTGATCTCTTCCCGAAGGCGCTTGGTTGCTGTTGTAAAGTTCATTCGCCAGGTCATTCGCATCATAGGCGTGTAGCACCGCTCGCCATTTTCAGAGGCCCAGACGATCCCGTTGCGCGATCCGTCCGCCGATATACTGGGCATTGCGCCGGGATAGCCGAATCTTGTAACCGTGATAGAAACGGGTTCCTCGCCAAGCCGGGCGTTCATGAAGCGAGATTCGCGCATGCTGTCATTGACCGATCCAAAATACAGCCGCCCGTCAAAATACGCGGGCGCCCCGCGAAAACGCTCGCCCTTCAGCGCCTTGGGAAGTTCCTGATAAATGTGCTGATTCCCTGCAGGTTGAACTTCCCCATGGCCGCACGATTGACCAGATAGATATTTCGATCTTTTCCCGATCCCACGGCCAGCCGCCGGATTTTTCCCGCCGCTTCCGTCATGTCGGGGAGAACGACGGGGCCGCCAGCGCCGAGGTCAGGGTCCACGGCATTTTCCGCGTCGACATCAAACATTGTGAAGTAATCGGCAACCGAGAGCTTGCCGCCAGCAGGCGAAATCTTCAGAAATGAGTTTCCAAAGTTGCCCCGTGACGGAAATCCGTCGGCGTTCAGCGTGGTATCGAAGGTTCCATTCGCGACCATCCAAATAGATGTTGCCTTGATCATCCGCGGCCGGTCCTGCACCGCTCTGCCAGACTGCGCCTTCTTCGCCGTTCGGTGTCAGGTTGAGCACGGCGGTCAGCTTCAGTGTTTCCGCGCTGTAGCCGATAACCCATCCGTTGTATGGGTTGATATCACAATGCGAAGCCCAACTGGCATAGACCACGCCGTTGAGCAACAGAAGCGCGGCCCGTTCCTCGTATTGTTTCGGATCGAAAATCTCAGTGCCATCGCGGTTTGCCGCTGCGCTTCCGGGAAATGTGGCTCTAATTTCCACTGGCCCTCCGAACTCTTCGCTTCCGTTTCGGAGATCAAGCGCATGCAGTCTCTGCACATAGCGGCCGCCCTGATCTTTGCTCATCGAGATCACGTAGATCGTGCCCTGCGGACCTCGTTTGCGATCAATGACCGGCGTAGATGTGATTCCGATCTCGGGAGTCACCTGGGAGCAGCCGCGTTCATCCGAAGGCGATTCGTCAGGGGCGAGCGTTCGAACGTGCCAGAATTCCTTCCCGCCATCGGCGTCGAATACATAGACGCTGTCGTGCTCTGTGGCCACAAAGAGCGCATTCCTGAATCCCTGGTTCGGGATTTCCAGTCTCTCGGCATAAAGAGGTTCCGCATCCACCTTACCGTCCACGCGAAAAACGAACAGCTTGCCAAACGTCTTCGAATTTACATTCTGCAATGTGAGGATCTTTTCCTTGAGGTTCTGTCCGGTCCGTGCATTGTCGTTATGTAAAATGAGCCGTCCATGCGCGTCGGCAAGTAGGCCGAAAAAAGCAATGGTGCATCCTTCGGGAGCCCGTTTGGAAGTATGGTCCCAGACTCTGTGCTCAAGTCAGTGATGACAGCGGCCCATCACTAGGGTACGTTGATCTCGTTCAGGAGAGTACTCCATTTCTGCACGTCTGGGCCGGCTCGCAGGGACAAATCCAGTCCCACGAGAAGCCATGTCGAGAAAACGAAAGAGCAACCCAAAGAGCAACCCGAAGACAACAGGAGAGTCGCTGTTGTCTTGCCTGAACCTGAATGCTGCGGGTGTAGATATCGGAGCGACGGAGATCTATGTCGCGGTGCCTGGGGATCGAGATCCGCAGGCGGTGCGGTGTTTCTCGACGTTCACGGAAGACTTGCACGAGGCGGCGGCCTGGCTGAAGGCGTGCCACATCGAGACCGTAGCCATGGAATCGACGGGAGTGTACTGGATCCCGTTGTTTCAGATCTTGGAGGCGCGAGGGTTCAAAGTCTTCCTGGTCAATGCCCACCACGTAAAGAATGTTCCGGGACGCAAGTCCGATGTATCCGATTGCCAATGGCTGCAGTATTTGCATTCCGTGGGCTTACTGCGCGGATCGTTCCGGCCGGAACAGGCGGTCTGTAGCGTACGTTCGATCCTCCGCCATCGGGACAGTCTGGTGCAGATGGGGTCGAGTCACGTGCAGCACATGCAAAAGGCTCTGGATCAGATGAACCTGCAACTCCACCACGTGATCAGCGATATCACCGGCATGACCGGGATCGCGATCCTGGAGGCTATCTTGGCGGGGGAGCGCAACCCGCATACGCTGGCGGCATTGCGCGACCGGCGGATCAAGGCTGGCGCGGATACCATCGCCAAGTCGCTGGTGGGAGACTACCGGCGCGAGCATCTATTCACTCTCCGCCAGTCGCTGGCAGCGTTTCGTCATTACCAAGAGTTGATCGCGGCCTGCGATCGCGAAATTGCGCAGTCTCTGGAGGAATTCGAGTCGAAAGTGGATCCGCCCCCAGGTTCCACATCGCCTTCGCACGACGGGTCCAAACCGAAGACGAGCGAGCCGGGCTTCGACCTGCAGACTCATCTCCACCGGATCTTCGGTGTGGATCTAACCCAAGTACCCGGGATCAATGTCCTCACTACGCAAACTCTTTTGGCGGAAATCGGTCCTGATTTGTCGCGCTTCCCTAGCGGTCCGGAGTTAGCCTCCTGGCTCGGACTCTGTCCGGACAACCGGGATAAGCGGCGGGAAGGTGTTGTCGGTCAAAACTCGCAAAGTCAAGAATCGAGCAGCCACAGCCCTACGCATGGCCGCGCAATCGCTCCATCGTAGCCAATCTTTTCTCGGGCACTTCTAT
>JBEKRE010000033.1:0-53738 GCA_049519055.1 Candidatus Sulfotelmatobacter sp. | reverse complement strand
CGACTAAGACCAACAATTTGTTCGAATACTGGCCATTGAAACCACGGATGCTGATAGCCCATTTGCTGGAGTTGATCTGGGCCACCTCCACGCCTGGGACCATGCGCAATAAATCTGGAATGTCGTTGGCGCCCGAGCGCGCAATGTCCTCAGAGGTAATGACAAACACTGCTGATGCGGCTTCAGAAATCTTCTGTTCCTTTTTCGAAACCGAAGTTACCTCCATGTTCATCAGATCCTCGAGCTTTAGTTGCGTGAGATCTTGCGGCGATGCCTGACCGTGCACGATCTCACACGCTATTATGAATACCATCAACCTGAGGAGCGCATTTCTCCCGGAAATCATGAACCATCCATCACTTTCTTCAGGACTGCAATGTGTCTCGATTTCATACGTTTGTCTGTGAATTGGAAAGATTGGCGACTCTTGCGGATTAGTCCGACACCCGCAAAAGTGGCCTATTCGTTCGACGTGCGCTTCTGCATCGCACCGTTCGACCAGGCGAGCCAGTTTAGCTGCTCTCTCTGATTGCACTTGAATGGCCGACTTATTTCTGGCATCGCCAGAAGCTCGTCTTATTCGCAAGGACCTACAGACACATCCTGCGATCCGGTCCACAAAACCAGGGATGCACTAACTAGCCGAGGGCTCCGCCCTTGATATCCCTGCTAACCCCAATGGATGTAGGAACTTGACATCATAACGAGAACAAAATTCTCGTTTCAGCGTGCATAATCGACTAAGGGACTTCTAATCTGCGATCTCTGATGGGTTTGGGGAACAAAATGCAAGGGATCTCTGTCGGCTTTATTCGGTCGAGACAGTCGTGGATCAGACCCCCAGGTACAACAGTCGTTGGGCCGACTTTTCAGTGTCGCACCACGCCCAGAGTCGATGAGTTCGTAACGGGCAATGTGCACTACGCTTTCTGGCAACCAATCTGGACTCAGCACGGGTTTCCGATGGCCGGCAAGGCAAAGTTGTTCTCGAGTGATCGGAGGGGAGAACAGTAGATGCGGACATCTCGCGATTGGTCGATCCGTGACAAGCTGACGGGCTTATTCGTCGCCATGGCCTGCATCGCTGCAATCACGGTTTCAGTGCCGATGGGAGTCTTTGATTTGTTAGGACTCAGGCGGGCTATGGCACGAGACTTGGCAACCTTGGCGGACGTCTTGGCCCGGAATAGCACGGCGGCGCTTACTTTCCGCGACCTTCATGCAGCGCAAGATGTTCTGCAAGCCTTGCGGGCAGAACCCAGTGTGACTGCAGCATGTATCTACTCGGACGACGGCAAGCCGTTTGCCACCTATGTTCGTCAGGCGGGAGAGATTCCAATTTTGTGCCTCCCCTTGCCCAAGAGCAGGCCACCCGGTTCGAATCTGACCGCCTCATCCAGTTCCGCGACATCGTTCTCGACGGCGAAGCCGTCGGCACTATCTACATTGAATCTGACTTGCAACGACTAGACACGCGACTGCGAGAATACACTATTGCCTTTCTCGCCACCAGTTTTCCATGTAGCCAGGCCCGAGAACTGCGGTCGTCGTGTTTGGGCAAGTGACCTAGTCCGACCAGGCTCTCCAATGGCTTGAATACCAACTCAATTTGCCAGCCCGTCCGGTACCACTCCAAGATCTCCACCGCCGATGCATTGCGGTGAGTCGTGTACACAACCACGTACTTGACCACCTCCAAACTCTCCGGCTTGGTGTTCATTTGCTTCTTACTGGCTTTGCGACGCAGGCGCCGATGAGCCTGCTCAATTGCGTGTTCTAGCCCACAAGAGAATCCCCGACAAAAATGCAAGGGCGGCCGCAGCCGCCCTTGCTCACAACACAAACCGCTCACAGCATCTTCGCGCTTTCCACATGAATGCTGTCGCCCATCACATGTCCCGTCACGGCGATGTGATGTCCCACATGGTCCTTGAGCGCATCCGGGTTCTCCACCATCAGAACTTTCTGATCCTTATCGGTCACGATCACCATCTTCGCACCGGCGGCCAGGCACTTCTTGGTGCACGCCTCAGCCTTATCGTTGGCCCCCTTGGCGCCGCATTTGTCATCGCTCACCCACCCGTTGACGGTGGTGCTCTTCCCCATATCGTCAAACGCCATTGCTGTCAGGGCGAACACAAAACATATCGCAAGACTAAGTACGAGCACTTTTCTCATGGCCGTTTTTCTCCTTATTTGATCTTTCGATCGCGGCCCCACGCCGCATGGTAGGAATTTTACTCGCGCACCCGGAAGCAACCAACGCGCCCACCGATTCGCCGATCGCAGGAACTATACCACAGAGGACGTTTTCGATTGTCACACGCTTGCGGGACGCGATCATCCCGTTAGCTGATTGTCAGGAACTCAGCTTTTTCCGCTTGGCGAAAGACCTGGGGCCACGCATCGTAGTCGCGCCTTGGCCTCGCCTATTTATTTTCTCGCCGAATGATTCACTGGTGGTGCGGCAACTTCCGGAGTCTGAGGAACGTACACCACTTCGCCCGGACGCGCATAATGCAACTGTTCGCGCGCTTCTTTCTCGATTGCCTTCTCGTCGGTCTGCAATCCCTGAATCTGCTGTGTATAGAGCTCGTTTTCCTTCTGCTCCAGCATGATTCGCTTTTGCAGCGATTCATACTCGGCTCGCTTCTGCTTATACACAATCATTCCATTCGCGCCAAACATCACGTGGACAAACAGAAAGGCCGCCAGCACCGCAACCGCGATCGTCGCCAATCGCCGCCGCAGCGCATACACCCGCCTGAAGGCGGGACCAACTCTCCCCACCCAGGATGCAGCTATCGCCTCGGCCTGCGGCGCCTTTTCCGCGATCACTCGCAACCCATCTTGCGGAGTGGGAAATCGCCGCATGTCTGCCAAATTCTTTACTCGAAAATCCATTGCTTGGCCGCCCGGCTCAACTTCTCCAAACCCTGCTTGCTTCGTGCCTCGGAATAAACTCTCACCACCGGCTCGGTTCCCGAAAGCCGGTAACAAACCCACGAACCATCTTCAAAGACCAGCTTCAATCCATCCGTGCGCACCACTTCGCTCACCCTGTGTCCACAGAACTCCCGCGGATCAGACCTTAACTTCCCAGTGAACTTGTCCTTGACCTCAGCCGTCAAGCGGAAGTTTTCCCGTTGCGGATAATACGAACCAACTTGGTTACATAGCCCCCTCAATTGCTCGCCTAGCGATTGGCCTCGCTTCGCCACCATCTCGCAGCACAGCAGGCCCGCCAGCACGCCATCTTTCTCCGGGACGTGATGCCGGATCGAAAGCCCGGCGCTTTCTTCTCCACCGATCGCAATCTTGTCCTGCATGATGAGCTCGCCAATGTATTTGAAGCCCACCGGCGTCTCGAAAAGTTCCACATCGCGAGCCTTTGCGATCGCATTGATCAAATTCGTGGTCGCCACCGACTTTGCCACTCCGTTCTTCCATCCCCGGCTCTCCACCAGATAATCGAACAGCAGCGCAATCACGTAGTTCGGCTGAAAAAAAGTTCCGTCCGCATCGACAATCCCAAAGCGATCCGCGTCCCCGTCGGTCGCAATGCCAATCTGCGCCCTGGTCTCGCGCATCCTGCCGCGCAGGTCCTCCAGCAAGTGATCGTCCGGCTCCGGCGCATGCCCGCCAAACAACACGTCGCGATAGTCATGCACGGTCGCGATTTTCACCCCAGCCTCTTGCAAGAATTCATCGGAATATCCCCGCGCCGACCCCCACATGGGATCAAAACAAACCTGCAGATTGGCCTTGCGGATCGCGCCCAGATCCACAATCTCTCCCAATCGCTTCAGGTAGCCGGCCTTCACGTCCAGTAATTCCCGGGTAGATCCGTATCCAGTACCTTTCGTCCCTGATGTCGACCCCTCCCGGTCCAGTGCATCAATTTCCGCCTCAATCTTTTTCGTCACTTCAGGCAGCGCCGGACATCCATCCGGCGTCGAAAACTTGATCCCGTTGTACTCCGGCGGATTGTGCGAAGCTGTAAAGTTAATCACCCCGTCGGCCTTTGCCTTTACAACGGCATAAGCAAATGCCGGAGTTGGCGCAGGCTCCGGGACCACGACCGGCCTAATTCCATAAGCCTCCAGAATCTCCGCCGCCATGGAACAAAAAGTTTCGCCCAGGAATCTCGGATCGCGTCCCACGATCACTCGCGCTCCCCGCGGCTTCTGCCCCGTCACGTAACGCGCAATCCCGCCCACCGCTCGCCGCACATTCGC
Organism: Candidatus Sulfotelmatobacter sp.; assembly: GCA_049519055.1. Classification (GTDB taxonomy): domain Bacteria; phylum Acidobacteriota; class Terriglobia; order Terriglobales; family Acidobacteriaceae; genus Sulfotelmatobacter. The sequence continues at coordinate 49,500 of JBEKRE010000033.1, read as the reverse complement.
AAAAGTAAACTCCTCCGCCATCACCGCCCGCCAACCCGATGTTCCAAACTTGATTTGCGTCGCCATCTTTCTGCTCCCTCACTTAAGGTGCTACTCTCTCGACGTGAGTTGGCTCACCAACTGCTAATTGCTAACGGCTGATTTTATATGAGCGACAAACGAATCGTCCTGACTACCGCAGGCTCAGAAGAAGAAGCTCGGAAAATTGCGCGGCATGTTGTAGAGGAACGTCTGGCCGCCTGCGTCAACATCATCCCGCAGGTTGTATCTATTTATTGCTGGCAAAACAAGGTAGAAGAATCTCGCGAATGGCTTTTGATCATCAAGACTACGGCCGCGGCCTTCGAAGCAGTGCGCCAAGCTATTGCCCAACTCCACTCCTACGACCTGCCAGAATGTATCTGCCTGACCATTGCAGATGGATCACCCAACTACTTGGCCTGGATCGACGAATCCGTCAGCGTAAAAAATTGAATGGAGCTAGAGTAGGGCCTCAGTCCGTTTGATCCCTGCAAATCCGTAGCGAACAGCGTTTATATAGCAGCCAGCCCCGCTTCCAGATCGCTAAGGATGTCCTGCACATCCTCAATGCCCACAGAAATCCGCACCATTCCGTCCGTGATCCCAATCGCCCTACGGCCTTTTTCACCCAGCGCCGCGTGCGTCATCGTCGCTGGATGTGAGATCAGCGTCTCCACTCCTCCCAGCGATTCTCCCAATGAACAGAGGCGCAATTTCTTCAGCATCTTATTTGCATTCTTCAGCGATCCCGTCTCAAACGTGATCATCGCCCCGAAGCCGCTCATCTGGCGCTTGGCCAACTCGTGCTGCAGATGATCCGGCAACCCCGGGTAAAGAACTTTCGCCACCTTTTTATGCTTCGCCAGAAACTCCGCCACCAGGCGCCCGTTGCGGTCGTGGATCTCCATCCGCGCAGCCAGCGTCTTCACCCCACGCAGCAACAGAAAGCATTCGAACGGAGAAAGTATCGCCCCCGCGCACTTTTGCAAAAACGCCAGCTTTGCTGCCTGCTCTGGCCGGCTGCATACCACGACCCCGCCTAGTCCGTCGCTGTGGCCATTTAGAAACTTGGTCGTCGAGTGCACCACCATATCCGCGCCCAGCGCCAGCGGCTGCTGGAAGTAAGGCGACATGAACGTGTTGTCCACCACCAGTTCCACTTTCTTGCGCCGGCAAATTTTGCTGATCGCCGGCAAATCACTCAACCGCATCAGCGGATTGGTCGGTGTCTCCACGTGCACCATGCGCGTATTGTTTTGAATCGCGCGCTCAACGTTCTCCGCATCCGATGTATCCACGTAAGAAAACTCCAGCCCGAATCCCGTCAGCACCTGATTAAACAGCCGAGGCGTCCCGCCATATAAATCGTCGCCACACACCACATGGTCGCCCGCCTTCAACATGCTCGCAATCGCATTGATCGCCGCCATCCCACTGCCAAACACGCGCGCCGCCACCCCGCCTTCCAGCGACGCCAAGTTCTCTTCCAGCCGATCCCGCGTGGGATTCGAGACCCGCGAATATTCGTACCCCTTATTCTCCCCAATCCCCTGCTGAACATAAGTGGAAGTGAGATAAATGGGCACATTGACCGCGCCGGTCAAGGGATCCGGCTGCTGCCCGTCGTGAATCGCACGCGTAGCAAACCCAGCTCGTCTATTTTTTTTCATCAATACTTTCTGGAAGACATCGACCTTCTCAAAGCGTTCCCCGCGGACTTTTTCAGCGTTCTGTGCGACAAACTTTTATCTAAATCCCGCCCTCAAAAATCTTCTTCGACAAATATCTCTCCGCCGAATCCGGAATGATCGTCGCCACCCGTTTCCCCGCGCCCAGTCGCCGCGCCACCTCCAGAGCCGCGAACACCGCCGCTCCTCCGCTCGATCCCGCCAGCACGCCTTCCTTCGCGGCCAGCTGCTTCACGGTCTCAAAGGCATTCTCATCGCTTACCGCAATCACTTCATCGCACACCGATCGATCGAACGTCTTGGGAATGAAACTCACGCCAATCCCTTCCACCTTGTGTGGCCCCGGTTGCCCGCCAGCCAGGATCGATCCCTGCGTTTCCACCGCGACCGCTCGCACTCCCGGCACATGCTCTTTCATGTAGCGCGCGATACCAGTAAACGTTCCACACGTGCCGCAGCCCAGAACCACAACATCCACTTTCCCCCCGAGCTGCTCGAACATTTCCACGGCCGTGGTCTCGTAGTGATAGTCGGGATTCGCCATATTCTCAAACTGTCCCGCCATGAACGCGCTCTCATCGCTTGCCACAGCTTCCTTAGCGCGACGGATCGCTCCCGCCATCCCCTCTTCATCTGGGGTGCGGTCCACTTCCGCCCCCAGCGCGCGCATGATAATCACTTTTTCCTGCGAGAAGTTTTCCGGAACGAACAGCTTCACCTTATATCCGCGGTTTACTCCGATTAGCGCCAGCCCGATTCCGGTATTCCCGGCGGTGGCTTCGACAATCGTCCCCCCGGGCGCAAGCTTCCCCTCCTGCTCTGCCCGCCGGATAATCCCAATGGCCGCGCGATCCTTCACACTTCCTCCGGGGTTCAAGTATTCAAGTTTTGCGAAGATGTCGGCGGACTCGGCAGGAACCAGCCGCTTCAACCGCAACATGGGGGTCCCGCCGACCAGGTCCGTAATATCGTCGGCGACGCCCAGATGAGAAACTTCAAGGGTTTTCTGATGCACGCTACAGGGTAAGGGGGACAGTCCGGAATCGTCAATGGAACGAAAGCCTTAGCTCGAAGTTACTTCGCCTTGCGGGGGGTTCTCGAAAACTGATTGCGACGAAGTTACTTCGTCCCCGCGGCCGGCTGCGTCCCCGCGTAGTACCCGCTCTTCGTCCGCACCGACATCTTGCCGTGCCCCTTTGCCTTCGCCTCCACCCGGATGGTGCGGAATCCTCCCGTGCCCTTCGGATTCGTCGGCTTATAGCCAATCGTGTACTGGTTCCGGATGTCGTGCGCCACTTGCCGGCTGATCTCATCCACTTCGTCCAACGTCTTCGGAAAAAATGCCAGCCCTCCAGTCCGTTGCGCAATAACCTCCAGTGCCCGCTTGGCCCGCTTGGGATGCTCCTCATCTCCCAGAACTCCGATCGCATACACCGACGGCCCGTTTTCCTCCTGCAGTTGCTTCACCGCCTGCTCCAGACTTTCCCGGCTGGCATTGTCTTCTCCATCAGTCACTATGAACAGCACTTTCCGCTCCAGCCTGGCATCCCTCTTTAAGTGATCGGCGGAGGCCACCACCGCCTCGTAAAGTGCCGTTCCGCCCCTGGCATCAATCTTCTCAAGAGCTTCTTTCAATTTCAGAAGATCGTTGGTGAAATCCTGGTCAAGATAATATTCGTCGTTAAAATTCACCACGAACACTTCGTCCTGTGGATTACTCGACCGCACCAAATTGAGCGCTGCCTGGTTTACTTTCGCCCGCTTTTCCCGCATCGAGCCGGAATTATCAATCACAATCCCCATGGCTACCGGAATGTCTTCATGATGAAAGGAAACGATAGTTTGCGGCTTGCCATCTTCGAACACGGAAAACGCGTTCCGGCCAAGGTCGGTGACGATGCGCTGCTTGTCATCCACCACCGTGGCGTGCAGAAGAACTTCGTCCACATCCTTGCGGATGACAAAGGTTCCGTTGTCCTGAGGGCCATGTCGCTCGCTCGAAGGAGTCGCCGTTGAATCCGGTTGAGACTTTTGGGATTGACTCGCCGCCGACTGGGACTGTACCGGCGAAACCGGAACCGGAGAAGATTGCCCTTGGGAAGGCGTCTGCCGCGCGTTCCCGGAAACCGGTTTCGCGAGCACCGCGATCAGAATCGCGAAGACCCACTTCAGGAAAATAACCTGATTCGCACCCTTATTCTTCGGGGGCGTAATAACCGGTCCTGGCATAAACTCGCAGCGGCGGCAATCCTTTCGGCGGCAGTAATTTCACTTTGATCTTACGCCATTTGCCGTCTCGCGAATCGTTATGGGGCCGATAACCCAACACGTATTGATTGCGCAATTCGATCCCGATCTTTGTCGCCACGTCCGCCAAGTCGTTCGGGTTTTCCACCGTAAAGGCCCGGCCGCCCGACAATTCCGCAACCTCGCCTAGAAGCGCCGGCCCCAGTCGCTCTTCTTCCGTGGGGAAATACCGGTCGTAAATCCCGATCGCATACACCATCACATCCGCTTCCTTCACCTGCGCTTTGATTTCGTTTTCGGTATACCGGCTGTGATTATCTCCTCCGTCCGAAATAATCAGCAGCGCTTTCTTCGGATACTTCGCCTGCCTCATCTTGGTGACGCCCATATATATCGCATCCAGCAGCGCAGTCCGCCTTCGTGGCACGGCAAACACCAGTTTGCTCTGGATCTCGTCCACCGAACTGGTGAAATCGCTGACCACCTCCGGCTCGTCCGAAAAAGTGATCATGAAGAACTCATCCTGCGGGTTCGCGGTCTTGAAAAACTCCACAACCGCATCCTTCGCCCGGTCCATCTTGCTGCTCATGCTTCCGCTCGAATCGAAGATGACCCCCAGCGAAACCGGAGCATCCTCACTCGAGAAAGACTTGATCTCTTGTCCCGAGCCGCCTTCGAAAAGCTGGAAATTTTCCTTCTCCAGCCCAGTCACCAGCCGGTTCATCGGGTCCGTTATCGTCACCGGCACCAGTACCAGATCCGCATTCACTTTCAAGGGCCGTATGTGCGTATTCAAAGACGAAGGGACGATGGTTTCCTTCGCGACGTCTTCTGTCTTTGTCTTCTCTAAGGGCCGCGGCATCACGTGGACGTCGTTCACGTCCGTCTGCCCCCGAGCTGGTATGGATCCGCCCAAACATGCGCAAACGGAAATCCACATCAAAGCTGTCGAAAGAGAACACAGAACCGACAGAACAGTATGACCGCGCAGAATTGTCCGCAATCGGACGACGGTCAGATTCCAGGTTCGAATCAAACCGGACTTTACAGCTCGGATCCCAGGGCGAGATAACCGGCGCTCATCCACAAAGGACATAAGCACCTCATTTGGCCGCGATAGTATCACAGCTTTCCCCAAGCAGCCGCGGTATTTTTGTCAAATCCTGGTGACAATCCCAGAATGGACGCCAGTTTCAGCCGATTTATCCACTCCACTGAATCCCAATCCGGAAATCCGCCGCTACCTTGTTACAATCAAAGGTTTCCATGGCTGACATTCATCCCTTTCGCGGGTTCCGGTACGATCCCCAACAGATCTCTCCAGCTCTGGTGGTGACCCAACCCTACGACAAGATCACGGCCGCTCTGCAGGAACGCTACTATGCGGCCAGTCCGTATAACCTCGTCCGCATCATCCTCGGTCGGCATGAACCGAATGACAATCCGGAAAATAATGTATATTCCCGCGCGGCAACCAGCTTTCGCGACTGGCGCCGCCAAGGCATCCTGCGCCAGGATTCCCGTCCATCTCTTTACTTTTATTCGCAGCGCTTCACTCTCCCCGGTTCCGACCAGGAACTCGAACGCCGCGGCTTCATCGCCTTAGGCCGCATTGAGGATTATTCCTCTGGCGTCGTCTTCCGCCACGAGCAAACCCTGGCCAAGCCCAAGGCCGACCGCCTCGACCTGCTCCGCGCCACGCGCGCCCATTTTGGCCAGATCTTTATGCTCTATGAAGACTCCGGCCAGATCGAGTCCCTGCTTACCACTACCGCAGATCCCGACATCGCCGTCACCGACGAATATGGCGTCCTCCATCGCGTGTGGCAAATCCCCGACCCACGCCTGATCGATTCTGTCCGCGCCGCTATGGCCGATAAGAAACTCATCATCGCCGACGGCCACCACCGTTACGAAACCGCGCTCAACTATCGCAATCAATGCCGGGAGAAAGCGCGTCCCACCGCGACACCCACCACATCTCCCTCCGAATACGTGATGATGACCTTCGTCAACCTGAACAGCCCCGCCCTCGTCATCCTGCCCACTCACCGGGTCGTTCATAGTCTGCCCGAATTTAACGAAGAAGCCTTCCGCGACTCCGCCCGCAAATTTTTCGATATCGAAGAAGTCGACTCCTCCCTCGATGCTGCCCACGCCACCGCCATGCTCCATCAGTGCGGACGCGCCGGCTCCGCTCTGCTCGCAGTCACCCCCAACCGGGCCTTCCTCTTGCATCACCCCGACCCGAACGCCGACCAATTCTTTACAGGACTCTCCATGCGCCAGCAAGCGCTCGACGTAGTGCAATTGCATAAGATTTTGCTGGAAAATGTCTTAGGGCTTACCGCAGAGTCCATCCGCAACCAGCTCAACATCTCCTATGTCCGCGATGCCGCCGAGGCTCTCTCGCACCTGGAAAACAATCCTCGTGCCGACATCGTTTTCCTGATGAACCCCTGCCGGATCCAGCAAGTTCGAGACATCGCATTCGCCGGCGAAGTCATGCCCCAGAAATCCACCGACTTCTATCCCAAGCTCCTCAGCGGACTGACAGTCTATGCCCTCGATTAGCGGGCCCCATGTGGGGATAGTCGCCTTCGGCTGTCCGGCTGGGCAAAGCCCCGCACCCCAGTGGTCTCGCCCCCGCGATGCTCGCTCGAACGCCTGCCGCACATTGCGGTTGCTCTTTGGCCTCGGCGTCTCTCTGTTCGTCGCCGCCTCCTTCGCCATCCCTCCCGAAAAACATCTTTCCATCTATTCGACCGCCGCAAACTATTCCCTACCCATCGTTCAGCGCCAGGGCCATGATTATGTGGGCCTGCTGGAACTCCTTGAACCCCTCGGAACGGTCAGCGCCAAACTGGACGGCACCCGCTGGCGTCTTCACTACAACAACATCCTTGGAGAATTTACCGTCGACAAAACTCGCGCCCGCGTCCAGGGACGCGACGCCGATCTCTCCGCCCAGTTCATTCTTGAAAACGGACGCGGCTTGGTTCCGCTCGCCTCCCTCAATTCCCTTCTACCTCGTTTCCTGGGAGGTCCCGCAACTCTCCACGAGCAGTCCGATCGTCTTTTTATCGGTAGTATCGCCACCCACTTCACCGCCTCCGTTGCCGCAAGCGACCCCTCGCACCTCGTCTTTCAATTCAGCGCTCCCGTCAATCCTTCAGTGGCCACCGAGCCCGGGAAGGTGCGCCTCACCTTCAATCACGAACCCGTCACTGCCCCCGCTTCTCCCACGCTGACATTCTCCAGCAAACTCATTCCGTCCGCCGCGTATTCCGAAATGAATGGCGCCGCCGAAATCACGGTAACCACCACCCTCCCGCTCATGGCCAGCTTCAGTAACGACGGTCGAACCATCACTCTGGCTCCCCCAGTCCCGGCGAAATCGCAAACCGTGGCAACCCAAACGGCAAACGTAGCCGTTCCCCCGCCACAAAATCCTCCGGCCACGCAGTCTCCCGCGCCAACTCCGTCGTCCGCTCCTCGGCGCTACTTCGCAATCGTTGACGCCAGCCATGGCGGCGTCGACCGCGGCGAAGCTCTCAGCGCCACCATAGCTGAGAAAGACGTCACCCTCGCCTTCGCTCGCCAGCTTCGCCAGGAACTGGAGAGTCGCGGCATCTCCACCCTCGTGCTGCGAGACTCCGATGCCAGCCTTTCCGTCGACGATCGCGCCTTCTTCGCCAATAGCACACATGCCGCTGTCTATGTGGCCTTGCATGCCGCTTCCAGCGGCCACGGCGTTCGCCTCTACACCGCAATGCTTCCCTACGCCAATAGTGAGGACGACGGTCCCTTCCGCGCCTGGCCTACCGCCCAGTCTCCCTTCATGCCGCTCAGCCAGGCGACCGCCACGAGCATCGCCGGAATGTTGAAAAGGATTCAGGTCCCCGTCCGCACCCTCACTGCGCCTCTCCGTCCGCTCAATAGCATTGTGACCGCAGCGATTGCCGTTGAGGTCGCTCCGCCCGCCTCCGACGTCTCCGCTCTGAATTCGCCCGATTACCAGCAACTCATCGCCGGAGCCGTAGCCAACGGAATCGTAGCCATCCGCTCCCAACTCGGGGCCGCACCATGAATCGGGCGATTGAGTGATCGGGTCTTTTTGTGATCGCATAATTTGATAAATTCAGAACGTAAGGATTTAGGTTTTCAATCGCCAGATCGCCCGATCACCCGATTCCCCATGATTCCGCGCCACTTTTTTATCGCGCTCTCCATTCTTCTCGCCGCCGTGCTGGGCATGAGCCTCTACGCCTGGCACATGCGCGGACGCGCCGCTGCTACTCCCGTCCCCTCCGCCGACGTCCCGCCGGTTGTGCCTCCCGTGGCTGGGTCCACCGAGCGTGTCACTCTTTACGTGGCCTACGACGACATCGGCGTTCTCCGCGCTCAGTCCGCGCAAATCCCCATGCCATCCGTCCGCCAGCAGCGCGCCGAAGAGGTCCTCCGTGCCCTGGTCGCCCTTTATCTCGATAAGTCTTCCCCCCATCCCCTGCCCCCCGGCTCGGAGATTCGCAGCGTTTATCTCGTCGATCCCGGCCTCGCGGTCATTGACGTCAACGCCGCCTTCGCTGACGGTCACCGTTCCGGCGTCCTTGCCGAAGAGCTCACCATCGCATCGCTCGTACAGACCCTGTCCGCCAACATACCCGGCATTCTGAGAGTAAAAATTTTGGTGGAAGGCAAGCAGCGCGACACCCTGGCGGGCCACGCCGATCTGTCCAACTTCTTCGACGTCTCCACAGTCAGCCAACTCTCGTCGCAACTCCAATCAACTCAGTGAGCGTTCCCCATCCGCCGTCGTCGCTTGCCTTCCCGCTGCCACTGCGGCTTCTCCCCCAAATGTCTTAACCTCCGGGGACTTTCTTCCTACACTACCTTCCACCTTGACAGCGTCATGCGAGCGTGACTAGGATGCTGCGGCGCTCAAATCGCCATTTCTCCAGTCGGTTTCCAACCTTCAACCAGCTCTCAGGCGGTTTCGTTTGCTTTTCATTTTTGGCCTCGGTGTTGAATTCAACTTTCGCCTAAGGAGAAGTCTATGTTTGTTCGCCGCTCCACTTTGAACGCGTTACTTCCTGCTGTGCTGCTCTTGCTTGTGGTCGCCACTTTTGCACCCGTCGCTTACAGTGCCCCTTTCTCCAATCCCGCCAACCGAATTGTGACCCCGGTGAACGAATCGGACTTGGTTCAGCTCACCGGCAATACCCCCCGCCTTGCGCTTGCAAGATTTGATCAGGGACTGGTATCGGATAGCCTACGCATGGACCATCTGTACGTGGTGCTAAGCCGTACTCCCAAGCGGGAAGAGGCGCTGGACCAACTGGCCGCTAGCCTCCAGAATCCTCATTCCGCGAATTATCACAAGTGGCTCACTGCCGAAGAGTTGGGCAGAAGATTCGGTCCAACCCAGGAGGATATTCAAGCGGTTGTCGGCTGGCTGACCTCACATGGCTTGCGGGTCAACTTGGTTCACAAGAGCGGAATGACGATAGACGTGTCCGGCACCGCGGGAAAAGTAAGCGAAGCTTTCCACACCGAGATTCACCACTACAACGTAAACGGCGAGCAACATATCGCGAATGCCAGTGATCCAAAGATTCCCGCCGCACTCGCTCCCGTCGTGCTTGGAGTAGTCTCGCTGAACGATTTCCTGCCGAAACCACTGATGCAGCCGCGCTCGAGTTTCTCGTTCCCCTGCACCGGATGCCCCGACGGGTTTAACAATACCCAGCAGTATGACGAAGCACCGCCGGATTTCGCCACTATCTACAACGTAGCTCCGCTCTACAAGGGGAGCAATCCAATCACAGGTAAGGGACAAACCGTGGCCGTCCTTGAAGTCACCGATATCAATCCTGCGGACGTCTCTACATTCCGCACGGCTTTCGGTCTCTCCGCGCATTCGGGCACTTTCAAGCAAGTCCATCCTGGGCCCGGATGCACGGATCCAGGCAAGAACGGCGCGGAAGGGGAAGCTGCGCTGGACGCCGAGTGGTCCGGCGCGATCGCTCCAGACGCCGACGTCGAAGTAGCTTCCTGCGCCAACACTGCCACAAATTTCGGCGCCTTTATCGCCGCTCAGAATTTGCTGGATACCAACAATCCACCGCCCATTATGAGTCTCAGTTACATAGGTTGCGAAACCGATCAAGGCCCTGGGCCAAACGGCAATGGTTTTATCAATGCTCTCTGGCAACAAGCAGCCATCGAAGGAGTTTCGGTTTTCGTTGCTGCGGGCGACGGGAGTGCCGCTGGCTGCGACGATTTCGACACCGCCCCTTATGCGGTTAACGGCATCGCGGTCAATGGTCTGGCCTCGACCCCTTACAATTTCGCAACCGGCGGCACCGATTTTGCCGACACCGCCGAGAACAAGAACAGCACCTACTGGAGCAAGACCAACAGCACAACTGGAGAATCGGCTAAGTCCTATATTCCGGAGATACCCTGGGACGATTCCTGCGCCAGCGACATACTGTTCACTCTGTTTGGATATAGTAGCGGCGTTTCTTTCTGTAACAGTTCCACTGGGGAGAATTTCCTCAATATCGTCGGCGGCAGCGGCGGCCCTAGCTTTGTTTACAACAAGCCTTATTGGCAAGCCCCGGTCTATGGTGTTCCAGCCGACGGCAAGCGTGATCTACCAGATGCTTCTTTGTTTGCGTCGAACGGCTTCTATAGTCACGCGATCGTCTTCTGCATGTCAGATGCAAAAGAAGGAGGGGTTCCCTGCGACTATTCGGTACCGTTAGACGTGTTCTTCAATAGCGCTGGCGGGACTTCCTTCACCGCGCCTCAATTTGCCAGCATCCAGGCGCTCATTAATCAGAAGGCTGGTGGTCCTCAAGGCAATCCGGCCCCGATTTATTACGACTTGGCGGCTGCGGAATACGGCGGTCGAACCACTCCCAACACTTCTGACTTGTCGAAGTGCAATTCCAACAAGGGTAATAAAATCGGAGGCTCTTGCATTTTCCACGATGTAACCACCGGGAACAATGACGTTCCCTGCTACGGCACAAACAATTGCTATCTCCCGGCGGGAGAAGAGTTCGGCGTTCTTTCTTTGTCGGACACCACTCTGAAGCCAGCATACTCGACGCAGCCGGGATGGGACTTCGTAACCGGCCTGGGCAGCCCGAATGTCACGAACTTAGTAAACAATTGGCCATAGCTCGCGCAGAATGGTGATCGTAGGAATCCGCTCACGCGGAACGTAAATGAACTTGTGCTGTTCATAGAGCGTTCCGCGTGGGTTCCATCAGTCACCTCGCTTAGCCTTCCCCTACCCGGAGACACCGGGCGCGCCGGAGCACCCTTAGGCTGATCAGTGCCTCCAGCGGCCCCAGGGCAGCGAGACCCCCCAACCGGTGGTATAGTGGTACGACCGCGACCCGTTCCCTTACGCTTGTGGTCCGACAGACGATTAAAGGCGAGCTATTTCCCCAGAAACTTCGACATGACATTTCTAAGGACGACTCATCATGGCCATTGCCACCATTAATCCCGCTACCGGCGAAACCCTGCAAACCTTCCAGCCTCTTTCCGGCGCCGAAATCGAACAAAAAATTCAAGTGGCCGTCACCACTTTTCACGCCGAGCGCAAGACTCCCTTCTCCGCGCGCGCTCGCCGCATGTTGAAGGCAGCCGAGATCCTCGAACGCGACAAAGAAAAATTCGCTCATCTCATGACCCTCGAAATGGGTAAGCCTTACAAGGCCGCGGTCGCTGAGGCCGTGAAGTGCACCACCGCCTGCCGCTACTACGCTGAGAACGCCGAAAAGATACTCGCCGACGAAGTTATCGAAACTGGCGCCAAGAAAAGTTTTGTCCGCTACCGTCCCATCGGTCCGATTCTCGCGGTCATGCCGTGGAACTTCCCATTCTGGCAGGTAATTCGTTTCGCTGCTCCCGCACTCATGGCGGGGAACGTCGGGCTCCTGAAGCACGCTTCCAACGTGCCGCAGTGCGCTCTCGCAATTGAACAAATTTTTCTTGAGGCTGGATTCCCCGCAGGCGCTTTTCAGACCTTGCTCATCGGCTCGCAGCAGGTCGACGCCATCCTTAACGACCCACGCATCGTGGCTGCCACACTCACCGGAAGCGAGCAGGCGGGCATCGAAGTCGGAATTGCCGCCGCCAAGCGCATCAAAAAAGTCGTTCTCGAACTCGGGGGCAGTGATCCTTTCATTGTCATGCCCAGCGCCAATCTCGATGCCGCGGTCGCCACCGCCGTTGAAGCCCGCGTCATCAACAATGGCCAATCCTGCATCGCCGCCAAACGCTTCATCGTTCACGAATCGATCGCCGCCGAGTTCGAAAAAAAGTTCGTCGACCGTATGAAGAATCTGCGCATCGGAGATCCCTTCGACGAGAAAACTGAACTCGGCCCGCTGGCCACGGCTAACGCCGTTAAAGACCTCGATGCCGACGTGCAGAAAACGGTTAAAGCCGGGGCGAAGCTCCTAACCGGCGGACACAAACTGGATCTCCCCGGCAACTACTACGCTCCTACAGTACTGACTAACATCCCGAAAGAATCTCCCGCCTATCGCGAAGAATTCTTCGGCCCCGTCGCCTCGCTGTTCCGGGTCAAAGATGTCGACGAAGCCATCCGCCTCGCCAACGACAGCCGCTTCGGCCTCGGCGCCAGCGCCTGGACCACCGACGACAGCGAGCGCGAACGCTTCATCAACGAACTCGAATCGGGCATGGTCTTCATCAACAAAATGGTCGCCTCAGATCCTCGCATCCCTTTCGGCGGCGTAAAAAGTTCTGGCCACGGCCGCGAGTTATCCGCCAACGGCATCCGCGAATTCATGAACATCAAAACCGTCTGGATCGCGTAAGAAGAACGTGCTTTTCCAGAGGGCGCGGGGACCTTGAGTAGCGGGTACTTAGGTCTGCGTGGAAGGTCAGCGCCGCCAACAAAACCAGCCCGAGAACAAGAAAGGCCACAGCAGCTTTCACCCACGTTAAGAGAATTTGTTCCCAATCGCGCGGCCTAGTTTTGAGAATGTGAACTCTCCTCGGGGGCACGGATTCCACCATCTTCGGAAGCGGCGCCTGATTCTATATGAGCCGATCGGGAAGGCCGGTATCCAGAAAACGAACCACAAGCTTGTATCGAACTCCTCAACGCGAGAGCGGAGATCAGGTTTGCGATTTCTCTTTCCAATGAACCTCTTGACTCTTGTCTCATAGAAGTACTTAGACCGCTTGGCCGGCGTGCGAGAGCTTTCTGCCTGGCAAGTAATTCACGAGCATAGCTAACCATCTCGGCTGTTCCGATGCCCTTCGTGCTGATTTCAGAATCCAGTTCAACCCGGGCTTCGTCGGTGACCTGATCCCTCTGCTGCGCAAGATTAAGCAACTCATCCTGCGTTAGGTATTGATATCAGGCATGCGAGTTGCTTTTTTACTGTCTCAGCGTCAACCCGCTCAGCACCGCTTGCTGCTTGGCAATCAACGCCTGCACCCCCTGCCGCGCATACGCCATCATCTTCCCAAACTGCGCTTCATCAAACGCCTGCCGCTCCGCTGTCGCTTGCACTTCCACCATCTTGTATCCTGCCGTCATCACGAAATTCATATCCACATCAGCCCGCGAGTCTTCTTCATAACAAAGATCGAGCAGAACTTCTCCATCCACAATCCCCACACTCACCGCTGCCACAAAATCTTTCAACGGAACCGCCGTCAGCGTTCCCGCCTCTACCAACTTTTCCAACGCCAGCCCTAACGCCACAAACGCACCCGTAATCGACGCGGTCCGCGTTCCCCCATCCGCCTGAATCACGTCGCAATCGATCCAGATCGTGCGCTCGCCCAGCCGCGTCAAATCGGTCACCGCACGCAGCGAACGCCCAATCAGCCGCTGAATCTCATGCGTCCGTCCGCTCTGCCGCCCCTTCGACACTTCCCGCGACGTTCGCGTCAGCGTCGCCCGCGGGATCATCGCGTACTCGCTCGAAATCCATCCCTTGCCCGTGTTCCGCATAAACTGGGGCACCGTCTCTTCAATCGACGCAGTACAAATCACCCGCGTGTTGCCCACCTCAATCAGCGCCGACCCCTCCGCCGTGGTGATAAATTCCGGAGTGATGATGACGGGCCGGATTTGATCCACTGCACGATTATCCGTTCGATAGAACATAAGCGAGGATTGTAACTGATGCGCGAGAAAACTCTGACCTCCGGCAAATCTGCTGTGTTGCGGCACGATTCGATTTTGGGTGGCGCAGCGATTCAGCGCGGCGATAGGAACCGCGAATAGCCAAGGACCTTAGCTTCCAATTCGGCGGAGAGTTTTCTTCCATCTCTCGGCCGCGTTACACTGGTAGCGTCAGAAGTCTGGTCATTGATCACTGACCACTGATCGCTGACTCGACCTCCATGCCGACGCTAATCTCGCATCCGACCCGCATCCAATCCGCCGGCAACAAACCCAAGCTCATCGACGAATACATCGGCCTCGTCAACTCCCAAACCACCTCCGCCAGCGTTGCCCACATGCGCAGCCCCGCCGGCTGGCTCGAACCTGGCCAGACTCCTGCCTTCGACGAGTTCACAATTGTCCTCAAGGGTACCCTCCGCGTGGAACACGAGAATGGGTCTCTCGACGTCATCGCGGGACAAGCCGTCATCGCCCACGCCGGCGAGTGGATCCGCTACTCCACTCCTCACGAAGGCGGCGCAGAGTACATCGCGGTCTGCCTGCCGGCTTTCTCGATGGACACGGTTCACCGCGATCCATCCAGAGAAAGCATCCATTCGATAAAATAATCTCGATATGTCGATTCGCTCCGTAGCAGTCTTCGATCTCGGTGGCGTGCTCATTGACTGGAATCCGCGTTACTTATATCGCAAGCTCTTCGACGGAAACGAGGGTGCCATGGAGCATTTCCTCGCCACCGTCTGCACTCCATCCTGGAATTCGCAGCAAGATGCCGGACGCCCTTTCGCCGAGGCCTGCGCCTCTCTCAAATCGGAGTACCCCGCTCAAGCCGAGTTGATCGACGCCTGGATCCAGCGCCAGTCGGAAATGGTAACCGGCCCCATCCATGGCACCGTCGAAATCCTCGCAGAATTACGCGCTCGCCAGGTTCCGCTCTATGCTCTCAGCAACTGGTCCGCGGAAACTTTTCCTCTATCCCTCAACCGCTTCGACTTCCTGCATTGGTTTCAAGGTATCTTGCTCTCCGGCGAAGTGCGCTTGCTCAAACCCGACCCGCGCATCTTCGAACTTTTCTTCGAAACTCATAATGTCGATCCCGCCCACACCGTCTACATTGACGATCTGAAACCAAATGTCGATGCCGCGACGGCCCTCGGCATGCATGGCATCCTGTTCACCGATCCTCCCTCGCTACGCAAAGAGCTGCTGAAGGTGGGCCTGTTGGATGTGAACCAGGATTCCGTCGCACAAATCGATCACATAGCAGCCTGGGTCTCCAATCTCGACCGCGCCCGCTCATTTTACGAACGCTGGTTCAAAGCCACTCCGGGACCGCTGTACTCCAGTTCAAGCCGTGACTTCAAATCTCGTTTCCTCTCCCTCGGCTCCGGCGCTCGTCTCGAACTGATGGTGGCGCCCGGCGAAGCGCCACGCCCCGCCCATTTCGCCATCTCCATTGGCTCGCGCGACGCGGTTGATCGTCTGGTAAAAGAAATGGAAGCTTCGGGCGTTCGCATCGTAAGCCGGTCGAGGCTGACCGGAGACGGGTACTACGAAGCTGTAATCGCCGACTCCGAAGGCAATCTCTTGGAAATCACTGCTTGAGAGTTTCGTCTCAAGTTCATCCGGTTTGGTTGGTCGGTTTGGCGGTTTCAAGCAGCCGCCAGGCAAGGGCGTGCTACTGGAGTCGCCACGTCGCGAAAAAAGATCAAACCCCCTCCTCGATAGAGCCGAAGAATGAATGTCATAAAGCGGCGTTAGCCACCGTGGGTTCAAACGAGAAGCCAGGAGCTAGCCGCTAGAAGGCACTTTCTCATTCCCACTCGATCGTCCCCGGAGGTTTCGACGTGATGTCGTACACCACGCGATTCACACCCTTCACTTCATTCACAATCCGCGTGGAAATCTTCTTCAGCACTTCGTGCGGCAGCGGAACCCAATCTGCCGTCATCCCATCCTCCGAACTCACCGCCCGCACCGCGCACGTATACGCATACGTCCGCATATCGCCCATGACGCCCACCGACATCACCGGCAACAGCACCGCAAACGACTGCCAGACTTTCGTGTACAGCCCGGCATTCTTGATCTCCCCCACCACAATGTCGTCACACTCCCGCAACAAGGCTAATCGCTCTGGCGTAACCTCGCCGAGAACTCGCACCGCCAGCCCCGGACCGGGGAACGGCTGCCTCTGCAAAATCTCCTCGGGCATCCCCAAATCGCGCCCTATTTTCCGTACTTCATCTTTGAACAAATCCTTCAGCGGCTCGATCAACTTCAGCTTCATTTTCTCCGGAAGCCCGCCCACATTGTGATGCGACTTGATCACCTGCGAAGGTCCCCGCACCGAGCGAGATTCAATCACATCGGGATAGAGCGTTCCCTGCACCAGCCACTTGACCTTGCCTCCTTTTTTCTCAATGCGGCGGGCCTCCCGCTCGAACACCTTGATGAACTCGTTGCCAATAATCTTGCGTTTCTTCTCGGGGTCATTGACACCTTTAAGCTTAGCGAGGAAACGATCGGTGGCGTCGACCGCATCGAGGTGCAGTCCTAGCTTGTCGTGCAGAGTCTTTTGTACTTTGGTGAACTCGTTCTTGCGCAGCACGCCGTTGTTGACAAAAACACAAGTCAGTCGGGGCTTGCCTTTCGCATCGCGCAATGCTCGATCGACCAGCACCGCCGCCACCGACGAGTCCACTCCGCCCGAAAGCGCACAGATCGCTCGCCCACTTCCCACCTGTTGCCGGACTTGTTCGATCGTCGAATCGATGAAGTGTTGCGGCGTCCACAAGGGCTTCGCGCCACAGATTTTGAAAACAAAGTTGCGCAGAATCTCCGTCCCGTTCCGGGTGTGGTGAACCTCGGGATGGAACTGCACGGCAAACCACTTCTTCGCCACATTCTGAATTCCCGCTACCGCGTGAGCCGTCTTCGCAGTCAACTCAAATCCCGGAGGCAGTTCCAGCGCTTCGTCGCCATGCGACATCCAAACCGCCTGCCGCTTCGCCAACCCGGCGAACAGCACAGAGTCCGCAACGATGTCGACTTCGGCATGACCATACTCGCGCTTGTCCGCCGGCCGTACTTTTCCGCCCAGTGTGTGCACCATGAACTGCAGGCCGTAACAGATACCGAGCACGGGGAGTCCTAGCTCGAACAATCGCGCATCCGCCGGCGGCGCATCTTTGTCATAGACCGACCAGGGCGCGCCCGAAAGCACAATCCCCATTGGGGCGTAGCTCTTTACCTCGTCGAGCGAGGCCGTGCAGGGGAGAACCACCGAAAAAACATTCTGTTCGCGGATGCGGCGCGCGATGAGCTGGGTATATTGCGCGCCAAAGTCGAGGATTACGATGGACTGGCTCAGCCTGGATGGGGTTTCCACGGATGAGTTTCTCAAATCAGAGGTCCAGTGTAAAGGATCGGATTCTCGAGACGTCGAAGCTACGTCTCTAGGGCCAAGCTTGGGACGTCACTCAGGATCCGTTCATCGCGGTCGATCGCATCGTCGATCGGAGCGGCAATTCCGGCGGGAGATGTCGGTCCGACCGACGACGTTGCAGGCAGCGCGTCCGGCATTTCCGCGATGCAAACGTAGCCGGCCAAGCGTGCGATGTAGAGCCAGTCCGCGACGGCAAAATATGCCAGCGTTAGGAGAACGACGGCGGCGATAATGAGTCGCCAGGGCGCAATGCGGATGAAAGCGAGTGGCAACGAAACCACAGTGGTAGCAATGCTGAATGCAATCAGATGCGCAAGCTCCGTCCAAACGCTGACAGCAAGAACGGAACCAGCGTGCTCACGAAAAAAGGAGACCGCCTCAGAAACAGCGTCCGGTGCATCTTCTTGATTGCGGACCGCGAATATTCCGGCGAGCGACAGCCACCAGTTTAGCCCCCAACCCGCAGTGCAGATCACTCCGGCCAGGGGGACAAACAGGGCAAAAGCCAAGCCGGGTCTCGGGTTGGCATTGGATGAAACAAAGCTGGAAAGAATCGACGCGCCTCCCAGGGCGAGAAATACGGCCAGCACCACGACCACGCGAAAGAAATTCAGGGCCATTAATGCGCGGATCGGACGTTGCTTTCCCGAGCTTTGTGTTTTGGTCAGGAAATTACCCTCAGCCTCGCTCCGAAAGCGTTCCAGCAAAGCACGGAGAGTGGCCAGACGGCCGATGGAAGCAGCTATGATCCACAAGACACACAACGCTAGACCAACGAGCAAGGCCGCCAGCACAGCCCGATTCAGGCTGCCATGAAGAATGTGCGTGAGTGCGCGTGCGACGAAAGCTGGTTGTCGGCTCGAGAGGAGAAACGAGTCGGCCTTGGTTACGGGAAGCGAGTTGAGATACTCGATGCAACACAATGCAACTAAGACCGCCGCAGTTGATCCAACCGTCCAGCGCCACGCGATTTCTGCAAACGTCAGCGAAGGGCGGCGGAATGCTGCGCGGAAGCCTTCCGTGGTGGGTGACGGCGCGGACATTCTTTCGACTCCCGTTAAGTAGAATAGCGCACGTTGTCAAAGTGTCGATATTTCGACAGTGTCGACCGATCGATTCCAACTCAGTTTACAAATCTCTATATACATCCTCCCAAGATATCTGCAACCGGCCCCGATGGGCGAGCATCTCTTGAACAAAGGCGCAAGAATTAGTCTTAGGAGAAAATAGAAATGAAATCTTTACACTACTTCGCTTCACTCGCTATCGTGGCGGTCGTGCTCTCAGTGGGTGCATTCGCCAAGGATGGTCGTTCAGGAAATTTCACTCTAACCGATACCGTGCAGGTTGGGTCTACGCAGCTCGCACCCGGCAACTACAAGGCCGAATGGAATGGTCCCGCCAATGACGTAAAGATCGAGATCATGCAGAATGGCAAAACCGTCGCTACGACCGAGGGCAAAATAAAAGATTTGCAACAGCCATCGCCCTATGACGCGGTGGGCGTAAAGACGCTTCCGGACAACACAAAGGCGCTTAACGAGATTGACTTCCACAAGCGCAGCGAAGCTTTGGTTGTGGGAGGAGAATAAGAATAGTTTATTGGTGCCGAGCGGGAGCGCGCTCCGCGATCCCGCTTGAATTTTCACCGGCAACAGTATTCAGGGACTTTACTTCGCAACAATATTTACGAGTTTGCCCGGGACAAAGATCTTTTTCGCAATCTGCTTCCCGGCGATGAAGGCCTGAATTTTTTCATCAGCGAGGGCGCGCTCAAGCACAACCGTCTCAGGAGTATCCGCCGGTACAGTGACGTGGCTGCGCAATTTACCGTTAACCTGCACGGGGATTTTCAGTTCCTCTTCTTTGGCGAGCGTGGCATCGTATTTTGGCCAGGAAGCTTTGAGAAGGCTTCCCTTTTCGCCCAGCATCTCCCATAGTTCGTGGGCGAGATAAGGCGCGAACGGAGCGAGCAAGAGAACGAGGTCGCGCTGGACTTCTGCCAGTAGAGCCGTCGAAGTGCCGCTTCTCGCCTGAGATTGGGAGGTTGCGATCTCCTCGTGGGCGTAGAGGGCGTTCACCAACTCCATGATGGCGGAGATGCAAGTGTTGAAGTGCCAGCGTCCCTGGAAATCGTCGCTAACCCGTTTGATCGTCTGGTGGAGTTTGCGCTGGATCTGACGTTCTGATGGAGTGAGGGACGTTGTTAGCAAAGCCTCTCTGGATGCATTTGGAGCGTTCGTTGCATTCCTCACTACGAAGCGATAGACGCGGCCCAAAAATCTCTGGATGCCTTCGATGCCGGAATCCTGCCAGTCAAGGTCGCGATCAGGCGGAGCGGCGAAGAGGGTGTAGAGGCGAGCGGCATCGGCGCCGTAGCGCGCGACCATTTCGTCGGGACTAACGACGTTGCCCAAGCTCTTGGACATTTTTGCGCCGTCTTTGATGACCATGCCCTGGGTGAAAAGCCGCTCGACAGGCTCATCATTGGTGACGAGGCCAAGGTCGCGCATGAACTTCGTCCAGAAGCGCGAGTAGATGAGGTGCAAGATCGCGTGTTCGACGCCCCCGATGTACTGATCGATGGGACACCAATATTGCGTGGTCTTCGAATCGAAGGGAGCACGGTCGTTGTGCGCGTCGGTGTAGCGGTAGAAATACCAGGACGAATCAATGAAGGTGTCCATGGTATCGGTTTCTCGGCGCGCAGGACCACCGCACTTGGCGCAAGTGGCGTTGACGAACTCCGGCACTCTTCCGAGCGGTGATCCTCCGGCGAGAGTGATATCTAAGTTCTCCGGCAAGATCACTGGCAAATCTTTTTCCGGCACGGGAACGATACCGTCTCTTTCGCAATAGAGCATGGGGATGGGCGTTCCCCAATAGCGCTGACGGGAGATGCCCCAATCCTTGAGGCGATAGGTAATGGTGGGTTTGCCGAAACCTTTCTCGTCCGCGTAGGCGGACATTTTCTGGATGGCGGCGGCACACTCAAGGCCGCTAAACTTCCCGGAGTTGATCAACATGCCTTCGTGTGTGGCGAAAGGAAGGCGAGGCTCGGTGACGGTCTCTTCGGGATCGTTGGAAATTGGAAGAACGACGAGGCGGATCTCGAGTTTGTATTTTTTCGCGAACTCGTAGTCGCGGTCGTCGTGAGCGGGCACGCTCATAATGGCGCCGGTGCCGTAGTCCATGAGGATGTAGTTGGCCACCCAGATGGGGATTTTTTCGCCGTTGAACGGATTGATGGCATAGCGGCCGGTGGCGACGCCGTGTTTTTCAATTTCGCCGATGTCTCCGGCTTCTTTCGCTTTGCGCTGCTCGGCGATGAGTTGATCAACCTTGGCGCGGAGATCAGGATTGTGAGCGGCGAGATCGGTGACGATGGGATGCTGAGGGGCGAGCTGCACCGAGGTCGCTCCGAAAATGGTGTCGACGCGAGTGGTGAAGACGCTTATCGTCCCTCCAGCGGGGCCGAATCCGCTACGGTCCTCCGCGTAGTCGATCTTGAAATCGACCAGCGTTCCTTCGCTGCGGCCGATCCAGTTGCGCTGCATGGTGCGAACTTTTTCGGGCCAACCGCCGAGCTTGTCCAGGTCGCGCAATAGCTCGTCTGCGTATTTCGTGATGCGCAAAAACCATTGCTCGAGTTCGCGCTGCTCGACGACGGTATCTTCGTGGCGCCAGCAGCATCCGTTTGGGAGGACCTGTTCGTTGGCAAGAACGGTGGCGCACTTCGGACACCAGTTAACCTTGCTCTTCTTGCGATAGGCCAACCCCTTCTCGTAGAACTTGAGAAAGAACCACTGATTCCAGCGGTAGTAATCGGGCAAGCAGGTCGTGACTTCGCGGGACCAGTCGTAGGCGAAGCCGATGCGATTCATCTGCGCCTTCATTTTGGCAATATTGCCAAGGGTCCACTCGCGCGGAGGAGTGTGGTTCTGGATGGCAGCATTCTCTGCCGGAAGGCCGAAGGAATCCCAGCCCATGGGATGAAGAACGTTGTAGCCGTTCATCCACATATAACGTGCGAGCGCGTCGCCAATGGAGTAATTGCGCACGTGCCCCATGTGAAGCGCGCCCGAGGGATAGGGCAACATCTCGAGGACGTAGTATTTCTTCTTGCTGGAATCCGCCGGCTCGGCTGCATAGAGCTGAGGATCGCTTTGCCAGCGCTCGAACCATTTCGCTTCAACGCGCTGGGGGTTATAGCGTTCGTCGTTCGGACGATCGTCGTCGCTGCGCCGGTTCACGCTGGCTGTTGGTGCTTGCTGCTGCATGTTATCTTGCTGCGGCATAAGAGAATTGCGGGGACTAGTGAGTAAACCCTAGATTTTACAATGAGGCGCCAAATCCTGTGTGGAGATTGTCGCACAGCGCGCTCCGGAAACAGGTGTCAGTTGGGAAATGGAGTTCCCAGCCGTCCGGCGTGCTTGAGAATTTCCCACAGACCCCAAAGAGTTGCCGCCGGCCCTCCCCAAATGTACACGAGAGATTTCCAGTTCAGCCTGGCCACCAGTTCGCGTTGGCTATCAGTTGAGATGATAAAGGGACCATCGCCCCGCATCAGAATGACGGGAGGATGTAAGTCGAAAACATCGGGTGAAGCTAGAGCAGCTCCCGCGGGGAGCTCGGGATTCAGGTCAGGATAGGCTTCGCGACGCAGCAAGTCGGCTTCGCCTGGGCCGATGAATCCGGGGCCAACGCGGGCGAGCTCGTTGCACTCGGAAACCGTGTCCTTTTTTGCCCACGGATTTTCCCGAAGAGTACCCAAGATGAAGATGGTGTCGCCTGGTTTGATGGAATATTCCTGGGCAAACTCCGGACTGCCTTCCGAGAAATTTGCGAGTGTGCCGATGAGCTTTCCGTACTCCGACCGGTCACAAGACGGCACCATGAGCAGTTCCGATCCGTGGGGGTAAATCATGAGCGTGCCAGTACCATCATCGATGAAAAGAGGCGCGCACATCTCCTGCATTCGCTTGCGGAGATCGCCCCGCGGGTTCGATTCGATTGCCAGGCGATAGTAAAGGCAATCGCCACCGCTCAAAGGTGCGACCAGGGTGTATGGGCCAACCGCCTTGCCACTTACCTGCACCCGGCCCAATGCCGCGGCACGGATGGTTGAGACCGGAATATCCATGATGAACTGCTTGCGCTGCAGCAGACGAAAGCCGCGCCAGAAGAAAAAGGGGCCAAGTATTAGTCCCAGTCCGGCCCAAAATAACGGCTGGCTCAGTAACCAGATGAGAAGACGGATCATGGGCGGGGCCAGAATACATTAGAACTACGCGGGAACAAAAAGGTACTAATCAGGCCACAAGCTTCTTGAGGGCATTGACATTTCTGCGGTCGTCGCCGGGCTGGTCGATGGGGGTTTCGGCGATGAAAGCGGCATGCGCGAGACGAAGATCATTCAGCAGGACGCGGAACGCATCTTTGCCGATGGTTCCCTTGCCGATGTGTTGATGGCGGTCGAGCTTGGATCCGCGGGTGGCCTTGGCGTCATTGCAGTGAACGACTTTTACATTGTTCAAGCCGACGCTTGCGTCAAGGTGCTGGAGCGTCTGGTAGATGCCTTCTTGAGTGACGATGTCGTATCCGGCGACGTGTGTGTGACAAGTGTCGATGCAAGCCGCGACAGGCACGATGCCGCGGAGACGGTCGATGACTTCGGCCACTTGCTCGAAGCTGCCTCCGAGGGAGAATTCGGCGCCAGCGGTATTTTCGATCAGGATCACGAGCCCCGCTTTTGCAAGGTCGAGGCCTTGAGTGGAGGCGGCGATGGCGGCAGCCATCTGCAGCAATCCAGCTCCGCGATCGGAGCCGCGGAACGAGCCGGGATGGAGCACGAGATAGTCGGCACATACAGCCAGGGCGCGCTCGATTTCCCCGCGGAAGGCTTCGATGGATTTCTGCAGGAAGAGCTGGTTGGGGCTGGCTAAATTCACCAGGTAATTGGTGTGGAGGACGAGAGGCTTGAGATCGTACTTTGCGCGCAGACGGGTCATCTCTTCGCATTGGAGTTCGCTCAATTCATAAGGAGCCCACTGGCGCGGGCTGGAAGAGAAAACCTGTAGAGTGTTGCAGCCTAGGCGATAGGCGCGTTCGGCAGCGTTGTGAATGCCTCCGGCGGTGGAGGTATGGATGCCGATGCGGCGAGAAGTGAGCCGGGGCGGGCGTTTAGGAGCAGGACGGGCAAGGATGTCTTGTTCGCGGGCCATGGAGCGCGGCATTTAGGAAGTATAAGAGCCGCTTCCGCTTGGCGGCTTTCGCTAAGGGCAGGCGGGCGAAAGCGGCTGTCCGAACGCCATCGCCGGTCCGATTCTTAGGTCACGGTGATCACGGAATTCTAGGCTGCAGCATTTGCGGTGCTGCGTGGGCAACGGTAGACTTGGTGGGCCGGCTTTGTACAGATGGCTTGGGAAGCCGGTCGAGCCTCTGCTCAACATGGACAGCCCCTTCGACTCGGCTCAGGGCAGGCTTGGGCGGCTGTCCCCACATCGTTCGTTAAGAGGAAATTATGTTAGTCGTCATGAAGGCGCACGCTACCGAGGAGCAGGTGCGGAGCGTTTGCGAAAAGATCGAGAGGCTGGGATATCGTGCGCATGCCATGCCGGGGGCGCAGCGCACCGCGATCGGCATCACTGGAAACAAAGGCGAAGTGGAACAGGGCACGCTGGAAGAAATGCCGGGCGTGCAGGAAGTGATCAAGGTTTCGAAGCCTTACAAGTTGGTGAGCCGGGATATTAAAGAAGACAACACGGTGATCCGTTTCGCGGGTACGGCCGCGACGATTGGTGGGACGGGCCTGGCAATTGTGGCGGGACCGTGCGCCATCGAGAGCCGAGAGCAGGCGTTTGCCGTAGCGGAGCGGGTGCACCGGGCGGGGGCGCAGTTCTTTCGGGGCGGAGCCTATAAGCCGCGGACGTCTCCTTACTCGTTTCAGGGCCTGGGCCAAGAAGGTCTGCGCATCATGAGCGAGATTCGCCAGCAGTATGGGATGAGGATTATTACGGAAGCGATTGATAATGAATCACTTGATCTGGTGGAGGAGTACGCGGATGTGATCCAGATTGGGGCGCGGAACATGCAGAATTTCTCGCTGCTGAAGCGGGCTGGACGGGCGAAGAAACCGGTGCTGCTGAAGCGGGGCATGTCGGCGACGCTGGAAGAGTTCCTGATGGCGGCGGAATACATTTTGAGCGAGGGCAACTACAACGTAGCGCTGTGCGAGCGCGGGGTGCGGACATTTGCCGACCATACGCGGAATACGCTGGATTTGAGCTTGATTCCGGCAGTGCAGCGGCTGAGCCATTTGCCGATTTTTGTCGATCCGAGCCATGGGACGGGCAAGCGAAATAAAGTTACGCCGCTATCACGAGCTGCCGTCGCCGTGGGCGCGGATGGCTTGATGGTGGAAGTGCACAACCAGCCGGATCAGGCGATGTCGGATGGTCCGCAGTCGCTGTTCCCCGATCAGTTCGACGAACTGATGAAGCAGGTGCGCCAGATTGCGGCGGTGGTGGGGAGAACCGTGCCGGCGATTGGGGTTCGGGAGACCGTAGGGGTGAAGTAGGTTGGAATCATAGTTTCGGAGGTCTGAATGACAAACATCCGAATTCTGATCCTGAATGCGGCGCACATAGGTTTGATTGCGGTTTTCTGCGTTGTTGCCGCGCTTGCGCAAGGAACCTGGCAGACGCTTCCCGACGGTGATGCGAATCAGAGTTCTCCGGACCTTCACAGCCCGAACTCTAACCTGATGGCGCAGGTGGGTGAGATGGAGGTCCTGAACGGCCCTATCAGCTTTCACACCCGAAATTATCTTGGTTTCGGTCTGCTGGCCAACATCCGCCAGAATTGGCAGCGGGCGCTCAGCGAAAAAGGACTTGTCCCTACCAGCGATCAAAAAACCCTCACGATCGAGTTCACCATACGGAAAGACGGCAGTCTCGATAGCAGAAGAGTGGCGGAGAGTTCTGGAGACACAGCGCTAGACGGCACAGGCTTGGATGCAATAGCGAAGTCCGCCCCGTTTACGCCTGTCCCTGCCGAATTCAGCGGCGAGTACCTCAAACTGCGATGTCACTTCTACCTCAATCCCGGCCGGAGGATACGGTCTGTGAACCGCGCTGCACGAGGCGAGGAATCGACTGATACCGCAGCCAACGTGCCCACTGCGGGTGAAGGTACCATTCACGGGAGTGGTGGACCTACCAGGCCACGTCTGGTCTATGGGCCCGGACCGGAGTACAGCGATCAGGCCCGAAAGGCCAATGTGGAGGGGACCGTACAGCTGAAGGTGACCGTGAACGAAAATGGGGATGTCGCCGATCTACAGGTCACCAAAGGTCTTGGGAGTGGCCTTGACGAAAAAGCCGTCGCAGCGGTTCGCACGTGGAAATTCAAGCCGGGCACAAAAGATGGAACTCCGGTCAGTAGCGAGATCAGCGTGGATGTGAGCTTTCATCTGTAAGGATCTCGGCGGCCGTTGTTTCCCTTCCGATGCTGGTTTGGTTACTGCCGTGAACAAATGGGGAGGGCGCAAAGAAAGGTGTCTCGGTATGCAAAGAACTGTAAAGTCTATGGCGTTTTTCCCTTAGCTGAGACAAGCTAAGACCTTGTTGGTTCCGCGCCCGATAGCAAGTGGGGACGGCTCTTTAGAGGACCACCAAGGCCACTACGGTGCATTTGGCTGGAGATGACTTATATGTTTCGCAGAGCTAGGCATTCGGCAGCGAAGACAATGATTTTGGCAACGGCGCTCCTGGCTTTTCCGTGCGCCGTGTTTGCGCAGCACGGAGGCGGGGGTGGGCGTATTGGCGGTCCCGCGGCGGGGGGAGGCGGGTTGAGCGGCGGGAACCGAGCAACCGGTATTGAGACCAAGGACGACTTGCGGAACTTTCACGAGATCATGGCCGTGCAGGCCACCAGTGAACAGAAAATTGCGTATGCCTCCTTGCTGAAAAGCACAGCGAGTGCCAGCACGGAATTGAAAGCTTTTATCGAGCACATCGGGAAAGAGAACAACGCGCGGGAAGTTGCGAGTCATGACAAGACGCTCGAGGATGCACTTGAAACGGCGCGGACTTTGAACAAGAAGTTTCTGGAAGGATTCTCCGAAACACAGAAATCCGGGCTGAAAGAGATCACCAAAAGGCTGACCAAAGCGGATTCCGAGGTGGCGCAACAGGCAAGGGTGGTGGATCAGGAAGTGGAAGCGAACGTAGCGCTTGCGCAGATGTCGAACTCGGCGCAGAACCTCGATCGCGAACTCGCTACCTTCCAGCGCGCACAGCTCGATCTGGGCGAGGAAATGAGCATTGAGAGTCCTAACGACCAGGGGATTGCGTACAACCTCTCGCCGGTGAAGGCCTCGATTAACTTTGCCAACCAGCCGATGGCGATCACGACGTCGGGAGTGGTGTCGAAAAGCGTAGCCGACGGCGGCCAGAACACATTTGCAGTCCAGTTGACAACGGACATATCGGACCTGCAACTGACTATTGCTGACGTGCTCCGCGACCAACTCGACAGATCGGACCGATGCGGCGAGCGGATTGCTATCCAAACGGCTGCTCTTACTCCTCAGCCGCCGGCGAGTTTGGTGGAGGTGCAACTACACTATGAGCGCTGGGCCTGCCTTGGCAGAAACATGAACGAGATGGTGGAGGGCAATGGTGCGATTCAAGTGAGTGTAACCCCGGCGGTGGCAGAGGACGGCACAGTGCGATTGGCGGCGCAGATTGGGCGCATCGACGGGCGAGGGCTGGTAGGCGAGTTGTTGCGCTCGGGCTCACTGGGCGACCTGGTACGCGACAAGGTGACCCAGTCACTTCTTTCTGTCGTGCGCCAAGGTGGGGAGTTCAAAGCGGCGCTCCCGGCGCCTGCCCGTAGCTATGCGACTCTGCACCGCGTGCAATTTCAAGGCACGGGATCGGGAAAATTACTTATTGTGTCAGACGGAGAGATCCGAGTTTCGAACGAAAACCTGACGGCGCTGACCAGCGAATTGAATCGAACGTTGGCGCGGCCCGAACTGACATCCCGCTAGGTCACTGCTTGAAACGGCGCTCTCTGGTAATCTTGTTGCTTCCAGATTTCCTCCAGGGAAGCAGCTCTCATCTTGCGAAAGATCCTGATCATCCTTGTTCTAATTCCGCTGCTCGGTGCGGCCGGATGGTGGTATTTTCGCGAGCAGGCTCTGCCGGATTACGGACCGGCCTACCGCGAATATGCCTACGTGACCAACGGCAAGAGCAACACGGTCAGTGTGATCGATCTGCGGACGTTCGAGCTGGCAAATACGATCGCGGTGGGGGCAGACCCGACTGGAATTGCTGCGAACAGCAAGAAAAACGAAATTTATGCAGTGAATTCAGGATCGAATAACGTCAGCGTCATTGACACCGAGAACAATGCTGTGGTGGCTACCATTGGAGTTCACGGGCGGCCCTACTTTATCGATATCTCGGAGGATGGCAGGCGCGCTTATGTGGCGAACTCGGGGTCGGCCAATGTTTCGGTAATCGATCTGGAGAAGCGCATCGTGCTGGGGAATGTGCGCGTGGGTTCTGTGCCAGGACTGGCGCGGATTTCGCCGGACGGCAACACACTGGTGGTATCCAATCGCGCCGACAACACAGTTTCGCTAATCGATGCGAAACAACTGAGGGTGCGAGCGACTTTGCCAGTGTGTCAGCAACCGGAGGACATTGCGATATTGCCCGATTCGAGCAAAGCCTTTGTGACTTGTTCAGGATCGTCTCAAGTGGCGTCCATCGCGCTGGCGTCAGGCCCGGAAAAAGCTCACGACCCGACGAACGACCACGTACTGGCGCTACTGGATGTAGGACGAACGCCGGCGAGCCTGGTACTGAAGCCCGATGGCGGTGAGTTGATGGTCTGCGATTTTGATTCCGACAGCATTTCGATCGTTGAGACGGCAAACGACGAAGTGGGCAGCAGCGTGCTGATCGGGCAACATCCCGCACGAGGAGTAGTTACCCTAGATAACTCACGGCTATACGTGAGTGATTTCGGATCGGACAGTGTTTCGGTCTATGACATTGAGATGGGCAAACGCATCGCGACTATGCCTGTGGGGAGCCATCCGGACGGGCTGGCTCTGTCGCAGGATCAGAAATATCTGCTGGTGCTGGACACGCAGTCAGGAGACGTCACGGTGATTCAGAAGCGTGATCCCCGAAAGCTGGAGCCGACGGAGTATTCGCTGCTGACCATGATTCCGGTGGGCTTGCAACCCAACGGGATCGCGGTGAAAGCGTTTAGAGTAAGCGGGCCGAAGAAGTAGGAGGATTTCGCGGCGAGAGCAAGGAACGCAGATTCCTTTAGAGCCGCGCGGCCCCTCGAAATGACAAACAAACTTCGAGGGTTGCCGTGGCAGACTGAGTTTTAGACTGGTAATGACAAACTGATTCTAGACTTGCGCGGGCCGGGCGCAAAACCTGTCGAGCGCAGCCGCGAGATCAGCGGCGATGGCTGGGGCTTCGCGGGATTCGATGTCGCGGCGGGGCATCATGTAGACGAGTTGACCCTCGCGCAGAATGGCAATCGAGGGTGAGGACGGCGGTTGTCCCGTGAAGTAACTGCGAGCGCGTTCGGTCGCTTCGATGTCTTGTCCCGCGAATACAGTGAACGCTTTATCAGGATGTGTCGCCTTCTCCAGCGCCATCCGGACTGCAGGACGCATGCGGCCAGCAGCGCATCCGCAGATGGAGTTCACCACCACCATGGTCGTGCCGGGACGAGCTTTCAGAGCACGGTCGACAGCTTCGCCGGAGCGCAACTCCTCGATACCCAACCGGCTTAACTCTTCGCGCATCGGGATGACCATAATTTCCGGATACATTGGCAAGTACTCCTTGGACTTTTGAAGTATATTTACAGAACTCTGAAGGATTTACTCAATTCTAACCCAAGGGAACAAATCTAGGCGGTTACATCCTAGTGTTCTGGACCAGGATATCCGATCCCTCCAAGCAGGAGATGATTCGAAAACGAGAGTTGGAACTTCTCGCAAATTGCTACGAAAGCAACCTGCGCTCGTGATCCGGCAACCAACTTACGGGCGATCTAGTTGGGAATTAAACTTATTAAGGGATCCGAGAGGAGGAGCATTCACCAATGCACCGCAAGTCACGATTTCTCAGTTCATGGTTCTTGGCCGCCGCGCTGACGTTTTCAGTGACAGGCATGGCCTGCGCCCATCATCATTACTACCGAGTCTATGACCCCGACGACAGCGATTACCACGTCTGGAACGATGATGAGGTTACCTACTACCACACCTGGGCGCGGGAAAACCATAGAGACGAAAACCGAGACTTCCGGAAACTGCCCCCCGAAGAACAATAAGGAATACTGGACCTGGCGACACGGCCACGGCGATCACGATCATCACTAAATAGATTTCAGCCTTGGAATGAAGCAGGCGGGCGACCCCAAGCTCGCCTGCTTGGTGCTGTAAGCCGTAACTGTCCGGTTGCGGATCTGGATATTCAAACCATCCGCCTCGTGTGATCTAATGCTGGCTCTTGTTGAGTGAGGGAAAACCATGCCCAAAAAGCGTCGCGCCGAAATAGAGAAAATGGGATAGCGGTGAGCAATTGACTCCAGGGCAGTTCATCACGTCGCGTACCGCGGAAGCCGAAGTCAAAGCCCACAGCGCAGCCCTGCGCAAGGAACTTGGGCTGTTCGACCTGGTCATGGCGCAAATTCTGCTCGTCATTGTGCTGGACTTCTTTGGTACCGCTGCTAAGGCTGGATCAGCCCACGTCGCGTTCTGGCTGGCTGCGATCATTCTGTTTTTCATTCCGCTGGCCATGGTAGTCGCTCATCTCAATCGCCTGATGCCGCTCGAAGGTGGGCTATACGAGTGGGCGAGACTGGCCTTCGGCGACCAGATCGGTTTTCTGGTGGCGTGGAATCTCTGGCTTTTCGTAATGCTGTATGTCGCCGTGATCGGATTGGTCACTACAACATTTGTGGCATACGCCCTGGGGCCCTCCTGGGCGTGGGTAGCATCCAGCACGTGGCTGATCCTCGCCGTTTCCTTTGCTCTGATTCTCGCGATGATGGTGATGGCAGCGCTTGGACTGCGCGTCGGTAAGTGGCTGGGCAATGCGGGCAGCATCGCCACCTTGATCACGCTTTCGGCGCTCATTGCCACACCGCTGCTAAACCGCTGGCGAGGAACCCTGGCCGAATATCATCCCCTTCGCCTGGTAATGCCGCCGCTGACAGTCTTCAGCCTCAGCGTTTTCACCAAGATGATGTTCGGAGCGCTTAGCGGCTTCGAGTATGTGGCCATCTTTGCGGGTGAGTGCCGTAGTCCGGCGCGCAACCTTACGCGGTCGGTGCTGATCACTGCACCGTTCATTGCACTCATTTATATCTTTGCCACGAGTTCAATCCTGGCGTTTGTTTCGCCCGAGGCGGTGGACGTGGTCGGGCCCATCCCGCAAGCTTTGCGCTTGGGCTCGCGGGCTTTTGGTTTATCCGGTTTCATCGTCCCCTTCGCCATAGTGCTGCTCTTCGTGAATTACCCCACGTCTTTCAGCGTATATTTCAGCGCCAGCACCCGCCTTCCGATGGTGGCGGGCTGGGATCATTTGCTGCCTGAATGGTTTACTCGCCTGCATGCCAGATACAAGACTCCAGTCAACTCCATTCTTTTCCTAGGAGCCGTCACCCTGACCGGAAGCGTGGTTGCGCTGATCGGGGTCGGTTCGCAGGAAGCTTATGAGCTCTTGCTGACTTGGGGCTTCACGTTCTACGCCATCGCCTATCTTGCGCTGTTCGCCATACCGTTTCTGTCGCCCAAGGAGCGAGGCTTGCGCCCGGCATTATGGCTGCGGGTTGTGGCCGTCTCGGGATTCTTAATGACGTTGCTTTACGTCGTACTCTCGATTTTTCCCATCATCGACGTGGAGAGCTCGTGGAAATATTCATTGAAAATCGCCGCTGTCGTTCTGGGAGCAAACGTTCTAGGCTGGGCTCTCTATCGCTCGGGTGCGCGAAAAGCAAAACAGGTAACGTCCTGATTTTTCCGAGGTAAATGGGAACTTTCGAAATTCTGTCTCCCGATAAAATCAGTTCCTTTTCCCGACATACCAGGGCGCGCTAACCGTGAAAATTCGTTCATTGCCGCGTGCAAGCAACACCCACTCCAAAAGGCGCCCTCGCTGGTTGTGGAGAAAGTACTCGTACCATCGATCCTCCACTAGCTCCGGTATAACAACGACAATGCTGCGATCAGGATTTTGTTTTGAAAGATCGAGGATGAATTGGACGAAGGGGATGATCACGAATCGGTAGGGTGAGGGCAGGAAACGAAGTTGTGGGGGCTGCTTACCCGCCGACCGAAAAGGTTTGTCAACGTATTGTTCCCAATCGTCCTGAAGCAACTCAGAATGCTCGTTGGGCTCGACATGGACGGCGATCACTTCCGGAGATAACCGGGCGGCGAACTGGATTCCCTGACAGGTGATGTTGCTCCAGCGGTCTATGGCAACGACGACGATCGGATGCTGGTTCAGAGCGGCCGTATCGACGGGATTCCTGCAGGTGGTAAGCAATTTGATTGCATGATAGTGGCGCCGGACCAGGGAGAAGAAAACGATCGTCAGAGGAATGAAAAGCAGCGTGATCCAGGCGCCTTCTACGAATTTCGCGACCAGCACGACGATGGTCGTGATGCCAGTGACGAATGCTCCGAGACCATTCACGAAAGCGCTCCTCAGCCACTGCGGGCCGCGATTCTTTTCCCAGTGCATGACCATGCCCGCCTGCGAGAGGGTAAAAGCCATAAAAGCGCCGACAGCATAGAGCGGGATGAGCCGGTCGGTAATACCGCCGAAAAGAATCAGAACACCTCCGCACAGCAACGCCAGAACCACAATTCCGTAGGTATAGACCAATCGCCTTCCGCGGTAGCCGAAGACGTGCGGCAAGTAATTATTCTGGGCGATGGCGCGGCAGAGGCGCGGGAAATCGGCGAAGGCGGTGTTGGCGGATAGGGAGAGCACGACCAGTATCGAGCCGATGGTGAGGTAGTAGAAAATGCCTTTGCCAAATACAGCAGAAGTCAGCATGGACAGGACACTCTGGTAGCCCGGCGCGCCCGGATCGGTGGCTGCAATTCCATAAGCTTTGACTAGATACGAAATCCCCGCCAGCAACACCGCGAGAAGAAAAATAATTACGGTCAGCGTGCGCTGCGCGTTTTTTACCGTGGGTTCGCGAAAAGCTTTTACGCCGTTGCTGACAGCTTCCACTCCGGTCAAGGCCGTGCAACCACTGGCGAAGACTTTGAGCAGCAGCCAATAGGTGACGGCTTCCGTTGCATGCGGAGGAGGTGGAAGGGGAACGACTGGAGCGGGATGACCTCCACTGAACAAGACCCGGAGAAGCCCCGCGGCAATGGTGATGAGCACCGTGCCCAGAAATAAATAAGTGGGAAGCGCGAAAGCCGTGCCGGCCTCGCGCACGCCGCGGAGATTAAGGATGGTGATGAGAATCAGGATTCCCACGCAGAGAGAGACGGTGTGCGGCAGTAAAGACGGAACGGCGGAGATCAAGGCGCCCACTCCCGCCGAGATACCAACCGCTGCGGTAAGAATGTAGTCGGCGAGCAACGCGGCCGCCGCCAGGAGTCCGGCGGGCGCGCCGAGGTTGAATCGCGCCACCGTATAAGAACCGCCGCCGGAGGGATAGGCAGCAATGGTCTGGCGATAAGAGAAGTACACAATCACCAGCAAGGTGATGATGGCAGCGCTAACCGGAACAATATAGCGAACGCCCAAGAGGCCGAGCGGAATCAAAAGGCTGAGAGCGGCTTCCGGACCGTAGGCGGCCGAACTCAGCCCGTCGAGACCAAAGATGGGAACTCCCTGTGCAGGACCAATTTGTTCGGCACGTTCGTCACTGGTTTTGATGGGCTTGCCGACAACGACATCAAGAATGTTCATGGAGGGTGGTGTCCCAATCAAGCGGATATGATACGACGCGATACAACACTGGAGCCGTTGGATTGACAGACGTTTTTCCGCTACGGAAAACGCACATCCAAGCTATAGATTTCCTGCGTACTTCTATCCCGCATCAGGAGCGGGGAGTCGTCGGGTGCGAGGCCCACCCAAAATTCCCATGGATCGAAGCCGCGCGGAATTTCCTTCAGGCTGAGTAAGCGTTCCATCTGGCCATTGGCCACAGTTACACGAACAATATCGTCGGTCTTGTCGGAATAATCCTCGGCATACAGATATTTTCCATCGGGGGACCAGTTCTCGAAACCGAAGCGGGACGTGGCGAGTTGCGACCAACTCTTCTTCTCGATGTCGTACAGCATCAGCTTGGTGGAGTCTGCGGAGAGAGCCGCAAGGTAGCGGCCGTCCCGCGAACACCGCGGACTGAAGAGGTTTTCCGAGCCCGGGACATCCGACACCTGCGAAGTTTTCAAATCGACGATTTGAATATTGGGACCGGCCGCCGGGATGTATTCCAGCCATGGCATTCCGCCGAAAACGATCGCATCGCCTTTCGGCATCCAGGTAGGATCCCCCTGGTTTTGGTTGCCGGCAGTCACCTCACGTGGAGTGCCCCCCTCGGCCGATATGATGAAGATCTTCCAACTTTTTCCTGGGCTCGAAGCCATGAACGCGATCTGAGTTCCATCGGGCGACCACCGCGGCATGTGAGCCAGCGTTGGCGCGTAGGTAAGTTGCGTGCGGGAACTTCCATCCGATTTGCTTCGCCACAGCGTGAGGTCGGGATGAGATACGTAGGTCATCCACTCGCCGTTGCGGGTGATATCGGCCTCACCAGCCGACACGCCCGGAAGATAGATGGAAAACTGCTGTGAGTTGCCGTTCACACGAATCAGATCGAAGCGGCGCTGCTGACCGATCACAAACAACTTTTTCCCGTCCGGACTGGGGGTGGGGTTGCTGAACATGAGCGGACCGACGGTCAGTTGCGTCGGTTGGGCATTCGCGCCATGAAACAGCGACTCATGCTCATGAAGAGCCCAGATATTCTGGCTGTGGTCGCGCGTTGATTCAAACAGAAAATTTTCTCCATCAGGCATCCAGGTCCCGCCGAACTCCTGGGATGGCTTATTCCACCCCGGGAGGACCGGATGCAAATTCTTCCCGTCCGGTGAAATTTCCCACAAGGAAGAAGTGCGCAGGTCGGTATTGCGAATGGTGAAGCGCAAGCGGCGGCCGTCGGGAGAAAATCGAGGGGCAAACGGAACTCCGGAAACGGCGATGAGTTCATGCGAATCAGTTCCGTCGACATTGCAAGTGTACAGGCTTGAGTTCCTCGCAAAGACGATATGTTGGCCGTCGGGGGCCCATGTGGCGGCGTGTGCCAGAATATTTCCCACCGGCCGCAGCGATCCTGCGGGCAGCGGCAATATCCAGACCGGCCATTCCGTGTCCGAACCCTCTGCCACTCCTTTGACCAGTAATTCGGCGCGGCCCGGAAAGAAATCGTAGACATCGGCACTGGCCAGCGAGATGGGCACCGGCGCGGTCTCTCCCCCCGCTGCGGAAACCTGCATTAATACCGAATGGCCGCTGACGTGTTCGGAAAAGTACAACCGGGTGCCGTCGGTCACGAGAGAGCGTTTCGATGTTCCGTCGTTTGTAATCTGCAGCGAAGAGATCACGCCAGGTGGGGGCTCAGGCGATCTCAGAAATAAGACGACTGCGACGAGGATCGCGAGTGCCATCAGTCCCGCCGCGATCCACGGCACCTTACGGGACTTGGTCTGGTGGGCAGCGGTGGTGAGAGCCGTGGCGAACATGGCACGGATTCGTTCCTTCGAATCCGGCACGGGACGGGCGACCGGTGCGGCTGTGAGGGCTTGTCCGGACTCGACCTCGCGGCGTAGTCGCTGAACATCGGTGCGCATTTCGGCGGCGCTTTGATAACGATCCCCGGGATCTTTCTCAAGCGCCTTCCGCACAATGCGTTCCAGTTCGGCAGGAGTAGCGGAGCTGAACCGCAGGGGCCATTCCGGCGCGGCGTGAATCAGAGAGTCAAAAAATGCGGCGGTCGTTTGGCCGGTGAAAGGCAGAATTCCGGTCGCCATCTCGTAGAGGACGACGCCGAAAGAGAAAAGATCGGTTCGGGAATCCAGAGGCCGGCCCAAAGCCTGCTCCGGCGACATGTAAGGAATAGTTCCCAAAGCAAAGCCCGGACGAGCCGGATCGTGAGGAGACTGGGTTATTTCCCCAAAAGTATTGCCGCTGAGAACGGCTTCATCACCTTCTGTGAGTTTGGCGAGACCGAAGTCGAGGATCTTGGCGTGACCGCGCTTGGTGACAAAAATATTGACCGGGTTGATATCGCGATGAATGATGCCGTGGGTATGAGCGGCATCGAGGGCATCGGCAATTTCTACGGCTAGTGCTAATAGAGTTTTCAGGTCCAAAGGGCGGCCCCCAATGCGGTGCTTCAGGGGCAGACCATCCAGAAACTCCATGGCGATGAACGCCTGGCCATCCTGCTCGCCGATATCGTGAATCGTACAAATACTAGGATGGTTGAGCGCGGATGCGGCTTGGGCTTCGCGCTCAAAACGAGCGAGCGCATGTGGGTCACGGGCGACCGCATCGGGCAAGAACTTGAGCGCAACAAAACGATGCAGGCGGGGGTCTTCCGCCTTGTAGACCACACCCATCCCGCCGCCGCCGAGTTTCTCGATAATCCGGTAGTGCGAAATGGTTCTTCCAATCACGTTGAAAAATCCTACGTGCCGGACTGCGGCAAGTCAATGAAAGCGGTGAAATACGGTCTTTTGGGGGGTTGGCGGACGAATCTTCGCGGTTCAACAATTGATCGGGGATCCCTCAGCGCAGAAAAACTTGTGCGCCATCTTCGACGCGTATGTTCGACTTTCGGCGCGCTCCGCTCGCGAGGTTATAGGCAACGAGCAAGTGATCCTCCACAATCACGATCTCTTTATCATTGATCCAGCCCACGAGGGTCGCATGCGGCAAAAAAGCGAGGGGCCGAGGAGGATCCTCGACCCTCTTAACTTCGACTGCTGGGAGATCTACCAGAGCCTTGCGAATATGCTGCGACTCCTCCGGATTGGCCTGTCCTTGCTGGGCAAGTTGAATCGGCGTATTTGGCTTGGCTGTTGCAGTGATCGTGATCGCCACGGATCTGAGATTGGGCGACAGCTTGCCGTTCTGAGTGTAAAAGCTCACGTCATAGTCGGGATTCTTGTAGGCCGCGAGTTCATCGAATATGGTCAATCTTTTGCCCTGAAGATGCAGCAGAGTCTGGTCATCGCTTTCATTGGACCATCCGCAGCAGCCCCTGTCGGGGATCGCTTCCAGGATCGCCGCAGGATTAGCGGCGTCCAGCACGCGCTGCAGCGGGGGATCGAACGACGTCGGCGTCCACTGGTTTGCATTCTCCTCATAAGCGGAGGTCGACTTGTAGACCGGTGTCGTTTGTCCCTGGATAAACAGGGTCAGCAGAAAAAACTTGCCCAACCCTTCGTCAGGAATCCAGGTATCTCCGTAGGGGCAGGTTTCCTCGCACCCTCCAGTCGTGCAAGAACATTCAGGCATAGCGACCGAGGCTAAGTCCTGACGTCCGTCGCCGGCGAGGTCCGTCCGCCAGGCCAGCCAGGTTGTCTTGGTGGAGAGATCCACGCCATCGCGCTGCAGGTGGCGTGCCTGATTCGAAAACCAGTAGAGATACGCGCCATCCGCCGACAGAAATGGCACGGGCGCCGACTCGGTAATAACCAGGTTTGATCCCGCCGTCGAGGTGGCGCGAGCGACATCGCGTGAAAGCATGTTCGCCGCGTGACCATTCCAGAACCAAACTTTTCGTTCGGCAGAGAGATCGCCTTCCACGAGCGGCAAGGCCACAGGCTCGGCGAACAACATCTGCCCCAAGGAATTGACGGAAAATCTTGACGGCGACGCTAATGCATCGGGTGGGATTTCCATCTTCTGCTTTTGTGCAAAAGTTGCGGAGTCATACTCGACCGCTGTCCCCGGCGCACTCAGCACCCATAGACGTTTGTTCTGTGCGGTAACCAAGGTCGAGAGGAAAAGCATGCAGGCTATGAGGCCGATTTTTCGCATGAAAAAATCCATAGCGCACGGAGAGCCAACTTGATTGTAACCGTGGACTCGCTGGCTTCGCAGGTCTTGCGTACAATAGATGATGAAATCATGAGCACTCGCCCCGAGAACCCAATGACCATCACAACGGCTTCCCCCGCGCGGCCGCAAAGCGGCCCTCCGCAGACTGCTTCGGCGGAGATTCCGGAAGTTCCGCTAACAACCGAGGGCTATAGCGTGCTGCATCAGATGATGCGTTTCCGCTGGACAGCCTGGCGCGCCCTGCCGGAAGATACGCGGACTGAGATCGCTCGGGAAGCGACGGCAGTGCTGTGCGAAATGGAACAAAGATCCGAGGGGCAATCCGCGCTTTTTTCCTTGATCGGCCACAAGGGCGATTTGCTGCTCGTACACTTCCGCAACTCCTTCGCAGAGCTCAATCAAGCCGAGCTCAAGATCGCCGGTCTGCGGCTGAGCGATTATCTCGAACCCACCTCTTCGTATCTGTCGATCATCGAACTCGGGCTCTATGACTCCACGCTCAAGATCTACAAAGAACTGACCGCGCAAGGGATTCAGCCTCATTCCGACCAGTGGAAGGCTGAGATCGAGTGCAAGCTCGACCGGCATCGAGAGGCAATGCATCCACGGCTATTTCCTCAGATCCCGGCGAACCGTTACATCTGTTTTTATCCCATGGACCGGCGGCGCGGCGAGGACAAGAACTGGTATACGCTGCCCATCGAAGAGCGCGCCCGCCAGATGAATGAGCATGGACTGGTGGGGCGCCGTTACGCGGGCGAAGTGAAGCAGATTATAACCGGCTCGATCGGCTTCGACGATTGGGAGTGGGGCGTCGATCTGTTCGCGGACGATCCACTCGTCTTCAAGAAACTGATCTACGAAATGCGCTTCGATCAAGTGAGCGCTGTATACGCGCTGTTCGGGCAGTTTTATGTGGGAGTGCGGTGTCCGGCGGCGGGATTGGGGAAGTTGCTGAACGGAGAGCTACCGACATAGCTTCGCGTGAGACAAAAACCGCATCAGCAACGGAGTCAGGGGCAAGCCCTTTCTTCGGTTTTGCTTTCTCTGTTTCTCTGTGACTCTGTGGTGAATTGATTTAGGACCTGGAGAACTCATGGCAACACTTGGACTCATCGAATATACAGATGCAAGCCCCGAAGTGCGCGCGGTTTTCGACGACATTATGGCCACGCGCACGACCGATTGGATCAATAACTTTTGGAAGGCGATTGCGCATGATCCCGCTACGCTGAAGCGCACCTGGGAAGATATCAAACAGATCATGGCGCCTGGCGCGCTCGATCCACTGACCAAAGAAATGATCTATGTCGCCGTCAGCGTGACCAATCAATGCCACTACTGCATCGCTTCGCATACCGCGTCGGCACAGAAGAAAGGTATGACAGACTCGATGTTCAAAGAGTTGATGGCTGTCGTCGGCATGGCAAACGAAACCAACAAGCTGGTCACGGGATATCAAGTGGAGATTGACGAGCAGTTCAAGAAGTAGCGCCCCGAGGGACCTATAACTTCGAGTCAATGTTTCTTTGCCGCGGTGCTGCTCGCGAATTTGAATTCGTGCGCCTTCATATCGACGCGACGGCCGCGGAAGTGAACGCCCTCGCCTTCCAATCGCAGGCGCTGTTCGATAGCCGAATCGCCACGCAGCTTAATTTCTCCACCGGCGCCTAGCACACGCTGCCAAGGCAATCCATAGCCCCGATGCAGTACTTTCGCGACCTGACGCGCGCCCCCAGGAAATCCGGCGGCTCGGGCAATCGCTCCGTAGGTGGATACTTTACCTTTGGGAATGCGACGGATCGCAGCCTCGATGCGCATGCGCACGTTCGACGAGTGAGCAGGGGAAGCATCGCCTCCTTGCTTCACCCCTATACTCTTTGAGGACACTTTTCTCTCCTTCTTCACAGCGCAATCCACCCGTAGCGAATCAGCCATAACGATCCCGCCGAAACCAGCAGCCACAGGACAATTCCTTGCAGCAGTGGCCTGTGCCCTACTCGCTTGATGGTTGCTATGGAGATGCCGCTGCCGATCAAGAACAAAGTCGCGGTCAGTCCGATCTTTGCAACCTTTACCGCAAGGGAGTAGGCATGTGCTCCAGACGGGAAATTGGTGTTGCACACCGCTGCCAGGCAAAACAAGCCGATGAACCACGGCCACTGAATCTTCGCCTTGGCGCCACGTACTACCGCCGTTGCCAGTGAAAGAGGCACAATCCACAGAGCGCGTGCCAGTTTCACAGTGGTCGCAATGGCCAACGCTACGGCTCCATACTTGGCCGCCGCTCCGACCACGGAACTGGTGTCGTGAATGGCTAGCGCCGCCCATAGTCCAAACTGCGACTGCGTCAACTTCAGGACCGCGCCGATAGTAGGAAAGATGAGCAGTGCCACCGAGTTCAGCACAAAGACCGTTCCCAGAGCTATGGCCATCTCTTCGTCGCTAGCCTGCGTGATGGGCCCGACAGCGGCGATAGCGCTACCGCCGCAAATTGCAGTACCGGTGGAAATGAGAAACGCGGGCACGCGTTGCACACTGAACAGCGCGCCCAATCCCATGCCCACAAGCATCGCGAAGCTGATGCCCAGCATGGTGTAAACGAAGCCGCTACGCCCGGCCTGAACAACCTGATGAAGATTCATTCCGAAACCAAGCCCGACGACGGAGCCTTGTAACAGGTACTTGGAAATTGCCTTCGCTTCCCGGCCGTAGGGATGTGGCAACGTCAGACCAAAGACCAACCCCAGCGCCAGAGCGAGTGGCGGCGAGACGAAGCCGCTGGCGCTCAGCAGCAGGCACAGAATGAAGATGATGCGAGGAAGCATGCGAGGAAGTCCGGCGCAGCTGGGGACCATTCGCGAGAATTACACCCGCGATTGCTGAGCCCCAAACTCGCAGGGCCGGACTAGGCCGCCGCCTGACGAAAGGATGCGATGGCTTCCGCCTCGGAGTTGTATACAT
The DNA here is from genome assembly GCA_049519055.1 of Candidatus Sulfotelmatobacter sp. Lineage (GTDB taxonomy): Bacteria > Acidobacteriota > Terriglobia > Terriglobales > Acidobacteriaceae > Sulfotelmatobacter. The sequence goes on along the minus strand of JBEKRE010000033.1, from coordinate 8,775 downwards.
CGAAAACCGTGAGCAACTTGGTGACTTGCAGCAGATCGCCCACGCGTTTGGTCAGGTTCGTTAACTTGATGGTGCCGCCGGCATTTTGCGCGGTCGTACGCAGCGCCACCAACGTTCCCAGTCCGCCGGAATCGATGTAATTGACCTCGCCCAGATTCAGAACGATGCGATTATTCTGTGTTACGGCTTTTTTAACAGTCTCCCGCAACAGCGAAGACTCTTCCCCAAACACGATCCGGCCGCTACAATCGACCAGCAAGATTCCATCTTTCGTTTGCGTTGACAGCTTCAGTTGCATGGTAACTCTCTCCTTGTCGCTCCACGGGAGCCGGCCGCTCCGACACACCGAGTGGACGCACCAGACTATCGCTTGCTGTTCCGTTTTAGCAAGCATCCACTGGGGAGCGAACGGCGACCCGATCCCCTCGCCATCACGTATAATCGTCTCTTCCGGCTCATGAGCTACACCGTCCTGGCGCGCAAATATCGTCCACAGAAATTCTCCGATGTTATCGGACAGGAGCACGTTACCCGTACCTTGCAAAACGCGCTCGAACAGGGCCGTACCGCCCACGGCTATATTTTCAGCGGTCATCGGGGTATTGGAAAGACCACCGTGGCACGGATTCTGGCGGCGGCTTTGAATTGCCGTTCTTCCGATAAGCCGGTTGTAGAGCCTTGCGGAATCTGCGAGTCCTGCACCGAGATTCGCGCCGGTAATGCGGTTGACGTGATCGAGATCGACGCCGCCACCAATCGCGGGATCGACGAGATCCGCGAACTACGTGAGGCCGCGCGCTACCGTCCGGCGCGAGATCGCTTCAAGATCTACATCCTCGATGAAGCTCACCAGATTACCGACGCCGCCTTCAACGCGCTGCTGAAGACGCTGGAAGAGCCGCCGGATCATATTGTTTTTATGCTGGCAACCACGCAGCCGGAGGACATTCCGCAGACGATTCGTTCACGCTGCCAGCATTTCAGTTTCCGCGCAGTAAAGTTCGATGCGATCGTCGGCCAACTGCGCGACCTCGTCGGACGCGAAAAGATCGAAGCGGATGACGATGCTCTAGCGCTACTGGCTGAGGCTGGCGACGGCTCCATGCGGGACGCGTTATCGATTCTCGATCAGGCAATCGCATCTTCCAACGGACGGATCACGGCGGACTCAGTGCGGGACCTGGTCGGCGCCGCTCCCTCGCATGTTCTCGAGGAGGTGATGCAGGCCATCGCTCGGGGCGCTATCGAAGACGTGCTGCGGCAAGTTGACCATCTCATCAGCGAAGGGCACAGCCCCACGCATTTTGCACGGCAGATGGTGCGATTTCTGAGGAATGCCACGGTTGCCAAGATTGCGGGTAAAGACTCTTCCCTGTTGCAGATTTCGAGTGAAGAGCGCGAGCGCGTTGAGCGTGTCGCGGCTTTGTTTGGCGAAGAGGATCTCACGCGTCATTTGCAGATCATGCTTCGCACCCACGGAGAACTGGGCTACAGGCAGGAGCAGCGTTTTCATCTGGAACTCGGGCTGCTAAAGATGGCGCATGCGCAACGCCTGTTGCCCATCGAGCAACTGCTCGGCGAAGTGGCCGCTTCTTCGAATGCTTCAGGCTCTGCGGGGAGCGCGCCCAGAACTCCCGCGCGGCCTTCAATTTTTGGTTCAACTGCGAGCGCACGACGCACAGAGGCAGTTGCGCCAGGCCGTTCCAATCATGTTTCGCCATTTGCAGCTGACTCGGCGCGCAAGGGCAGTCCACGGCAGGAGTTTTCATCGGAGGTGGTTCCCGCGGGGGCTCCCCGCATGTTCGGAGCCGCAACATCGCCTACGCCTGTAATCATGGGGGCTGCCGCACCGGCAAGTCTTGGCGAGAATGTGGCCGAACCGCAGATCACTTTGCGCGCCGAAGCCGAGCCGAAGGCGCAAATGAGTTCGCCGCCCGAAACGGAGACGTTACTTTCCGCCCCTATCGCGCCCCTCGAGAAACTCAAGAGCGCCGTGCTGCAGACGCTCGCGGACGGCAATCAGCGCATTCTGGTCTCGATGCTCGAGGCGGGCGAATGGGCGGTCGAAGGAAACGAGCTCGTGATCAAAGTTACAGAATCGCAGACGGTGGTGGATATGTCGTTGGGAACTGAGGCAAGGCGATTAGCAATCGCTTCCGCTAGCGGCGTTCTGGGACGGGCCGTCAGGTTGAAAGTAGTTCCCGGCGCGGCTGTGGCGAGCCCGGAAGTAAAGCGCAATGGTGCTGGCAGAACGAACGGTGCGAGTGGAGGAACGAATGGGCGGAATCGGGCTGAGCAAGACTTGGTAGTCCGGCGGCTGCAAGAGAAATTTGGCGCACAGATTCGCACCGTGATTGATTACAAGGAGAAGCGGTAGAGCCATTATGGGTGGATTCAATCTGCAAGAATTGATGTCGAAAGCGAAATCGCAGTACGAGAACCTGCAGAAGAAAATGCAGGAGACGGTGGTGGAGGCGTCGTCGGGCGGAGGCACGGTTACCGCGAAAATGGATGGCCGCAAGCAACTGCTCAGTATTCACATCGATCCGGAAGCACTGAAATCCGGCGATGTGGAGATGCTGCAGGATTTGATCCTGGCTGCGGTAAACGAAGCCTCGCGCAAAGTGGATGGAGCGATGCAATCGACGGTGGGTGGAATGTTGGGCGGACTGGGCATGGGCGGGCTGTGAAGAGATCGGGCGATTGATGATCGGGCCATCTCGCCCAATTCTTTGGATTTTGGTTTTCAAATCGCCCGATGACCCGATCACGAAATCACTCAATTTTTATGTCCAAATTTGCTGAACCGATGTCGCGGCTGATTGATGAACTGAAGAAACTGCCGGGCGTGGGGAGCAAGAGCGCACAACGGCTGGCGTTCCATATTCTGCGCGCGAGCGATGACGATGCCGAGGCGCTGGCCGCGGCGGTGCGCGACGTGAAGGCCAGCCTGCGGCTGTGCTCCGTTTGCAACAATATTACCGACGTGGATCCGTGTGTTTATTGCACCAGCGCGACCCGAAATCAGCGGCTGGTGTGCGTGGTTGAGGAGCCGACCAACATTGCCGCCATTGAGAAGACCAAACATTTCAATGGTGTCTACCATGTGCTGCACGGATCGCTTTCGCCACTGCACGGCGTGGGGCCGGAGCAATTGCGCATCGCGAACCTCATTGCCCGCGTCGATGCGGGCAATGTGGATGAAGTGATCGTAGCCACTAATCCTACGGTCGAAGGCGAAGCCACCTCTGCATATCTCTCCCAGCAACTCAAGCGCGTTGGCGTGAAAGTGACGCGCATCGCGATGGGCATCCCGGTGGGCAGTGACATAGAGTACACCGATGAGATCACCATGCTTAAAGCTATCGAAGGACGGCGAGAACTGTGAAGGATGGCCTTAGCCTCTAGCTGCTCGCTATAACGTCAGATCTGGTTCCAGGAAAACGTTGACTTCTTCTTCGGTGGAAGCGAGTCCTTCAGGAAGGGTGCCGCGGTTGTATTCGGCCATGCGGTTCTTCCACTTAAGGAAATCGGTGATGCTTTGCGGTTCGACGCGTAGCTCGACGCGGCGCAGGCTGGCGAGCAAGAGATTCATTTCGTAACGGAACCCGGTGACGCTGCGGAGATTCTTTGCCGAGGGATGTGTGCTTTCGATTCTGCCGCGACGGAATTCCAGCAGTCCCCACCCACCAGGCAGTTCTTCTCGGCGCACGAGTCCGGCCGGAGCTAGATAAAAGCGCTCGCAGCCTACTCCTTGCTCCGGCTTGAGGCGAAACGGTTTGGCGCGATCGGCGAGAAAGTCAGAACGCGTGACTTTGCATTCGACGAGTACGGAATGACAGGCGCGCTTCCAGCCGATGGCATCGGGCATCTCTCCGCTTACGCACGCCTGCTCGGAGAGCACGACTCCGCAACGGTAGCGGCGCAGCCAGTGAACGGCTTTCTCGACTAGTTGGGCGTGGGTCATGGATGCGTCAGTTGTAACCGCTTGGGCGGGGCGGTGAAAAGTGGCTGAGAAGCTACCGTCGGCCACTCAGGACGGGTCGAGTTGAGGAATTCTTGATCGGCCTAACCAGCACAGGCCGATGCAGAACAGTCTCCAGCAGATGGCGTTCGGCGGCGATGGTCCGACCAGCTTGTCCGAGGGATGAATAGCCTTCGGCAGCGATAATCAAAGCTTCGTTTCTCTTACTTTTGCTCTTAACCTGATCATTATCAAGATCAATGTGAATACGCCGGATGCGGCCATCGTGCGCGGTATCCAGGGCATTGGCCAGACGCAGGACAGCGGCAAGCTGGATGGTTGCTTTTTGTTCGTCGGGGAGGAGATCGCGCAGAGTTTTGTGTTTTCTTGTGGGCAAGACTCCTCGGTGAAAACGGGCAACAATCGCGGCGCGCTGTAGATCCGCGGGCTTCCAGCCCAGGGGGTTGCCGTGAGCTCGAATCAAATCGAACGAAACTTTGTGATGGCCCTTCTGGCCTTCCGACTTACCCACATCGTGCAGAAGAGCGGCAGCAAGCAGACTAGAACGGGCTGAGGCCGCATCTATGGAGGGTTGCCATCCCCAGGCTAGCAGCCCATCGTAAAGCTGAAGGGCAAGGCTCGCGACATGCTCGGAATGCGGGAAGTCAGGATCGAGTCCATTCGCCCAGAGCTTCATGCGGTGAGTTGTGAGGGCCTGGATTTGCTGGCCTTGGGGCAGCGCGGCGCGCCAGACTTGCCAGAGAGAATCGGGGCCGAGCATTTTGGCGCGATAGTGGTCGATGCGCTTGGTGCGCTCGGAGAGGATTCTCTGACGCCAGCGATTGCGCGAATCTGCATCGGGAAAAACTTGACAAGATACGGCCGTGGACCATAGCACGTCTAGATCGTGCACTTCGCCGAGCAGGTCCTGAATTTCCTTCAGATCATTGCTCCAGGCCTTGTGCTCGACGGGGAGAAAGTTTTCCACGATGTAGCGGAAGCGCTTGATACCGATGCGAAGACTGTGAAAAGCGATCTGGGAGCGGTTGCGGAGGGCGTGATTGTGAAGGTCGCGAGCTTCCGTCCAACGTTCGAGAGCGAGGTGTTTGAAGAGCGCGCTCCCCAGGCGGATGCGCGTGGCACGGGCGGGAAGAGACTTGCTCCACTGGCGCCACTGTTTGCGGTCGAACTCTTCGAGAGCGGCTTGAGCCTCGTGCTGTTGTTCTAGTTCGCGACGGCGGAGGATTTCGAGAAGGGATTGGCCTACTGGATCTCGAGGGTCGTAGTTTAGGTTTCCGGTTGCCGCGGCATTATCCACTTCCCCGGGGTTTTGGTCAGATTTCGGCAACGCGGGCGAGAGCGGCCACGCCACACTCAATTTTTCGACCCACTCCATCATTACGTGGACGTCGCGGAGAGTGCCGAGGCGCTGAAACAGGCGTTTGCCGGCCTTCTTCATGGCCTTCCAATCGGGATCGGGATCGAGTGCCATCAAGCCGTCGGCCAGAGAGCGGCAACGGCGAAGGGCTACGCGCAAGTCGTGAACGGGGTCGGGGCCGAAATCGGCGGAGACGTACTCGCATTCCTCCAGCACCCGCAGCATCCAGTAGCGAAGGCCGGTAACCTTTTTAGGCCGAGTTGTGCGAGTGATTGAAGAGGGCACAGGGGTTCTGAAAAGACGCTCTTAAATATCACTATTTTCGCCGGAGATGAAGGCGAATGCCAGTGCCAGGGAGTGTCCCAAGTCGTTCACTACATAAGGACAGGCCAGCAGCCAGCCCAGCCTTCCACTTGGACCAATTTCCAGCGAGGTGCCATTACCTCCGTAATGTGCGGGGACTTACCTCTTAGATTTAACCTTCTACTTGCAGAGTGTAGTTCGAGGAGCGCTCTATCACGAACGCAAGTACATTTCATGCCAATCGGGCGGCGTCGGCTCGGGCCTTCGTCCACAGCCTGAACATCCTGATCAAGTATGCGCGGATGTACGGCTACGAACATAAGCGCACAGAAGCGCAATTCGAAGTCGCTTGGAATGAGTTACAGCAGGGTCTACCGGCGGCGGGAGATGGCGGCTTTCTGCTGGGAGTTTCGGATAACAAGTTGTTGCTGGACGGCGTGCCGCTGGAAACGGGTCAGACCGAGCGTAGCTTTGGCCAGCTCTTGAGTACGGCCGGCCTCGCCAGCCTGCACTTCTCCAAGGACGTAACCATCGAAGATTTCACCCGCCTAGTGCGCGCTTTCACGGTCGCCGGCTCCAAGGCTCAAGACGTATCGAAGCAGATCAAAGAAGCACTCAATAGCGGCACCAAGCAAAGCACCATCAAGATTAACGAAGTGAAATTCGTAGCGGCCGATCCGCTTACCGGTGACATCAGCGTAGCGGCGCAGATCGCTGCACAGACATTAGGACCGGAATTCAAGCAATGGTTGAATGATCCGCAAAAACTGTTGCAGCTGATTGCGGCGGCCGAAGGCGCCAACGCGGGAGGGGGCGGCCAAGGACAAGGTGGCGGAACGGCAGTTCCTTTTGGAAGTGTTCCAAACATGCCTGGGCACTGGGTGGCAGGGCCGGAACCAGGCGCGGGCGCGGGAACGGGGACGGGAACGGCTCCAGCCTGGGAAGGTGGAGTGGTTCCGCTGCAGGAAGCCGAAGTAGTTCAGGCGATACGCCTGCTGACTCGATTCGGCCAGGTGCAGGGCGATCCGAATGCTAGTCCTGAGGTTCTGCAGAAGGAACTGTCTGAGACCGCCCCCAACACACGTCTGAACCTGCAGCAGTTGTTGGGTACGCTCGCGGCCAAGGTGACTACCGAACAGGAAGATACGCCGCTGTTGATGAAAGCGGCCGAGCACATGGCCATCCGTTTCGCATTGGACCGTTACCAAAAGGGCGAAGTGAAAGTAAACGCTGTGCATCAGATGATGGAGCACATGAGTCGGCAGATGGACTCGCTGCGACAGATTCTGAAGTTGCAAGAAGAAAAGATGAACAAGGCCGGGATCCTGGTGGAGTCGCATGCCGATATCCTGGACAGGATGTTCTGGGCGGAAGTGCCAGAGTCGGGGAAAAAGACGGTTTTACTTTCCCACGAAGCTCCGTGTGTTCCACCACGCAATGTGCGCCAGTTCGTGGAGCTACTTCTCGATCGTGACGAGAAAGAGGCGTCGGCTGAGATTTTGAACAATTACTCTGGTTGCCTGAACGCCAAGGAAGCTGACTCCCGCCGCAAGACTGCGATCGGATTGAGCCAACTCGCCGATCTGTACGCGAGGTTGGGTGGCGAGGCGACGGGCGGGGCGATCCGCAAAGTTACTGAGCAGCTTTGCGTCGAGAAGGATCCTGAGCTGCAGAGCTTGTTGAGCGCGGCTTTCGTGCGCCTTAGCCAGGAGGCCAGCGAGGCCAAGAACTACCAGGCATTGAACGAGGTATGTTCCGCGATGGAAATGCTGCTGCAGCAGCGCCCGGTCATGGTAAACGACCTGCGGCCGCGCGTAGGAGTGGAAAACCGGATTCCAGAGTTTATTGAGGAAGCATTGAACCATGATCCGATTCCACCAGAGCTGCTGGTGGTGTTGCGGCGAACCTGCCAATCGGGGGCGGAACATCTGGCTGACCGGTTCTTCCGATGCATGAGGCGGGATGAATGCGATCGCATGGTGGAGCTGGTCAAAGAGATGGGATCTCCGGCTCTCGCGCAGTTACGGGAAATATTGCGTACGGGACAGTCGCGACAGGCGGCGGCAGTTGTAGGTTTATTGAGCCGGCTGGATGTGGGCACATTGCTGGAGCTGTTGCCGGCGCGATTACCGGAGTGGAACCGCTTCTACCATGACATCGTGGTTCGCCAGGTGGCTTACGGCGCGGCTCCAGACCGTGGACGAACCCTGCTGGAGCTGGCAGAAGTCTTGGATGCTGTGGTTCTGCCGGAAGCTATCGATGAAATCGGAATGAGTAGCGACATGAGCGCGGCGCCGCCTTTGGTAGCGATGGCGAAGCCGGGCGAAGCAGCTTCGCGCTCGCCGTTTGTCCAACTGAAGGCAATCGAGTCGCTGGGGCGGCTGCGGGATCCTGAGGCGGTGCCGCTGCTACGAGAGATTATCGAGACCAGGAAAAGATTTGGATGGGTTCATCATCGTGAACTCAGAATTGCCGCGGCACAGTCCTTGTCCAAAACGGATCCGCGCTACAGTGCTCAGATCCTCTCCGACAGCGGCATCGAGCCAGCGGAGTTAGCCATCGCACCGCTCGACACGGCTCCGGCATGTCCGTGGGTCCGACAGCGGCGCTACGAACGAATGGTGCTGGCGCGCACACTTGGCGCCACGATTGGCAGCTCCTGGGGAAAATCAAGAATTCTGATTCGTGAGTTGAGTTTGGGCGGCGGCATGGGCACGAAAGAGGACAATCTGCGAATCGGCAGCGAAGCTGATTTGGAGATTTCCCTCGGCATGCGGTCAAAGATCAAAGCCCATGTGCTGCTGCGCAGGGCGCGCGTGAATGAGGTGGGTTTCGAGATTGTGAATACTGACCTGGAAAGCCGCTACCGGCTGCGCCGGTTGTTGGTGGATGCGCTGAGTCAAGTTCCGCAGAAGAAAGATCAGGAGTGGAGCGGGGAGCGGAAAGTCTAGAGCCGAGTTACGCTCCGCGGACAGCCGAGGGCTGCCCCACATAGCCATTAAGTAGTTAATCGGCATAGGGGGACGGGTCGCCCCGCCTCCCCTGCCACACCACCGGACATGCGGGTCCGCATCCGGCGGTTCGGCGGATTAAGCTAAGACCGCACGACCATGGGTGGAAGCCCGAGCTG
>JBEKRE010000032.1:0-58626 GCA_049519055.1 Candidatus Sulfotelmatobacter sp. | reverse complement strand
ATGGTCAATCGGTTTCAACGAGGTAGCTGGAAAGTGAGGGGAAAGAAGAAGATGGTTTACGGCAGGTTTCGGTTGGAAACTTTGGATGCTAAGGGCGAACGGGAAATAGCCGTTGTTAAACTGGGCCTCCGAAAAGAGTTTGCCACTGAATATGCCATTCAGAAAAAACTGGATGCTGTCATGGACGAAATGCTGAAGCCGGGTACGGTTTCTACCAAGGTCAAACTGTATTCGACACTGGTGGAAGAGTGGAAGGCGACGGAGGGAATGACGTTGGATGAAGGCTCATTGAACAACTACAGCAACACGCTGCGGGCTTGCGTTCTGCCGACCTTCGCCAACACCGACGTTCGGACTATCACTCGAAAATCCATTCAGGAGTTCCTAACCAAGCAAGCGAAAAAGTACAGCAAGTCTTACGTCAAAAGCATGAGGGTAACGCTGTGCATGACGCTGGCGTGGGCTGAGCAGAACGGCTACCTACAGCAACCGAATGGTTGGCTGGAAGGTATTCGTCTTCCGAGAGCGTTCGGCGGTCGCAAGGTTGTACGAACTGAACTCCTCCCGGAACAGACCGATCAATTCGTCTCTCGTCTGAAAGAGCCTTATTCCACACTGGTGCTGTTGTTGGCATCTGTGGGAATCAGGGGTGAGGCGGCGATTGGGCTGCAACCCGCCGATCTTGATGCTAAGAACGTGTTGCATGTGCGGCGAGTGATCTACGGCACTGGTACCCACAAACGGGTGATACCTCTTACAGATTCCGAGGGCAGGGAAAAAGAAGAGATTTACCCGTTGGATGCTGTGGTGCACGTTGAACTGTTGCAACGTTTGCGGACATTGGGAGCGGGAGCCAAGTGGATTCTGCATGGGCGAACGGGTGAGCCAGTGGATTTGGGGAACGCCCGCAAGCGTTGGCTTCATCCTACAGCGGCTCTCATCGGCGTCAAGGTTGGTGGATGGCACGATTTCCGCCATACTTTGAAACGACAGATGCGACGAGCGAAAGAAGACCCTGTTGTCGTCCGCGATACCTTGGGACATTCACGGGTGGAACAACAGGAAATCTACGATGAGGCACGGCGCTCTGAAGTGGGTGAGGCTTTGCGGCGTGTTGGTTTGCTCCTACAAAGTGGCAAACGGACAACCTACTGATTAAGAGTCAGTTGCTCTGCCAATTGAGCTACGCGCCCTACGCGAACATTCTTCCTGGGGACAGTTGGTGATTGTAGCATTTTCGTGATCTTGGGTCATCGCGGATGACGACTGGTTTACTGCAGGATTTGTGAACTTCTCTCAATCAAGACGGACGGAGCGAGTAGTCCGTTTACCAGCCAGAAGAAAACCGGATAACCGACGGGACTCTTCGCGCACGCATCGTGTGTGGCGGGAGAGTCGGTTTAGGAACGCTGCCGTACTTCTGCGGCTAACCCTCGGGAGCCTTCGCTGACCACGGGACGGCGGGGCGGCAACGACCCTGACCCCATCGGTTGGCGCTTCTCGACAGTGCCAATCACGGGAGCATCCTCCATTCCATCGGCGTAAGCCATGGACACAAATCTCTGCTCGGAACATAAGCGATCGATAAGGCGCTGCTGCCAAGAGCTGAGGACGGCGTGTGGGAGGATGGGAAAGTGACGGAACATCCACAGAAAATAAGCACGTTGGATAAAGGATGGCATCAAGTACCGCGGGCCGATGGGAGTCTGAACCTGCACCACACCGTCGGCTAATTTATCAATCCACATACAATGGGCCCACCTAACTACCGAGTTTGGCCAGAGCAATTCTAGGGCCGCCATTATTGCACCAAGGTCGGGGCTAAGGGAAGGGCTTTCTCCAAGATTTTTTGCTAAAAATCCCGTGCCCTGAAAGGGCTAGGGTTTGAACCGGCAATTTTTCGGGAAAGCCGCGGGTAATGCGGCAGCTTTATTGAGCCAGTTGAGTCAGAACTGCTCTGCGGTCCGTGGCGGGTTAGGAACAACATCAAATCGGAATCTCAGGCAGCATGTCCATCCGCAGAATTTCGGCTGCGACTCCAAAGTCGGTGCCTGATCCTTGTTCCACGCGCAGTACACGGGCATGGCAACACACCCAGCACTTTTCGCCGGAGGTCAGTTCGGGAGGAAGAATGAGGACCAGTTCGAGATCGGAACCCTCGGTCATGCGGGACTTGCTATAGAGGAAAACGCCATTGGTGCTGACATCGCGGGTCTCGGCAGCCAGTTCCCTTCCCCCTACTGCGCTCTTAACGCGAACCGGGACGCGGGCAAGAACTCTCTGGCGGGAACGCCGATCGAGATTAGGGTTCATTCAGCCTCGGCGAGTAATTGAGGGCTAAAGCCAGCAGAAAGGTTCTCGCCTTCCCGCTGGCGTTTGCCAGTATAGAGCAACTCTATTCCAATACGGTAAATGACGGTTAGATTTCCGGCCGGCGCAAGCGCGCGGCGGGAACCACAAGAGCTTGTTCCATGGTAGGAACGTTTGTACTTCGCAGCTTGGCCTCGGCCTCGGCCAATTTCTCGGTCTGGCTGCTCTGATAGTAAGCCTGCACCAGGAGCTCCAGGGTGAAAGGATTGTCCTGGTCCTCTTCGAGATAGGTGATGGCTTCTTCGAACTTCTTCTGATCCATCAATAGAGTTCCGGCCGCGCCGTTGTAGGAGCTTTGGATGACGCGGTTGCGGCTGCCGCTCGTCATCGTCTCAAGTTGCTTGAGAGATTTGTCAGCCAGGGCAGCGTCGCCCGCATGGGCTGCGCGTACCGTGCGGTTGCGCAGAATGCGGGACAGTTCTTCACCCTTGTCGGATGGAGAAATCGCATTGCTGTGGTCCAGAGAATCTTCGGCACTCTGCAGATACTTCAACGCGGCCTTATCATCTGCCTGATACTCAGCCATGTGCCGGTAGGCTTGCGCTTCTTGCAAATCCTGCCCTTTGGCGTGTGCGTTCTCGGCCACCTCCAGGAATAACTTGTCGGCCTCGGCGAACTTGCCGTCCCGTACCCACGTCATTCCTTTCTGCATACTGTAGGTCAGACGGTCCGCCTCATTGTGAGCGAAGCGGATCGCTTTGTCATATTCAATCCGCGCCTGATCCTGATTGCCTATGAGGGCATACGTGTCGCCCAAGCCAACCTGGGAAGTCACAAAATCAGGATCGATCTTCAGGGCGGCGCGGTAGTGCTGCAATGATCCCTCAAAATTTCCCGCCATGCGCAGCACTTCGCCGTAAGAATCCTGGGGATTTGGTTCCTTGGGAAGCAGTGCGACGTAGCGGTCCATGGCCGCAAATGCCTTGGCAAATTGCCGATTGCGCGCGTTCAGATAGGCAAGATCGTTCAGCGCGGCAGGAAAGTTCTTGTCGATAGCCAGCGCTTTCTCCATGAATCTCTGCGCCTGCTCGTCGCCGTTCTCTCCCATTAGCCAATTGCCGGCGAGGTAGAAAAGATGCTTATCTTTGGGATACATCTCGAGCAAGTCGTTCATGGCCGAGATACCGCCGATGAAGTCGCCTTCCTGCACTTTGGCGATCCAAGCCACCATCAGTTGCTCGCCCGGCGTCAGTTTGGGAGCGAGGGCCTTGGCCTTTTCGCGGGCCACGCTCACTTCCTTAGGGTCGCTACTGTTAAAGGCAATCCATGCCCAGGCCACGGCAAGATTGGGATCTTGCTTTACGGCCTCCCGCCAATCGTCGTTGCAGCGTTCCAGGTAGAGGTTCTCGTAGTCCTCCATGCCTTTCTGGTAAAGTGCCCGGGCCTGCGCAGAAGAGGTAGTCACCGGCATCGAAGAGGTAGCACCTAGCTTCAGGTGATGGGCATAGAGCGGCGCGGCAAAGCACACGCCGAGGACCAAGGCAAGGATGGCGCAGAAGGAGCGACGCATCGAAAGTCTCCGCAACAGACGCTTTGGGGGAATTATGAGAGCAGCGTAACATCGCAGTAACCAAGCGACGTAGTAACGGAAGGCGTAAGACGGGTGGGGAGGCAGTAGATTGTGTAACGCGGACTGTTTGTCCCGCAGTTTTGGGAACTGCTTTCAATCTGGTTTATTGAAACAGAAAGGAAAGCCCCCTGCCGCGAGCGGCAAGGGGCCTTGAGGCTTAGGCAGCTAAACGAGCTAAAAGAGGATCTTCAAGCCTAGCTGCATGTTGAACGCCTCGCCGGGACCGATACCAGGGGCACCGTTGAAGTCGCCGATCGTGTCGGTGATAGCCCCATTGCCGGGACTGGTGGCGCCCACGCCCGAGGCGAGGTTGATGCGGTTGAACAGGTTAAACATCTCGACCCGGAACTGAGCTTTGACGCGCTCGGTGATCGGGATATTTTTAAAGACGGACAGATCCACATCGGAGAAACCCGGACCATAGATCTGGTTCCGGCGCAGATCGCCACCGAAGATATTCGGACCAGAGCACGGAGTTGTTCCACCGTCTATGGCGGGCAGACAGAACGCGGCTGGATTGACCCAGGTCACGCCGGTGAAGGTTGGTGTTTTCTGGAAGGCATGTGAGATGCCCGCGAACGGGTTGCCGATAATGTCATATCCCGTGCGCGCTTCATCCAGAGGCTGGCCACCGTGGAATGTCATCAGGCTGTTGATCGCCCAACCATGGGAAAGCCACCTAGGGCCGCGCGAGGACCCGGGAATGTCCCAAGTGATGGTGGCCGAGAAATTCTGGCGAGTATCGAAGTCGCCATTGCCGTACTCGGCTTTGAGGTTCGTGCTGTCGTAGGGGAGGATGCCGCGGTACGCGCTAATCTCGTCCAGCGCGTGCCCCCATGTATAGGCGAACGAGGAACTCAGACCATGCCACGCCCTCAGCCGTAACGTGCTCTGCAGCGCGTTGTAGTTAGACGTGCCGATACTGTTAAGCTGATTCATGCCGCCATAGTTGGGGAACTCGGCCGCATATTGGCCGAATTGATTGATGTCCAACATGACCGATAGCTTGCGGCCTTCGCTGCCCACATAGCCTATCTGCCACACCGCCATTCCATTTCCGAAGCTCTTCTGAAGATTCAGGTTGTAGTTGAAGAAATAGGGAGTTCGAAAGTTTTGGCTGACGGAGAAGACGTCGTAAACAGACGTGCTGCAGTTCGGGTCGGTGGCAACATTCCCGGTCACGCAAGTCGAGACGCCAGGAAAGAGAGCTACATTCGGCTGCCAGACCGCACTTCCCAGGCTATAGGTCGAAACCGGATGCGGTCCTGCGGGGTTATCCTCGAGACCATCGGCATTGTTCGGTGGGCGGAAGTCGAGGAAAGGGTTCATGTTGATCTGGTCATAAAAGACGCCGAAGCTGCCGCGAACCACCGTGTCGGATTTTTCCGTGGGCTGATACGCGAAGCCCAGGCGGGGCGCGAAGTTGTTTTTGTCGGGCGGGAAGATGGAGCTAATCCCGTTACCCTGAATCTTGATGCCGCCAGCCGACGGGATAAAAACAGCTAAGTCCTTCGCATCGCTGCTGTGCAAGGGGCCGAAATAATCCCAGCGCAGACCCCAGTTAATATTGAGTTTTCGCGTGATCTGCATCGAGTCCTGGGCAAAGAAATCGATTCCATTGACCACGACTTTTCGTTCTGCATCGCCAACGGCGATGCCGCCCGACTGAATGCGACCCGCGAGGAAGTCGGCGAGAGCAAAGATGTTCGTATCCACGTTGCCCAACGCATTCGTGCAACCGGTAGCTGCCGGATTCGCGGTGCAATAAGCTGCCCACGGACCTTGCGAACCATCAAACACGAATTTGCCGAGGGAATGGCGGAAATAGAACTCATCCACATGCCCCTGGCGGAATTCGCCGCCAAAGCGGAATTGATGCTTGCCCACGTTATAGGAAAGAATGTCAGCCAGCATGCCGGTGATGTCGTTGCGACCTTCCGGCGGGGTGATGCCAACCTGCTCAAAACCGCTGATCTGTAGATTGGGTGCTCCCAGGATGGGCTTGCCGTTGATTAGCGCTGAAGGACTGAGATCGAGGCCGTAAGACGCGGTATCGAAGCTATGGTTGGCGTCATTGAATATCTGGTTGAAGTAGTTCACGCCGAAAAGCAGCTGGTTGGCCATTTTCGGACTTATGACCGTATTGAGCGTGAGCGCGTAATTGTAAACGTGAATTGGGGCTTTCTCGAAATAGTACGAGAGGTTGGAACTCGCGGTCGCCAGGGCGGCGCTTCCGCCGAGTGGTGCGATCTGGTCACCCTGACCACCGAACCAGCGAATAGAGAAATGATTCTTTTCGTTGAAGTTGTGATCGAGCTTGATGACTCCGTTGTAGCTGTAACCGATCGACGGATTGCTGGCAAAATAATTTCCCGGCTGCGCTGGAAGACTATTGATATAGCTCGGCCAGAAGTTAGCCGCCATCTGCTTGGAGATCGAACTCTCCGAGATACCGTTGGCTGCCAGCAGAGCCAATGCGTCATTTTGATAGGCCTGGGATGGTTCCGTATTCAGACCGGAGAGGCCAATCGTATACTTCTGCTTCTCGAAAGAAATGAACCAGAATGTCCGGTCCTTAATGATCGGCCCACCGAGGGAGAAGCCGTAGTTCTCATTACGCAGCGGCGGCTTACCATTGGGCAATCCTTCCGAGGCAAGAAGGCTGGGGTTGAAGAACGGTGTGGCCGCCCCATAAGCCGTGTTGCGATTAAAGTAGTACGCGGAGCCGTGAATCTGGTTCGTGCCCGACTTCAGCACGACATTGACGATGCCACCAGCATTGCGTCCACCTTCGGCATTGGATGCGGTCTGGGCCGAGAATTCGTCGATCGCATCGAGAGGCATGATGACACCAGCGATGCCCGACACGCCGCCCTGGTTCACGGCGGGAATGTTATGCCAGAAGTCGTTATTATCCACACCGTCAATCTGCCAATTCATCTGGTTGGCCCGGGTGCCGTTGAGCGAGCCGAAACCACCGACTGAGTAACCGCCGTAGCCGGGTTGCACGGCGGCGAATTGCGTGAAGTCACGTCCGTTCATCGGCACGTTCTGCACGGCCTCCGTGGGCAGAATGTTATCTTGGGCAGCGGTGGTGGTGTCCAGCGTCAAAGCGGCCGCGGAAACTTCCACAGCTGTCCTGCCGGCGGACGCTACCGATACCTTCACCGGCAACGTGTAAGCACCTCCGGCAGTTACGTTGACGTTATCGAACGTGATGGCTTGAAAACCTGTAGCGGTGACTGTGATCTTGTAGGTTCCCAGCGGAAGATCCTGGAAGGAGAACGCGCCGTCACTAGTAGTGTTAGCGGTAATGGTGACGTCAGTGGCTACGTTGGTGGCCTTAACAACGGCGTTGGCCACAACCGCTCCTGATGGGTCCGTCACATTTCCGTTGATTGATCCGCGAAAAGTTTGACCGTATCCAGCAATCGTCAACCATAAAACACAAAAAACCGCCGCCCCTGTTCGTTTCATCCCAAACCCTCCAGCCCTTTTTCAAATCTAGTTTTCAGCAGCTGCTGTAGTTTCCCAAGCAATTTGCTGTTTGAGCCATTAGGGCATGTTTCAGGCCAAATTAACACCCATCTAACAGTTTTGCTTTCAATCAGTTACGCAGAGAAGGGGGCGACGCGCTACGCAATGCGGGATATTAATACTGGAAGTCTACGGAAATCGGAATCTACGCTGCCGAGAACTATATCAATTCGTGATAGATGCGATCGTTTTTATTGATCTCAAACGACTTACACGTCGCGGCAGATTAGTTCTTTCAGGGGGTTTACGGCAGGAGTAACTGTCGAGACGCAAGCACTGAACGGAACATCAGAAGCTGATAGTCACGCCGCCACGCACGGAGCGGGCGGACTGAACGAAATAGACGGTTTGGCCGTCCTGGCCCACCACCGGCACATAGCCTTGCGCCAGCAAGTTCCGCAGGTCAACTAAAGCTTCCATGTGGGCTGGGAGGAAACCCATGGTTGGAATGGGCTGACGAACGAAGAGGTTCAGAAATGGGTCGCTCTGTCCCGGCGAGGCGTTGAACATATCCACTGGAGTCAACGCGGAACCGTTGATCCACCGATAGGAGGCAATCCACTGGGTATGCGTGCGAGGAACAGTGCCGCTGAACTTGGCGGCCACGGCCTGTCGCCGCGCGGTGCTAAGCCACTGCCGCGCACTCTGGATCTCGACATCAGGCTTCGCCAGGTCAAGAACATCGCCGCACGCGTAATCCAGCGTGGCAGTCAAATCTGAATAGAGCTTGCGCGCCAGGACGACGCGCATACCGCGCGCTTCCAGCCGATCGCCGGCGTAGGTGAAAGTACCGGAGTACATATCGGGCAGCAACTCGCCGCCAGCGGCGGTTACGTTGCCGGTCCCAAGCAACGCCGTGTTATCCACCCGGTCACGGAAGACCGCTAGTTGGATATTGTCCTTGCCCACGCGGCGAGAAACATTCAACTCCTGATGGTGAGCGCTTTCCAGCTTTGTTGTGAAATTGGATACGCTGATCCGAGGATCAGCTTCACTCAAATCGGCTGCCGACGAATCCAAACCATTCACGTCCCGGCTGCTCGGCAAGGAGGTAGCGTACTCGTAGCCGAGAATCGTGTTCGAGGAGAGGTGAAGGTCTGCAGATCCTCGGGGCCGGAACGCGTTCACGCGCCCTAAGAATTGGATGGTCTGCAATTCGCTGCCGAACTTCAGCTCCAGCACGTCGCCCACCGAAAAATTCTCTGCCCCAGTAAGCGCCATTGCCTGCAACGAAGCGTTATGCAGATTAGGATCCGAGGGTGCGAAACGACGGATGGCAATGCCCATGGACGGACCAGAACCGTTGGGCAGCGAGTGCGAATAAGTCGCACGCAGAACGGCGGCGGGAAGGCCGTCTCCATAACCGACATTCCCCTTCAGGCCCACGCGGTCCACGGAAAAAATGGAGCGTTCGATGGAGAATCCGGTGCTCATTTCCGAGCCGCTGCCGTAGCCTTCAGCTGCAGAACCAGCCAGGAATGAGAGGCTGCCTTTGAGTTCCGGATCCTGTTTGTCCCCAGACGTGGGATCGTCGAACACTCGCAGAACAGGCCGGTTTGCCACCGAACGCAAGGTCCACTTCCAGTCGTCATCATCGGAGCTGCCACGCAGCGGACCCACCCGCATACCATTCAGCAGAGTATTCAGGGTGACGTTGAGATGGGTGTTGGTACCGGGATGCAGTCCCACTTTGTCGCGCCAGGCGGGCAAAAAAGAAGGGACCGAAACCTTGACCGTGTATAAGCCGGGCAGCAAATCGGTTGCGGAGTAAAAACCGGCGCCGTCAGTAAACACGGTGAGGGTCCGCGCCGCCGTCCCGACGATCTCGACCACGGCACCCATCTGAGGAATACCCGAGGCGTCGCGCACGTACCCGGAGATTTCCCCTGGCCTCTCTGCGGCCCAGGCAGGAAGCGACAGCGCAGCGATCACCGCCCAATATCCGAGCTGGCGAAGTTTCAAAACCACCCCCGGGGAATCAAACAGGCCGTTACTCAACAGCAAACGTCGCTGAAGGGTCGATCGTCTGTTTGGAGATGTTGTCGTTCACTTTGATTTCGATTCGATACACGCCCGGCTGCAAATTTGCCGATGCAATCGATTTTTGCAGCGTCACCTGTTCGCCGACATTGCCCATCGTGTCGGTCGATTCGGTTTTCTGAACCACGGGTTTGTTAGTCGCAATGTTAACAATGTCAAACTCAAAAGTGGCCGAGGGCTTATGCGTCTTCTCGTCCACACCCAAGTTATAAACCTGCATCCAGAAGTTTACTTTCTGGTCTTTATTCCGCTTGAAGAGAGCGGGCTTGCCGTCGGCGGGTGCTACCCGCGGTCGAACTTTGGTGACACCAATTACGAAGTTGCCGGTGCTCACATCCTTCGTCGGCACTGCCTCCATTTGATCGGCAACAATCAGCGAAGAAGTCGCGAGCTTGTCGTCCGAGTACTCGGGCACCACGATACCACGACTCCACAGACCTTTGCGGTCGCCGTTCACATCCTTGACCGCAATCTCAATTTTATAACGCCCGGGACGGAGCGGAAGTGCTTTCCAATAGACCGAGGAGTTCTCCGCGGTGCGCGGCAGCAACTCTGCCGGAACATCCACCTGAGCCGTATCTTCGAAGGTCTGCACGACGCGCCCGGTCAAAGTGCTGACCCGGCCGAAGATGTTCACCGTACCGCGCTGCACGCCATCTTTGTTGGCGAACGTGATATCGCGATACTTCATCTGGATGGTGATCGGCACCAGCACGGTGTCACCGGTGACCTTCACAAAATCGGAGCGCACATCAAAAGGCATCAGGTTCGTAATCAACTTGGTGTTGACGATTTCTTCCAGGTCTTTGAATTTGACTGGCGGAGGCGCCTGCAACTTCGCGAACTGTTCCAAACGGTCGAACTCCTTGGTCTGCAGGCTGGAACTCATCGGTCCCGCTCCGAGCTGCTCCAACCCGCCACCGCTAAAGCGGTCCGCTTTACTCGACATGCCCATCTGCTCGTAGAGAGTTAGGCCGGCATTCGGCGTGTACTTCAGGGCATCCTTCTCCGACCGGTCGAGCGTCATGTGATAGTCGCCGCACATGCAGGTGTCGACGAACTCGATGATCACTTCTTGCCCGATGCCTTCAAGGTAGCGATAGCGCCAGTCTTCGAAGGGGAAGGTGGAAGTCTCGCCGCCGCCTTCTTCCATGGGGCGCTCGAAGGATCCACCGGAGGGATGCGAATCAATCTCGTCTGCCGGACCGTACATGATGTACATGCGGCCGCGATCGGTCTTCCATCCAGGGATTCCCGCTGCAAAATGCTCGTTGGAGTAGGCGATACGCCGGTAGTGTTCTTCCTTGTATTCGTTCTCTTCCGTATCCGGAGTGGGGTCGCGGCGCTGCCAGAAAGCCTCGATGAAGTTATCGCGCTCTTCATCGTTGGAAAGTTGTTTGAAGGCGGCACGTTCCTGGTCCGTAATAATCCAGACCACGTCCTCATTCAGCCACTTTTTGTAAGTCTTGCTGAGCTCGACATTCAGAGCCCTCTTCTGCGCCTTCTTCTGTTTCTCATTGGGCTTACGTTTGAGGGGATCGACGTCGTCCGGAGGCGCCTGAGAATCGGTCGCCGCACCAGATGTCGCGCTCGATGGAGGCTGGCTGGGAGGAGTTGGCTTGTCGCTTTGCGCCGAGGCGGGACCGGCAAAACCAGCGACAACGGCAAACACAATTAGAGACGACAGGTAACGTGAACCAACCCGAACCATGAGAGGGACTCCTACGACGGTAAAGCTTTCGGCCCTTATTCTAGGCTCCCAATCAAGCGAATGCAAGGTTAAGTCACAGCAAAGGAACGGATTGACCGCTTTCGCCAATCATGTCATTGGAAGCTTAATAACCGCTAGCGAGTTGCCCGGTGGACCCGAAAAGTCTGTATGTACGAACCTCCAGATGAAGGCGGTGAAATCGGCGGGAAGCAAGCTATAATTTCAGGTTCCGGGTCAGATACCTTCGGCTTCTTTGTTTCCTACGCAGGCTCAGCCAGGCCGTCTCTGGAACTTTCCTGTAACCAGGCACGTATCAGAGGATGTGTCCGTCAGTCAGGCCATGGGGGCAGGCTCCAGAATCGACTCGAAGGCCGAAGTTTTAAGCAACGGCGAAGACCCGGGACTGCGACGGAGACGATGAAGCCCTGGAAAAAAATCGCGATCGGCGGCGGCGTGGTGGTGCTGTTAGCCATCATTGTTGGCGTCACCGTGTACCAGAGCCAGAAGAACGTTGCCACGGTGCAAACCGGGAAGGTACAGCGCCAAGACTTGTCGTCGGTTGTGAGCGGTTCGGGCGAAATCAAGCCGAAGACGTACGTCAACATCGGCGCCAACGCCTACGGAAAGATCACCCACCTGTACGTAAAGGAAGGCGACCACGTAAAGAAGGGGCAATTGCTGGCACAATTGGAAAACGTGCAGTCCACGGCGGACGTAAGCGCCAACCAAGCCTCGGTGCAGGCCGCGGAAACCGATGCCATCGCCGCCGACGCGGCGCTCAAGACCTCCGACGCCGATCTGCTGCGCGCCCAGGCCGACTATGCGCGCAACAAGCTGGATTGGGATCGCGCCCAGAATCTCTATAAGGATGGACTGATCGCGAAGTCGGATTTCGACAGCCGCCAGAACGCGTGGGCTACAGCCGAAGCCGGTCTGGTACAGGCCAAAGCGCGGATCTCCCAGGCCAAGGCTCAGAAAGACTCTGCGGACCGACATGTAGCGCAGGCGCGAGCCAATCTCACCCGTGTCGCGGATGTGCTGCAGAAAACCACCTACTCCGCTCCCTACGACGGAGTCGTGACCAACTTGCCGGTTCGCGAAGGCGAGTCCGTGGTGATCGGTATTCAAAATGCGCTCGGCAGCACTCTGCTAACGCTCGCCGATATGTCGGTGATCACGGCCGAGGTCAAGGTGGATGAGACCGACATCGTCAACGTTCGCCTCGGCCAACCCACTGAAGTGACCATCGACGCCATTCCTAGAAAGACTTTCCACGGCACCGTTTCCGAGATCGGAGACAACGCCATCGTCCGCTCCACCGGCGTCGCCACTTCGCAGCAGGCAAGCACTAGCGAAGAAGCGAAAGACTTCAAAGTGGTCGTAACCGTGACTGATCCCCCGCCCGATCTTCGCCCCGGACTCTCGACCACCGCGAAGATCACGACGGCGGCCCGGAGCGGCGTGCTGTCCATTCCAATTCAAGCGCTATCGGTTCGCAGCCAAGCCCAGTTAGAACAAGAGAAGTCAACGCCGGGCTCGGTGCATGCGGCGGCACCTACGCCTAAGGAAACAGCATCCAAGAACAGGGGCGCGCAACAGGATGTGCAGGGCGTCTTCGTCATTCACAATAAGAAAGCAGAGTTCGTGCCTGTCAGTACCGGCATTACTGGCACTAGCGACATCGAAGTGGTGAATGGTTTAAGCGAGGGTGACGAAGTGATCACGGGCAGTTACAAAGTTTTGCGCACTCTGCGTTCTGGAAGTAGTGTGAAGATCGATAATTCGGTTCCGAAGAAGGAAGAAGAATAGACATAACGTTCGGACGCGTCATGCGTCCAACCGGGAAGCCGGTGCCGCAGAAGAGGTCTCGAATCTCAGGTTTGAGCGACAAGTTTGACGCATCCCAACGGAAGACGGAGCCCACGGAATCGAATTTAAACACGGAGAAATCAGTGGCACCGGAGCAGGAGAAGAACATGGCTACCGCCGAAGTAATCAGCATTCCACCCACCGCCGCCAGCGCGCTGCCGCAGACCTGCATGATCGCGGCCGTGGATCTTTGGAAGACTTACGATATGGGCTCGGAACAACAGGTCCACGCTCTGCGCGGCGTCAACTTGCGCATCGAGCGGGGGGAATACGTGGCTATCATGGGCCCCTCGGGTTCCGGCAAGTCCACGCTGATGAATCTGATCGGCTGCCTGGACACGCCGACCAAAGGCGAGTACTGGCTCAACAGCCAGCTGGTAAGCGAACTGGACGACGACGAACTGGCTCGCATCCGGAATAAGGAAATCGGCTTCGTGTTTCAGACCTTCAACTTGCTGGCTCGCGCCACCGCTCTGCACAACGTTGAGCTGCCTTTGATTTACGCAGGCGTGCCTACCGATGAACGCATCGAACGCGCGAAAGCCGCGTTAACGGCCGTAGGCGTGGGCTCGCGTATGACCCACAAGCCGAACGAACTTTCGGGCGGCCAGCGCCAGCGCGTGGCCGTTGCCCGTGCTCTGGTGAACCGGCCTTCGATCATCCTGGCAGATGAACCTACGGGCAATCTGGATTCGCAGACGGGTAACGAAATCATGGCGTTGTTTGACCGCCTGCATAGTGAAGGAAACACGATTGTGCTGGTCACCCACGAGCATGACATCGCCGAATATGCTCATCGCGTAGTCAACATCAAAGATGGCGTGGTCGAACGCGACGAACGGAAGAGATAAGCGCGTCGAGTCCGACCTCGCGGGTACAAGCAGAAACTCACGGCAAAACTAACTCCAGATGGTAGGGGACTCTTCTAAACCAGGAATCGTCATCTCGTCCGCACCTTTCGTGGACGCCAGAGCCACCTGGTTACGCCCACCGCGCTTGGCCGCGCACAGGGCGGCATCAGCGGCAGCCATCAAATCTTTGGGCGACATCCGGTGTTCGGGGAATCCCGCCACGGCCACAGAAAATGGCCACAGAAAATGTCACCATTCCCAGTGACTTGCCCCGATTCATGATGTTCAGTTCCCTCATCTTGGAACGCAATCGTTCCGCTCGAGCATGCGCCCCGTCCCGACCGGCGGTGGGCAGGATGATCACAAATTCCTCTCCGCCGAAACGGCATACGAAGTCTTGGGCTCGGACGTTCTTCAGCAGATAAGCACGCTGTCTCGCGCAATGCCGCATCGGCGGCATCGTGGCCCTAGGTATCGTTGAAGCGTTTGAAATGATCCGGGTCGAGCATAAAGGCGGCGAGACATGGTGCAGGACCGCGTTAGAAATTGCTAGTTGTGTTCTTTAGGGAAGATCAATTTCGCAAGCAAAACGAATGGGCCTCTGGTTGAGAGGCCCTGGCGATCATCGGGTTCAAGAATCAAAAGCTCGACTACGTGAACCGTGAAGAGGCTCTAGCGTGCTGCGGCAGTATCCAACGGCCGGGAGGGACCCGCCAGAAAGAAGTTGTGATCGTAAAGATTGCGATACATGTGGCCGGCAATCTCGGCTGCCTTAGGACCAAAGGTAGGCCGTCCACCTTGCAGGAAAACCACGACCACGATGCGTCCGCTGCTGGTGTTGGCATAGGAGGCAAACCAGCCGAAGCGCGTGCCCGCGTGAGAACAGGTGCCAGTCTTGCCTAAAATTTCTTCCTCGCTGAAGTTGAGTCCTAAGCGGCGTGCTGTGCCGTATTGCACCGCTCCGGCCATGCCCACCGAGATTTCCGGAATCACCGGCGCGATATCCAGTTGTCGCTTGATGCGGGGCTGGAAATCGGTAACCTCTTCCGGGGTTGAGGGGTGCTGCAAATAATAAAGCGTGCCCCCGTTTGCGATGGCCGAAACCATTGCTCCCAGTTGAAGCGGGGTCATGGAAATCCCCTCGCCGAAGGAACACATCTTGCCCACGCCGCCGAGTTTGTCCGGTATCACTTCATCAGGATACGTGCCCAACTTCTCATCTGGAATGTCATAGCCAGCCAACTCGCCCAAGCCATACTGGTGAGCATAGTAAGCCACCTTTTCGAACCCCAGCTTGCGCCCCACCGCTTCGAAATACGCGTTGTTAGAGTGCGCCAGGGCTTCGGTGAGATTCATCCGATAATGACCGCCGAGAGGAACCTCGGTGTCTTTCGAGATCAATCCTTCGCTCAACGCCGCCAGCGCCACGGAAAGTTTGATGGTCGAACAAGGTTGCGCACCACTCGACAGCGCCAGTTTC
Source organism: Candidatus Sulfotelmatobacter sp. (assembly GCA_049519055.1). Taxonomy (GTDB): domain Bacteria; phylum Acidobacteriota; class Terriglobia; order Terriglobales; family Acidobacteriaceae; genus Sulfotelmatobacter. The sequence goes on along the minus strand of JBEKRE010000032.1, from coordinate 43,198 downwards.
TGATTTACCATCGCCAGCACGCGACCACTCGTCGGCTCGATCGCAACCACGGTGCCGTTCATATTGCCCAAAGCATCGACGGCAGCCTGGCGCACGACCGGATCTTCGCCGTCGATTATGTCTCCGCCGGTAATTCCCTCGGCGAACGAACTCGTGAAAAACCGCTCGTGATAAGTATGCCGTCGTCTAGCGGTGCTGACCGAGGTCCGAGTCAGGCTGGCAGCAGTATGGCTGCCCACACTTCGACCGCGCGCCAAATGCCGCATGCGGCGCCTGGTCCGCTGGTTCTCACTCACTCTCTGAGTTGATTTTGGCTTTGCACTCAACGCGTGCGGGTTCACGTGTGCCGCCCACATGACTGGCGCTAGAACCAGACCACCCACGACCACCAACAGACGAAGATAGCGCTCCCCCAGCTTGGACATCTTATTCGTTCCTCTGCTCCCCGTATTTCTAGCTATTTCGATGCACGAAAGCTGCCAGCACGCGGCGTCCCGTGGTAACTGCCCCAACTTCGCGATAGTACGAGAGTTAGGATGTTTCAGCAATAACAAAGTTTTTCTACATCAAAGCAATAATTTCTATCTAACCCGTTATGAAACAAGTAGTTAAACTGGAATTACTTTAGTACCTCAGCCCTCGGTAATGGCTTACCCCATTACTGAAAAGGTACTACTCTGTGGGCAAAATTTTTCCCTTTATCCCTTGTCCGGCAAAGAAATCCACTTTTTGGCCTCGAGCCACGGTATCTCTGCCTACATGACTTCGCCGCGCTTGCGCAGAAAAGCCGGAACATCCAGATCTTCTTGCTCAAAGTTCGCCACCATCGCATTGCGCATGGTGTCGAGGGAGATTACTTCTGCAGCAGTATGAGGCGCCGGAGACGCCTCCGCCAAGCGAGGTTCTGACATCATGCGGTCGGGGGGAGGCTCGGAAAAAGGCGGCGGCGTGGATGGCGACGGACCCACGGGGTCAGGGAAATCCATGGCATCGTCATGGGAAGACGCAAACGAGTGATGCGGCTCGGCCGGCCGCCGTTGGGAACGCGGAACCTCGCGGAATCCGGTTGCGATGACGGTGATCTTCACGGCATCCTTCATCGTCTCGTCGAGCACCGCGCCGAAGATGATGTTGGCGTCTTCATGCGCCGCGCTCTGGATGATGGTGCAAGCTTGCTGAACTTCGGCCAGCTTGAGCGAAGCTGATCCCGTGATGTTGATCAGAATGCCGCGCGCGCCATCGATCGCTCCCGCCTCCAGCAGCGGTGACGCGATCGCCCGCTGCGCCGCTTCTATGGTGCGCATCTGCCCGCTCGCCGTCGCCGTGCCCATGACCGCATAACCCATGCGCGCCATGATTGTCTTCACGTCGGCGAAGTCGCGATTGATGATGCCGGGAATCGTAATGATGTCGGAAATTCCCTGCACGCCCTGCCGCAGAATGTCATCGGCTACTCGGAACGATTCGAAAAAGCCCGCATCTTCTGCTACCGCCAGCAGTTTTTCATTGGGAATCACGATCGTCGTATCGACCGATTCCATCAGCTCGGCAATGCCCTTCTCGGCCTGCGTCATGCGCCGCCGGCCTTCAAAAGAAAACGGCTTGGTGACCACGGCGACCGTAAGCGCTCCCATTTCGCTGGCCAGTGACGCTATGATCGGCGCCGCGCCCGTGCCCGTTCCTCCGCCCAGGCCGGTGGTCACGAAGACCATGTCGGCGCCCTCAAGCGCCTCGATGATCTTGTCCGAGTCCTCCAGCGCGGCCTTGCGACCGACCTCCGGATTCGCGCCTGCGCCCAGCCCATTAGTGAGCTTCACTCCGAGCTGCAGCTTCACCGGCGCGCGCGACATGCGCAGCGCCTGCAAGTCGGTGTTGGCGGCGATGAACTCGATGCCCTCCACTCCGGCATCAATCATTCGGTTCACCGCGTTACCGCCGCCGCCACCCACGCCAATGACCTTGATCTTGGCATCGTTAAGAGGTTCTTCGTTGAAGCTGATGCGAATGCTCGAATCGTTTGTCATAACTCTCCACCGTTCGCTAAATTGTGTCGATCGAATCCACTTCCGAACCAACTTGGTACCCGGTACTCGGTATTCCTCACCCGACTAACATTGCCTTCAATCTCGATCCCCATCGATCGCCCTGAAATCCGCGCGCCACTCGCGCCCGTTGCCCGTAGTTCACCATTCCGAGCAGCGTGGCATACTCGGGCTCGGCCAGCGTGACGGGCATTTTTGCCAGAGGTGTGGGCCAGGAGAGCCGCACGGGTCGCCGCAACACGGATTCAGCCACGTCGAAAATTCCGGGCAGGCGTGACCCTCCGCCGCTTAACACCATTCCCGCCAAGCAGGCGTCGAACATGCCGCTCTGCCGCAGTGCCTCGCGCATCATTTCAAACAGTTCGCGAGCCCGGGGCTCGAGAATTTCCGCCACCAGCCGTTGCGGCAGCAGACGCGAAGGGCGATCTCCTACCGATGGCACCTCTACTTCGTTCCCTTCTGGAATCAGAGTGACGATCGCGTTGCCATATACCTTCTTGATTTTTTCCGCCTCCGCCAGCGGTGTGCACATGCCCATCGAGAGGTCGCTGGTAAAGTGGTCGCCCCCTACCGGAATTACTCCCGTATACGCCACCGCTCCCTGCAGAAAAACAACCAACTCGGTTGATCCCGCGCCGATATCCGCCAGGCACACACCCAACTCCCGTTCGTCGGCACGCAGCACGGAATCGGCTGCGGCCAGCGGCTCAAACACAGTGTCATCCACGTGGACGCCGGCGCGGTTCACCGCGGTAATGACGTTCTGCACCGCGCTCGCTGCCGCCGTCACCAGATGAACTCGCACTTCCAGCCGCGCCGCCATCATGCCCAGCGGATCGTGCACTCCTGCCTGATCATCGAGAATGAATTCCTGGGGCAGAAGGTGAAGCACTTCGCGATCTGCCGGAAGCGGAATCCCCCGCGCGCGTTCCACTGCCTGCTTGATCTCGTCGCGGCCAATCTCACGCGGACGCGTGCCCAGTCCGATGCCCCCATGGCTGTTCACGCCGCGCACGTGGGCTCCGCCGATGCCCACAATTGCGTGTTCCACCGCAGCTCCAGCCACATCTTCGGCCGCTTCCACCGCTTTTTGTATAGCCGCGACCGCCTTGTCGAGTTCCACGATCACGCCCTTGCGCGAGCCGCGCGACTCTGCCACGCCATGCCCGCGATAGCGCAGGCCGTTGTCGGTGACCTCCACCATCAGGGCGCACGTTTTCGCGCTTCCTACATCAATCGCCGTCAAAGCATTTCCCTGCTGTTTCGCCATTCTTAATTAGTCCCCAATGAAAATTCGTCTCACCGGTAGGAAATTAAATATCAATCGCTCGGCTCCTGACTGGCCTGAGTCTTGGCAATTGCCGGACTCGGTTTCTGACCGCCCGCGTGATTCGGAGTCTTTGCCGTCGCCTTCGAACTCCGCGCCAGAAACTTCTTACGCTGAGCCGCCCGGCGCATGGCCACAACCCTGGCAGCCCGCTTTCTGGCAGCGTCGGACGCTACGGTTTTCTCCGTTGGTCGCGCTTTCTCTTCTGTCGTGAGGTTGGCGGGCTTCGCAGCGACTTTGTTTGCCTTTGCCTGGTTGCCCGGCTTTTTCGCTTCGCCCGCCACCAACTTGGGATCAAGTTTCTTGGGCGTCAGTTCGAATGCCGGCTTCGGCACGGGCCGATCTTTCGGACCTAGGCGCGTCAACAGGGACACCGGCTTCACTCCAGCCGCGGCCGCCGCTTTCGCGATCTTCGGATTCAGCGGCGTCTGCTTCCCCGTTCGCTCCATGTCCGGGTTCACAATGATCTGGTTGTCGTAGCGGAGATCCACCGACTCCAGCTTCTGAAACTGCTGCCGCCAGCCTTGTGCATGGCTGATATAAATCTTGTACCGTCGCAGATAATCGGACGATCCTAAATGCACCAGCACATCGCCCGCAGGATCGTTTACCCGCACCTTCACGTCTTCCAGGTCGGAGAGGTCGACCTCGCTGAGATCCTGCGAATAGCGCGCGCCACCAGAATCCAGTTCGCGCACCATCTCGCGATAGGTCTTCATGCGCGGCGCCCGGGTCGAAAGTGGCTCGCCGGGATTCATGCCGAGGATGACTGGAAAGGAATATTTGCGTTTCGGAGACAATTCCATCAGCGTGCCACCGCCGTCGATCAACGACATACGTGGCCCAACACGAGCAAAAGCCACTGGCGTGCGCTCGTGAATTTCCACTTTCAGGTGGTTCGGAACGAAGCGCATCACGCTGGCCGATTCGACCCACGGAATCTGCTCCAGTTGCGCCCTTTGTTGCGCCAGCGGAATGAAAAAAATATTGCGTCCAATATCGGCGCCCATCACTTCCATGATCTGCGCCTTGGTCACGTTCTGCATGCCCGTGACTTCGATATCGTCGCTCGACTCCACACGGAACCGCCAGGAATGTTCGCCATAGTGGTATAGCGACGCCGCGGCCAATCCCGCGACGCAACATAGGGTTGCTGCAACAAACGCCCACAATAAACGGTTGGCTGTCTTTTTCGGAAGAGAACTTCGGCGGGCGGAGACGCGTTTTTGCCCGCGCAGAAAAGGCGATTTCTCATCCACATCCAGGTCAACCAGACGCGCGTCATCCATCTCCTCGCGCGCGCTGTCAGCGCTGGGTGGGTACAACTCCTCCTGCAAGATGGTGGGGTCCGATTTCCGCGCCATCAGTTCAGGTCAGTTGTCGCTGTGGAATCGCTGAGCCTTCAAACTATAACTTCATTTCGCGAATTGAGACAGACAAAATGATGCAGTTTTGCACAGGCAGGAATCGGATTGGGCATCATCGGGAAAGTTTGTGGGCAACCCAGTTCATCTGGAAAGACAGGCCTCGAGCGGCCGAAGCCCCGCCGCTCCTCCTGAGACTCGCCTGCAAAATGAGGGGCGGACGCGGTAGGTAACCGCGTCCGCCCTTCCAGGAGGAAAAGTCTTATTCGTTCAGCAGACCAGCCGGCTGGACGTGCACGCCAGGAACCGAAATCCGCACGTTTGGGATACTGACTCGCACTCGTGGACAAACGCCGGGATTGAAAGCAGCGGGAGCAATATGCAGGCGCGCCATTTGAACCTGCGTGCGCGCCATCTTAGTCTGAGCTCGCGCCATGGCGGTAGCCAAGCGGCAGGAAGCCGTCTCATCTCGCGCGGCAACCAGCCTGCTTGTTGCCATGAACCTCTCGGCGTGGCCCGAAGCGAGGGCAAGCACCCCTTTGGTCGGAGCACCAATCCGCGCCATCACCTCATGCACAGCTCGATGCGCCCAAGCCGCGCCGCCGTCCTGATAAATGCCATTTAGTCCCAGTGCCAGTACCCCAGCCGCCAGCCAACCCCACGCTTGTGTCGATTTCATCGCCATATCTCCATCTGGCAGATTGGACGAACGTCGTTGCAATCCGTTAGCAATGGAGATAGGGGGCCAGCAGGAATCAGTTCCCTGCGTTATCGATCTCCTTCAACTTCTCCAGAATCATCGACCCCAACTGTGAAACGCTGCCGGCTCCCAGCGTGAGGATCATGTCCCCCTCCGCGGCCGCAGCAGCAACCGAACTCACCGCGTTCGCGAACGAAGTCACGTACTCGGCGTTCCGACCGCCTTTCTGGCGGATTGCCTGGGCCAACGTCTCCCCGCTGACTCCCTCGATCGGCTTCTCGCTGGCCGCATAAATATCGAGCACAAACAGCGAATCCGCATCGCCAAAGGCGGTGGTGAATTCCTCGATCAGATCCCGCGTGCGTGTATACCGGTGCGGCTGGAACACAACGTGAACCTTGCGGAACCCGCACTGCCGCGCCGCCGCGAGTGTTGCCTTGATCTCGGTAGGATGGTGCCCGTAATCATCAATCACGCTTACGCCCGCCACCCGTCCGCGCAACTGGAATCGGCGGTCAACCCCACGGAACTGATCCAGCCCGGCACGGATCGCCTCCACTCCCACATCCAAACCGATCCCCACGGCAATCGCTGCCGTCGCATTCAGAACGTTATGCACTCCCGGCACATGCAGCGTGAACTCCCCGAGATCTTTTTTGCGATAAGTCACGCGAAAGCGGCTCAAAGGACCAGAGTCGATTCCTCGCGCATCCGCGTTTGAACCAGACTCGCCCAGCTTGATCCAGAAATCCGATCCGCGTTTCGTGCCATAGGTCACCGTGCGCCGCTGCACTTCCGGCAGCAGTCGCCGCAACAGGGGATCGTCATTGCAGGCTACGACCATTCCATAAAACGGGACCCGGTCCATGAACTCCATAAAGGTTTTCTTCACGTCCCGCATGTTGCGGTAACAATCCATGTGCTCGCGGTCTATGTTGGTGACGACCGATAAAATTGGAGAGAGTTTCAGAAACGAGCGGTCACTCTCATCCGCCTCCGCCACCAGATACTGCGACTTTCCCAGGCGCGCATTCGACCCCATGGCATCCACGCGCCCGCCCACCACCACCGTGGGATCGAGCCCACCCCCGGCCAGCACTGCGGCCACCATGGAGGTGGTCGTGGTCTTGCCGTGCATACCGGCGATGGCGATGCCGTACTTCAGGCGCATCAACTCCGCCAGCATCTCCGCCCGCTGAATGACCGGCACATGCAGTTTGTGCGCTTCGACGACTTCAGCATTTTCCGCTGCAATCGCCGAACTCGTCACCACGACTTCCGCTCCCGCAATGTTCTCCGCGCGATGCCCTTCAAATACCGCAGCTCCCAAACCAGACAGCCGGTGGGTCACACCGGAATGCTTCAGATCCGATCCCGAAACCTTGTAGCCGAGATTCAGCAGCACCTCGGCAATCCCGCTCATGCCGATCCCGCCAATGCCCACGAAATGAATCTGCCGAATTTTGGCAAACATAAGTCACTACCAGCCACGGATCTAAATGGATACGGACTGAAACTCAACCCTCAAGGGGAACCAGGAATGCGATCGAGAAGTATCCGTGAAAATCCGTGGCTAGCTGCTTCATTCCCACTGCGAGTTGTGCCGCTCCAACCACCAGCAAGCTGGTTTTCCCTGCTGTGGAAAGATCGACCGGCTGCAAGCTTCCTGAAAGGTTCCCACCAGATCATATTCAGTCTTGCTGCCCTTCAGGGATGTGGCCAGAAACTGATGGACTTCCACCGAGCCCAACGCGGTGCCTCGCGCCACACGCCATCGCAGTACCAACCAGTCGCCCACATACAGAATTCCCAGCAGGACAATGAGCACGATTACAACTTCACGCGATCGTCTTCCCCCGTTACCTTTCACTGGAACTCCTCATACAGGTTCGATCTCTGCCTGAAAAACGCGGCGAACCCTTCCTAGGTTTCTTCAATTCCAGCCATTCGTGCCGCCATCGCCGCGATATCCCGCGCCGCATGAGGATGCGCCAGACTCCGCGCCGCTTCGCTCATCTGCTCCAGTCGCCGCGAATCACCGAGCAACGCCGCAATCGTTTCGACCAGCCAGACTCCCTCGAGTTTCGACTCTTCGACCACCACCGCCGCACCTGATTTTGCCAGCGCCTCCGCATTCACGCGCTGATGATCATCCGCTGCCCGCGGAAACGGCACGAAGATCGCAGGCTTCCCCGCAGCGGTGATTTCCGCCACGGTGCTCGCTCCCGAGCGGCAGACAACCAGATCCGCCCGCGCAAACGCCTCCGGCATGTTGTCGATGAACTTGAAGACTTCCGCCGATGGTCCTAATCGACGATACGCCGTCAGCGCGTCATTATAGTCACGCTCGCCCGTCTGATGAATGATCTGAATACCCGGAGCCTGCCGCCGCAACTCCGGCAAGCATCGCATCATTGCCTGGTTGATGGCGTGCGCTCCCTGGCTACCGCCGAAGATCAACACAGTCGGCGTTCCGCCGAGCTTGGGCGGAATCTCAAAAAACGCCTGCCGCACCGGCACTCCGGTCAGTTCCGCGTGACGAAAATATTTAGCCGTCTCCTCAAAGTGCACCGCCGCTCCCGAGACAAACCTTGCCACCACGCGATTGGCAAAGCCGGGCACGACATTCGGCTCAAACGCCAGCGTCGGAATATGTTTCACCACCGCCGCCAGCATGGCGGGGCCCGACGCATATCCGCCCACGCCAATCACTACGTCCGGCGCAAACTCATTCAGCATGCGGCCCGCGCTCCAGACCGCGCGCGGCAAATCGAACGCCGTCCTCGCCCGCGTCATCAGGCTGACATTCTTCAGCGCCCCCACCCGGACCAGCTGCAGCGGATACCCCGCCGCCGGCACCAGACGGTTCTCGATGCCACGCGCCGTCCCGATGAACAGCACTTCCGCCCCGTAGCTTTTCTTGAGTTCGTTGGCGATGGCCAGCGCCGGGATCACATGTCCACCGGTTCCGCCGCCCGCCAGAATGGCCCGCATGAGGTGACTATAAACCAGCGCCACGGATTTCCACGGATTCACCGGATGAAGCAAAGCGGAATGAAAGATTCGTGAAGATCCGTGCTAATCCGTGGCCATGTTTTATTTGCGGAACTTCGCTGGCAACGGATTTCGGGCTCGCTCCGTGTCCCACAAAATCGAGAGCACCCACCAGCGCTTGCCGTCATTCAGCAACTGAATGCTGTTGATGCCGCGCTCGAAAGGCTTGTCGGTTAAACTGCGACGCGACTCGTAGCTGCTGAAAACTTGGGTAACACTTCCGAAGTTCTCTGGCCGGTTCACGATCGCTTTTTCGTAAAACGGTTCTTTGGAGAAGACCTCGCCAGCATCGCGAATAAACTCTTCGACGCTCCATGTCAGAATCACTTTCGAACCATCCGGCCTGGTGCTGACCTCCGTGAAACGCGCCTGCGGCATACACAATGAACGAAAGCGGCTCCAGTCGCGCCCACCCGCCGGGCCGGAGATCACGTCGTAAATCGCCGACAAAATTGCATGCTTCGACTTCACCTCTTCCGGCTTTGCAGCCGGAACCTTCGCCGCAAGCTCTGCGGCGGTGAACAGGGGCACCTGCGGCGGCATTTGGACAGTCTGTGATTGATCCGTCTTCTGGCCCACAGCCAAGGCCGTTACTCCCAGCACAACACAAGCCAACAGCGGAGAAAATAAGCCCTTCACGCGTCCTCCCCTGGCCGTCCTTATCCGCGTAGATCTTAGAAAAATTCGTGGCGAATTCTTATTCCGCCTGTTTGGTAATATTCAGCAGCACGCCCACGCACGCCAGCGTCACAAACAACGAAGACCCGCCATACGACACCAGCGGCAGCGGAATCCCTTTGGTAGGCATCATGCCCAGCACCACGCTGATGTTGATGAACGCCTGCAGCACTACCATGCTCGTAATTCCCACCGCCAGGTAGCGCCCGAAAACGTCCTCCGTGCGCCAAGATGCCCGCATGCCACGCCACAGAAAGACGGCAAACAGCGTAACCACAAACATCGCGCCCACTAGACCCAGCTCTTCGGCGGTGACGGCAAAAATGAAATCGGTATGCGGCTCTGGCAAATAGAACAGTTTCTGCTTGCCTTCCATCAAGCCCGTGCCAGTCACGCCACCCGTACCCACCGCTATCAGTGATTGAATCAAGTGGAACCCGGCCTTCTGCCGCTCCGCATACGGGTTCATAAACGCCAGAATTCGGTCGCGCCGGAAGCTCACGTGAAAAATCAGAAAATAAAGCGGCACAAGCGATGCGCCGAAGGCATAGGCGAAATATCGCAGCCGCATGCCTGCCACATAGAGAATGCAAGCCGCAATTCCGGCACACGCGATGCTGGTGCCCAGGTCCGGCTGCAATACGATCAGCCCAAGTAGCACCAATACGGGCGCGGCCGCGGGCACAAGCGTGTTACGCCAGTCATCCATGGTTTTCGCGCGGCCTTCCAGGAAATATGCGAGAAACAGAATTAATACCGGCTTAGCCAGTTCCGAAGGTTGGAAGGAAAAACCGCCGGCGTGAATCCAGCGATGCGTATTGTGCGATCGATCCAGGAAGAACACGGAGATCAGCAGCAGCGTGGTCAGCCCCATCAGAGAGAACACCAGCGCCGGATGCTTGCAGCGCCGGTAGTCCACGCGCATCGTGATCACCATCGCCACTAGGCCCGCTGCCGCCCAGATCAACTGCTTCAGCAGGAACGCATACGGCGACCCGAACCGCTCCCGCGCCATCACCGCCGACGCCGAAAACACCATCACCAGTCCCACAAATACCAGCAACATCGTGACGGTAAACAGCCAACGATCGACGCTCACCCGCTTTGCCATGGGAAGTTCATTTCACCACGGAGGCACCGAGGCACGTAGAAGGAATTGCCGATTCTCAATCTTTGATTGTTGATTGTTTTGGTTCGGGGCGTGGCTAAACCTGACTCCCTCTCAGTTTTGTCATCCTAAAGCATTGGCGAAGTTGAAGGATCCCTTGCGCACCTAGGCTACCGGCGGCCTGAGAAGGAGCTTCTGTCACCTCGGTTCACGGTCTGCCCTGCGCGTATGTGAAAGTCCTTCAGGCCAGCCCCCGCACAATCTCCTTAAACACCCGCCCCCGATGCTCGTAGCTCTTGAACTGATCAAAGCTCGCGCAGGCCGGCGCCAGCAGCACCACATCACCTGGCTGTGCTAGCGCATTCGCCTTGCGCAGGGCATTATCTAAAGTCTCGGCGTGGACAACTTCCACACCTTTAATCTGCGACTCAATCTTCGTCGCCGCCGCGCCGATTGTGTACACCCGCTTAACCCGCTGCCGCAGCAAGTCGTTCAGCACGGTGTAGTCGCTGCCCTTGTCCTTGCCACCCAGAATGAGGTGGATGTGGGAAGGGAATGACTCCAGCGCCTTGATGGTCGCATCGACGTTGGTGGCCTTCGAGTCGTTGTAATAATCCACGCCGCGGATCGTCGTTACAAATTCAAGCCGGTGCTCGACCGCCTTGAAGTCCATCACTGTTTGCCGGATCTTCTCCGGCGCGCATCCCATCAGCGCGCTCGCACATACCGCCGCCAGTACGTTCTCCAGATTGTGCGCACCCTTCAGAGGAATCTCGGAAACCAGCATGACCTCGCGCTGCTGCGATCCATTGCGAAACAGAATTTTCCCGTCGCGCAGCCACGCCCCCTGTTGCACTTCTTTTTGCCGGCGGAACCAGAAAAGCTGCGCCCGGGTTCTCGCCGCCATCGTGGTGCAAATAGGATCATCGGCGTTCAGCACGGCGAAATCTTCCCCCCGCTGATTTTCAAAGATGCGCGCCTTTGCGTCCACGTAGACTTCCAATGTCCGGTGCCGGTCCAGATGATCGGGCGTCACATTCAAGACGACGGCAACCTTGGGACGGAACGTCTGAATCGTCTCCAGTTGAAAGCTCGAAACCTCCAGCACAATCACCGTGTCTGTTTTCGCGCGCTCGGCCAGCGCAATCGCCGGAGTACCAATATTTCCTCCGACCAGCACCGGCATTCCGGCCGCCGCAAGAATCTCCCCTGTCAGGGTGGTCGTTGTAGTTTTCCCATTGGATCCGGTGATGGCCACGATCGGTCCCGGCAAAAACTGCGCCGCCAGTTCAAGCTCGCCGATCACCGCCTCGCCCAAGGACCGCGCCTGCACCAGCAGCGGCGCATCCACCGGAACTCCAGGACTCACCACAATCAAATCTTGCCCGCGAAAAGTGCGTTCCCCGTGCCCGCCGGTTTCGACGGTGATCCCGTGATCGAGCAGCACCGGGATCTCGTTGCGCAGTTCGTCTCCGCTCTTCGTATCGGAGACGGTGACGCGCGCCCCGTGCGCTTTCAAAAAGAGCGCCGACGCCACGCCCGACTTGCCCAGACCGACCACCAGCACGCGTTTGTCTTTGAGTTCCATCCAATTCATTTCACCACAGAGTCACAGAGTCACAGAGAAAACCAATGATCGCTCCGTACTTCTCTGCGTCTCTGTGGTGAGTTATTCTTACCGCAGCTTCAACGTCGTCAGTGCGAACAGCGCGAACACCAGCGACGCGATCCAGAACCGCACAATAATCTTCGACTCGGACCATCCCATCAGCTCAAAATGATGATGAATCGGAGCCATCTTGAATATCCGTTTCTTCCGCAGCTTATAGGATCCTACCTGCAGGATCACTGACACGGCCTCGATCACAAATACGCCGCCGATAAACGGTAGCAATAGTTCCTGTTTGATGATGACCGCGACTGTCCCTATCGCGCCGCCCAGGGCCAGCGAACCTACATCTCCCATGAAGACTTCCGCTGGATGCGCGTTGTACCATAAAAATCCTATCGACGATCCCACCATCGCTCCGCAGAAAATCGTCAACTCGCCAACCTGCGGCATTTTCGGAATTTCCAGATAAGTCGCGAATGTTGCATGCCCGCTCACGTAGGTGAGCATGGTCAGCGCGCCCGCGGCGATCACCGTGCAGCCAATGGCTAGGCCATCCAGGCCATCGGTGAGATTTACCGCGTTGCTTGAGCCCACGATCACCAGCGCAACAAATGCGATAAAGGGAAAAAAGGCAAGCGGCCAAAGGTGCGGAAACCGTTCCAGATTCTGCACCACGAGGTCGGGATGAAACTGCTTGAGGAAGGGCACGATCAACTTGGTCGAATACATTCCGTAGGTCTGCATCGCAATCAGCATCACTGCGATCACAACGCTGGTTGCAATTTGCAGCCCCAGCTTCGCGCGCCCGGTCAGGCCTAAATTACGGCGATGTGCCACCTTCGTGTAGTCGTCGGTAAATCCGATCGCTGCAAACGCACACGTGGCGAACACAGCAATCCACACGAAGCGGTTGCTCAAGTCCGCCCACAGCAGCGTAGGCACCACGATGGCGATCGCAATGAGCAGCCCGCCCATGGTCGGGGTACCCGCTTTTTTCTGATGCGCCTTGGGGCCTTCTTCCCGAATGTATTGTCCAATCTGAAATTCTCGCAAGCGGTTAATGACGAGTGGACCCACGATGAGAGCGGTGAACAGCGCGGTGAGGCTGGCGAAAGCGGTGCGGAACGTGAGATAGCGAAAGATGCGAAACGGCGGGAAATAGTGTTGCAGCTTGACGAACAACAGCCAGTAGAGCAATCAGCCTCCGTCCCGCGATAGTCTCAATTCCTGCCGTCGCGCCGGGCTTTCCAAGTCTCCAGCGCCTTCTCCAGCTTCACGCCTCGCGAAGCCTTCAGCAGAACCACGTCGCCTTCGCGCGCCTCGCGCGCCAGCCATTCGCCTGCTTCCTCCGGCGACGCAACAAACTCGCCTCGAATTCCCACCCGCTTCGCCGCATCGACCGCCGCCTGCGCCAGTCCCCTCACTCCGAGTAATACATCAATCTTCTTATCCGCGACATGCTGCCCCACTTGCCGATGCATTTCCTCGCCCGCCGGACCCAGTTCCAGCATCTCGCCCGCAACCACGATGCGGCGTTGGGCCTTCATCGTCGCCAGGGCATCCACCATCGCTTCCAGCGCCTTTGGATTCGAATTGTAACAATCGTTGATCACCGTGATGTTACCCACTTGAAGAACCTGCCCACGTTTGTCTGCCGCCTGCAGCTTCGATAGCGCTGCCATCACGTCTGAGGGCTTCAACCCGCGTTCCAATCCCACAGCTGTTGCCGCCAGCGCATTCAGCACATTGTGCTCTCCTACCAACGGCAAGGTCGCGTGTTCGCGCACGCCACCCACCACTACATCGAACTCCGTCCCCTGCGCGCCCTTCGATTGAATCTTCTCCGCGCGAACATCGGCGGTGGCCCGCGTACCATACATCACAACTTTTCCCTTGAAGCCACGCCCGAATTGCGAGACATACTCATCATCGGCGTTCAACACCGCAGTTCCGCTGGCAGGCAGTGATTCGACCAGTTCGTATTTTGCCCGCGCAATTCCAGCCAATGAATCAAAAAACTCCAGATGTACCGCTGCCACGTTCGTGACGACACCGATCTCCGGCTGCGCGATTCTAGCCAGCGCCTGGATCTCCCCGGCGTGCGACATGCCCATTTCGATCACCGCTAAGTCGTACTCCGGTTCCAGTTTCAACAGCATCAGCGGCAAGCCAAAATGATTGTTGAAGTTCCCCTCTGACTTCAGTACGCGAAACCGAGCACTCAACACGTGTGCGATCGCCTCCTTGGTAGTGGTCTTCCCCGCTGATCCGGTTACTGCGATCAGTGGCTTGCCCCATAACTTCCGCACCGCCGTGGCCAAGGTCTGCAGCGCCGTCAGCGTGTCTTCCACCGCCAGTAACCGGGCCTTCCTGGGATAGCGGTCCAACTGATCCATGCGCACCACGGCTGCGGCCGACCCTTTTTCCAGAGCCTGCTCCACGAAGTCGTGCCCGTCCAAGCGTTCCCCCTTCACCGCGAAGAAAAGCTGGCCAGGGCCTACGGTCCGCGAATCGATCGAATATCCACGCGCTTCAGCTGCGTGGGCGAACTCTCCCTGCGCGGAAATAAACTCTGCGACTTTGGCCAACGTCAGCTTCATCCTGTGGCTCCCGCTCGAGCATCTCCGCACTCAAACCCTGCCGCTCGCAGTGCCGTCCGCGCGACTTCCAGGTCATCAAATGGAGCGGTTCCTTCCCGCGTGACCTGTACCTTTTCGTGCCCCTTCCCCGCCAGCAACACGATGTCCCCTGGGCGCGCCTCACGAATCGCCAGGGCAATAGCTCTACGCCGGTCGGCCTCCACCCCGTACTTCGCACCACTTTTTTGCAATCCCACCACCGCGTCGTTGATAATCGCCAACGGATCCTCGCTTCTGGGATTGTCCGACGTCAGCACCACGAAATCGCTTCCCCGCCCTGCGGCTTCGCCCATCAACGGACGCTTTTTCCTATCCCGATCCCCTCCGCATCCAAAAACCGTCAGCACTCTTCCCCTCGCCCCAGAAACCAACTCCCGTGCCAGCGACGTCAGATTCCGCAAGGCGTCGTCCGTATGCGCATAGTCCACTACCACCGTGAAGGGCTGGCCGCAGTCCACTCGCTCAAATCTTCCCGGGACGCATGCCAGCTTGTCGATGCCGCCGGCGATTGCGTCCGCCTTACAGGCGCGCGCGTAACACGCCCCCGCCGCAGCCAGAATGTTGTATACATTCACGCGCCCAATCAGGGCAGAGAACACCGGAATTTTTCCCTCCGGGGTCACCAGATCGAACCGCGTCCCACGCGTCGTGATATCGACTTTTTCTGCGTGAAGGTCGCCACGCTCCCATCCATACTTCAGCACCACCGAACTGAGTTTTCGGCTGAATCCGGCCAGCTTTGCGCCATACTCGTCATCCACATTCGTCACCGCCGCCCGCGGCGCATCCGTGCCGCAACCTTCAAACAAGATGCGCTTGGCCACGAAGTACTCCTCCATTGTCTTGTGATAATCAAGATGGTCGCGCGTCAGATTCGTAAACACGGCCACATCGAATGGCACACCAAACACGCGCTCCTGCGCCAGCGCATGCGAGGAAACTTCCATCACGGCTTCCGTAGCGCAATGTCCTAGTGCTTCATTGAGAAGGCGATTCAGTTCCAGCGCCTCGGGCGTCGTATGCGGCGCGGGCAAGACTTTCCCGGCCACGTGATATTCAATCGTGCCGATCAGCGCGCTCTGTCGCCCCGCTGACGTCAGAATCGATTCCACCAGGAACGCAGTTGTGCTCTTCCCGTTCGTTCCCGTGATTCCGGTGACCGCAATCCTTTCCGCCGGCCTCTTGTAAAAGTTCGCACTAACCCGCGCCAGCGCCCGTCGCCCGTGTGGAACCAGCGCCCAAGCCACTCCAGCGCGAGGCTTCTCGGCTGGCGAGTCTGTGACCACAGCGACCGCCCCTGCCCGAATCGCCTGGTCGATAAACCGGTTACCATCGCTGGATTCGCCTCGCATGGCCACGAACACGGACCCGGGCTTCACCCGCCGCGAATCGTATTCCACACCGCTCACGCCCGGATCCCCGTTTTGCGCGAGGACTTCCGCTCCATCCAGCAACTGTTGGAAGGTCATTGCTGAGAATTATAGGGCACGGGAAAATGCATCCGCGTCAATGGTAATGCGTCCACGCGTCTGGTGGGTTACTAACGGCACGTTCCCATCGTTTGCCAGCGGCGCTACATTACCGATATGAACGCGGGAACCGCCCACGGCAAGTATCGTTGCGGCCAATGCGAAATGCCGGAAGGCCAGTGTGAGTGCGATAAGTTCTGCTGCCTCTGCCAGGCGCAACTTGATGTCCGCATGTGCGCGGACGGCCTCATGTATTGCGAGCCCTGCCGCAATGCCTGCGATTACAAAACCTCCGACCAAGCCTCAACGTTCTAAGGGCGAATCGTGTCTAACTTCAGACACGGAGATTCAGATCACTACAGCTTCTCTGTACTCTCCAAACACCCGGCGCATAGCGTCAGAAATCTCACCTACGGTCGCGTAAGCTTCCACCGCGGCCAGAATTTTCGGCATAACATTGTCGCCGCCGCGAGCCGCATCTTCGACGCCTTGCAGCGCTGCCTTCCACGGCTCCGCAACCCGCCGCCCCCGTAACGCCCGCACTCGTTCTACCTGTTTGGGTTCCAGCGCAGGATCAATTCGCTGAATCGGAATCGGCTTCTCTTCTTCCACTTCAAAGCGGTTTACTCCGACCACAATCGCGTCCTCGCGATCCACCGCCTGCTGATATTCATAGGCTGCGTTCTGAATCTCCTGCTGCACAAATCCGCGCTCAATCGCCTTCAACATACCGCCCATCACTTCTATTTTCCCGAGGTATTCCGCCGCTCGCTTCTCGATTTCATTGGTCAGCGCCTCGATGTAATACGATCCCGCCAGCGGATCAATCGTCTGCGCCGCACCGGACTCATAAGCAATCACCTGCTGCGTGCGCAGCGCGATTCTCGCCGCCTGCTCGGTTGGCAGCGCCAGCGCCTCATCATAGGAATTTGTGTGCAGCGACTGCGTCCCGCCCATCACCGCCGCTAATCCCTGGATTGCCGTGCGCACAATATTATTTTCCGGCTGCTTTGCCGTGAGCGTCGATCCCGCCGTTTGCGAGTGGAAACGCAGCATCCACGACTTCGGACTTTTCGCCTTGAAGTGTTCCCGCATAATGCGCGCCCACATTCTCCGTGCCGCACGAAACTTCGCCACCTCTTCCAGAAAATTGCTGTGCGCGTTAAAGAAGAACGAAAGACGGGGCGCGAATTTATCGACGTCGAGCCCAGCCTTGATCGCCGCCTCTACATAGGCCATCCCGTTGGCCAACGTAAACGCCACTTCCTGCACGGCCGTCGATCCGGCTTCACGCATGTGATAGCCAGAAATCGAAATCGTATTCCACTCCGGCACATTATCCCTTGCCCAGGCAAACATGTCGGTAATGATGTGCATCGCCTGCTGCGGCGGATAAATATACGTTCCACGCGCGATGTACTCCTTCAGCACATCGTTTTGGACCGTGCCGGAAAGATGCCGGATGTCGGCGCCCTGCCGCCGCGCCACTGCCACATAAAGCGCCAGCAAAATCGAGGCCGTTGCATTGATGGTCATCGATGTTGAAATCTTGGTCAGTTCGATGCCGGCGAAAAGCCGGTCCATGTCTTCGATCGAATCGATGGCCACGCCGACTCTGCCGACTTCGCCCGCTGCCAGGGGGTGATCCGAATCCATCCCGATCTGCGTCGGCAAGTCAAACGCCACGGATAAGCCCGTCGTCCCGTTGGCCAGCAGATACTTGTAGCGCTTGTTCGATTCCTCAGCGTCGCCCATGCCTGCGTATTGCCGCATGGTCCACAGCCGGCCGCGGTACATCGTGGCCTGCACGCCCCGCGTAAAGGGATACTCTCCTGGATATCCAACCTCGCTCTCGTAATCCGAGCCTTTCAGATCCACCGGTGTATACAGCGGGTTCACCACGATGTGTGAGGACGTTTCTATGTCTGCCGCACGCTTCTCGTCGGCGACTTTGACTCTCTCAGCCATGAGACAACTCCTTCTAACCCCAACCGTCGCCCCAGAAAATCTGCCTCATTCCGGACTCTGAACTGCCATTCCGGCCCGCTTTAGCCTGCGAACCGAATGCTTCACCGCACGCCATCTTTTCTCTTGTTCTTGACCCTCCAAAAAGAACTCACGCCAAACCAAGTGAAGACGACGGCGCAACAAATTGCCAGCGCCATGCGCCCCGGCCCCGCCTGACCTGCATGATATTTTCCATACTCCCGCACCGAACCAGCGCCCAAGCTCAACGCCATCACGAGGAACACGACGCCGGTAACTTCCAGCCATAACTGGTGCAGCACTCGTCCGAAGGCCCGCCCGGTAGCGGCCGCGGCCTGCGTGGCCGCCCGCATGGTCCGGCTGCGTTTGGCCTGCTGCGCCGCAACCCGTGCCACCACCCCTAGCTTCCGCGCTGTAGAAACCTTGCTCATTAGCCTCGATTTTAACAGCCCGGAGCGCTACAATGACGCAAACCTTTGGCCGTCATCGAACCGTTCAGCGGCCTTGGGCATCTAAGTTTGGTTGGGAAGTTTTGAGCAAACTGCGATCGGGGGAAACGTGGACCAGCAACTCAAAGATTTGATGAAGGAACTCGGCGAGGCCATTAACGAATCCCTCTCTGATTCGGAACAGATCGCCGAAGTTGTCTCTCGCATCAAAGAGGGCGGCTATGACATTTTCCTGGTCCTCGAAGCCACCATCGGCGTGAGCAAACAGGGCGAAAAGACGTCCGACAAGACCTCCCTGGTTACCACTCTTTCCACCAATCCTGAATTCAAGGTCAACGACCAGGATCTGAAGTTCCTCAAATCGCTCCGCATTAAGATTGAGGAAGAAAAATAGTCAGTCGGGCCTCTGTCTCGAACTCCTAAATTTTTCTTACGACCGCCGAAACTTCTCCTTGGCTATGGGTTTCAGTGTGCATGAAGCGTAAGATTCTCGCGCAGGCGGCTTTGTCCGTTGTGGCGCTTTCCCTCCCATCCGCAGTGGCCGCCGCTTCCCCGTCGGCACCCTCAGGCCCGCTGATCGTCGACGCCAACAGCCACCTCGTCGTAATGGAGTACGAAGCCTGGTTTGGTCCGAAAGCAGTCACCTTTCACACCAGCGCCGCCATGCCCCTGCTCCAGTCAAAAGACATGCAGAGTGTCGGCGGAGGCTATGACAGCGCGGGGCCCGCCGTCATGCAGCAGCAGGTAGCCCAAATGGAATACATGGGCGTCGATGCCGCCATCGCCGACCTGACTAACAACGTCAGCTGCATTTTCAACGGCGAATGGTTCATCAAGAAATATGTTCCGAACTGCAGGCCTTCTTTCCGGACTTACAACCAAAACATTCGCGACAATACCGGCAATCTTTTCCCGGCGTGGACAAAGCTCGGAACCCGGCTCAAGCTCATTCCCCAGCTCGGTGGATTCGACCAGAATGTCTTGTTCAAAGATCAGGACGGAAAGACGGCGCTCGAGAAAGAAATTGATTTTTTTGGATCGCTCTTGCAGAAATACCCCGAGCGTCAGGTGATCTACCAAGGCAAGCCCCTCATGCTGATTTTCCTCGGGGCGGCGCAGGATCCGGATCGGTCAGACAATCCGCTGTGGTTCCAGATCAGTAAATTCCTGAAAAATCATCCCCAGATCGAAGGCAGATATACATTCAAAATGATCGCGGGATATCTCGACAGCCAGCCTGATCTTTGGGCCGCAAAGGACGTTCCCACCGGACCGGTAAAAATCAATCCTGCCTACGGCTTCTGGAGCTGGGTCGACCGCCTCAATCCAACCTGCACGGTCACCCCCTTCTGCCCTTACTACCCGTCCTATAACGAAATCCGTGACCAGGACGTTGCCCGCGTGGAGAACTTCACCGCCTCGATCGCCACTGCCGCTCAACAGGGATGGGGCTGCCCGAACTCCGAGGCTCCGCCCTATTGTCCCGACGACGCTCTGCGGTTCGGAAAAAATGAGAGGTACGACACCTTAGATTCTTTCATGACCTACGCTCGGCAACTGGAGCCCATCTTTCTCATCATTCATCAGTTCAATGAGTTCGTGCCTCCCGACGAGGGCTTTGATGCCAACACCACCGACGATATCGAGCCCGCGAATCTGTGGGGCTTTGGAGCTCTCGAGGCTGTCCACCAACAGATAAGGCTCTATCGCCACGACACCGCAGCGCACACCTCGGCCCAACTCCCGTAACTCGTGAGCGGAAGCGGATATTAGGAGCACTTACACGCTCATATCCTCATATCCTCATATCCTCGGAGCATTGCAACCCCCGCGCCCTGTGCTACCATCTACTGTTTTCTGAGGCAGCGGAAAACCGAACCCAGTCTGTTCGAAAGTCAGAGACAGTCCGATGAAAGACACACTCGGGGTCCTTCTCGCAGGCGGCGCCGGAGAGCGCCTTTATCCTCTCACTCGCGACCGCGCAAAGCCTGCTGTCACCTTCGGCGGGATGTATCGCATTATCGACATCACTCTTTCCAACTGCCTCAACTCTGATCTGCGCCGGGTTTACATCCTCACGCAATACAAAGCGCTATCACTGAATCGCCATATCCGCGAAGGCTGGAATATTCTGGGCCGCGAGGTGGGAGAGTTCGTGGAAGTGCTTCCGCCGATGAAGCGCGTCAGCGATCAGTGGTATCAGGGGACTGCGGACGCGGTCTATCAGAACATCTACTCCATAGGTTCGGAGCAGCCCAAACACGTCCTGATCCTTTCCGGTGATCACATCTACAAAATGGATTACGGCAAGATGCTGAAGCAGCACGAGGATTCGGCTGCCGATGTCACGCTGGCTACGATCCAGATCGATCTCCAGGAGACCTCCCGCTTCGGCGTGGTCGACGTCGACAAGGACGGCCGCATCAATGGCTTCGAAGAGAAGCCCACTACGACCGAACTGCGTTCGCACTTGAATCCCGAGAAGGTCGCTGGCTCCATGGGCGTCTATCTCTTCAATGCTGACGTCCTCATCCCGGTTTTGCTGAAAGATTCCGAGGATCCTAATTCCAGCCACGATTTCGGCAAAGACATTCTTCCCAAGATGGTCGACGACTATCGCGTCTTCGCCTACGACTTCATCGACGAGAACAAGAAAGAAGCTCTCTACTGGCGCGATGTGGGCACGCTCGAGGCCTACTACGAAGCCAACATGGACATCGTTTCGGTGTCTCCCATTTTCAATCTGTACGATCAGGAGTGGCCCATCCGCACGCACCAGCGGCAGTATCCACCGGCGAAATTTGTCTTTGCGGAGAAAGACCGCATGGGAACCGCGCTCGACTCCATCGTCTCGAATGGCTGCATCGTTTCCGGCGGGGTGGTCAAGGGCTCGGTACTCTCTCCTGACGTGCGGGTGAATTCCTACTCCGAAGTCGACGCCTCCATCTTGTTCTCGCACGTCGCTGTGGGGCGCCATTGCCGGATCCGCCGTTGTATCATCGACCGCAACGTGCATCTTCCGGAAGGTACGACGATCGGCTATGACACCGAGGCCGATCGCTCGCGCTACTTCGTCACCGATAGCGGCATCACGGTGGTCACGCGAGATTACTCGCTTTTCGAAAATCCCGTGACGGTGGATTATTTCACCAGCGAATAGGCAATCGGGGAGTTTAATTAGCTTGACTCGCACTGCTGGGTGCGTAATATCCGTGGCGGGCATATACGCGCAATTTGTGTCCTGATTTGCGTGCCGTCACCGCAATCGTGCGGTAGGAACCGTCCGCCTTAAACTGGGCAGGCTTGTAGGAAACCAAATACCGGCTGCGGATCACTTGCTGCAGATCGGAGAGTCGATGATCCAGATTTCCCAGAGAATCCGGGAAAAACGCGGCGCCGCCGGTGCGGGCAGCCAAAGCTCTCATGGCTCCATCTGCGATCAAGGCACCAGCATCGTTTCCCCCGGCAAACTCCCGGGTGCTCACGGTGTAGACAATCACTTCGTTGCGTTCCGCACTTTCGATGGCTTCTTTCAGGCTCGCACTGCTGGAATTGTCCTCCCCGTCGCTAATGACCACCAGCATTTTGGCCGCCGGTTGTTCTTCGGCGAGACTGCCGAGCTTGTCGGACGCGAATTTGACTGCATCCCAAAGGGACGTTCCGCCCCCGGGAGCCAGTTGATCAATGGCTTGGGCAATTTTTGCGTTATCCCGGGTTAGATCCTGAACCAGAAGCACGGCGTTCGAGAAGCCTACGACAAAAGCGAGATCGCGTTTGCCGGTCAAGGACTTTCTTACAAACGTGGCGGCCGCCTGCTGCTCGAAGGCAAACTGATGGGTAATGGAATTGCTTGTATCGATGACCAGGCCAAGCCGCAAAGGTAACTCGGACTCATTGCGGAATCCCAGCATCACGGCTGGAGGTTTGCCAGAATCTTGAATCACCACTTCCCGGCGAGTGAGATCCGTTACTGACTTCCCGTGATCGGTGGCTGCGAAAAATACCGCGACCTCATTTACAGTGCTGCGCAACATATAGGGAGCAGTATTCAAGCTGGAATGCCGGGCTCCAAACGAAGTCGCACGAGGTCGGCTACCCAGAGCCGCGGACCCGGAGGAGTTCGCTTCGGGGCAGGATTCACAAACGGATTCCACTTCTGCCAGTTGCCGCTGCTGATTAAATTGCTGCAATACCGTTTGGGCCGCTGCCGGAATTCCTACCGACGTGGCATTCGGATCAAGCGGAGCGGCCGAATAAGCGATCTCCACCGAAGATGGCGGGGGGGGATGATTCTGCAGGTCCGTAATTTGGTCAATCATCTGCCGAGCGGCGACGGCGGAGGGAGAGTTTGGAGCCTCGTCGAGGAAAGTCTGCAGTTCATTTTTTGTCTCTTCGAGGTTGTTCTGCCCCTGGCGGGCGGCTGCGACAAAGTAGTGCACGATGGCGGCGCCGTCATGTTTGCGGCCGTGCACCTGCTGACCAGTTGCGATCACGGCGGTGTAGTCGTGATTTAACAACTGCGCATAAGTAAGCGCCGTGAGGAGATGAAGATCAAGCGGGGCTAGCGAGGACGCCTTTTGGATGGATTCTTGCGCAGAGGTAAAATTCTTGAGCGCCAGTTGCGACCACCCCAGATTGAGATAGCAATAGGGCAGGTGGTTGTCCAACTCAACTGCTCGCGAGAACTCACTTTGTGCCCGCTCATTCTGACCCAGACTCAGATACGCCGAACCCAGCGCATTGTGAGCCGACACGAAGTTCGGATAAATCGTGACCGCCTTGGTCAGGCTCGCAACGGCGCTGTCGAAGTTCTTTTGCATCAAGAACCGCGTGCCCTTTTCGTACTCGCGGTGTGCCGCGTTGGGAGCCTTGAGGTCCAACTTTGAGACCGAAGCAGAAAGGCTTGCCAGGTTCCTCTCCCAGCGGTCCTGGCTGATCTCCAAAACCATATCCAACCGGGTCGGGTCGAACCCGTTCAAGTAAGGATTGGGAGCCAAATACGTCCCTTGTGCCCTAGCGCGTGGCGTGGAGAAGGGGACGAGGTACGCGGATAGCAGCAGCACCAAGGCCACCGCCGATCGTCTTACTTTGCCTGGGAAATACATGGATGGAACCGCCCGCGCGAGCCGGAGCAGATTATAACCCAGTTTCTGCTTATCTCCTCTTACAGACTACTGACCGCGATAGACCTTAATCGATTGCCGATGTTAGCCGGATGAACCCGACCAACCGCGCTCGAGAATAACTCGCTGCTACAATGCCCTGTTTCAAACAACTGGCGTTTGTAGGGTTGGACAACGAACTTACGCCATTACATCCGCGTACTGTCTTGTGGGAAGGGCTGTGCTTGCGGCGGGAAACGACAGGTTCCCTTCGACTTCGCTCAGGGCAAGCTCTCCACCGCGGTTCCTCTTGCCAGCCGGAGGCGAAAGCTTCGGTCGCAATGACGGGGTTTTTGAATGGAAGATGTCCAGGTAGTCGCGATGCTGGTCCGCCGGTGTGTAGCCGGTGATGCCGCTGCTTGGGAAGAGATCGTCCAAACCTACAACCGCCGTATCTATAACATTTGCTATCGCTTCGCGGGGTCCTCCGATGACGCCGAAGACCTCGCCCAGGAAGTCTTCATCAAGATGTACCGCACGCTTTCGAGCTATGACAGCTCGAAGGGAGCGTTCGTCACCTGGGTCACCACCATCACTCGCAACCTGCTGGTCGATCACTTCCGCAAAACCAAGCAGGACCGCATCACCGACTCGCTCGACGCTACGTCATGCGCTCACGAGGATGCCCAGCCGCTCAGTGAGCAAATTCAGGACCAATCTGCCCCTCCCGACCAGCACGTCCGCAGCCGCGAGGTCGGAGAAACGGTTCATGCGGCCCTTGGGAAACTGTCGCCCGAGCTCCGTGAAGCTGTGATTCTAAGGGATTTACAAGATATGGACTACCGTGAAATCGCTGCCGTTTTGAAGGTTCCGGAGGGAACTGTGAAAAGTCGAATAAATCGTGGGCGGGCGGAACTTGCGCGCCTTCTGCAACGTACTTATAGGCAGGTGATGTGATGCCAGACCCTACCAGCAACGGAATGCAGTGTCACGAGTTTGACAGCCTGCTCACCGACGCCCTTGACGGCGTCCTGACGGGCGCTCAACTCGACCGCTTCCAGGCTCACGCGCGGACTTGTTCCGCCTGCGGGCCGCTGTTCGCCGAAGTCGAGGCGGGCCGCAACTGGCTGGAGAATCTCACGGAGGTGGAGCCTCCAGTCAGCCTGGTCACGAATATCCTGGCATCCACAACGGGCGTTGACACCCAACGCCTGCGGGTGAACGTAGCCGCGCCCCAACCCCGCATTACATGGATTGAACGGAGGCAGGCGTGGGCCTCAGCGGCCATGCAACCCATCTGGGGAACGGTCCGCCAGCCGCGGTTTGCCATGTCATTCGGCATGGCGTTCTTCGCGCTGTCGGTCGCCTTGAGCGTACTCGGCGTCAAACCCGCCAACCTGCGCCAGGTGAGTTTGCGTCCCGCTGTCATACGGCACACGTACTACAACACGCAAGCCCGCGTAGTCCGGTATTACGAAAATATCCGGTTCGTGTATGAGGTGGAATCGCGCGTGCGCGAACTCAAGCGCAACGTGACGCCCGCCGAGCCCGCGCCGGAAAAGAAGGACCACAAGAACGACACAACTCAACAGCCCGAGCAGAAGCAGGAGCGCAACTACAGCCAGACAGAGAATCATCTTGTTCTGGCCTGCACTCCCCTGGGTCCATCTGTAAACGATCTGCCTGTAGTGTCGGTGACCACATACAGGAGGTTGGTATGAACTGCGCCACGCACAACGATACGGCTGCAGTTGCGTTTTGCCGCACCTGCGGCAAGCCGCTCTGCGCCAACTGCACTCGCGATGTCCGCGGAGTCGTCTACTGCGAGCCCTGCCTCGCAGCCCGTT
The DNA here is from genome assembly GCA_049519055.1 of Candidatus Sulfotelmatobacter sp. GTDB lineage: Bacteria > Acidobacteriota > Terriglobia > Terriglobales > Acidobacteriaceae > Sulfotelmatobacter. Next base: position 17,821 of record JBEKRE010000032.1, on the reverse strand, counting down.
TGGAGAGCACCGCCCCGGCGGCGGGATTCGTCCCTCCGCAAGCTGTGTATCCGGCGGTCGGAGCGCCCGCGGCTTCCCAGCGGCCTTCGTCCAGCAGCGGGCCCAATCCCGCAGTAGCGGGCATCCTCGCTGGATTTTTTCCCTTCGGAGTTGGAGCCGTCTACTGTTCGCAATACGCCAAGGGACTTGCACACTTGCTCATCTTCGGATTGCTTGTCTTTGGCTCCGATCACGCAGGCAGTTTGGACTTCGTCTTTGGTTTGGGCATTGCTTTCTTCTACGTCTACCAGATCATCGACGCCGTACGCACTGCCCGTGCACTGCAAGAAGGCCATCCTCCGCCAGATCCCTTTGGTTTGGCGCAAGCCTTCAGCATGGGAGACAAAACCGAATCCAAGAATATTCCCGCCGTTGCGATAATTTTAATTGGACTGGGAGTGCTCTTTCTGCTGCACACCATGAACGTCTTCGAGTTTGGCCTCGATCGCTTCTGGCCGCTTATCTTGATCTTCCTCGGAGGATGGATGTTCGCCAGGCAATGGGGCATGATCGGAGTTCACCCCGCGGGCTGCACTTGTGCAAGCTGCCGCATGCGCAAAGCTGTCGGTTATAACTGTCAGTGCGATCGATGCCGCATGCGGAAAATCACGGGGCCGGCCATTCTGGTGACGATTGGAACGTTGTTCCTACTGCAGAGTCTCAATGTCGTCAGCTTCGAACGCACTTGGCCGGCGATCCTGCTGGTGATCGGCGTCGTGAAGCTGCTGCAGAGCAATGCTTCCACAGCAGGGCACTTCGACCGGTCGGCACAGGCGGCCGTCCCGGTGCTGCCGTCTCCACCGCCGCCTTCCGATCCCGCAACCCCTACTTCCGGTGAGGTGCGCAATGTCTAGCCCTGTCCAAACCCCGCCCCAAGTTCCGCTTCCGCCGCCGCGCCGCTACCGCCGTTCTTTCGCCGGGCCGTTCGTGCTGATCGTGCTGGGAATCGTTTTTCTGCTGGGCAACTTGCACCTGCTCTCCTGGGAACGGCTGGGTTTATGGTTCGCGCATTACTGGCCGCTACTCTTAATTCTCTGGGGAGTGATCAAGCTGATCGAGCATCAGCAAGCTCAGCGTGATGGCTTCCTCCCGCGCGGCATTGGCGCAGGTGGCGTCTTCCTGGTAATCGTGATTGTCTTCTTCGGACTTATAGCCACCCATGTCTCGCGCTTCCACTGGGACGAGATCCGTGACAATATGGGCATCGACGACAACGATATCGGCGACATTTTCGGCGACAAGTTCAGCTTCGACGATCATCTGGAACAAGAAATCCCCCCGGGCGTTACCAGCTTGCGGGTCAACGACGATGAAGGCGCGGTGCGGGTGACCCCCTCCACCGACAACAAAATTGCCGTGGTCGTCCGCAAGCGTGTGGGCGCCGATAATCAGGCCGACGCCGATCAATACAACCAGCAAACCAAACCCGCGATCACCCTTGCCGGCAACGTGATGGTTCTCGACGCCAAAAGCCATGGCGCCGGCAACCATCCGGTGCAGAGCGACCTGGATATCTCGATCCCGCGCAAAATGGATCTACACATCACCGGGCGCAAGGGAGAAGTTTCCGTCACCGGCCGCGATGGGGAAGTTGAAATCGCCAGCCAGCATGGCGATGTTTCTGTGGAAGATGTGAACGGAAACATGAAATTGAATCTCGAGAAGGGTTCCGCCAAAATTGAGCAGATTACTGGTGACGTCCACATCGATGGCCGGCTGAATGAGGTCTCCGTCATGGACGTGAAGGGCTCGGTGCAGCTCGATGGCGAGTTTCAGGAGAGCGTAAAATTTGGCCACATCACCAAGAACGTCACTTTCAAGTCCTCCCGTACCGACCTTGAGTTCTCGCGCATTGATGGCGAACTCGATCTGGATTCCGATGACCTGCACGCAGATAAGATCATTGGGCCTCTCCACTTAGCCACGCGCTCCAAGCAGATCCGCCTGGAAGATGTTTCCGGAGATGTGCGCCTGCAGAACGATAACGGCGGGGTGGAAGTCTCCATGCGCTCCCTCGGCAACGTGCAAATCGACAGCCGCAACGGCGACGTGCAGTTGAGCGTACCGGACAAGTCCGGATTCCGGGTGGACGCACGAACTCGCGATGGCGAAATCCAGTCTGACTTTTCGGAGTTGAAAATCGAGAATGGCGACCACGAGGCCACCGCCAGCGGCAGCGTGGGAAATGGAGTGTCCCACATCGTGATTAACAACGAGCATGATGGCATCGAGATCCGCAAGGTTTCCGCCACCGCTGCGCCCGCCCCGCCCGCCCCTCCCGCAACCCCGGCGAAGCCTGCTAAGAACTTGCCCGCACCCAAAGCGAAGGTAGAACCAACAGACAACTGAAGTGGCGAGTCGCGTTCCCTGATGTGGAGACAGCCGGGCTCGGCTGTCCTAGGGCGCAACCCGGGTGCCAGCGGCTGCTTCACTCAATGTGCCAACCTCTTCCTGGCCAACTCCTGCACCCGTACCAGCACTTCATCTTCACTCAACTTCGTTGAATCGATCACCACCGCATCGCCCGCCGCCATCAGGGGAGACACTGCCCGCGTGCGGTCGCGGTGATCGCGTTCGCGCAACTCCGCAGCCACCTTCGCGCCAACCTCGCCTTTGATCTTCTGCTGCTCCATGCGCCGCTGCTCCCGCACCACAGGATCGGCGTCGAGAAAAATCTTCAAGTCAGCATCAGGAAAAACCTTGGTGCCAATGTCTCGGCCTTCCATCACCACGCCCCCGCCCACTCCCATCTCCCGCTGATGCACCACCATCCACGCCCGAACTCCAGGGTGCACCGACACCCGCGATGCCGCCTCCGTGACATCGCGCTCCCGAATGCGCGCCGAAACATCATGCCCGTTCAGCAGCGTGCGGTTTCCGTCCCGCGTGGGCTCGAGCTGAATGCGCGACTCCTCTGCCAGCTTCACCAGCGTGGCTTCATCGTCGAACGACGCGTCTTTTTCGATGGCCTGCAACGCTAGCGCCCGATACATCGCCCCGCTCTCAAGGTTCACATACCCCAGCTTGCGCGCTAGCCGCGACGCGATTGTGCTCTTGCCCGCGCCCGCCGGCCCGTCAATGGCGATGATGAGTTTACGTTGGGATTGATGGTCGAGAGAATTGTCGGTCATTTCGCGAGTAGATTGTACATGCGATTAAGGAGCCTGGGAGCGGCCTACTTCGTTGCGCGATGCGGCTTAGCGGACGCCACCGCTGCTTCCTTCTCCGGCGTAATTTGCAACATCGACCTCCCACTCACGTGCACGAAGCTCAATTCCCGCGCCGCCAACAGCGCGTTCACCGCCTCCTTCACGCGCGACCGTGCCACAAATTTCCCGAAGAAAGATTCTAGTTCCGTCTGTTCGGCGGCCACCACGCAATCCAAATACTTCGAGAGCAGCGCCGAGAGCGCCTGTTGTACCGACAATCCCACGCCCTCGCGCACCGCATCCGGCGACCAGCGATAGAGCACATCCCAGTACGAGCCTTCACTGGCCTTGTAATCCACGCGCGTGATGCGCAGCTTCGCCAACAACTCGCCCAACGCCTTGTCGAGTGCCGCTAGCGAAACGCTGCCGCCCAGCGCCTCCTGCAGCTTCTGCTTCGAGATGGGACCATCACGCCGGATCAACTCCAACGCGTCGCAAGCCAGCTGCGAGTAAGCGGAGCGCGGCCCCGGCTTCGGCGCCAGCTTGGGATTGCGTTCGCCCACCAGCGCATAAAAATATGGAAACACCGAAGCAGCCACCAGAAAAGCGTTGTTCTCTTCAAACAAATTCGCCTCATACGCCGAACGCTCGCGCAGCAGCCGCACCATGAGTTCTGTCGCCTCTGCCGCCCGTGGATCGGAGTAAGCATGCTGCCATGTCGGCAGACGATTGTCTGATCCAACGAATGCGCCGATGAAGGTAGGTACCGGCATCGCCGGCCGCACCGGATACATCAGGCAGAACCCCACGCCCTCGACAAACACGCGCGCCTGCTCGATCGTCCGGATGGGCTTCCCATCCAGCCGCCACTTCTCGCGCCGCAGTTGCTGTAGGTCCTGCTCGGTCATAAGACCAGCTGGCGGCTCTCAGCCATCGCCTCCCAGTCGGAATCAGATTTTACTGAGAGTGAAAGCTGACCGCTGATAGCTAGATTCTCTTAAACGCCTTCTGAATATCTTTTACAGAATACCGCAGCACGACCGGCCTACCATGCGGGCACGACATGGGATGATCCGTCTTCGCCAGTTCCGCCAGCAGCCATTCCATCTTATTTTGCTCCAACGGCATGTTGACCTTGATGGCCGCGTGGCACGCGATCGAGGCCGCAATGCGCGCGCGAATCTTCTCCAGGTTTAACGACTGCTCCTCACGCGAAATCTGATCGAGCAGTTCATGCAGCATATTCTCCAGTGCCGCCGCATCCACCCCGGCTGGCGCGACTTTCACAGCAACGCTGCGCGCTCCAAACGGCTCCGCCTCGAATCCGTTGTGCTGCAACTCGTCGGCAATCTCAGCAAACACCGCCTGCTGTGCCGGAGACAGCTCCAGCACAATTGGCATCAGCAGCCGCTGGCTTTCCACTTTTTGTGCCGCACGCTGCTGCAGCACGCGTTCAAACAGCACCCGCTCGTGGGCCACATGCTGGTCGACGATCCACAAGCCGTCTTCGTTCACCGCGAGGATAAAGGAATTGCGAATCTGCCCCAGGGGCCGTAGGGTAGAAAGCGCTGCCAGGGTCGGTTCTTCTTCCCGCACCTCCAGATCCGGAGCGCAACCGTTGTCTGGAACTTCGTCGATGTCTCTTTTCCCGAGACCTCGGGCCGCCGGAATTGTGGCGTTCGCCTCGACCGCGATCGCGCCTTCGAACTGAAGCCTCGCCGAAACCGACGGTACCGGCGCCTGCAGCGCAAACCCGGCCCCGCCCGTCGGTTCATAGAACGCCCTCGCGGGCGCGCCCGACAGCGAGGCCAAGTCAGAAGGGGGCTCCCACTCGCGCGCCCCCGGCGTGAGTCCTGAACTCGCCGTAGCGTGCGCGTGGATCGCGGTGGTAAACTGCGGCGCCGGACGAGCCTTCATCAAAGCCGCACGCACCGTGTCCCGCACAAAATCGTGCAGCACCGTCGATTGCCGAAATCGCACTTCCGTCTTCGAGGGATGGACATTCACGTCCACCTCGCCCGCGGGCAATTCCAAAAACAGCAAGACCACCGGAAACACCGTCGGCGGAATGATATTTCGATAAGCCTCCGTCAATCCATGCTGCACTAGGCGGTCGCGAATCAATCGCCCGTTCACGAACACATAGATCGAATTCCGATTCAGCTTCTGAATCTCCGGTTTCGAAACGAACCCGTGCAGCCGCATTTCTCCGGGTGTGGGGTGGGCGCCCCGGCCGCCTTGGTCGTCGTCCTCTTCTTCCTGTCTTCGCCAGGGAGGAGGCTGTGGCAGTCCCACACTCTCCAGCGACTGCACTGCCGCCACCGCAATCAACTGCTCCAGCGTCTCCTTGCCAAACACCTGATACACGCGCTCGCTGTATCCCTCCACTGGAGGCGCCACTAACATGGCACTGGTGGCCGAATGCAATTCAAAATGCCTCTCCGGATGCGCCAGAGCATAATGCGTGACCAGCGACGCAATATGCGCCAACTCGGTCGACTCCGCTTTCAAAAACTTTTTCCGTGCCGGAGTATTAAAAAAGAGATCCCGCACCGTGATCGAGGTTCCCTCGGGCAGCCCGGCTTCCTCAACGCGCGCCATCTTGCCGCCGTTGATCTCGATGACCGTGCCCGCCGCCAAAGTCCCAGACTCTGCCGCGCAAGTCTCCAGCCGCAGCCGCGACACTGACGCGATCGAAGGCAGCGCCTCCCCGCGAAACCCCAGCGTAGCCACGCTCAATAGGTCTTCCGCATCTTTAATCTTCGAAGTCGCATGCCGCTCGAATGCCAGCATGGCGTCATCCCGCACCATGCCGCATCCGTTATCCGTGATCTGAATCAGCTTTTTGCCGCCCGCCTCCACATTGATCTTGATCCGCGTCGCACCCGCGTCCAGCGCATTTTCCAGCAACTCCTTCACCACCGACGCAGGTCGTTCCACAACTTCGCCCGCGGCGATCTTGTTAGCCACCTGCTCGGAAAGTACGTGAATGCGGCCCATCAATCGGCTCTCAGTTTACGGTTCTTATTTCTCAGTGGTTGTCGAGGATAGGCCAGTTTCGCAGATGGCACGGCGGAAGGCAAAAATCCACGTGCGCGGAAGGATAGTGCAAATCTGCTGGTAGTATTTATTCTTGTCTCTTGCGATATTGGACACTCGGTCATAGCGATTCAATGGTTCGGTCTTTTAAAGGCATGAAGCCGACAATCCCCGCGAGTTGCTACGTCGACGAGTCGGCGCAAATCATCGGCGATGTCGTACTCGGCGAGCACGCTTCGGTATGGATGAACGCGGTCTTGCGCGGGGACGTCTACGCCATCCGCGTCGGAGCTCATTCGAATATTCAGGACTGCAGCGTGTTGCACGGCATGAAAAATATCTACGGCGTGACCGTAGGCGAATATGTCACGGTGGGCCACTCGGTAACCCTGCATGGCTGCGTTATCGAGGATCGTTGCCTGATCGGGATGGGCTCCATCATTTTGAATGGTGCGAAGATTTGTGCGGGATCGATCATTGCCGCGGGCACACTGATTCCGGAGCGAACGGTGGTCGAGCCGGGATCGCTCTGGATGGGCTCTCCGGGAAAATTCCGCCGCAAACTGGAGAACGGCGAAGACGAGATGATCATGCGCTACGCCACAAATTATCTGGGATACAAAGAAGATTATTTGCGAGAGCGCTGATGTGGCCGCTCTGTCATCCTGAGCGGAGTCGAAGAATCCCATCGCCCAGCATGCTTTTTGCATCAAGACTGAGAACCGAAAACTGAGAACTTCATAAATGATCAAAGCTGTTCGAGGAACCCGAGACCTGCTGCCGCCCGACACAGCGCTGTGGAACTTCGTGGAGTCGGCCGCGCGCGACGTCTTGCGCGCCTACAACTTCCAGGAAATTCGCACTCCGATTTTCGAGAGCACCGAACTCTTCGCCCGTGGTGTCGGCGAGGAGACCGACATCGTGGCCAAGGAAATGTTTACCTGGGAAGATCGCGGACGCGCCGAAAGCGACAAGGGACAATCCCTCACCCTCCGGCCCGAAGCCACCGCCGGCATCGTCCGAGCGTACATCGAACACAAACTCTGGGATCGCGGGCTTAACAAGCTCTACTGCATCGGCCCCATGTTTCGCCGCGAACGCCCGCAGAAGGGCCGATATCGTCAGTTTTATCAAATCGATGCTGAGGTCATCGGTCCGGCGTCGGCGGGAAGCGACTCTCCGGTACGCGATGCCGAAGTGCTTGAGATGCTGGCCACGCTGCTTGATCGCCTCGCAATCAAGGACTGGAATCTTGAGTTGAATTCCGTGGGCTGCGCCAACGACCGCGTCGCCTTCAATGAGGCGCTGCGCAAGGCTTTGGGGCCCGTAGTCGGAAAGATGTGCGTCGATTGCCAGCGCCGCGCCGTCGCTAATCCGCTGCGTGTGTTCGACTGCAAAGTCCCGGAGGATCGACCGATCATCGAAACCCTGCCCCGCATCAGCCAGTTTCTGGATGAAGCGTGCCGCACGCATTTCGAAGCGGTGAAAGAAATTCTGACCGCGGTCGGTGTCCCCTTCACCTTGAACGACCGCCTGGTGCGCGGGCTCGATTACTACACGCGCACGGCGTTCGAATTCACCCACGGGGCGCTCGGCGCGCAGAATGCAATCCTCGGCGGGGGCCGTTACGACGGGCTTTCCGAGGCGCTTGGTGGTCCCGCGGCTCCCGGAATCGGCTTCGCCATCGGCGAAGACCGCCTCGTGATGTCGCTGCAAGAATCCTCGCCGGCGGAAAGTCTGCTCAAGAGACCGGATGTGTATGTGGCGCCTCTCGGCCCCGGGATGAACATCGAAGCCGCCCGCCTGGCACGCGAACTGCGCCACCACGATGTGATCCTGGATTTGGGAGATGAAACCTTCCGCCTGAAGAGATCGTTTGAGACTGCCACCAAGGCTGGAGCAAAATACATTTTGATCGTCGGTGAGAATGAGGTGAAGGCCAACACCTTCGCCCTGAAGAATCTGGCGACCGGCGAACAGGTTGCCGTACCGCGAGCGGAATTACTGGGCAAAATCCGAGGCTAACGTATGGGTAAAACCCGTTCCATGCTGGATGACGCCGCCAGAGGCTTCATCGAAGCGCAGCGCATATTCTTTGTCGCCTCGGCGCCACTCGATGCCGCTGGCCATGTGAATCTATCCCCAAAAGGCCTGGACACTTTTCGCATTCTTGGCCCAACGACGGTCGCTTACATCGATTTCAACGGCAGCGGTGTCGAGACGATCGCCCACCTGAAAGAGAACGGCCGAATCGTTCTGATGTTTTGCGCCTTCCAAGGCCCGCCCAACATTTTTCGCCTTTACGGGCATGGCCGTGTAATCGAGCCGCACGAACCGGAATTCGCGGCTCTCGCAGAGAACTTCCCGACTCGCGAAAACGCCCGCTCGATCATCGTCGTAGAAGTCACTCGCGTCACTGATTCTTGCGGCTACGGGGTTCCTCTTTTTCACTTCGAAGGCGAGCGAGAACAGCTCGCTGCATGGGCCCGCAAGAAGGGACCAGAAGGTTTGCAAGCCTACCGCGAGCAGAAGAACGCGAACAGCATCGATGGTCTTCCCGGCGTCCGTTCAGAAACTTGATCAGAAGGGGGTTGTGTGAAATCCTGGCTTTTCAGTACCTCTCTATTTTGTTGCGTCGCTATTCAGTCGATGGCGCAGACTCCGGCCGCCGCCAAGCCTCAAAGCCCCTTGGAACAAACCGCAATCTCCCACGAGAAGAGCCTGATCGAGGCCAAGAAAAAAGATGACGGCATATTTTTCAAAGGCACACTCAGCCAGGACTTCTCGCTGGTTGGGGTCGATGGCAAGCTGCTCGCAAGACAAGAGGCGGCAGACAATCTCGGCGACTCAAGCCTGCTGGAACTGACGCCCTATGACATCAGAGTGGTCGCTCTCGGCCAAGATGCCGCAATAGTCACCTATGACGCCATCGTCCGCGAAGCCCCCGAAGAGGATCAGGGACCGCCGCCACGCTATCAGCATTTCAGTTCCGTTTGGGTAAAGCAGGGAGACCAGTGGAAGCTGAAATTCCATCAGGCGACCGCAACCCATTGGGGTGACTGGTAGAGAGCCCCTTGACCAAAAACTGAACGTTGAGATTCGGGGCCGGAACGGGAACATGTGCTTCCGCGAATGGTCCCACGAACCAGTAAAGATACGTAAAATGTATTGACCTGTTCGAGTTTTCCGGGTAGAGTGTCTTGTTCCACGGACAGCCGGAGCCTCAGGGTCAGTTTTAGAATGTACCACGACCTGTGAGCCCAATCAGGAAATGTGAGCATCTTTGGGGTCCGGTCGCGCATCTATTCTGGGTAGGAATTGCGCTAACTCCTAGACAATCTCAGCAGAATCAGCAGCTTAGAACGAAGTGTGAATTTGTGCCGATTCTACGAGGACCAAGGGCTGAAGCGGCATGCCCATACTTATAAGGAAGGGGAAACACACACATGCGATCCGATCGTGTGTTTGATGCTTTACAAACATTACGGAATCGTTATATGCTCTGCCAGCTTGCCTCCAAGGCCACGCGGAAGTTCCACCGGCCCAGCACCAGAATCCAGGAAACGATGAATGGTGTATTGGACCGGATCGCGGGCGCGGAGCGGCAGGAAATCCTGTCGGAGCCGGAGAATTTTGCTGAGGCACAACGGCGGGCTGCATAGAACAGCCCCGCCCGCCTGCCTCGTGGTGTTTTGTCTTCCCTAAGTACCCTCCTTTGAAAATCTCCCGAAAACGCTGAAACTTACACGTTTGAGTGAATCGGGTTTAGGTGAATCATGACCATTGCTGAACTGAAAGAAAAGAACATCACCGAACTGACCAAGATCGCAAGGACCTTGGAGCTGCCCGGTGCCAGCGGACTGCGAAAGCAGGACCTCATCTTCAAAATCCTGCAGGCGCAGAGCGAAAAAGAAGGCCACATTTTTGCCGAAGGCGTACTGGAAATTTTGCCTGACGGCTACGGCTTTCTGCGGTCGCCGGACTACAACTACCTGCCGGGGCCGGATGATATTTATGTGTCGCCGTCGCAAATCCGCAAATTTGATCTGAAAACCGGTGACACGATTAGCGGACAGGTGAGGCCTCCGCACGAGGGCGAGAAGTATTTCGCTCTGGTAAAGATCGAGGCGGTGAATTTTGAGTCGCCCGACGAAGCGCGCAACAAGATTCTGTTCGACAACCTCACGCCGTTGTATCCGCAGGAGCGGCTGAAGCTCGAGACAACCCGCGAGAATTCCAGCGCGCGGGTAATGGATTTGCTGACACCGCTCGGTAAGGGGCAGCGCGGGTTGATCGTTTCTCCGCCGCGCGCCGGCAAGACCATGCTGCTGCAGAACGTGGCAAACTCGATTACCACGAATCATCCAGAAGTGGTGTTGATGGTGCTGCTGATCGACGAACGTCCTGAAGAAGTGACGGACATGCAGCGCTCGGTGAAGGGCGAAGTGATTTCGTCTACGTTTGACGAACCCGCCGCGCGGCACGTACAGGTCGCGGAGATGGTGATCGAGAAGGCGAAACGACTGGTCGAGCACAAGCGTGATGTAGTGATCCTGCTCGATTCGATCACGCGTCTGGCGCGAGCTTATAACACAATTGTTCCCCCTTCGGGCAAAGTGCTTTCTGGCGGCGTGGATTCTAACGCGTTACAGCGGCCGAAACGGTTTTTTGGGTCGGCGCGAAATATTGAAGAAGGCGGATCGCTGACGATTATTGCTACGGCGTTGATCGATACCGGGTCGCGCATGGATGACGTGATCTTTGAAGAATTCAAGGGCACGGGAAACTCGGAAATTATCCTTGAGCGCAAGCTGGTAGATAAGCGTGTGTTCCCGGCCATCGATATTCAGCGCTCGGGCACGCGTAAGGAAGAGCTGCTGATTCCGCGGGAAGATCTGTCGCGGATCTGGGTCCTGCGAAAGGTGCTGAACCCATTGTCTCCTGTGGAAGCGATGGAGTTGCTGATCGACAAGTTGAGCAAGACCAAGTCGAATGGCGAGTTCCTGTCGAACATGAGCTCGCTGTAAGCAATGCGCATTTAGCGTTGCAAGAATGCAAGCCTTCAGCCCGTTGGAGGCTTGCGGCTATGGCCCCACCCTAGCTCCGCAGTCGCCTCCGACATCCCTAATTCCCCTCAGATTTTTCGTTGCCGACTCCTGAAAAAGTGGCCATACTTTAGGAACGGGCAGAACGATCGCGTCCGTTTCGAGGACACCGTGCGAGCGAAACCGTTGGCTTGGAGTCTGCTTCTTTGCTTGTGCCTCGCGGTACCCGGGACAGCTCAAAACCACCAAGGCCCACCGCTGAGGGTCGACGGCACTGTCGCACCGCCTGGGAGCGAGGAGAGCCGTGATCGGCTCGTCCGCGAAATGGCCAAGAGAGCCAACATGGAAAGACAGGCGGCGCTTAAGGCCGACACCGACAAATTGGTGAAGCTGGCCGGGGAGTTGAAACAGTACGTGGACAAATCGAATGAGAACGTCCTTTCGGTTGATGTGCTGAAGAAAGCAGAAGAAATCGAAAAGTTGGCGCACAGCGTAAAGGACAAAATGAAGGGGCCGAACTAGAAACGATTGGGCAATCTGGCAAGGCCGCGTTGCCGATGTGCCGCCGGCAAAAAGAGTTGCCCGCATAAGGGCGGCGGCGAGTGAATTTGTCATGGCGCAACTCCTCACGGTCGGTTGTGTTTCCATTCAGTAGAATCCGCGGGACGCGGAGAAGGAGTGGATATGAAACGGATGATTGCAGGAGCCCTTTTGCTGATGGGATTAGGCGCGGGAACGATGTTCGCCGACGATACATGGCGCGATCGGCAGGATATTGGGCATGACGAGGCCAGGATTGCACACGACCGGGGGAGCTCCGGCGCGACGTATACTGCGGAAATTATGCCGCAGCGCGGCATGAGCGCAGGGAGCTTCGGCGAGAATACCGGGATGTGAATCGCGATCGCAGAGACCTGTATTGGGACCGGCGGTAGCCAAAAAGCCTTCTGCGCGGCCCAAGTGACAAACGCCATCCGTTTCTGCCGGATGGCGTTTGTTGTTGGCACAACAAGACTTTCTATTTGCCACTTCGAATTCGCATGCCATAGAACGAGCGGTAGACGAAGAAAAAAGAAACCGCAAAGAACGCCAGAGCAAGGACGTTTGTAATCGTCGCGCCCTGGTCGCGGGTAAGAGTAACTGCTAACTCAACGGCGAGCAGGCCGAAGAGAGTGGTGAATTTGATGACCGGATTCAGGGCCACGGAGGAGGTGTCCTTGAACGGATCGCCAACGGTGTCGCCGATAACGGTGGCATCGTGCAGCGGAGTTCCCTTCTGCTTCATTTCCACTTCGACGATCTTTTTGGCGTTATCCCATGCAGCGCCCGCATTGGCCATGAAGATAGCTTGATAGAGGCCGAAGACAGCGATGGAAATCAAGTAACCGACGAAGAAGAAGGGTTCCACGAAGGCGAAGGCCAGCGTGCCGAAAAATACGGCAATGAAGATGTTCAACATGCCCTTCTGCGCATACTTGGTGCAGATCTCCACCACTTTCTTGCTGTCGGCGACGGAAGCTTTCACTACCCCTTCTAGCTTGATGTTGGCTTTGATGAACTCGACGGCGCGGTAAGCGCCGGTGGTGACGGCCTGGGTGGATGCCCCGGTAAACCAGTAAATCATGGCGCCGCCCGTGATCAGGCCGAGGAAGAAGGGAGCGTGCAGGAGCGAAAGTTTGTCGACATTTTCGGTGAGGCCGCTGGTGAGCGCCATGATGATGGAGAAGATCATGGTAGTGGCGCCGACCACGGCAGTACCGATGAGCACAGGTTTTGCGGTGGCCTTGAACGTGTTGCCGGCACCGTCATTCGCTTCAAGCAGGTGCTTGGAGCGGTCGAAGTTAACCGTCATGTTGAAGTCTTTCTTGATTTCGGCTTCAACATTAGGAACCTGCTCGATGAGTGACAGTTCGTAGACCGATTGAGCATTGTCGGTAACGGGACCGTACGAATCCACGGCGATCGTGACAGGGCCCATACCCAGGAACCCAAAAGCCACCAGGCCGAAGGCGAAGACCGCGGGAGCCAACATGGTCGCGGCTGCGGCGAGGCCCATCGTACTCATGTAGTAGGCGACCGCCATCAAACCCATCATGGAGAGGCCGAGGTAGTAGCCGGAGAAATTGCCGGCCACGAATCCGGACAAAATCCCGAGCGAAGCGCCGCCTTCCTCCGCTGAGATGACAACTTCCTTCACGTGGCGGGAATGAACTGAAGTGAAGACCTTCACCAGTTCCGGGATGACAGCTCCCGCCAGAGTGCCGCAGGAGATGATGGTTGCCAGCTTCCACCACTGGGTGCCATCGCCGCCGAGATCCGGAATGATGAAACGAGAAATCAGGTAGGTCAGGGCGATGGAAACGATGGAGGTGATCCATACTAGCGAGGTGAGGGGATGCTCAAAGTTCATCTCGTCGGCATTGCTATATTTGGCTTTAGCAATGGCGCTATTCAGGAAGTAGGAAACAGAGCTGGCCACCAGCATCATGACGCGCATGACGAAGATCCAGACCAGCAATTGAACCTGGACAGTGGGATTCTTTACGCCGAGAAGGATGAAGGTGATGAGAGCGACGCCGGTGACGCCGTAGGTTTCGAAGCCGTCGGCGGAGGGGCCAACAGAGTCGCCAGCATTGTCGCCGGTGCAGTCGGCGATGACCCCGGGGTTGCGGGCGTCATCTTCTTTAATCTTGAAGACGATCTTCATCAAGTCGGAGCCAATGTCGGCGATCTTGGTGAAGATACCGCCAGCGATACGGAGGGCGGCTGCACCGAGAGACTCGCCGATGGCGAATCCGATGAAGCAAGGGCCGGCGTAGTCGCCGGGGATGAAGAGAAGGATGATCAGCATGATGAGGAGCTCGACGCTGATCAGCATCATGCCGATGCTCATGCCGGCTTCCAGAGGAATCTGGTAGACGGGGAACGGCTTCCCTGGTAGAGACGCGAAGGCGGTGCGTGAGTTGGCGAAGGTGTTCACGCGAATGCCGAACCAGGCCACACCGTAGCTGCCGCCAATGCCGACCAGGCTGAAACCGAGAATGATGGCGACGCGCATGGCTTCCATATGCTGGAGCACGCCGAAGTAGAGCAGGATGATGACGGCGATGAAGGCCCACAGCAGGAGGATGAACTTGCCCTGGGTGACAAGATAGGTCTTACAAGTCTCGTAGATGAGTTCCGAGATCTCGCGCATGGCGCGATGGACCGGCAGGTTCTTGAGGCGCATGTAGATGACCATGCCGAAACCAAGTCCAAAGAGGCAAAACAGGATGCCGATCATTAATAGCCGGTGGCCGTCGATGGAGCCGTTCAAGAAGCTGACTGAAGAGAGGTCGGGAAGTTTCAGTGAGGCTTCGCCGCCGGGGGATTCGCCAGAAGGTTGAGCCGCAGCCGAGGCGGCACTGACGGTAAGCAGCGAGGCAATGGCAAGGGTCGTTTTCAGGAAACCAGTTACCACGCGGCGTCCTTGGAACGCAGCAGTGGCGAGCCAGGTGCGCATAATGAGTCCTCCAAATAAGTCGATTATCAGGTTTTATAAACGTGTTTTAGAGATCGCCTTCCAGCTAAGCACCCCCGTCGGAGCACGCCCTGTGCGGCATTGGGTACGGTCGCCGGAATTCCGAACACGCTTCCACCGCAAGACCTTAACGGAGCGTTGGAGCTTGGCCGCGTCGGAGTTCGCGCCCGCCCGCCGGAGAGTACGACTTAACTCCGGACGAAGTAGCGCAAAACGGGCATTTATAACATGTTGGAAGGAAAGGGTCAATGACTGCGAGGAGGGAGCAGAGAAAGCGCTTCCCGATTAGGCACACCTGGATTCCCGCCGCCGAAATGACGAAGACAGGCGCCAAAACAATGAAAAAGGAAAGCGCAGGAGCCAGACCGATGGGGCTCCGTTTGGCCGCTTGGTTACCTCAATCTGCCCCAGCGAAAGGTGGGCCCAACGGAGAGCGGACATAGTTTTGTCGGTTGGACAATAGGTTGCTGAACAAGTGAGTATTCACCCAGTCGGCGGCGAACCGCACGCCGACTTGCCGAGATACGTTGAGGTCAAAACCGCCGCCCGCGCCAAAGAAGAGTTCAGTATCGGTCGGCTTCGCGGCGGGAAGCGGAACCTGCAGGAACCCGAACAATGGCGCCAAATTCTGGGGGAAGGTGATATCTGCGCTTTCGTGAATTCCCCCGAATCCAGGGCGGGCAAAAAGCGTGACCTTCTCCCACTTGCGCAGGTAAAACTGCGGGCCGACGGCAAATGTATAAGTGGTCGACTTGAAAGGCACGTTGACCATGCCGGGAGCTGGAGCTATGGGCTCGTTCGCGATCAGCAACGGCGCATAGACGGTCTCCGATCCGTTGATCGTACCAGCGCCACTAATCACGCTGTTACCGAGTACGCCGAAATCTCCGCCCAGCCCCAGCCACGACCTCACGGTGACACCGAAATCGCTTTCGAAGCCGCGCTCCGTGAGATTACGGGCCGGGCTGATCATATAGTCGAAGCCAGTAAACAAGGTGTAACGGTTGATATCAGTTTGTTGGGACGATGCGGGCAAACAAGAAAGACAGATCGCAAGGCCGCAAACCAGCATACGTTTCATATGCTTCGCACTCCTTCCGACAGCCCATATATTGCGGGCGGGGCAAAGGGGATGCTGTGATCGCAAGCACAGTGGTCGGTGAAGTCCTCGGGTCCAGTACGTTCGATCGAGCGACCGGCATTGGATGGCTTCGGCGATGTGCTTGGGCTCGATCGGTCAGGTGTCTTCAATGTCAGGCGATCGTGCGGGCCACTTTGAGGATGCGTCGTGAACGCGGGCGCCAAGGCGCTGCTGAGTCATGGCGCGTTCCAGCCATCGCTCACCGTCGGCGGAAAGCTCGCAGAAGGCGCGAGCGTGGCGGGATGACATCTGGGCATTGCAGTAGACTTTCTCGCGGGAGGCGCTCGAGTGGTTTGGCACGAGTGCGCATGACCCGCTCTCGAATCTTCGCAGAACCCTCGGGTTCATTGGTCGCGCACATCTTTGTAGTTCACGGCGGGAACGTCGATATGAATGTCGATGCGATCCATGGGCGGGCCGGGGATTTTCGAAATGTAGCCTTGGATCATGGGAGTGGCGCACTTGCGGTCGTTGCGGAAGCCACAGGGCTGCGGGTACTTTCATTGCTGAAAGACAACTCATCTATTTGCCTATACCAGCGATGTGAGGAAGAAACAGCGGAAAGGACATGTTTTATGACTCCCGAGGAATTTTACCGAGGACTAGAAGCGCTGGGCTTCACAGATTGTGGAGTCCGCTCCCCCATAGCGCCGGAACTCCGCTCCTATGATCCCCCCGAGAGACTGGGTGGCGTCCTCTCATCTGTGAATGTTGGCAGGACCGTTCTCGATCATGAGACTAAGTAGGCGGTGCACTCTGCAGTCTTCGGATGGCTTTGATTCGTGCATCATCGAAGGCGAGCCGATGCCAATCAAGCCTGAACTTGGCTGCGCCGTGATCTCGACACTTTTCCCGATGGACCAGGCGCTACTCGAGGTGCTGGCGCTGCCTGCTGCGCAGCTGCTGGAATGGACTGACCACTATCCGATCTTTTCGTTCGGGATGGCTCTACCCGACCGGCCTGACGAACAGATCACCGGCATCGGAACGAGGCGCGGCTTGGAAGGCACTAAAGACGTAAACTGAGCTCTCGGCGGAACATCCTGCCCTGCTGACCACATCATGAGTGGCGGGGTCCTCTGTCACCCCTGCGACACCTTCGCCGCCAGCAACCTGAGAAGCACGTTCCCGATCAATCAACACCTGGCCGGACACAGAAATCTATGTAGCGAACAAAAGACGAACATTGTAGAATTCTCAGGCATGGCTCGGCGTCCAGATGAACGAGAACAAGAGATGTTGAGCGAGGAGAACCTCAAGGAACTTCGCCACAACCTCGCGCATCTAAGCTTGCCAGCCGTTCGGGAGTTCTACGAGATTGCGTATCGCGATTGCCGCCTCGTCTACGATCATCTTCCCAGCCCGCGCCAGATACAGACTCTTGTCCAGGTGTGGAAGCAGTTGTGGAAGTGGCGGCGAGCGGATCTGCCATAATCTCTTAAACCATGTGTGGACGATACAGGTTGTCGCGGCGGAAGCAGATCATCGAGGAACACTTCGACAGTGTCTCCGGCGAAGAAGACTGGATCCCGCGCTATAACGTTGCTCCCACTCAGCCAGTTCCCATCATCCGCCAGCATCCAAAGGAACCACGCCGCGAACTCTCACTGGTGCGCTGGGGCCTCATCCCGTTATGGGCGAAAGACGCTTCCGGTGCTGCAGGGATGATTAACGCGCGGTCAGAAACTGCAGCCACGAAGCCCGTGTTCCGGGACGCGCTGAAATCTCGCCGTTGCATTGTTCCCGCTGACGGGTTCTACGAGTGGGCGCGGACCCGCGCAGTCAAACAGCCATACTGCTTCGAGGTCAACGATGGTGAGCTATTCGCCTTCGCGGGACTATGGGAGCGATGGAAGGACCCGAGCGGCAACTGGATCAAGAGCTGTTC
>JBEKRE010000031.1:0-59405 GCA_049519055.1 Candidatus Sulfotelmatobacter sp. | reverse complement strand
CCTCAGTATGCGAAAAGGCGAAGCGAGTGCGCACTTCGAGAATGATCCGGACACTCCGAACCCTTGGCTACCGAGTCGAACCTGCAGTAATTCAGGCATGAGGAGAGATTTTCGACCCTGTTGATGTTCGTTGGCGAGTGATCGACGCTATTCGCCGGTGCCACACGTGCAGATGCCTGGAGCGTTTGCCACGAGGAATCCGCATAGGCCTTGCAGTACCGCTGACTGGGTTGAAGGAAGCGCCACGACATCGAACGGCGATTCAGTGGAAGTGATCGTATTTGCCGCTTGAAGCTGCAAGTGGGTTCCCCATGCAACCAGCTCCCCCGCTGGGTAAGCATTGGTTGCATCGCAGGACTGATTACCTACACTTGATGCGGAGACAATCTCGATTACGCCGGCTTGTGGTGTGATACCGGTGGCGGGATGACTCGTCAGGTCATTTTGCACAGATAGGGTCCGTATGCCATCCGACGATATCGAACATCCACAGCACTCGGTCATCTCCTGCCGTGCGTCGAAGACATAGATCATCGCGCAGAGCGTGCCGCCTGTCATTCCGACGTTGGAGACCTGGACGGTTGCATCCGGATTTGCAAGCGAGTTATTGCTGAAGTAGTTCAGCAGCAGCTGCGGCATCACTGTAATTTTTGCTGATCCCGTTTGTCCGTTGGAGCTGGCCGAAACTGTGGCGGAGCCGACTGCGTTCGCGACCGCGACTCCCGCAGGGCTGATGCTCACCGTCGAAGAATTCGCGGAGGACCAGGTTGCTGACTTCGTGAGATCTTGAGAGCTACCGTCACTGAAGATCCCGTAGGAGGTGAGTTGTTTGCTCGTCCCCAGCACCACGGAGGAATTCGATGGGGCCACCGCGAGCGATACCATGACGGCGGGCGACACGGTTAGAGTGTCACTTCCACTCATCGAAGCAAAACTCGCGATCACGGTCGCAGAACCCGCCGCCTGAGCCGTGAACGTTCCAGTTGGGCTCACGGTTGCTATGTTAGGTGGGGCAACGGACCATATCGTCGAGCCCGTGACGTTCTGCTGAGTCCCGTCGCTGAAGACGGCAATCGAACTGAGCTGTTGCGCGCTGCCCTTGGGAACCGAGACACCCTGCGGAGTCAGTGCAATGGACACCAAAACGGCCGGCGACACGTTCAGTGCTCCACGTCCGGTTAATGAAGCCGAGGAGGCGGTGATCGTGGCAGAACCGATCGCCTGAGCTGTGACCATTCCAGCAGCGCTCACGATCGCAATGCCGGATGGGGCGATGGACCAGGTCGCCGAGTTCGTAATGTTCTGCTGCGAGCCATCGCTGAAAGTAGCGATGGCATTGAGCTGTTGCGCTGCGCCCTTCGCAACCGAGACCGTCTGCGGATTAACCGCGATTGAAATCATAACTGCCGGCGAAACCGTAAGACTGTCGGAGGCCGCGACTGTGCCCGATCTTGCCGTGACCGTGGCGCTGCCGCTTAGTTTGCCCCACACGAGTCCGGATTGGCTGATGCTCGCGACCGAAGGAGGCGCGCTCGCCCAGGAAACGGTTTGCGTTAGATCCTGCTTGGTACCATCACTGAACACGCCGGTCGCAGTAAATTGTTGACTCTGGCCTAAGGCAAGGGAAGGCGCTACGGGCGAAATCAAAATTGAGACTAGCGTCTTATTGGCAGGGAGGGCACCCATACCTGCAGGCATGCCACCACATCCCGACAGGGTGGCTGCGAATGAAAGCAGGAGGGCAAGGCGTATGCGCGCGGATGCGCCGCGCGAAGTTTTTCCCGCGCCTGCAAGTCCCATGCTTCACCGCCTGATGAATGACCCCAATCTGGAGGAGGGATGACTGGGGAACGCTCGATGGAGACGCTCACTATACGCTGGGAGTATTCTATCAGTAATTCTCCTTTATAGCTAGCCCAAAAGTAGTAACAATTAGGCATTAGGCAGTGAAACCACCCAAAATTGCCTGTTTGATCCTGCGGATGCCTTTGCGACGCTCAGATTAGAAATTGCAGTCCAGAGAGATAGTTATTGCCACGGATCTTGGGCTTCCTAGTCCAGCGGACGAGCAAGAGGGTGGGAATTGGAACGGGAACCTCAGCCGCGGACATTTCGCAGCGCAGGAGGGAGGACTGTGAGATCGGCTGTTGACTCAATAGGCAAAGGCCGCCTCTGCTCAGGTTCTGCGCTCGCCCGAGAATCGGCGTCATGGAATTATGGGTGGAATCGAAGGGAGGAACGGGGTTAACCTCGATCTCCAAAGTCTGTGGGAATCGAGGATGTCTCCTGCGCTCTACATCGTAAGATCGCATGACAGACTGCGATGTTACGTGACTGCGACCTGAAGTAAAGTCCTCAAATGGATTAGTTCCCCACGCCTAACTTTTGGACCTGAGGCTGGCTAGAGAGGCCCAACAATTCTTCCAACGATTCCGGAGCGTGTGGAGACGCCCATCTTCACCATAACCAGGCGTAAGAAAGCCTTTACAGTGTTTGGGCTGATGTCCATTCGCGCGGCGATTTCTTTGCTGGTGAGGCCCTGCAGCAGCAATTGGACAGTTTCCTGTTCGCGAACGGTCAGATCAAATTCCTGGGAGAGCTGCGATAAAGCCGACGAGCGCGATGAATAACGCTCTAATATGAGTACAACGAGGCTGCCTTTATCCGTGGAATCTAGATGAAAGACCCGACAATTGTATCGGCGATTGCCAGACCTGAATTCTTTGACGAATTCCAGAGAGTCTCTGGATTGTCGATTGACCAAACTGAAACGGATCTTATCCGCCAAAAAAACGCTAACCCGCTTCACCTGTTCCGCTAGATTGGGAAACGTAAGAATCGCGATTGCCTGCTGATTGCAGGCGATAGGACTCAACTTGGAGTCCAGGATTAGGAACCCAGGATCAGAGATCCCAATGGTCATGGCCTACTCCTTGTGATCTTGAGGACT
The DNA here is from genome assembly GCA_049519055.1 of Candidatus Sulfotelmatobacter sp. Taxonomy (GTDB): domain Bacteria; phylum Acidobacteriota; class Terriglobia; order Terriglobales; family Acidobacteriaceae; genus Sulfotelmatobacter. The sequence goes on along the minus strand of JBEKRE010000031.1, from coordinate 56,455 downwards.
CTCTCGCCATTGCTTTCGACTTCGTGGTCCACAGACGAATCCTCTCTTGTCAACAACAATTGCTAGACGTGACGCTCACCTGCGCTTGAGCCGTTCACACGGACTCGGCATGCGCGAAAAACAGCTGACGACGTCTAGGCTATTGGGATTAACCGGGTTTGTCAGCAGCGAAGGGGAGTTAAGTACGCCACCAGCGAACCGGTAGGGGAGAAGCGAGTAAGTTTCCCATTGAATTGGCCTATTGTCAAGGCAATGGCGACGCACCGATCAAGAAATCCTTAGGAATTTCGGTGAGGGAAGTGGGCTCCAAGCGACTACCACAAATGGACTAAGCCTTCTTGCCCTGGAGCCAAAAGCCGCGGAAAGCAGTGGAGCACCTGGGAAGCGATTCTTGCGGACTAGCCAAAATGACTAGCACATGGGTAGTATTGCGGCAGCCGAGACGGTTGGTTAAGCTAGCGTCGTTCCGAACTCCGCCCCCCAGGCTTTGTCGAGAACAGATCGTCCGGCAAAAAGGCAATTTCGGCAGCAGAAGTTTTTTTGTCGAGTAGGTGCACGAGGAACTACTCCCTAAGGACTAGCTCTCACACCTAGTGTTTCAGACTAAGCCACGTGGGTAATTGTAAAGAACTTGCAAAAGATAGACAGTTCCGCAAGCGCGCTCATAGCTGATCCTCCCCACAGCGGCCGAGACGCCACCACAAAAGAAGAAAAAGTACAGGAGGATGTATAAAATGAAGATTGGAACCTTGCTGTTTTCGGTACTGGCCATCACCCTGATGCTAGGGCTCGCCTCAGGAAACGCTGTGGCTCAAAACGTTGGGGACAACAGCGTCTATTTCACCACCTATTTTGCCAATAACATTCCCGCGGCTCCGGATGCAACCGTGCGCTTCATCAATGATGGCGACACAGGCGGAAATCTGTGGGCGTCGATCTACGTCTTTGATGACAGCGAAGAGTTGACTCAATGCTGCAGCTGCGAAGTAACGCCCGATGGTCTGCTTTCGGAGTCCGTGAAGAACCAGCTCACGAAGTATCCGATCCGGGGCATCGTGCCGCCACGCGGCGTCATCAAGGTCATTTCTTCTTCGACCGAATCTGATGTCTACACCAACTTCGCACCCAACACACCGACCGCTGGTCTGCGTGGCTGGGCGACCCACATCCAGAGCGTTGCCAACAGGTATCCGTACGGGCCGGCAGCTTACTCCCAGACGGAAACAACGTTCGCCGATTCGAACCTCGCAGCTGGTGAGAAGTCCCTGTTGGAGCAGCTCTGCTACTTCGACAACCTGCTCAGCGGCTCGCCCTGCACCTGCACGCTCAAAGATTACAACTTCTAGTCTTTGGACTTGAAAGGGCAGTGCGGCAAGGTTGAAACAGTTCCTCTGGGATCTGTTCAGCCGAGCCAAACAGAGAAACATCCCGGACGCCGGGGCTATGACCGGTGTCCGGGTTTTGATTTTTCTCATGTTCTAATTGCCACGCAACCCATCTCGTGTTCTAATACTCCACAGCTCTCCTCCCCCCTAAACCAACGATCGAAACTTCTTAACGAGGGGAAATTCCACAATGTTGACCAAGCAGACTCTGATTGGGCTCGGACTGGGGATCGCTCTGTTTGCTTTTTCGGTTCCGGCCATAGGCCAGGCTGACTCCAACGTAGTAGCTGAGATTGCCGGCCGCAAGGTGACGGCAGACGAGTTGGAGTACAAGCAAGCAGGCAAACTGCTTCAAGCCAAATATAAGTACTATCTTGCAGAGCGCGACGCGCTCGATCAATTCATTGATGATCAGTTATTGGAAATGCAGGCGAAGAAGGAAGGCATAACCCTGGATGAGTTATTCAAGCGTCACGTCGCGATCAACGTCCCCGAACCGACAGAGGATCAGCTCCGGTTCTACTATGAGGGGGTGCAAACTGAAGAGTCTTACGAGTCGGCGCGACCCCACATCATTGAGACGGTACATCAGCTGCGCACGAAAAAGGCACGAGACGCATACATCGCCGACCTCAGAGGGCAATATGGCGTCGTAGTTGAGCTGAGCCAGCCGAGCGCTCATGTCGAGGTCGGGAATGCTCCCCGGCTTGGCTCCGAGACCGCTCCGGTCCAGATTATCGAGTTCGCGGACTATGAGTGCCCCTACTGCCAAAAAGTAAACGAAGATCTCGTTCGACTACGGGAGCAATTCGGAACTTTCGTGTCGGTGGTTTACAAGGATTTTCCGCTTCCGATGCATCCCCTAGCGGCAAAAGCCGCAGAAGCCGCGCGCTGTGCGGGCGACCAAGGGAAGTTCTGGGAGTTTCATGACTCTTTGTTTGAAACCAAGAAGATTGAACCTTCCCAGCTGAAAGAGGAGGCTCGCGCGCTGAAGCTCGACGGCGCACGTTTCGATCAATGCCTTGACAGCGGCGCACAAGCTGCCCCGGTAAAGAAGGATGCCCAGGAAGGCCTGCGGCTCGGATTGCAGGGTACGCCGAGTTTCTTCATCAATGGTCACTTTATGAGTGGCGCCATCGGTTACGCGAAACTACGGGAAACGGTGATGCAAGAATTGGGTCCCACCGTAGCCAAGAAGCAGAAGCAGAACGCCGCACTGGTGCCGCCTGACGGCACCGTGAAGAAGTAGAGCGTTGCAGAGCCCCCCCAATGCTGCTCGCCTACGCCACAAGACTAGAGCGGTCGCTGGTGGGGAGCGTGGGGCGACTACCTTAGTGTTTCTTCTTATCGGATTGTGGGCTGGCAACGGATCCAGCGATCTTGAAGGCGGCCACGCTCATGCAGAAGGTGTCCCCCGCCTTCCCCCCGGTGAGAATGGGTTGATAGGTGCCTGGTGGCGCGTTGAGTATATAAGCGTAAGAAGGCTTAAATACCCAAGGCGCCGGAGTTACTCCGGTTGGATAAGGAGCCGTCGAAAAGAAACGAGCGACAATAAAATCTGTTGCCGTCGTTGTAATTTTGGGCCCAACCTCTTGACCTCCGCTATTTGCAATCCCACTGCTTAGCTGCTCGCCGTCTCCATCCAGTACCGACGTTGACGTCAAGTTTGAAACTTCAAGAAATGAATTGAGACTAGCTTTCGTGTGACTGGATAAATGGAACTGCAGCTCGGATACTCCTGGATTGCAATTCTCACAGTACCAAATATCAAGCAGCCCCTCCGGACAGGATGACCTTGCACCGGAAGCCAGCTTGTAAGTGTTGCCTCCCGCGGGCGCATTGTCGGTGACGCTCAAGACCTTTACGCCGGGAGTAAGTTCTAGCGGCATTCCGATAAGCGTACTTCCCTTAGCAGTTGGCTCGAGGTCCATGTCTGAGGTCGTCGCTTCTCCGGCGCTGATCGCGGCAAACTGCTGAACTACGGTTTGAGCTGATAACTCAACTCCTCCACACAGTAGCAACAGCAGTAGAAATTGTTTCTTCATCATCTTCTGTCCCCTTCGATCACCGAGGTGATATGGTTCTGGTTCCTTCGACCTGGAATGGCCATGAAAAAGCCAAAATAGGGGAGTCCTTCCTACGAACGTTGCCGTTTTCGAGTCTGGGGTGAGCTATCCCGTTACTGATCTTCCGCTTGAATCTTGATCTGTGACCGATCGGCGGCCAAGATGAAGGGCGCGAAAGTGGGCTGCATATTGATCTTGCCGGTTACGCATACGCGCTTGCCCTGATAGGCGGCAATGACCTCCTGCGGTCCTCCAGTTTGCGTACCAAATGCCACGAAATAGAAGATAGGATTCGGTTGGGGCTCATCAATATCGAAGCTTACGGGCTTGCCGCGGCCCGCGATGCCATACTTGGGAATCTTGTTGTCTACGGCCTTTCCGCATACGGTGGCCATCTCGCCGACGTGGCTCTTGGCGTCGGCCGGGGCTACGCGCGGGGGCGGCGCGCTTGGAGCGCTGGCAGCATTTTGAGCAAACGACAGGCTCGTCAAGAAAAGCATTACGATCAGTGTCTTCATATTTATCATGTTCCAATCCGTTGATTTGGTTTGGCCCGAAAGCCAGCAGATTCAGGAAATCGGGGATATCCGGCCGATCCTCCCGGCCAACATCTAAACTCAAATACCGCAGTCCGTCAATTCCACTTTTGGTTCAGAAGAGCGGGACTGGTGGCGAGTCATATAGTCCAAGATGCTAGGTCCTTTGACTAAGCCAGCTGGAGGATTGTTTAAATCGATACGAAGCTTTATTCGTAGAAAGACGACTTCACCCAACCGCCGCTTGGGAATGAAGTTTGTGTGTGCAGCGACTAAGACGATTTAGTCCTGGATAAAGGCCCTCCCCCGCGGCCGCCATCAGCCGCTCTAGCGACTGCGCTTCTTGGCGTCCAGGGGGACTGGTTGGCTACTCCGACATCCACTCGCTACCGCCGCCGTTCGATCGTTCCGCCCTGTTGCAAAATAAATCAGCCAGACCTTCTGAGGCTAAACCGCATCTTAATTTTTCTCACAACGTTCCTGGTCTCGAGTCTATTGGTGTTTGCGCAAGCGGACGGACCGCAATCGGCTTCGTCGGCGACCGTGCCACGGCTAATTCGGATCCAGGGAACCGTGCAAGATGAAACCGGGAAGCCGCTCGCGGCGAGCACTGGGATCACGTTTAGCCTCTACAAAGACGAGAATGATCAGGCAGCCATCTGGCAGGAAAACCAGAACGTGATGCTCGACTCAGCGGGCCGTTATAACGTGCTGCTGGGAGCGAGCAATGAGGGAGGCTTGCCGCTGGAGATTTTCTCGGCTGGAGATGGGCGCTGGTTGGGCGTTCGCCCCGACGGGCAAGCCGAGCAGCCGCGGATCCTGTTATTGAGCGTGCCTTATGCGTTGAAGGCGGCAGACACGGAAATGTTAGGAGGCAAACCAGCTTCAGCATTTGCCCTCGCGGGTAGCCAATCCACCTTGGTTGAGCCAGCCTCCGGCGCTCCAGTGGCCTTCGCGGCTTCATTGCCTATCTCACAGGCACTGAACGGTGGCACTGTCGCGCTCCCGATGGGTTTGTCGCCGCAAACGACCTGCTCGATTACCAGCGATGGATCTGCGACCGCGAACCAGATCTCCAAGTTCACCAGCGCGTGCAACATTGAAAGTTCGGCCATCTTCGAATCGGGCGGCAAAGTAGGGATCGGAAATACCAACCCCGCCGGCATGCTGGATGTTTCGGGGGCGGCCTTCATTCGAGGCACACTGTCAGCTTTAGGAGGCACAACTATGCCTCCGGTGAGCGCAGCCACGACGACGGAATCATTCGCTTCTGCACCTCTGGACCTTCAGGCTTCCGTGTTCAATACAATAACCCCGGGGCCGGTGACGTACGACTTTCGCTGGCAGGCGGATGGCGTGGGAAATGACTCTGCGAAGACCTCAGCAACCCTCAACCTGCTGTATGGCACCAGCGGAGTTTTCAACCAGACTGGGCTGTCCGTCGCCGGAAATGGCATTCTTATTTTTGCCCCCGGACAGACTTTCCCTGGCACCGGCACTGGGACCGTAACCAACGTCGCTACAGGTGCGGGTCTCACGGGTGGACCAATCACAAAGACCGGGACGATCAGTATTCCCGCTGCGGGAGTGACTAATGCGATGCTGGCCAATTCCTCGGTCACGGTGAAGGCCGGAACAGGATTATCGGGTGGGGGTACCGTGGCGCTCGGTGGCACGGTTTCGCTTTCGAGTATGGCAACAGGAACGGTTACCAGCGTCAATACTGGCGCCGGTCTGAGCGGCGGACCCGTCACTACCACTGGGACGATCAGTATTCCTGCCGGCGGGGTAACGAACACCTTGCTGGCGAACCCTTCCATTACGGTGCAGGCGGGGTCGGGATTGTCGGGCGGAGGAACCGTAGCTCTCGGTGGGACGGTCACACTTACAAATTCGGCTCCCAGTTCGGGCGGGACGGTTGCCAATGTTAGTACAGGCGCCGGTCTGTCGGGCGGTCCCATCACCAAGACTGGCACGATCAGAATTTCTGCCGGGGGAGTAACGAATAGCTTGTTGGCAAATCCCTCGGTTACGGTGAAGGCCGGAACAGGATTATCGGGTGGAGGAACCGTAGCGCTCGGCGGAACGGTAACGCTCGCTGGCAATTTTTCGGGCACGACAGATGGCATCGCCTACTTCTCGAGTCCCGCGAGTCTGATTTCGACACCTGCCCCGACCAACGGTCAAATCCTGATCGGATCGAGTGGCAATGCTCCGGTGCTCGGCACGCTCACCGCGGGCCAGAATATAAGCATTACGAACGACCCAGGATCGGTCACAATTTCGGCGACGGGCGGGGGCGGGAGTCCGACATTGCCATTCTTTATTACCGGCGCAGCACGCACCGGAGCGACGCAAGCTTTGGCTCAAAATGCCACCAGGCTTTGGGGATTCCTTTTGCCCTACAACGTGACTACGACCGAAGTAACCTACGACATACCAGCCGTAGACAATACGGCAAACAATTACGATCTCGGTATATACGATGGTTCGGGGAATCTCTTGGTGGATATTGGGCCGACGCCGGGAACTGTGTTCGCATCGGCGAAGGGATTCAAAACACTGAACTGGGTTCAAGGTTCCACCAACCTCGTGACCGGTCGATACTATCTGGGACTTACGACGAATTGCGCGAGCGCTTGTGCCCAGATTGAAGCTGCGTCGTCCAACGTAAGCTTTGCCGCCAACGCCGCGGCTGGAACGTCAAAAGGCGGGGCTTTGCCCGCCACGGCGCCGCCACCCTCCGATACTTGGGCTATCGCCTATCAGCCAACCGTTGTGATTCACTGATCTCGCTGCGCTGGGAAATCCTCGGTAAGGCTGAAAACGCTTTCGCGGAAAAGCTACCGCTAAGCTCAATGCGATTGCTGGTCCCGGCAGATGTAATCCCGTTAGGTTGACCGAGGCATTCGCGCCGCCGCGTCGATCGCTATCTTTTCCTTTATTCCGGAGTCTCGGCCGTGTCCGGCGGTGGTGGCGCGTTCTGCGGTGGCGCAGACGTATTCTGTTGCGGAGGTGGAGGTGTATTCACTTGTGGCGGCGGAGCCGGAATCTGCCCTTGCTCCTGTTGCTTTTGTCTAATCTGCTGGGCCAGGTCCCGCATCATTTGCCCGAGAGCTTCAGGTGCGACGGGATCCTTGGGTGCTTCAATAGGAACGATCGGAATGTCCCGGGTCAACGGCACGGAAGCGGAGACGGGAGGCTTATACAGAAACGCGTTTGAAGGGGCCTCGCTTGCGGCAACTGCCGGCGCGGCGGCTTGATCAGCCTGTGCCAGTTGAGGCTGAGCGGAAGGCTCTGCGTTGGTCAAAATCATGCGTTGCAGAGTGCCCGGGTTACCTGGTGATCCCAACATCACGTAATTGAATCCCGACCCATTCAGCAGGGTTGTCAGGACGTCTCGAACCGGCCCGGGACCTATCGTCGCAGACATGCGCTCAGCGGCGTGGTCATTGGGAAATTCGATTACCGCGCCCGTGGCCAGGCTCACTGCTCGCAGCAAATCTCTCATGGTTGTGTTCTGCGCACTAATAGCAAGCTTGCCGTTCAAATAGGTGACTCTCGGATTGCTCGATGGAGAAGCAGGTCGAGTCTCGACTATGGCCGAAGATTGACCAAGGACAGCTGGAGTGAAGAGTAACCCGGCTGAGAGAAGCATCAGAAAGCGAATTGGAACTGTGCGAGGCATGGCAGACACGTCTAGTTACGAGGGGAAGTGGATCTAGGGTAGATCATCCACGGTTCTGGCACAAGAGGGCGGATGGACGAGCCGTTCAGGTTAGGCCGATTGACTAGTCCATAAGTAGTAGATAAGTAAGGAAACGGAAGGGTTACCGTCCGTCTTGACAACTCGTCCAAGAGATGTCAAACTCGCGTTGGTTTTATCTCCCCCGAAAACAGCATTCGTCAAATTCCAGAATAGACTTTCCAACCGGCCTAACGTTTGAGCCGTACGCCCAACGGCGTAACCCCTGGATGGATATTCGGAAGCGAACGTTTGCGGTTGAGTTTCTTCACTCGAATCTGCCAACCAGTCGCCAATTCCAGGACTGGTTCGACACCCCCCCGGCTTTGAATGTCTACTTTGATCTTGAACTCCGGCGTAGAAGTTAAGTCCTCGGTCATAGGTTCGCTCCTCAGGACCCGCGGGCCAGAGGACGATAGGAGCACGTTGCTATGTCTGTCACCAACTCGGAACCTGGGTTCTTGTTGATGGATGAAAAATTTCATCCACTGGCTACCAATGAAAACGCGGTACAGATCCTGACATTCCCCGACGGTTCGGGAAAGATTAGGCATCTGCAGCTATTTCTCCGCGACAAAATTCGTTATGGTCTAATCAATCACCAATCCAAGGACCTGGAATTCGTTCGACAGTATCAGTCCGGCAGACGTCGCTACCTATGCCGCTCTTTCCAGCTTTACTCGGATCTGTCGGAAAATCATCCGGTGGCGATCGTTCTCGATAGAAACTCATCGGGCATCACGATGACGAGCGACCTCATCGCGCAATTCGACATCACTCCCCGAGAGCAGGAAACGGTCCAACTTCTTTTGCAGGGACTCACTAGCAAAGAGATTGCGAAGCGTATGAATATCAGTCCAAATACCGTGAAGGCTTTTCTCCGGCTGGTGATGGTGAAGATGGGAGTGTCGACGCGTTCAGGGATTGTGGGCAGGTTTGCGCGATCGGGGGCGCCCAGTCCCGGAGAACGGTCCGCAAACCAAAGTAACATTTTTCAAGAACTGGCCCATCCGAGCGATTTACGCCAATGAGGTCTCGGTGAGATCATAAGAAGCGGTGAAATGGGCTCAAGACTGAAGAGGATTTCTACGTTTCCTTAAGTCGTCAAAATTACGGCGTGCACAAAGCCGCCGCATCAAGGTGCCAGTGAAGTCTAGACGTCTATTCCGGGCCGAGCACAAAATCTCTACAGCTGCCTCGTATCCTAACTTGGCGAACGGCGTGCCCAACGATTCGAATCCTTCCGATGAAACGCCCGCTTCGCCGATACGTCCAACGGCACTCCCCCACGGAGGCAAGTTCGACAGACACGTGCGAGAAAGTAAGAAAACTGACCAGGTAATACGGGCAGACGCTGCTATCGACCTGGTGCTGGAACAAATCGTCTATCAAACCCGGCTCTCCACTTGTGCGACCGGAGCCTTCATCGGTTTAACCCGAAATGGCGCGACGGTTTACCGTGCCCTGAACGGGGCGACGTCCGCCGAGTTTGTTGCCTATCTACGCCGCGATCCGCGAATGGTGGATGCTTGCCTGCGCACCTCGTCGATGCAGCATGTTCATAATTCCGACAACTCCACTGAACTTGATGTCTCGGTTTGCCGGAGTGTGGGCGCTCGTTCAATTGTGCTTTTCCCAGTGCTGAACGAAACTTCAGAGAGATTAGGCGTCCTCTGTGCCTTTTCCCCGCAGGCCGACGCATTCGCAGCTGGCGATCTGGTGAAAATACAATCGCTGTCACATCGCGTCGCGGACACGATTGCGCGAGTGAATGAATTTGTTGGCGACTTAGCGGGCAATTTCCCCGCCCCGGCGCAGGCTGACGGCGAGAGACGAGCGCGCGTTCCTGCAGGTAGAAAAGCCGAAGGGGTCATTCTCGCTATGGGACCGCGCACGTGGCTGACGGCCGCTCTGATCATAGGAATTTCGCTTCTCGTCGGCTGGGAGCTCACCCGAACTACAGTCCCGCGTGCCAGGATACACGCAGCAGCAAGGAATTCGGCCGTGGTCGCGCCACAGTCTTCGGCACCTGTACCAATTCCCGCCGCTCCTGCGTTGCCAGTGACTGACCCCGCAAACCCGGCGGCGACCGTCCCGGTTCCGCCCAAAACTTCAAAGCCTGTGTCGGTTCGCGCCAAGCAGGCTGGGCCTGATTTGGAGATTGAGGAAGCGCCTGACAATGATGCTTCAGGAATCGTGTTGTTTGAAGGCAAAGAAGCCAAGCCAACATCGACGAAGTCGAATGATTTGGCCGAAAAGAGGGTTTCCGATTCCTCAATCCCGGATGTCCTTCGAGAGCAAGCGGCCCTCGATCGTCTCGTAAACCGCGTGGAGCCTGAATATCCGGACGAGGCTAAAGCGCGCCACGTGCAAGGGCAGGTGGTGCTCGACGTTCTGGTAGGCAGGGATGGAAGAGTCGAGAGGCTGAGTCTTGTGCAAGGAGATCCTGGGCTTAGGACCGCCGCTAGCGATGCCGTGAGGCAATGGCGATTCAAACCCTTAGTTCACAACGGACGCGCCTCGAGTTTTGAAACTCACGTCACATTAACCTTCGCTCTGCCATGAGACCACTGTTGCATCGGCGCCAAGAACGAAAAGCAGGCGATCTACTGGTGTGTTCCGTCGCCACCCTGTTCGCGGCCGTTTCCCTGTTTATCTTTCCCGTTTTTCTGCTGGGCCGCGGAGGGTTGAATCAGGGACCACAAGGAGTTCCTCGCGGTTCCCAGACTCCCGCGACAATCGTTCATCTAAAACTCTTGCTGGACGATGGCCCGCCTGCGATTGAAATTATCACCACCGCTCCGGTAACGCCAACGATCAGCAAATTAGACGGACCTCCGCGTTTGGCGATCGATTTGCCGAATACCAACATGTCGGTGTCTCACAAAGAAGTACCGGTGCAGGGTGAGGATGTGAGCGGGGTGAGTCTCGAACTGAGTGCCACGAATCCGCCGTTGGTCCATGTGGAAGTCGATTTACGCAAGCCGATGGATTACACGTGGGAAGGAGCCGGCAATCGTCTGTTGGTGCGCCTGCGCGCGGTGGAGGCAAAGAAGGTGACACCCGTGGCCGCACCGGTCGACGCCCTTGACTTAGGCAATGTCGTACCGGTGGAGCGGCTGGCTTCAGGCGCGTCCATCACGGCTTCCTCCGAGACCACCGTGCTTCGCCTCCGTCGCGGCGGAAATTTTTATGTTTGCCCGCGCACCACGGTTTCGGTCACTCGTTCCCGGAACGGGCCCGACATGATGCTCGCGATTGGGTCCGGCGCCCTGGAGACGCACATCACTCTGGACAATTCCGCCGACGAAGTGATTACTCCGGATTTCCGGATTCTGCTTCGCGGTCCAGGAGAGTTTGATTACGCGATCCGCGCCGATTCGCAGGGCAATACCTGCGTCCGAACTCTTCCCGGAAACACTTCCTCGGCAATCATTTATGAGCTAATGGGAGACGGAAAGTTCGAATTTCAGCCGAAGGATCAGATCGTTTTGCACGGGGGAAGACTAAGTCCCGAGGATACCGCGCTACATTCGGCGTCCGCATCGGGCGATGATACGATCCTGCCGGTAGATTGCGGGTGTCCGCCTCCGCCGCACGGCGTGCTGCTAGCTTCCAATGGTATGGAAGCGGGAAATCCGGATGCGGATCGAAGCGCCAGCGTTCCGCTCAATGCACCCGCTCCAGGAGTGCAGATCGCGGAATTGCCGGCATCGGTACGAAATCAGCCGCACGCGGAGGCGCAAGCCACCCTGACCTTTAGACCGTCACCCGCACTAGTCTCTTTCCCATTGTCGACGAGGCGTCCGCCGTCTGCAGCGATGGTGCTGCCGCCTCCACCGGAGCCTGTGCGACACAAGAAGATGTTTGATGGCGTACGACATTTCTTTGCCAAGATATTCGGGTAAGGCACATGTGCCTTAGCTACTTGTCTGCCGAATAGTCTTTGGCTCGGGTTCAGCTTCCCGACTCCCCCTCGAAGATACCTTTCCAAGTCGAGAATGATTTCTCATCGGGGTGGGATCGCCCCCACGGCCTAACGTATTGCAGTGATCTTGCCTTCCAAGATACGCAGATCTCAATTCTTGGAACGATTGGTTCGTTTTGGATAGCTCTTCATCGGCCTTCGCGGACTTATCCTTAGGTGCTCGGGTTATAAATCGGCGATCTACAGGTTTTCACCGATACCACTGCGTGCCGCAAGCACAGAAAAAGTATGGGCATCAAGACAGATGACATATTTCGCAAACGACGACATGCAGGGAAAACACCAGAGTTTGCGGCTGCTGGAGTGGCTTAATTTTTTTCTCGCTGACGTGCAAACCGGTCTGGGACCTTTTCTGGCTGCTTACCTCGCCAGAGCGGTTGGAATCCAGGCCGCGTGGGTTATAGCGCTGCGCTTTGGTCGAGGGTGATTGGCATGCAGGACTTCTTCTTAAGCCCGCTATTGTACCCATCGGCGCTGAAGACTGGGACTTTGATAACTGACTTTGGGACACGAGACTTGGAGTACCGCAACAGTTGGACGAATCTTGGGCTGGAATCAGGTTTCAGGTGGGGCTAAGAAAAGACCGAATGGCTCTCGAAAATCACTTCACGCCCCTGGGCGGAGGTGTGGCAATCGAGAATTACGTGTTGCGCCAGAAACGTGGCGTTCCGCTTACAAAGCTGGAAAGCCACGTTTTGTTAGTAGCCGGCTTCAAGCGCCGGCGCCTGCCGCTCTCGTGAGGGGTGGAGTCTGCCAAGCCTCACCCTCGCGGCCAAAATATAACCGGTAGGAGTGGTGGATCGCATACATTACCGGGAATACCACGAGTGCGGCTTGCCAGCCGAAGCTACGGCCTACCAGGTTGAGCATTGAAGTGATTCCCGCACTTATCACGTAATAAGGGAATGACAGATGTACGATGCTCATCCAGACTCGTCTCATGGGCTGGCCTTGGGTCAGCGTGATGATGCTCGCAACAGGAACCGTCTGACCAAGAAAGAAAGCGGCGGTCGCCGAAGCCAGCAACAGTGGCTGCGATGTCCAGCTTGCCCTGCTGACCCAAGCTGCATGACAGATTAGGTTTGCCATACTGGTGGCGAACGCCATCATGCTGACGTTGAACAGCATCTGCTCCGGCTTGAACTTCGCGTTCCGCTGTGGCCAGCATTGCACTACGGTAGAAAGACATGCGATCGAAACCGCTTCTACCGCGCTTAGATTCACCACCGCCATGAGCAGGAACGGAAGGTTCACCGACATGTTGCCTTCCATCCCCGGCAGCTTCACTTTCATGCGCGACGTGGCCGCGGCCAGCGTCAATACGGCAAAGGTGTAGTACAAGTGAACAGCGTGGCTTCCGATTCCCGCGTATAGTGTGCTTGTCATCGCCGCAAGGAGCATCGCTCCGATAAACATTTTTGTTCGCCGGGTCTTACGATCCATGGTTATTCTCTTCTCCTTTCTGGCTTGCTTACGCACGGCTACTGTTCATCGTCTCCAGCATCGGAGAATGCAGCATCACTACTGAGCATGGCAGCGCCCCAGACTACGCTTGTAGCCTGAGTGCCGGTGGTGGTGCTGGCGCCCCAAACCACACTGAATGCGCTTAGGAGGTTGCTGTTCCAGGGCAAAGACGATCCCCAAACCACGGAGTTGGCAGAAACGGTGGTTCCCCAGACAACCGACGTGCCCCACACCACTGAAGTTCCCCAAACCACCGAGTTCGGGGAAACAGCGCCATTCCCGTACACAAGAGAAACGACTCCGGTCTGCGAGTTATAAACTGCCGTAGGTGACAATGCGGCACCCACCGTGGCCGGAGCAAGGTCGGTGTTGGCGATCGCGGTCTGCATATTGAGCAGGCCTGAACCTACCGAGAAAAGATCGTAGGTGCTGGTGAAGTTCTGCGAGAGATGCGGGACCCATGCGACTGACGAGTTCGGGAAAACTTTGTAAGCGGTTTTCATCAACCGCGCCTTCACCTGGTCCGGAGTCAGATTGCTATTTTGCTGCAGGAGCAATGCAACGGCCCCGCTGATCACGGGCGTCGCCATGCTGGTGCCGCTGAGCGTGAAGTAGTGGTTGTTTCCGTCGCTGCCCGTGACCAATTCAGCGGGATATAGAGTTTCCAGCGTGGCACCAGGCGCTGCCAGCGAAACTATGTCGTTGCCGGGAGCGACGATGTCGGGTTTTACCACGTGATCATAGGTGGTGGGACCCTTGGAGCTATAGCTCGCCAAGGTCTCGGCCGACGCCGTTGATGATCCATTGCTCTTCAGGGCGCCCACGGTGAGCACATAGGGATCGTTGCCGGGAGCTGTGATGGTTCCGAATCCGTTGCTGCCATTCATGCTTAAACGCCCGTAATTGCCTGCAGCGACTACGACGACAATACCGGCTTTCCAGGCGGATTCTACGGCCTGGCACAGAGGATCCTGCGTATAGCTCTCAGGAATACCGCGGCCAAGCGAAAGGTTGATGACGCGAATGTTGTAAGTGCCTTTCAGAGCGATGGCCTCTTGAATGGCCGCGATAACGCTGCTATCGGTACCGGCGCCGTAAAGGTCCAGCGCGCGCAGATCAACGAAATTGACATTGGGCGCTGTGCCGGCATAGTTTCCGCCGGAGAGGTAGCCGTTGCCGCCGATGATTCCGGCGACGTGAGTGCCGTGGCCGTAGAGGTCGTACTTACCACCGCTGGAGTTCGTGTTCGCGGTACCTGTGAAATCCTGGTGATAGAGCACGCGCGAGTGGGACTCCGTCGAATTCCAAAGATCAGGATGAGTGTCGTTAATGCCGCTGTCGATTACGGCTACAGTCACTCCCGTGCCGTTGAAGCCAGCATTCCAGGCGGCCTCCACATTGGTAGCATCGTCGGTGATATCGTCCAAGCCTTGTAAGGGATGGTCGAGGGTTACGGAGAGGATCTCGGGGTCGGCTTCCAGGGCGGGAAGGGCGTTCACAGGAATCGTGAGGGCGATGCCCTTGACCATGCTAAGCCTGTGATTCAAGCGGGCGCCAAGACGCTGCACTTTGCCTTCTTGCTGCGACTGCGGCGCCAGCTGGTATTGCACGATGACTTGCACCGTCTCATTTCCAGCCGTCCCCTGATGGGCGCGTGCGACAGCCGGTAGCAACTCCGCGGCGAACTTGCCTCGCTGGCTCTGGGCGAAAGCGGCCTCGGCCACGACGAGCAATAACACCATGGTCAACCGTTTGCCCCAAGCCGCGCTGTGTCGTTCTCCTCGGCCCCGGTTCTGCGGTTTCAGTTCCTGCGACATAAGGTCTTCTCACCCTTCTGTGGGACGAAATTGCGCTATGACTCAGCTTGTCTGGTGCACGGGACGGGCCAATCAGAGTCCCGTAAGTTGTAGTTTGTATTGGCTGTTATCAATGACTGTCGCGTCGTACTTGGGTCACTCTGTCTCGCGCGCGGGGGCATGAGCCAGTTTGTCTCGGGCGGCAGATGCGGGGTTACTTCGGTCAGCATTGCCTGGTTACGTGGGGTGGAAGGCGGACTTCTAGCGTGCGCCGGCGGCTTCGGCTTTGGTGGGAGGGGCGGAACCGGCGGGCAGGATGCGCGGTAGTGCTGCAATCAGACGCTGCGTGTAGTCATGCTGTGGCCGCGAAAAGACTTGTTCGGTGGTCCCGCATTCGACGATTGCGCCCTGGTGAAGGATGGCAATGCGGTCGCAAATTCCCGCGACCGACGCGAGATCGTGGGAGACAAAGAGAATGGCCATTCCAATCGAGCGGTTCAGCTCGCGAAACAGCGCGAGAATTTCCGATTGGGTGATGACATCGAGGGCGCTGGTTGCCTCATCGGCGATCAGCAACGCCGGGCGATGCATGATGGCCATCGCGATCAGCACACGCTGTGCCTGACCGACGCTCATCTGGGAAGGATACTTGCGCTGGAATCCGTCATCCTCCGGAAGGGAGACGCTCAGCAGCGAACTTTGGATTGCGTTTGCGCAGTCCGCACGCGTACCGGAGGCATGTGCCCGCCACGCTTCCTTGAGTTGTGTGCGTATTTTGAGTGCTGGATTTAAGGAAGAGACAGGGCTTTGCAATACCAGTGAAATTGCGCGCCCCCGCAGCGCGCGTAATTCGCGCTCCGAGAGTGCCAATAAGTCGGAACCCTGAAATTTGATGGTACCTTCGACCTGAGCATGCTTCTTGTCGAGGAGACCGAGTATCGCCATGGCCAGCGTGCTCTTGCCGGAACCGCTTTGTCCCACAAGACCAAGGATTTCACCGCGCTGGATCTCAAGTTCGACGTCACGGAAAACTGGCGGCTTGCCCGTATAGCACACCGAGAGGTGGGCGGACAGCAGAGTCTGATCGTGCGAGGTTACAGGCAGCATGGTGGTTATACCTAATCAGCTCGTAAGTCTCAGATCCGTGTGGATCCGCGTAAATCCGTAGCGACGAATCTCAGCTATTTCGCCGACACCGTGAGCCGCTCCACATTCCAAAACGTTTGCGGTGACAAAATCACCGGCGCGGCGCCGTGAACCGTTGCGGATACAGCCGAGAGCGCATTCTTGTTAATCAAGAATATGAATGGCTCTTCCTCGACCACAATTTCCTGCACCCGATCGAATGCCTCCTTGCGCTGTTTGAGATCGGTGGAGGATGCTTGCGCCCGCATCAGGCGGTCGATTTCCGCCTCCCAGGCGGTCTCCGGAACTTTCTGTTGCGGGTTCCACTGATGATTTTCCGAAGAACTTAACCATACATTCATCTCGCCATTGGGATCCAGATCCACATTGGTCAAGCCGAGAATGATGGCCTCATAATCGAAGCTCTGCGTCATGCGCTCGATCAGGGAAGGGAAGTCGAGTGTCACCACATTCACGTGGACGCCGATCTTTTGCAGGTCCTCCTGAATCAGCACTGCCATCCGTTCACGAGTTTTACTGCCTGCGTTTGTGATAATGGAAAACACGACCTCGTTGCCATCCTTGTCTTTGAGCGCTCCGTTCTGCAGATGGAAACCATCATTCTGCAATGCCTTCGAAGCCGCGTCAGGACTGTATGCCTGAGGTTTGAGTTTGTCATTGAACCAGAATTTATTTGCCGGCGAGAATGGTCCGACCGCAGGTTGAGCATGTCCATGGTACACCACGCGGCTAAGGTCCTCGCGGTTGATCGCTTCCGAAATTGCGCGCCGGAAATTGGCCGAGCGAAACCAGTTCTTCTTGTAGGCCGGAATAGGCGCTTTCGCGACTTCGTTAAACCACAACTGCTCGCTATCGAGCGACGGGCCCGCATCGTGCACCAATTGCGGCGAAGTCGTCTCCAGCTTGTCGAAATATTCGCTGTCGAGAGAATTGATGAGGCCCAACTCTCCCCGCTTGAAGTGCAGCATCTCCACGTCGCGGTTCGCCTGAATGTCGAGGCGGATCGAATCCAGATAAGGCAGCCTGTGTCCTTGCTCGTCCGATTTCCAGTAATTGGGATTGCGCTGCAGGAGTACTGAAGCTCCGGGTTTGTAGTCGGCCAGCATGAAGGGACCGAGGACTGCCACTTCTTTGCGCGGCGAGTGCTCAGAGAGAATCGCGACCTGATCGAAGAGGCGATCCAGTCCAGACACCGGAGCAGGAAATGTGATTGAAATTTGCGTAGGAGAAATCACTTTGGCTTCGACATTGCCTGTAGCGGAACGGAAGGCATCGCCGGTGGCCGAATGCAGCGCAGGATCCATCAACTGTCGAATGGTGTAGGCGACATCCTGGGCAGAAAACGGTGTGCCATCGGAAAACGAGATTCCGCTGCGCAAGCTGAACGTTATGGTTCGGCCGTCCTTCGAGACCTTCCAGGAATGTGCCAACTCCGGCTCGAGTTCCTGAGTTTGCCGGTTCACGCGCAGCAGCACGCCTCCCGTCAGATAACGGATGGCGGCGGAGGCTTCGTCTTCCACTTTCAGGGGATCAAAGGTCTTGGGCTCCATGCGCAGGCAAAATCTCAGCTCGCCGCCACCTTGAGCAACCGCGCGTCCGCTCAAAGACCCCAAGCAAAGTACGGCGACTGCAATCGCCCTTCTGCACGTCCTGGTCATGGCGTTCGACATTCTCCGATGAGACCTCATGCGGTGACCTGCTCCTGCCCGGACAGCAGAAACTGGAATGACATCACCGCCAGCACCAGCAAAATCAGCGGCACAAACTTCCACGGCTCGTCCCCCACGGAAACCAGGCCTTCCAACTCTTTCAGCAAACTTCCCCAGGAAGGCAAGGGTTCGGCCACGCCGAGTCCCAGAATGCCGAGGTTCGCTTCACTCAAGATGAAGACCGGAATCGAAATCCAGAACTGAGCATAGAGAACCGGCTTCAAGTTCGGCATCACGTGGATCCAAAATAGTCGTTGCCTGGAAACTCCAGCGGCGCGCGCCTGGCGAACGAAGTCAGCCGAACGAAGCGATCCGGCGGTAGCGCAAAGTACTCGCGCTGCAGTCGTCCAACCCAGCAGCCCCAATAGCAGAAAAGTCACCGTTACCGAAAATAATGGTGACACATTGAGTGGCATCAATGCCCGCGCGGTGATCAGCAGGAACAACCAGGGAAGTGACAGAAATAGATCCGTGACCGCCATTGCCACTCGCGCCCAAATCCCGCCGAGATATCCTGCGAGGCCTCCGATCAAAGCAGCCATCAGCGTGGACAGCAGCGCCGCCGCCGGCGCCAGCAACAGCGAAATCCGGGTTCCGTAGAGAACGCGGGCAAAGCGGTCGCGCCCAATTTCATCCGTTCCGAGCCAGTGCGTACGCGAAGGCGGTGCATCCGTTGCCTCACGGTACTGCTTGGCATATCCTGCGGGGGCCAGCCAGTTCGCTGCGGCCGACACGCACAGTATCGCTGCCAGCAGTGCACACGCCAGCTTCCGCCAGAGATTCATGATTCCTGGCCCCGGACCATGTGACCGATTACATCTGCTCCGCAGTTTGCCAGCAAGGTTACGACTGTCACTAAGATCGTGATGTTGACCAGGAGGGGCAAATCACGGGCCAGCGCCGCTTGCCACGCCAATTGTCCGACACCGGCGAGTCCGCACAAGGCCTCGACTGGGATAGCGGCTCCGACCGCCATGCTCACGGACACGCCCGCTACAGCCAGCAACTGCGGCGCAACCCCAGCTACGACGTGCCAGAAAAGAATGCGAGCTTCTCCCAAGCCTTTTGCTCTGGCCGTAATGATGTGGGGCTGAGAGTAGGACTTGGCCAGAAGATTTCGTGTGTACCGGTAGATATGTGGGAAGACAATCAGCGCAATTGCCAGCGATCCGGGCACATTGCAAAGCACCGAGAGCAGCGCCAGAACTGCGGCGGGAATGCAAAGGAATGTTCCGCTCACCACGGTTGTGAGAGCGTCATAGGTGGAGATCCGCAACCAGGCAGCCGTCAGTGCCAGACTCAAGGCCGCTACCCACGCCAGCGCTAGTCCGACGGTCAGCAAGCGCAGCGTGAGCGGAGCGCGATCTCGCAGCAGCGTGCGCACAGGCTGTCCCAAGGCAAGCGAAGTTCCCAAGTCGCCATGCACCGCCCGGTTCATGTAGCGAAAGTAGAAACGCCACACGTTGTGGTCCTGCTGCCGGGCGGCTTGCAGTGCCTGCACGCTCGCTGCATTCAGGTGCGGGTCGAGTTGTCGCTCGTCGGCATCAAATCCCGGCGCAAGGCGTACCAAGGTTGCGGAGAGAAAACCGCCGAGCACGATGATCGCGACCACCGCCAGCGCGTGCCCGGCAATTTTGGATCTCAACATCTATTTCCCCGAAGCGCCCTGGGCTAAGGCAGCCGCCTGGGCATGGTGGCTTTGCTTTACTGAATACATGCGACGGTCCGCTTCGGCGAGCAAGGCCTCGACGTCGTAACCGTCTGCCGGACAGAATGCCGTACCGACGCTCAATGAAATCACCTCTCGCCCACAGGTGAGGCGTCCAGCTTCGATCGCCGCCTGGTTCAGGCGCTCTGCTTTTTCGAGAACGGCGTCCGGCATGAGGCCGGGCGCCATGACCACGAATTCATCTCCGCCCATACGCGCCACGTAATCGTATCCGCGGCAAGCGTCCTTCAGGCGAATGCTGAACTCGCGCAACAGCTTGTCCCCTTCCAGATGTCCGAAGGAGTCATTGATCTTCTTCAGCCCGTCGATGTCGCAGACCATCACTGCAAGCGAATTGTTCATGCGGCGGCAACGGGCCACTTCCTGCGCCAGGTGGACAAACAGCGAGCGAGCGTTGGGCAGGCCCGTGAGGAAATCCGTGGTTGCCGAACTCTCAGCCTGCTGATACTTCAACGCATTTTCCACGGAGAGCGCCACTTTGGAAGCTACCGCTAGGAGGATCCGCAAATGGTCAGGGGTGAAGGCGTCCTGACCGGAGTGATACATGGCCAGCACGCCTACCACACCATTCAAGCCTTCCAGAGGCACGGCCAGGGCGGACGACAAAGTTGCATATTTGTCTGGATCTGCGCTGTATCCCGCTTCCACCAGCGGATTTCCGTTGATAATGGGTTTGCAGTTCTCCGCCACCCATCCGCACAAGCCTTCGCCTACGCGAATTTTCAGAGACGACAGCACCCGGAAATTTTCACCGCTCACCAGTTCCGGCAGGAGCCAACCATTGCGATTCACGAACACGGCGATGGAATCGTAAGGGACTAGCTTGCGCAACCGCATCGACAGCACGGAGAGCGTTTCGCTCAAGCTGAGCGAGTTTCCAAGGTCTTGACTGAGGTCGAACATGGCTTGCGCCTCTTGGCGCGCCGAGGCGATCGAAGTCAAAAAGTCAGACTCGATGGGAGAGTTGTCGGCCGATTTCTCAAAGCCGGTTGCCGGAGCCAGGCCACGTTCCACCCGAAGATTTCTAGAGAATCCGGAGGGGAGGAAAGCGGCCTCCTGGGTTTGCGCCAGTTTTTCCAAATCGACGTAGCGCTGCTCCAACAGCGCCACTATTTTCGGATCGAACCACGTATCCGCCCGTTCTTTCACCTGGCGCATGGCCTGATCCAGCGGCATTGCGGGACGATACTGGCGGTCGGAGGCGAGAGCATCCAGGCAATCGACCACTGCTAGAATTCGCGCTCCGATGGGAATCTCTTCGCCGGCCAGGCCTGCTGGATATCCCGATCCGTCCCACCGTTCGTGGTGCGAACGGACGATAGGCGCGACCGGGTAAGGGAAGGCGACACGCTCCAGAATTTCCGCGCCGACCAGTGGATGAACTTTCATTTTCTCGAACTCTTCCGGAGTGAGCCTGCCCGGCTTGTTGATGATGTGTTCCGGAACGGCAAGCTTGCCTATGTCATGCAGAAGAGCAGCGGCGCGCAGAGCTTCGATCTCGTCCGAGGAGAGCCCGATCTCTTTGGCAATTTCTATCGCATAGGTTCGCACTCGCTGCAAATGCGTATGAGTGGTGTGGTCCTTGGCTTCAATGGCGAGAGCCAGCGCCTCAATGGTGCGCATGTTCAGCGACGCGATTTCTTCGACGTGACGCTTCTCGATCTCCACGCGATCTTTCTGCGCTTCCAACCTGGCCAGGTAGAGACGATAGGAGCGATATACCCAGTAAATTAGCGGCAGCACGAGCAGGGAGGTCTGCCAGCCGGCGCGCCGGTTGATGACTCCAACCAGCCCAACTGCAGCCGCCCCCACCATGTAGTAAGGGAACGACCAGAAGTAGCACTCGGACCAAATCTTGCGGACGGACTTGCTTTCCGTAAGAGCTATGACCACAGAAACGGGCAACGTGTTGGCCAGGAAGAAAACCAGAGCCGCTACCAGCAGCAGCACGGGCTTGGCGACCATCACGCCGTCGAGGCGATGGTAGGTTGCGTAGCACAAGGCACTGGCATTGGCCATCATGCCGAAGACGTTAAAGACGACCTTGATGGGATCGAGCCGGTTGCGTGCTTGCCACACGCTTTGAACCAAGGTGGCCGTACACCCGATCACCAGAGTTTCTCCGAGGCTCAACTCCACCACGCCGAGAAGGATGAAAAGAAAATTTACAGACATGGTGCCGTCAATGCCGGGCAATTGCACTTTCAAGCCAGAGGCCAGAACGGCTACGGCCAAATAGCAGAGAAAGCGGGTCAGATCGGCGGACTGCCAATGCCAGACGGCAGAGCCCAGCACCATAAAGCCAATGGAGACGGTGACCCCGACAAATGATTTCGTCTTCGCCGACATGAGCGTGGCAACACAGAACCCGGCCGCTGCATGGAAGGACTCTTCCATACAACGACATGTGCAGGCCCTGATCCTGACGATCGTATTGTGGTTACAAGGAGATAAGAAGCTTACCGTGGTAACTCGAAACGATTCGATTGCGCGTTTTGGCCAATTGCGTGAGGTGGATTTTGGTGCGTGGCGTGCGCGTGGGCGGGTAACCAATTACCTTCGTCACGCCGCAGAGCGGCATAGTTCCTGCAACACTCGTGCCCTGTGTCAAGATCAAGTCCAAACGCAGAGATGTCAGGGTTCAAGATCAATCCGCAGCAAGCGTCGGTGTCGGCGGCCGGCCCCGCTAAGACTGAGCCTGGCTTCGGTGCGGCGCCGGTTCCCGATCAGCAATCCGCCGCGGCAGTCCCCGTCTTGTCGGCCGATCTCCAAGGCATTATCACAGGCTGCAATGCGGCTGCTCTCGATCTCCTCGGCCAGTCGTCGCGGGAGATTCTGGGAAAGACGCTAGCTTTCGCGCTGTCCGGTAGCGGCGCGGAGAAGGCTCAATTTCACAAGGGCATGTTGGCTGCCCTTTTTCAGGAAGGCCATTTCACATCAAAATACCAGTCTAAAAGGAAGGCCGGAGAGAAACTTACGGCGGACCTCTCGGTTACGCTGCTGCGTGACGACAATTCCGCACCCACGGGAATGGTGGCTCTGTTTTCTGTAGTTTCAGAAAAGAGCGCTGGGAGCATCCCGCGGCGCGACCTGGAATCGCCGCTAGACGAGCGAGCGGAAGAATCTGCGCACACAGCTTCCCGCGAGATTGATGGATCGCCGTTCATTGTTGCGAGCCCGCTGATGCACAAATTTGTCCGCATGGTGGATCGCGTTGCCGGGCACACCGAAACTGTTCTGATCACAGGCGAAACGGGAACCGGCAAAGAACTGATTGCCCGCACGATCCACCAATCTTCGCATCGACGGAGCCGCCCCTGGATCGACATTAACTGCGCTGCGCTTCCCGAGAACCTGGTTGAGAGCGAATTGTTTGGCTACGAGAAGGGCGCGTTTACCGGGGCTGATGTTTCCAAGCCCGGATTATTTGAACTGGCTGACCGAGGCACATTGTTTCTCGATGAAATCGGGGAACTGCAGCTGCACACACAGGTCAAGTTGCTACGAGTGTTGGACGGATATCCTTATTACAGGCTTGGCGGTCACCGGAAAATCAAGGTAGATGTCCGCATCGTCGCGGCGACGAATCAGGACCTGGAAGCAGCGGTCACGGGGGGCCGCTTTCGGCAAGACCTTTTCCATCGTCTGGGACAGTTCCAACTTCGCGTGCCGCCGCTGCGCGAACGTCCGGAGGACATCGTTGCGCTCGCCGAACATTTTCTCAACCTGAAGACGCGGGGAAGCTCGTTCGCGCCCGAGGCCGTCACCGCGTTGCTTTCCTACTCGTGGCCGGGCAACGTCCGCGAATTGCGCAACCTGGTCGCTAGAGTTGCGGTGCAATCCACGCAGAAGGAGATTCAGGCGTCACAGATTGCGGATGCCATGTCCGGCAGCCCGACGGCACTTCGCCAGTCGGCGTCGTTGCCGGTTGGCAACCTCGACAGCATGGAAGAGCAGATGATCATTCGGGCGCTGGAGAGAAGCGGCGGCCACCGCGGCCAGGCGGCGGATCAACTGGGAATTTCCCGCCGTACGCTCAGCCGCAAGCTGAAAGAGTACAACATTAACGTCGCGCCGGGAGATGGCGCGAACGCTCTGGGATTCATCAGCCTCGAGCAGCAGAAATTCTTCCGCGCCCGTATTCAGCTTGCCGTCACACTGAAGAACCAGCAAGGGGATGAAGTGTTTGTCCAGGGCGTCAATCTGAGCACTGGGGGAATGGGATTGGACGGTCTAAAAGAGCCAATGCGTTTCGCAGGCCTGCTCGATGTAAGCTTCGCGCTCCCGGATACCGACAATGTGTTTCGCGCCAAGGCGCGTATCGTTTGGATGGGCGATGAAGGGCGCGTCGGCCTGCGCTTCGCCGTCATCGATCCCGCACTTTTCGAACAGCTTCAGTCCTGGACGAACAAGAAAATGAAAGACGAGGGCTGGGACCTACCTGCCTGAACTCGGTAGGACGGTGGGGCTGTCTGCCAGGGTCGGCGGGAGCCTCCGGGATCTCTCTTGAGAGCGCCATGCTCCGCTGACTAAAGTACTCTGCACTGCGTTCGCCGCCTCTGCTAATGTGCGCCCAACGGAGTATCAATATGAGCCGCCAAAAAGCTATCTCTATCCTGGTCGTCCTCGCGCTGATTGCCGTTGCGGTGGCGGGGCTCACGCGGCTGCCGAAGCGGTACACGGTTGGCCAACGCTTGTCGCAGACTACCGTCTTCTGGAACGACCGCGAGGCCTTTCTCTTCCTCGCCGTGAACACCACCGGCCGCTCCCGCAACTTCCTACAAGAAAAACTGGCCGAGACAAAATACGGCTATCTCACTGTGTTTTTCGGTGCGTTCTCGGATTTCTCAAAGCAGGAGGTTGTCGCCTACCATCTGCTCCCCACCGGACAACTGGACCGCTTCGCGCTTCCGAAGCACACCGCGGCCTACGGGTCCTGGGGTCTGGCCGACGGCCAATTGCAGCTCAGCCCTCCGCGAGGCGGGAATAACAAAGGATTTCGCTGGGACGGAGAAAAGTTTGCGCTTCTGGGCGCGTTGCCAGCGGCGAGTGTGCCACCGGGTCCAACTGCTACGACCAATAAGAATCTTGCTGCAGATGACCTTGAGAACAACGAGCAGGACGAAGATTCCGGGCTGCTCTCCAAGGCGGAACGCAAAATCTTCAAGGACGCGGGCTGGCACTATAAGTTTTTGACGGGATACGAAGGAATGGCGTTGGCAACATTGCCGATTGGCTTCCCTGGAAGCACCTTTAGCCTCACCATCGAAGGCTTCCCCCCAATGAAAGCCGGGCCGGCGCGTTTCGATCTGCTGACGATGGGAACCCGCAGCATCGGAGTGGCGGGCGAGAAGCTCTCAGGCGGCGCGCAGACACTGTGGACTCAATCCGGCTGGCGAGAGATCCACCGTCCAGACTATGAGGCTCTGCAGCGACAGTACGGCCGTCAGTCGCACACGCCGCGGCCATCCATCGCCTGGTTGCTCGTGCTTGCTCTTCTGCTGGCTTGGCGCTTCGGGAGCTGGATCCATCTACTTTTCACCTTCGCCTCCATGAAGCGGCGGGTGCTCAAGAATATGCCTACGTCGTTCTCTTTCCCGCCTGCGACGCCGGCCCAGTTTCCGCAGTTGGATGTGGAAGCGCTGGATCGCCACACACGCGAGTTCGAGGGGATGGGATTTGAGCGTTTACTGGATTTCTCGCTGGTGTGTGATTCGGCGACCAATCCGCCAAGCTTCTGCCGCTTGTTGGCTCACCGGCGAAACCACTGCTTCGGCGAACTCAGTCAGATCTTTCCTCAGGGAAAGGTCCCGTTGCTGCTGAACTGCTCGATTCAGAGTTGCCTGCAAAATGGCTGGACCCTGTCATTTTCGAATCGCAAGCCGCAGGCCGCGAGTTCATTGTTGCGGCGCAGGAAGGCGATCGGCATCTGCATGCCGGAGACGACTCCCTCCGATTTGCTGCAGGCGTTTTTGAAGATGCGCGAGCAAGTTTGCCTGGATCTCGGTATCCAGACGATGAACAACGACACGCTGGAGGCCTACATCGCTAAAATGCAGCGGTCTGCCACCGATATGCGCGAAGCTGTGCAGGGAAAGAACTTTGTGAAGGGACTCCCCGAGGTTTACCTGCGTAAGTTATCCCTGCTCAAAACGAAACCTGAATACATCTGGCTCGGCGACTATCCCAAGGAAGCCGAGCAGCGTAAACAGGGCTTCAACACACTTGCGGCAGGTGCCCGCTGAAGCGGCGAGTGCTTCAGTGTGCCGGTGCCGGCCGAGGAGTAGCTTGCGGAGCGGTTGCGCCCGGGCTTGAAAAATTAACCTTCGGTACCTCGCGTGATGCCGGTGATGCTTCGAAGTAAGCTTCATTCGGCTTGAATCCCGCGATGCCAGCGAAGAAGCTGTTGGGGAACTGCTGCACGTACGTGTTGTAGTCCTGCAGCGTGTCGTTATAGCGCTTGCGCTCGACCGCGATGCGATTTTCGGTTCCGGCAAGTTCATCCTGCAGACGAAGGAAATTCTCGTTGGATTTCAGCTGCGGATAATTCTCGACAATCAGCAGCAGGCGTCCGAGGGCTCCGTCGAGTTGTCCATTGGCGGCAATTTTTTCCTGCGGTGTGCCCGCTGAAAGCAACGCTGAGCGAGCTTTTGCGATATCGCCGAAGACCGTTTGCTCTTGTTGAGCATAGCCTTTGACGGTCTCGACCAGATTCGGAATCAGGTCAGCGCGGCGTTGCAACACAATATCCACCTGCGACCAGGCTGCCTTCACGGCCTCATTCTTGCTGACCAGAGTATTTTTCACACCGACGTACTGGCCGAAAGTGAACAGGATAATCAGCAGTACGATCGCAATCACCACCACGACAGCGATGAGTCCCTTGCCCATGATGCTTCTCCTTGCAAAACGCGAACGATCTACGAAGAGCCCGCTGTACCCGAGTCCAGCATTCTATCAACTGCGGCGGTCACGTGTTCGAGAGCTGCAAGATATCGCGCAAAAACGTCCGCGACGTCGAACTTCTTGCGATCGGTTTTCTTCTCTCTGACGTCCAATACCTGCAAAACGCCGGACGCTTCGAATCCAATCTGCTGAGCCAACGCTTGCACCGCCTCGCGTTTCCCCACCGGCGCGCTCTGCCCTAATACCAGCAGCACATGTCGGAACAAAGTCGTGAACGAGGAAACGGAGCGTAGCAGCAACTCCCACATGCGGGAGTCGTTTCCAGAGGCAAGTGGCAAGTGCTGACGCAGCAGTTCGAGCTTTTCCCTTAATTCATATTCCACCTGCATTCTATGCAGATTAAGCGGGATCGAAAGCCCTTGAATAACGTCTTCGCCGAAGAGAACGCGATGGTGTTGTTGCATATCAATCAATTCGATCGTAAACACATCGACGGAGCGTACGATCTCGTCGCGAGTCATGAACAGTGGTGGCGGCTGTTTCTGTGCGTCCCACCATTTCACGGCGGGGGCGAGCGCTTGCAAGGAAGCAAGGGAGCAGTCGCGAAGCACGCAGAATAGATTCACATTGGAGAACTCGGGATGAAAATCTCCCGCGACTGCCGATCCGAAAAGGATCACGCTCTCCAGATTCGCTCCAGCTGCTTCTCGCAACCGCCTAACAAAATCGTTGATTTTCTTCTCAGGAACCATGGCTCGTCCTCGCTTGTTACCAGCTGCTGCTGGCTCCACCGCCGCCGGAACTACCACCGCCAAACCCGCCGAATCCGCCCCCACTGCCGAAGCCACCGCCGCCCCCACCAAATCCACCGCCACCCCTGCCGCCACCGCCAAACATTCCAGAAAAAAGCATCCAGAAAAGAATGCTGCGCAGGGGAGTGAAAAGAACGATCAGAACGATAACGATCAGCAGGGCGATGCCACCGCCGGATATACCGTGGCTCGGCTGTTCCGCCGACTCAGCCGGGGCTGGCGGAAGTTGCGGAGTCGTGAGTTGAACTCCGGCGTCCTGCGCGATGACGCTGGCTACGCGCGACGTCACCAGGAGCAGCGCCTGGCTGTAACTGGCTGCACGCATCAGCGGGATCGCTTCCCGCTGAAAACTTCCCACTTTACCGTCGGGCAGGATGGGTTCTAGTCCGTAGCCCACTTCAATGCGGGCGCGATGGTCGTTAATCGCATAGAGGATGAGAACTCCGCGGTTGGTGGACTTGTTTCCGATGCCCCATTGATGAAAGAGATCGACCGCGTAACTTTCAATATCGGAACCATCCAGGGACTTGATGGTCACAAGCGCGATCTGGGCATGCGCCTTCTCATCGATCTGGCGGCAGATCTCGTCCATCTGCGCGATCGTGTTCTGATCCAGAACGTGCGCGAAGTCGTTGACGTAGTCGGTGGGTTTGAGCTGGGCGATGGGTTCAGCGGGGGCAGCCAGAACCATCACTAGCACGACCGTCGCAACGAGACACAACTTTGTCCACGACTTCATCGGAAGGAAAATTGTACAGGAGCGAGGGAAAGAGAAGAGTTCGACGATCGGGGCATCGTCTGGAAGAAATCCAGAAAGACGACTGCGGCTTCGTCCCTCTTGGGCAGACGCAATAATTTACTGGTTCACGCGAAGCAGCATCATCGTGCCGCTCTCCAGCTTCACGTTATTTTTATCGGAAGTGACGACCAACCCCTGGGTCGGATCGGGCGCGGCGGCGGTCAGCGATAGATTGGAGATTCCGACGACGCCTTGCGTATTGGCGGTTATGGGAGGACGGGTGCGGGTCCCGTTCTGCGTATTGCTTGGCATTTCGCCGGCCGAACCTTCTGGTGCGGGAGCAGCGGCAGTCCCACCCATGCCCAGACGCGCTCCGCTACTTAGGTTCGGGCTGGAGGGACTCGACACCCCTGTGTCACTCGTTCCACCCGCATTGTTATTTTGCGGGCCATCATTCTGCGAGCCGATGATCGCCTGAATCGACATCGGCATCTGCAGCTCGCTACCATCCTTGGTTACGGCGCTATCAAACGCGATCGCCACTTCCGATTCTTTCTGCTCTTGGTTGCGCGCTTGAGCCGCTGTGACGTGTCCCAGCACCTTCGTGTCCTTGGGAACGAGGACTTCGCCGCTAGTGGTCTTCATGTCTTGCGTGACTTTCGCCACCACTTCGTCGCCCTTCTTTGCCTTTTTCGCGTCGATGGTCTTGGTCAATAACACCGGAATTACGCTGCCGGGAGCGATTCGGTGGGATGCGCCTGCGCGGATGTTCCCGCCTGTGGTGCCTGAGGCGCGGCTTGCGGAGCCGGCTGCGCCGTGGGAGTCTGCGGCTGGGAAGCCGGAGAGTTCTGTGCCAGCGTTGCGCTATCTTGTGCTAAGGCTACTCCCGACACCAAAGCTCCCGATAGAATGCTGATTAGGACTCGATTCATGTACAACCTCCTTCATCCAAGGCAGAACATTGAAATAGGGGCGGCGCGCAACCCTTATAAATAAGATGTTTGATGCAGCGCCAGTGGGAGGGGCAGTCTGGATCCGCGAGGCTCCGAGGGCAGATAAGCTCCAACCACGTGCGCTGTTTTAGCATCAGAGCTGCATGAAACCCACAAGTCTTCTCCGCTCAGTTTCAGTCATCGCGCTTGCCCTGATTTTTGCCTCGATCACCGCCTGCACCACCAAGGACAATCCAGATCAGATTCGTCAACGCACGGCGGAGGCTACCGAAACTATGAGGCGTGACGCCAAAGCTATAGCCGAGGGCGTGAAGGAAGGCATGAGTAGCGATAAGGCGATTAACATTAACAACGCCACGCGCGAAGACTTGCTCAACCTACCGGGCATGACCGAGCGCGACGCCGACCGCATCATCGCAGAGCGTCCCTTCAAGAGTGCGCACGAACTGGTAGCGCGGCATGTCATCTCAGAATCGGAATACGACAAGATCAGCGACCGTATCATTGCCGATCACTAGCGCCCTGTTTCTGTGACTTCTGTTGCAATCCTGCGATATCATCAAAAGGATGATTGCTCCGCGCCCGGACCACCCATTTCAGACTGACGATTTGCGCCTCGTGCCGATTCATGCCAAGGTGATTAGCCGTCAGCGCCTTGATTACGCTGACGCCGTGGCGCTCTACCGCACGGGCGATGTGCTGGCTTTGGGCTGGATGGCGAACCAGGTGCGCGAGCGCATGCATGGCGACAAAACTTACTTTAATGTGAACCGTCACATCAATCCCACGAACGTGTGCGTGGCGGCGTGCCGGCTTTGCGCCTTCGGCCGGAAGAAAGACACTCCCGGCGCCTATACCATGGCGCTCCACGAAGCTTTCGAGACCGCCGCCTCGGGATACAGTGAAGCGGTCACCGAATTTCATATCGTCGGGGGTCTGCATCCCGATTTGCCGTTCCAGTATTTCCTCGATCTGTGCTCCGGCTTGAAACAGCGCTTTCCGCAGGTGCATCTCAAAGCTTTCACGATGGTCGAGGTTGCCTATCTCGCCAAGCGCGCCAAACTTTCGATTCGCGAGACTCTGGAACAACTCAAAGCTTCCGGCGTGGATTCGCTGCCGGGTGGTGGCGCCGAGATATTTGCGGACCGGATTCGCCATATCATTTGCGATCACAAGATCGATGGCGATCAATGGCTAGAGACTGCCAAACTGGCGCATCAGATCGGGCTGAAATCCAACGCGACCATGCTCTATGGCCACGTGGAAAATGACGAAGACCGCGTGGATCACCTGCTGAAGCTGCGTGCGCTGCAGGACGAGACGGGGGGATTTCAAACTTTCATCCCGCTGGCGTTCCATCCTGACAACACCCCGCTGCAGCATTTGCCAAAAACTACGGGGATGCTCGATATCAGGCAGATTGCCGTGAGCCGCCTGGTGCTGGACAATTTCCCCCACATCAAGTCGTACTGGCAGATGATGACGGCGAAGATCGCGCAAATCTCCTTACGCTTTGGCGCCGACGACATGGATGGCACGGTGATCGAAGAAAAGATTTACCACGACGCCGGCGCGACCACGCCACAAGGTATGCGGCGCGAGGAACTGGAACGGCTGATCCGCGCGGCCGGTCGAGAGCCCATCGAGCGCGACACGCTGTACCGGCCGGTTACGAGGACGGAAACGTCTGTCACAGTTGCGGTGTAAGCGATCTCCGCGCGGGACGAATCTCCCCATAGACATAATTAAGGCCGGAGCAGGGAAGGCACTCCCCTTCCGGCCACTTGAACTGGAAACCTCTTCTACAGCTTCTCGAAGAACTCACACGCCGAGCAGGAAATATAGATCCCGCCGGGCACGCCGCGCTCCCGATCCTTCATGCGTTTGACGATGCGCGTTGACTTGCCGCACTTGGGGCAATCCGTGCTCTTGCTGGTGTCCATGACCTTCTTACGGTCTGCTGTTTTTGCAATCTTCGCTCCAACCGCCATGATTCATTTCTCCTGATCTCAATTGCGCAGTGTTATCCGCCCAACCCCCGCGCGAACAATTGTGGATGGGATGCTTCAGAAACCTTTAGCCCGGAAAACCCGGGAATCCACTCTGGAGAGTCTGCAACTGCGTCGTCGGCTCTCTTCCGCCGTGTTCGATTTTACAGCAACGTCGTTGCGGTTGTCTTGCCCGGACGTGTCTTGCCCGACGTGTCTTGCCCGAAGTGTCTTGCCCCGACTGTCTTGCCCGAACTGTCTTGCCCCGACGTTGACCACCCTCCCATGCGCCTGCTACCGTCAGATGTTTGCCCTTCTGCACGGGTTGTTCTGAGGGTAGCGAACCTCGGTCTGTACCAACTGTCCCAAGTTAGAGATTCATGCTCAGGGAGATTCCTAATGTCTGCCATCAAGTTTCGTGGCGTCGATTTCATTCAGTTTGATTCTCTTCTCACCGAAGAAGAGCGCCTGGTCCGCGACACCACGCGACAGTTCATCGAGGACAATCTCGTCCCCATTATCGAAGAGTGCAACCGGGCGGGACGGTTTCCGCGCGAACTGGTTAAGCCCATGGCCGATCTCGGATTTTTCGGCGCGTCACTCAAGGGCTATGGTTGCGCCGGCATGGGCAACGTCGAATACGGACTGATGACGCAGGAACTTGAGCGCGGCGACTCCGGCGTGCGCAGCTTTGTCAGCGTGCAGTCTGGACTTTGCATGTACCCCATCTACGAATTTGGCAGCGAGGAACAGAAGCAAACCTGGCTACCACCCATGCAGAAGGGAGAAAAGCTCGGTTGCTTCGGATTGACCGAGCCCGGCTTCGGCTCCAATCCGGGCGGCATGCTCACGCGCGCCCGCAAAGTGGGGAAAGAGTACATTCTCAACGGCGAAAAGATGTGGATCACCTCGGGCACCATCGCCGACGTCGCCATCATCTGGGCCAAGGTGGAGAACGAAAATAATAAGGTTCGCGGTTTTCTAGTTGAAACCAACCGTCCCGGCTTCTCGGCCCAAGATGTTCACGGCAAGTGGTCGCTGCGGGCCTCGGTCACTTCCGGATTGTCGTTGCAAGATTTGCACATTCCGGAGTCAAACCTGCTACCGAAAAGCGATGGACTAAAGTCTCCGCTGATGTGCTTGAATCAGGCCCGCTACGGTATCGCCTGGGGTGCGATCGGTGCGGCTATGTCGTGTTACGACTGCGCGCTGCAGTATGCGATTTTGCGCAAGCAGTGGCGTGACCAGCCGATCGCCTCACACCAGCTCGTACAAGACAAGCTCACCTGGATGATCAGCGAGATCACCAAAGCCCAACTGCTCGTGCTGCAGGTGGGACGATTGAAAGATGCCGGCAAGGTGGAGCACCAGCACATCTCGATGGCGAAGCGTAACAATGTCTGGATGGCTCTGGAGTGCGCCCGCATCTCACGCGACATCCTCGGCGCCAACGGCGTCGCCGACGATTACCCGATCATGCGCCACATGATGAACCTGGAATCAGTGAAAACCTACGAAGGCACGCATGATGTGCATTCTCTGATCATCGGGCAAAGCGTGACTGGGATTGATGCGTTCTAAGACCCTAAGACTACCCTCGGCGATCCGGTTGAGCGAGGCTCGACTTGCCCTTTCTGCCCGCACCGCAGGCTGCGCCCGCATGGACGGCCGAGGGTGGCTATCCCTGCATCCTGCTAGGCTGTTGGTTTCTCTCGCGGCGGCTCGACCGCTAGGAACTCTTGCGCGAATCGCTGAGCATAAACTCCCAGCAGAGTTGGCACGCGATCCGGGTAGTTCGAATAGAGAATCAATCCAGCGTGGTGATGCCTCTTGATACGTAAAACTACCTCCGGATCGTTATATCCCGAAGTATCAGGATCGTCCTGCCGAGCGAGAGAAAGAATTACACCTGCATAGTCTTGGCGCACGGGAGGAAGTGAGTACGTGCCGTCGCCCCCGGAAACCTCGATGCGGGCCCATTCCCGCCACAGATTGATCCCCGTCGCAGCCTCGACCATCTCGTTGATGTAAGCACCGCCCACTCGTGCCGCGCACTCCAAGAAATAAAAATGCCCATCCGCATGGGCTTGAATGAATTCCGCATGAGCTACACCTCGCACCAATCCGAGTGCCATAATCAGGTCGTTATTAGTCTCGCGGAGTCCGGTGTCGGCGTCGCTGCCGCGAGGCACAGTAAACGTGGTGAAAACTCCGCCGCCCTGCGCCACATTCATGGGCGGCTTGCCGTATTTACTCACGTTGGAGAAGACCACCTCGTTCTCCGACACGACTGAATCCACGTGGTACACCTCACCGGGGACAAACTTTTCCAACAAATAAGTAGATTGCTTGTCTCGCAATTGTTCCAGGATCGGCCAGAGCTCGTCGGCGACGTTAATTTTCTTGATCCCAATCGCCGACGCTTCCTGGCGTGGCTTCAGCACCCACGGTCCGGGGACATGTTCCAGGTAGTAGCGGATGTCGGCGTGATTGAAAACGGGCACGAAGTCTGGTACGCGCACTCCGCGATCAAGAGCGCGCATCCGCATGGCCAGCTTGTCGCGAAAGTAGCGCATGGTAGTCAAGCCCATGCCGGGAATGCGCAAGTGTTCGCGCAGAGTGGAGGCCGTCTCCATGTCGTACTCATCGAGCGCCACGATGCGGTCAATCTTCTGTGTCCGCGCCAGGTGTGTGACCGCTTGCACAATATCGGCGAGCGGAATTTCGGCGGGTAGATAAAACGTGTCTTCTAGGCTCTCGCGCGGCCAGTCGGCATTGCGCAGCTTTTCTGCGGTCAGCAGAAAAACGCGACAGCCCAGCCGCTTGCATTCGCGCATGAAGTCCTGGCCCTTTTCATAAGTCGTAATGCAGAGCAAGGTGAGCGAGTGCGGCTCAGGCATAGCGTTCATCGGGCGGCAGGACTGCGAGAATACCACGGCAGCGCCCAGCCCGAGAATCAATTATTCCAATCAGGCAGATGAATGCCCGCAGGTAACCTGCGCATCACGCTCGGAGCCGTGCCGAGCCCATTCCGCCACCAGCGAGGCCAGCATGACAAACAGCGAAGTCCAAACCATGTATAAACCTTCTTGTTCGATCGCGTTGTGCAACTGCTCGCCTCCCTGGACGCCCAGGGCGCCAAGCGCGCTGTTCCAAATCATGCTGCCGTCGTTGCGCAGGCCACTCAGGCTTAGCCCGCCCAACAGCCCAGTCGCGCCAGCCTGAAACCGCTCGCTCGCCATGACACCACAATCACCGATAGAAGCGTGCCATTGAGCGGGCCAGCCAAGAAAGAACAAGCGAAAGGGTAGTGGATATAGATTCCCAAGCCTACCAATGCTACGTTGACCACAACCCAAAGGACGCCGAAGAGAGGCACCCGCATGCTGCCCGAGGGAATCGCCACGGGCCTTGCAACCAGCAGCGCGCGATCCGATGCAGCAGACATAAACCCTCCGAGATCTCGCTAACCGATAGTTTGGGAACAGGGGGATCCGTTTCACCCCCGCGGACACCTTCTTTATCCTTCTTTATCTTGACCGCGACCCGCACAATGGGGCATGATGCGCGGTGCCGTAACGGAAGCGGGGAATGCTCTCGGGAGGTTTTTCCTATGGCTACGCAATTTCGACCAGAGAACAAGGCCCGGAGTTTTGGGCAAAACATCGAAAGTGATCTCGCGTCGCGATTCCTGCGCGTCGTCGAAGTGGCTGCTATCGCCTCGGCCCGCACCATGGGGCAGGGCGAGCGCAAACTCTCGGACCAGGTCGCCACCGAGGCCATGCGCCAGACCATGGACTGCATCCCCATGCGCGGGACCATCGTCATCGGCGAGGGAGAGCGCGACGAGGCTCCCATGCTCTACATCGGCGAAAAAGTCGGCGCCGAATTTCCCGATGGACGGGAAGTGCCTGAGGTCGATATCGCCGTCGACCCGCTCGAGGGCACCAATCTTTGCGCCACG
The DNA here is from genome assembly GCA_049519055.1 of Candidatus Sulfotelmatobacter sp. GTDB lineage: Bacteria > Acidobacteriota > Terriglobia > Terriglobales > Acidobacteriaceae > Sulfotelmatobacter. The sequence continues at coordinate 21,529 of JBEKRE010000031.1, read as the reverse complement.
GGAGCTCCCGGATCGATTACCGTTCTCGCCGCTTCAGAAAGTGGCGGTCTGCTCAATGCTCCCGATTGCTACATGGAAAAAATTGTGGTCGGGCCTTCCTGCAAGGACGCCGTGGAACTCGATGCTCCAGTGGCCGACAATCTGAAGAACATCGCAAAGAGATTAGAACGCGATGTGGAAGATCTGGTGGTCATCGTGCTAGATCGGCCGCGTCACGAGAAGTTGATTGCTGATATCCGCGCCGCCGGCGCCCGTATTCGTCTGATCGGCGATGGCGACCTTTCAGCCGGTATCGCGGCAGCCGTGATCGGAACCGGCGTACACGCCGTCATGGGCTCCGGTGGAGCCCCCGAGGGCGTGATTACAGCCGCGGCTATCCGTTGCCTCAACGGATATATGCTCGGCCGCCTGGTTGTGAAGCCTGACCAGGAGGAGCGCCTCGCGCGCATGGGCATCAAGGACAAGGACCGTATCTACGAAGCAGAAGACCTTGCTCCCGGCAAGCAGCTCATCTTCGCCGCCACCGGAGTGACGGATGGTGCATTGCTAAAAGGCGTACGTTTCTTCGGCGAGGGCACACGAACTTCTTCGGTGATCCTTACTCATCAGACCGGCAAGGTTCGCTTCATCGAAAGCATTCACCTGGAGAAGGGGCCGGACGTGAAGGTGCGGTTCGCGTAGGGCAGCTCTACTATTTCAAGTACTCCGAACCCTTCTTCAAATCCTCGGGAATGTCGGGGAACGGTGGGAACTCCTGCGAATAGCCTTGGAGCAGGTTCACCGTCACCTCCGCCCGCAGGCTGCCGTCGTGGACTGCGATCTTGTGAGGATGGCCCTTCGAATAGCCCTCCCACAGAGACACGCCGGCATAGGCGCCATCCTTGCGCAGGATGTAGTACGTCATGTCCAAGAAGCGGAGCTTGTTCATATCGTCGTGGTAGTTGCGGACGATGCGTTTCAGCGCGTCCATGCCCGCTTCCGGCGGCGACATGCCGTGGCGCATGTTTTCAACGATGGTGTGTGCTCCCGCGACCTTGATGTTTTCCTCTCCGCTACCCGTCGCGCCCGCCGAACCCACGTCTTGATCGGTGTAGCAGCCCGCGCCGATGATCGGCGAATCGCCGAGGCGTCCGGCAAGCTTAAAGGCTAATCCGCTCGTAGTGGTGCATCCAGAGATCTCGCCCTTATCGTTCAGCGCGGAACAATGGATCGTACCTGTAGAGGGGAATAAAATTTTTCGCACTGCCGCCACTTGGAGTTCCGGTTCAATACCCAGGTCGGTGGCGCGCGCTTGCAGGTTCCGGATTCTTTCTCGCCAGAGTTCGGACTGTGGCCTGTCCTTCGAAGCCGGCGCCTGCCAGTGTGGATCGGCTAGGCCCGGTCCCCACCAATCGTCGGTGGAGTGAAATTCCTTCCAGAGTAACCAAATCTTTCGGGAATGTTCCGTCAGCAAATTCTCGCGCGGGAAGCCCACAGCCACCGCAAAACGCTCTGCGCCCTCACCCACCAACATCACGTGCCCGGTGTGTTCCATCACCGCCTTCGACACCAGCGACACGTTCTTGATATTGCGCACGCCGCCGACCGATCCTGCACGCCGCGTCGGTCCATGCACGCAACAGGCATCGAGTTCGACCACGCCTTCTTCGTTGGGGATTCCGCCTAAGCCGACGGTATCGTCGTTAGGATCATCTTCCGGGCCTTTCACTACTTTGAGGGCAGCGTCGAGAGTGTCGCCGCCGCTCTTGAGGAAGGCGAATGCATCCTCCAGGTAGGCATAGCCGTTGTTGGCACAAACAATGATCGGGCGCTTGTGCGCACCTGATGGCGCGTCGTGTTCCTGCGGGGAGGCATTCGGCTTGCTGTCGTTGGCTTTGGCTGGCGTTCCTAATCCGGCGGCGACTGCTCCGAGAACCGAGGTCTTTACAAAATGACGGCGTGAGTAAGGCATGTTCCTCCTGCTTGCGCGAAAGCGGGAAGCATATCACGCAATCAGGCAGGGATTCATGCCGCCGAATTGAGGATGGCGTAGGGAACTACCGTTTTAGCCGCGGGCCATGCGGACGCAATGCCCGCGGCTACAACTAGATTTGGCCCAAACCACTTGCCAGACCGCGATATCGGCCCACGCGTCCGGGCTGTCGGCCGAGGGATTCTTTGCCTACAGCATCCGTGATCTCTCGCACCTTGCTTTGTTCAGACCGAAAACGAAGCAGCGCGGCAATATTGCCCACGCTGTCGAGATCGGGATCATCCTTCACGTAGAACAGTTCGACATCGCGACGGATCACCCACGGCAAGATGGCTTCAGACACATCGACAACCTCGCGAGTCTCGCGTTCGCAGACCGGGCAGGAGCTGACCAGGTGGGCGTCCAAGTGGCCGCAGCCTGTGCACTCGACCGCTTGTGCGACGTAGCGATCTCCAATCAGTAAAGTTTGTACCTCGCCCAACTCCAGCGAACGCAGCACGCGCCGCAGTCCGGTAACGCCGCGACCGTTGCTGCGGGCCTGGCTGATGGTTTCGCGTACTACTTCGCTGCATCGCTTCTTCTGCCACTCGGCGAAGATTTGTTCGGCTTGCGCACGAATAGTTTCGCGGCTCACATATGCCACTTCGGCGGAAAACCGCCCCAGTAATCGCTGCGCTACATCGGGGTGCAGTTGCGGTTCGAACTGCGACCAGTGCAAGTCCTGGCAGCCCAGAATCCACTGCTCGAAAACGTGCTTCTCAACCGCATTCTTCAACACCTCAGCCACCAGCTTGAAATGCTGGCGGACTTCGTCGGCGACGCGGTGCTCGGCGTGGCCGGCATCATATCCAGCGAAGCCATCCCCGCGACCACGGTGGGGAAGCGGATGAAAAAAATCCAGGCGTTCGGTCAACTCGCCGAGCCGTAGGTCGAACATACGCGCGCGGTGGCGATCGAGCAGCACAACCCCCAGACTGGGGAATGCTCCCAGCAGGCGGGCGACAGGTTTGAGATGAAAATGGCGATCCACGAAGAGTTGCGTGTTGCCGAGCTGCGGCGGCAGATCGTACTCGCGCCAAAAGCCTTGAGCGGCGCAGGCAAACACCGCCTTGCCATGCGTGCCGTTTCCGCGCAAGTCCTGCGACAGACGGACAATCCGATCAATATCTGTGCGGGCTGATTCGCACTTGCTTTTGCTCGCACTCGTGCCCCTGTTCTCCAACTGCCGTAAAGCCTCCCGCAGCACCTCTTTGGTCGCGATGGCTTCTTCCTTGTGAGCTTTGTTGCGAGGTGCCGTGGGCTGAAAGTAGAAGCTTAGAGCGCAGGCCCCATGATCTTCGAATTGAGCTAATTCATGGATTTGTTCGCGAGTAATCATTCGCTGTCCCACTTCCTTTCAATTGGAATTGGATTTACGCGGTCCCAGTGGGCGCGAACCGCCCTCTAAATTGGCCGCTAAATTGGGGCGATTTGCGCAGGTGATCGCGCGCGGCAGAAATAGAACTCAACACCCGGTCCGGCGGAATGCCAGTGATGGCGGAGATTTCGTCGACACCAAAGCCTTCGATGGCGTGCAAGATGAAAGCCTCGCGATGGTTCGAGGCCACATCGCGCAGAGCGGCCGCGATCAGACGCATCATCTCTTCCGACCCGACGATCTGTTCCGGGGTCGCCACCCGGTCGTCGGCGATGATGGTTTCTTCCGTAATCGCTTCATCAGGCTGGTGGAATTGAAATCCCGGCTCGTCGCTGGCTTTGACGTTGGCCTCACGGGCTGATTCCTCCAGGCGTACCGCACCTCCGTTTGTCCCGTCGGGACGGGAGAGTTCGTCGAGCGCTTCGAGTGCCAGGCGGTAGAGCCAAGGCTCCAGCGCCAGTCGCTCCGGTTTCTCCCTTCCACTGCCCAGCGCGGCGGCGATGGTTTCGTCAATCACTTCTTCTTTGCTGATGGAGTCCGGCACAACCTGATCAGCCGTTTCGCGAAAATAAATCTCGCGCTCCACAAAGCGCTCCAGACGAGGAAGATTCACGTTGACGTAAGAACGCACATCTTCCGCAGAAACAGTCGCCGGAAAAACCACAGCGAGAGTTTCCTCGAAAGGCACAGAAGCCTTGCGTCGGCCCGTGACCTCCTTCTGCCGCCGGGTCCACTTGTGCGGAGAGCGCAGAAGCTCCATGTGTTTGGTCACTTGTTGCAGCAAGTCTTCGAACGCACTCTTCACCGCAGCTTCGGGAGACTGGGCTTGCGCCTGTACCGCCATCTGACCGGAAGGCAACCGCAGGTTCAGGGAAACGCTGGTTCCTTCACGGGCGGAGATCTCCTCCACCATGCCTTTGAGATGGACCAGTTCCGGGCGAAAGAACTGCAGCCGTTTCCGCAGTTTTTCGATCTGATGTTGGATGTCTTTTTCTACGGCGGGAGTTTTATGAAGCCGGTAACTGACGTGGACGTTCATTAGCACCTCGGGCCTACAGCGAAGCGGCGCTTAGCAGTGCTTTCTACTACGATTGTACACCCGCTTGCGCGGTTGAAAAATGCGTATTGATGGATGAAAGGTTCGCGTTTGTCGGATTTGGAACTCTGGCGCTCGTAAGTGCTAGGACAAATGATCGGCGGTCCGCCCCTACCGCCGGACATCAGCCGTGCGATATCATCCGTGCACGATGAAACTGGCGAAAGCTCTGCTTCTCGCGTCTCTGGTGGCCTCCGTCCATGCGCAGAATCCTCCGTCCGAGGAGGTTGAGAATGTCTATTCCGATGCGCATGCCTTCTATCTGGATCTACATCAGAATCCGGAACTCTCAGCGCACGAAACCCAAACCGCAGCAAAGTTGGCGGGCCGGCTGCGTAGCCTTGGTTATGAAGTGACGGAGCGCGTTGGTGGCACGGGCATTGTTGCCATCCTGAAGAACGGCGCAGGCCCGACGGTGATGCTTCGAACAGAACTCGATGCCCTGCCGGTTGAAGAGAAGACCGGACTTTCCTACGCCAGCAAGGTTCACGTGAAAGATGATGCCGGGCACGATGTTCCCGTGATGCACGCTTGCGGACATGACTTGCACATGGCAGCGATAACAGGTACCGCCGCGATCATGGCTCACAGCAAAAACACATGGCACGGAACCTTGATGCTGATCGGTCAGCCGGCCGAGGAAACCATCAGTGGCGCCAAGGCGATGCTCGCGGACGGTCTGCTGACGCGCTTTCCCAAGCCGGACGTCGCGGTGGCCCTGCACGTGGAGAACTTACTTCCTGCGAGGACCGTTGGGATTACGCCTGGAGTCTACAACACGAACGCCGACTCGCTGCGAATCACAATTTACGGCAAGGGTGGACATGGCTCGGCGCCGCACACCGCCATTGATCCAATTGTGATCGCAGCGCGAACTATTCTGGCGCTGCAAACCATCACCTCGCGCGAAGTCAAGCCCGGGGAAATGGCGGTTGTCACCGTGGGCTACATTCAGGCTGGCACCAAGAACAACATTATTCCGGATCAGGCTGAGCTGGGATTGACGGTGCGCACCAGGGACGCGGAAGTGCGCAAGCAAGTGCTTGCGGCCATCTCGCGGATTACCAAAGCAGAAGCCGAAGGTGCAGGAGCGCCGCGTCCACCGATGATCGATCATTATGAAGGGACGGATTTGGTCTATAACGATCCTGCATTGGCGCAGCGCCTGCGCGGGGTGCTGGAGTCAGCTCTGGGCAAAGATCACGTTTTGATCCAGGAGCCGATCACGCCTTCAGAGGATTTTGCTTACATTACCGAGCAGGGAATTCCTGGATTCTACTTTAGCCTTGGTGGAGCGGATCCGGACAAGTTTGAGCAAGCCAAAGCTTCGGGAACCATGCTGCCATCGAATCACTCGCCACTCTTCGCGCCTGACGTGGATCCGGCGTTACACACCGGAATAGCCGCCGAAGTGGCTGTGTTGCGCAATCTGCTAAATTAATCGGCCGAGCGGTTGCGCGGGACGGGTGACGAGAACTCGGCTTCGGAACTTCTCTTAGGGCTGACAGGCACTCATGTCCTGCCGGGTCGCCTTTCGATTTTGCTTTCTTACCCTTGTAGCTTCATTCGGTCGCCGGGCCGAGCGCCTACGGCATTGTCGGACAAGGTGTAAATTTTCTCGTCTTTTTCGTCGGTGGTCGTCATCCCGTTCTCCGCCGACTTGACACAGCCCGTAATTAACTTGTCCTTTTTCGATTCGTGCATGATGACAACGGTGATTACTACCACTACCGCCGCAGTTACCGCCACAATTCCGATAACGATATTCCTGCCCGCGTTATCCAAGCCATTTCCTCTAGCGGGAGCGGGGAGGGCCAGACGAATAACAACAATCAGAACCGCACGCCAGAAGGTTTTCTGGAACATGAGTCCTCCTTACGTTGTCTGGGACTGCTTTCTGCGGGGCCCGCGCCACTTTCCAGCGGCGGTATTGGCTGGAGTTTCTCTTTGATCTGGAAAGCGAAGTTATAGAACGCCTGTGTGGTCTCTTTGGGAAACGATTTCTCTAGGATCCGATCTGCTCTAATATCGAACGTGCCGCTGCTGCCGGATTGACGGCTTCGGTGATGGGGCGCCCGACGACAATGTGGCTAGCTCCCGCGGCAATCGCTTCCGCCGGGGTGACTACGCGCACCTGATCTCCGCGCCCCGTACCAGCCGGGCGTACGCCGGGAGTCACGATGGCGAACTCGTTTCCCAGTTCCGCGCGCACGCGCGCAGCCTCGCGCGCCGACGTAACAATCCCCTGGCATCCATTCGCTAACGCCAGCGTGGCCAGCCGCAACACCTCCTCCGCCATCGTTCCTCGGAGCCCAATCGTACGCAGATCGTTTTCGTCCATGCTGGTTAGGACGGCAACTCCGAGGACGGTCAGGTCAGGATTTACAGACCGCGCCGCGTCCACGGCTGCCCGCAGCATCTTGGTGCTGCCGGAGGTGTGTACGGTCAGCATGCTCACCCCTAACCGTGCAGCTTCGTGTACGGCAGCCGCTACGGTGTTAGGGATGTCATGATATTTCAGGTCGAGAAAAACCCGCCGGCCCGAGGCCACGAGATCGCTCACTACGCGCGGACCTTCAGCGGTGTACAGCTGCATGCCGACTTTATAAGTCAGCGCAGAGTCGCCGACAGCCGCCACAATTTTCTGCGCGGCTGTTGCAGTGGACACGTCGAGAGCCACGATTAGCTTGTAGCGTGGATCGTTTGTGCGCGTTCTACTTTGGTTCGAATCGCTGCCAGGGATGAGATGGGGCAGAGTGGTCTGCATCCCTAGCAGTGTAAGGCGTCTACTGAAGTTCCGCCATAGGGTGGTTTGCCGCGATGGTTTGGTAGACTGGCCGGTGTTGAGACGTGCCAGCTTTCACCAGGTCGAGTCTGACCCTCTGCAACCCGCGATGTTGAAATTGGAGTGCCTGGGCTGCGCCATAAGAAAGATCGATAATGCGACCCTCCACGATTGGCCCTCGATCATTCACCTTTACGACGACCGCCCTGCCATTGTGCAAATTGGTCACCCGCACGTAGCTTCCGAGCGGTAGCGTGGGGTGTGCTGCGGTCATATCGTACATCTCGAAATCTTCGCCGCTTGCGGTTGGCTTGCCCTCAAAATCCTCCCCGTACCAAGACGCTGTTCCAACTTGATACGGTTGGCTTTTAGCGATCTGCTTTCGGATTTCGGGTTTGGTCGGGGCTCTACTTGGGGCGGAACTGGCCTCCGAGTTGTTCGGGCCCTGAGCGGCTCCCAGCCCGACGATCATTAACCCGATCATCAGTCCATGAGCTATACGTCTGTGCATTCAGTTCTCCTCGCATCTCAAAAAGTCGTCCTAGCTAGGCAGTTTTCGTTAACGGTTTGTAAATGGTAGAGGCCTAGTAGCACCTTGTCAACCCGAAAGTAGGCCATCTATAGTGGCCTGGTAGTAATCGATATCACACGTAACTTGTTGTTAATTATAAGGAAATTGGATGATGTCTATCAAAACAATGAGCTTATGTGTTTGCACATTAGTAAATAGGTAATAACCCGCACCTCACGAACTATTTTCATCTCCAATCGATTCAGTAACTTACATGCTATTTCTTACAAGTTGTTTATTGCCATCGTTTTAGGTAAAAGGTTGTTTAGTCGCGCGACGTATTTTTCGCTTTTGCCCGAGCGCCCAGACCGGAAAATCATGGCTGAAACACCGCCAGTTGTACTCACCATCGCAGGCTTTGACCCTTCTTCTGGAGCCGGCGTGACTGCTGATATTAAGACGATCGCCGCTCACGGCTGCTACGGGGTGGCTTGCATCACGGCCATGACTGTGCAATCCACCGCTGGCGTCCGCCGGATGGAGGCAGTCGACCCCGGTCTGATCACCGATACCCTGAACGAACTCGTGGCGGATGTCCCGATCGCTGCTGTGCGTATCGGAATGCTGGGCGCAGCCAAGGTGGTTCGGGCAATAGCTGACTTCCTCGTCGAACGCCAGGGCAAATCGAAAACGCCCAATGTGGTCCTGGACCCCATTTTAAAGTCTTCCTCCGGTACCGACCTGCTCGATGCGCCCGGAACCAAGCTGCTGATCGAAAAACTGATCCCTCTGTCGACCGTTCTCACGCCGAACGTGGACGAGGCTGCCGTTCTCACGGGCATGAAGGTCACGAATCTCGACGAAATGCGGGCGACGGCGGTCAAGCTCCATGAGATGGGCTCAGCCGCTGTAGTGATCACCGGGGGCCATCTTGACAAAGCCATCGACCTATTGAGCTACACCACCAAACACGGCGTTGAACAAGAAGTCTTCAAGGCGGAGCGGCAACGCTCGAATTCGACACATGGCACGGGATGCGCTTTCGCCACCGCAATCGCCTGCCACCTGGCACTCGATCGCGGCCTCGCCGAAGCTACTCTGCTAGCCAAGACCTACGTAACTGCCGCTATTGCGGCTGGCCATCCCTTGGGTCGTGGCACCGGACCTGTCCACCATCTCTACCGCATGAACCAGCAGCGGCGCGCTCCGACTTCGGGAAGCGAGTCGTAAGGATTTGGTTGGAAGAGTGAGAGGCCTACTCGTTATCGGAGGGCTTCTTCAAAAGGATGCCCGCGACAAACGAAGCCGTCGCGGCCAGCAGCCATTCGATCCGCCACATCTGGATTGCCTGAAACTCAACCAGATTCGAGGCCTTATAGAAAAGGCTGACCCCGATGACTCCGACCACGCAACCTAGGCCAACGATGAACGCGATCAACGATCCCGTGGGCAGGCCTACCCAATGCTTGATCTCGTGGAAGTGCAAATAGTGCAGCCAATTGGGAAAGGGTATCTCATGCCAGGTGTCGGCAGCCCACGTGAGTCCATTTCTCAACCACGCCGCGCCCCTGGCCCACAGACCGGCGATGACCTCAGCTTTTCTATCCCGATCGACGGGAGCCACAGTCAATGCCTGGCGGCGCAATCCGCAGGTATGGCAAAACCTGGCCGCAATCATGAACTCGCTGCCGCAACCCTCGCAAGCATCTGCCATTTCCACGCCGGCTACGGCTTGGGGGGCAGCCGTAGCCGAAGGATCCAGTGCACTTGGGGGGCTCCAAAATTCCTGCTCTGCATCTCGAACTAGATCAGCCATAACGGAAAGAGCTCATTAGGACGTTTCTCTTTGCAACGCAAACTAACAGCCAAAATGCTACTAGGGCTAACTTGTCTTTTACTCAGCGACTTGCGGTTTTCGTCGGCCCGAGAGCTGGTAATCTCGCGCAATTATTACTCGCAAACTCGCGTAAAGATGCCTCTGTTACTCCCGTCATGAAGGTGCCCCCTATCAAATCGCTGGAAACCGACCTGCGATCCCATCGCTAATTCTTGCGTGCTGGCCTGACTCCATTGGCTTGTCTTTCGTTTCTCCAAAGAACACTGCTTCGTCTGGTTTGCTCTCGTCGAGTTCAGTTACACTAAGCGCAAGGCTAGAACTCTGGGGATGCAGTTGAGTCCGATATTCGCGAGAGGCCTGGTTCGTGCGGGCGTACTATCGTGCCTTGCCGGCCTGTGCTTCTTGCCGCTCGAAGCGCCCTCTCAAACCCAATCTGCAGCCCGAAGCATTGGGTCTGTTTCATCGTCGCCGAACCTCACCGCTTCCGCCATCGACCCACTTTTCGACTCCGCCGCAGACCACTTCTACAACATGGATTACGATCGTGGCATCCAGGAGTTCCAAAAAATCCTGGATCGGCGTCCGAATGATCCTTCCGCGGTGAACCATCTGCTGTCCACGATCCTGATGCGCGAGCTTTACCGCATGGGCGCAATAAATACCGGCGAATACAGTAATGACAGCTTTATCGGGCAGGCGCATCGCCCCGCCGACCCAAAGATAAAAGAGCAAATCAAACAGCTGGTCGAACGCGCCGAAGGTCTGGAGGAGCAGCAACTCAAAGGCGATCCCAACAACGTGGAGGCACTCTACGGCCGCGGAGTAACTCGCGCCCAGTTCTCCCTCTATACGGCCCTGGTGGAGCGCGCCTGGTTTTCCGCTTTGCGCAATGCTGTCGGCGCCCGCCACGATCACGAACGCGTGCTGGAATTGGATCCGAACTACGTCGACGCGAAGCTGGTCGTTGGAGCGCACAACTACGTGATGGGCAGCTTGCCGTGGAGCGTGAAGGTCGCCGTGGCTCTGGTGGGGTTGAGCGGCAGCAAGGAAAAAGGCCTCGAATACCTGCACCAGGTCGCCGATAGTAAAGGAGAAAATAGTGTCGACGCCAAGGTCGTCCTCGCCCTCTTCCTGCGACGCGAACACCGTTACGATGATGCCCGGGCTTTCATGCACGATTTGGCCGGCAAATACCCCAAGAATTATCTATTCCCGCTCGAAGAAGCCAATCTTCTGCGCTCCAGTGGGCACTCAGGTGAGGCCGCAACCATTTATCGCAAAGTTTGGGAAAACGGCCGCGAGGGGAAGTACGCCAACCTGCATTATGAGATTTCCGCGTGGGGCTTGGGCGAGTTGCTGCGCCGCGAGAAGGATTATTCCGCAGCGGCTTCGGCCTACGAACTGGTCAGCCAAGTTTCGGACGCGGATCCCGAGACCCTGCAGAAAGCCAACCTTGCCGCCGGCGAAATGTACGACCTGCTCCAGAAGCGCGACCTGGCGATGAAGAAATACCAAACCGTACTCGCCGAAAACGCCAGCACCCCTCCCGCCGAACAGGCGCGCAAACACATCAAGGAAGCCTACCGAGAGTGAGTCTGAGTCGGTCCCATATATTCGAGGCCTCCGCGCCCGCGATCCGGGGACATTCAGGCTACAATTACGCATTGTCTGGTCGAGGTCGAGCCATGTACTGCAACTACTGCGGAAAAGTGATCCAGGATGATGCTGCTGTTTGTGGCTATTGCGGCACGCGCATAGGCGCGTCGGTAGCGCGCAAGCGCCTGGTCCGTCCCAGGCACGGGCGCAAGATCGCAGGGGTCTGCCTTGGGGTCGCCGAATATTTTGACATCGATGTGACCATGATTCGTTTGGTTTGGCTGATCGCGTCTTTCATGACCGGCATTGGTTTGATGTCCTATCCGATTGCGTGGATCGTGATGCCGGAAGAGCCAATGCTGTTGACCGCTCCGGCCGGCGCGCAGCGCGTGACCAATCCGTAGTGCAGCATGGTTTCCCAACGCATCAAGAGCGGCGACGCAGAGATCGTCTACCACGTAATCGGCGAAGGCCCTCCCGTAATTTTGCTGCATCCTTTCCCGGCGAATCATGAATTCTGGCTGCCCGTGGCAGAGGCTCTTTCCACCCGGTATCGGGTGATTCTCCCTGATCTCCGCGGCCACGCAGACTCCGGTGTTGGCGCCGGTCCCGCCACAATGGAGAAGCACGCCGCCGATATTGCGCGGGTGATGGACGCCGCCGAAGTGGGACGGGCTGCCATGGTCGGCGTATCGATTGGCGGATACGCGCTATTCGAGTTCTGGCGAATGCATCGCGGACGGTTTGCCGCGCTCGTTCTGTACAACACGAAAGCTACCGCGGATCCTCCCGAAGCCCGCGCGGCCCGCCTGCAGGCTGCCAGCGACGTCCTCGAGCGCGGTACAGAGCCCTTCTTCGAGAGCATGATTCCTCGTCTGCTTGGTAAGACCACGCGCGAAGCGCGCCCCGATTTGGTTGACGGCGTACTCCGAATGATGCACAAGATGTCGCCCGAAGATGTTGCGCAGGTTCAGCGCGGCATGGCTGAGCGCCCGGATTCCATGGAGACATTGAACACGATCAATGTACCCACGCTCGTCGTTACCGGAGACGAAGACATTCTGACCGGAGTGAACGACGCCGAACTAATGTGCCGACACATCGCCAACAGCCAGTTGCGTGTGATCCCAAAAGCCGGACACTATTCACCCTGGGAACAACCCGAGGAAGCCGGCAAACTACTGCGTCGGTTCCTCGATGAAGTTTAGAATTGCCTCATGAGGCGACTCGTAACTTAATGATTCGAAGGAGAAAAACTGCGGTGACAACGATCACCCCGGGAGGTGCCCTTGGTCATTGCTTATTGCACGGATAAGAGGACAATAAGGAGGTTCAATTACTTATACCTACGGAGGTAGGACCATGACGTCTGGCACTCTGACTACGCCCGGAATCAAGTCTCCGGGCGACTACATTGAAAATGTGATGATTAGTGTGAAGGCCAAGAATCCAGCCGAGCCTGAATTCCATCAGGCGGTTCGGGAAGTGTTCGATTCTCTACGGTTAGTGCTGGCAAAACATCCGGAGTATCAATCCAACCGCATCCTCGACAGGGTTGTGGAACCGGAGCGCGTATTGATGTTCCGCGTGCCCTGGGTCGACGACCAAGGCGCGGTGCAGGTAAACCGCGGTTTCCGCATTGAGATGAACAGCGCGATCGGGCCTTATAAGGGCGGCCTGCGCTTCCATCCCTCGGTGAACCTTGGCATTCTGAAGTTTTTGGCGTTCGAGCAGGTATTCAAGAATTCGCTCACCACGCTACCCATGGGCGGTGGCAAGGGCGGTTCGGATTTCGATCCCAAAGGGAAGAGTGACAACGAAGTCATGCGCTTCTGCCAGAGCTTTATGACGGAACTGCAGAGGCACATTGGGCCGGATACGGATGTTCCAGCCGGCGACATCGGCGTGGGCGGACGGGAAATTGGCTATCTTTTCGGACAATACAAGCGGCTACGCAATGAGTTCACCGGAGTGCTCACGGGCAAGGGGCTGGGCTGGGGCGGATCTTTAATTCGTCCGGAGGCGACGGGTTATGGATGTGTGTATTTTGCGGAGGAAATGCTGAAGAGCGGCAAGGACAAGCTGGAAGGGAAGCTCTGCCTGGTTTCGGGCAGCGGCAATGTCTCCCAGTACACTATCGAGAAGTTGCTGGACCTCGGCGCGAAGCCGTTGACCGTGTCCGATTCAAACGGCGTGATCTACGATCCGGATGGAATCGATCGCGAGAAGCTGGCTTACATTCTGCAGTTGAAAAATGTGAAGCGCGGCCGCATTCGTGACTATTCGGATCGCTATAAGAAAGCCATCTTCATGCCGACTGACGTGAAGCTGGAGCATAATCCGCTATGGAACATCAAAGCCGATTGCGCGTTCCCCAGCGCCACGCAGAATGAAATCACCGCAAGAGATGCGGCGAACCTGCTGAAGAATGGCATCAAGCTGGTGGCGGAAGGCGCCAACATGCCAAGCACGCTGGAGGCAACCAAGCTGTTCCTGGAAGCCAGGATTCTGTATGGTCCGGCGAAGGCGGCGAATGCGGGCGGCGTGGCTACCTCTGGTCTGGAAATGGCCCAGAACAGCGCGCGCCTTTCCTGGACACGCGAGGAAGTGGATGACCGACTGCACAAGATCATGATCTCCATCCACCGCAACTGCTATGAAACGGCCGAGAAGTACGGCACGCCTGGCAACCTCGTGAACGGCGCCAACATTGCCGGCTTCCTCAAGGTAGCCGATGCCATGCTGGATCAGGGACTGGTATAGACGAACCACTTGGGGACAGCACCCCCCGAGCCTGCCCTGAGCGCAGTCGAAGGGGCTGTCCAGCCGGGCGAAGCCCGGCATTGCATGCACGATCTGGCGGGGTGGACCATTCCACCCCGCATCTTTGTTAGCAGAAACAGAACGAACCAGGATTTCTTCAATGACCACTCGGCCCATGACCGAGCCCCTTCTCGACGCCGAAGCGCGCCTGGAGGGCTTCGACAACCTGATGCCCTTCAAGGTGCAGAACATTCTTCTGGTCTCGAGTCTCTACGACTCTTTCATTCTCCGCGAAGATGGGCGCCTCAACGAGTTGTTAATCGACGAATCACTCGAACTGAACCTGCGGCAGATTCCCGGCATTACGCATGTTTCAAGCTGTGCCGAGGCGCTGGAGCTGGCATGCTCTCAGCCTCGCTTCAATCTGATCGTGGCCAACCTGACGGTCGCGGATATGACAGCTGCACAGTTGGCCCGCGAAGTGAAGCGTGCAGGCCTTGATGTCCCGGTGGTGGTGCTGGCGTATGACTATCGTGAAGTAAAGAACTTCATCAGCCGGAACCCAGTCACCGATGTGGAGCGGATTTTCCTGTGGCAGGGGAATGCTCGCATTCTCATCGCCATCGTCAAGTACATCGAAGACAAGCGCAACGTCCTGCACGACACGCGGGCCATGGGAGTGCCGGTTTTGCTGGTGGTGGAAGATAACATCCGTTACTACTCGTCGTTCCTGCCGGTGATTTACACCGAGCTGATCAAGCAGTCGCGGCGGGTAATCCAGGAAGGCATCAATGTCGCGCACAAGCTGGTGCGGATGCAGGCCCGACCGAAAATTTTGCTGAGTTCGAACTTCGAGGATGCGGCGCAGCTGGTACAGGAGTACCGCGAGTATCTAATCGGCCTGGTGTCGGACGTGGAGTTTCCATGGGAAGGCAGACTCAGCCCGGAGGCTGGCTTTGAACTTGCGAGGATGATGAAGGCCTTGGTGCCAGATGTGCCGGTTGTGCTGCAAACGAGCCGCACCGAGTTTCGTCCTCGGGCGTTGGCCGCTGGATATTCATTTCTACGAAAACGTTCGCCCACCTTGTTGAAAGACCTGCGGCGGATTCTCACCGAGCAAGTCGGCTTTGGGGATTTCGTATTTCGTCTGCCGGATCTGCGGGAAGTGGGCCGGGCGAAGGATCTGAGTGAGCTTGAGGAGCATTTGCAGACGGTGTCCGCCGAGAGCCTCATGTATCACGCGCAGAGCAATCACTTTTCTCATTGGCTCATGGCGCGTACCGAATTTGCTCTGGCGGCGAAGCTACGGCCACGGAAGGTGTCCGACTTTAACGGTCCGGAGCACCTGCGCCGCGATCTGATCGAATCGATCAACGATTACCGCCGCGAGCAAAGTGAATTGCTGATCGGCGACTTCAACGCCGAGACCTTCAAACCGTCGGAATCGGGGTTCTTGCGGATCGGTTCTGGATCGCTGGGAGGCAAGGCCCGCGGCTTGGCCTTTGTGCGTCATCTCTTGCGCAAGAACCGGATCGCGCGGCGCTTTCCCAACGTTCGCATCGCGGTGCCGCCCGCACTAGTACTGGCCACGGATGCCTTCGACCAATTCATGGCCGAAAACAACTTGCTGGACTTCGCGCTGGGATGCGACGACGATGCGGAGATCCTGCAGAGATTTCTGGCGGCTCCGATCCCGGAGAAATTGCACGAAGACTTGAAAGCTTTCCTCGAACAAGTCACGTATCCTCTCGCTGTACGCTCCTCAAGCCTGCTCGAAGACTCGCAGTACCAGCCTTTTACCGGAGTGTACGAGACGTTCATGCTGAGTAACCAGCAGCTAGACCCAGAGCGGCGCCTCGCGGAGTTGATCGACGCCATCAAGCGCGTCTACGCCTCTACCTTCAGTCGCCATGCCAAGGCCTATGTGAGAGCAACACCTTATCGGTTGGAAGAGGAAAAGATGGCGGTCATCGTGCAGCAGCTCGTTGGGTCGACGCACGGACAACGCTTTTATCCTGATTTCTCGGGCGTGGTGCGCTCACATAATTTCTATCCCGTGCCGCCGATGTCGTTCGCCGATGGAATCGCCGCCGTGGCTTTAGGACTAGGCCGGGCCGTAGTCGATGGAGGGAAGTGTCTGACCTTCTGCCCGCGGTATCCGCAAAACTTGCTGCAATTCTCCTCGGTTGAGGACATCCTCGCCAATTCTCAAACGGAGTTCTGGGCGCTTTCATTGAACGGGGTTCCCGAGGGACGCCCCGAGCATCTGCACGAGATGCGCTTCGATCTGGATGCGGCAGAGGCAGATGGCACGCTGCCTCCGGTTGCTTCCACCTACTCGGTGGATAACGAAGCGGTGTATGAGGGCGTGAGCCGGCCAGGCGTCCGCATCGTGAGCTTTGCGCCCATGCTCAAGCACAATATATTTCCGTTGGCCACGATCCTTGAAACCCTGGTGAAAGCCGGGGAACATGCTCTGGGCATTCCGGTGGAGATTGAGTTTGCAGTTCGTCTGCCGCGACCCTCCAGTGAAACAGCGGAGTTTGGCTTCCTGCAAATTCGTCCACTGACCCTTTCGCGCGATCACCAGGATTTGTCGGTCGGCGATGTAGATCCGCAACAACTTCTCTGCCAAAGCAACAAGGTACTGGGCAACGGGCGCATTGAAAACCTGTATGACTTAGTGGTGGTCGATTCGCAACGGTTTGAGCGTGGTCGCAGTCAGGAAGTGGCCAAAGCCGTCGCTCATTTCAATGGCATGTTAAGCGCCGACAACCGGCCCTATCTGCTGATTGGAGTGGGGCGCTGGGGATCGAATGATCCGTGGCTGGGAATCCCGGTGGAGTGGGATGAGATTTCAGGAGCACGGGTCATCATCGAAGCCGGCTTCCGTGATTTTCGCGTGACGCCTTCGCAGGGGAGTCACTTCTTTCAGAATCTCACCGCATTTCAGATCGGTTACTTCACTGTGAACCCTGATGCGGGGGAAGGTTCAGTCGACTGGGATTGGATGACCGAGCAACCGTCCGTGGACGAAGACGGTTGCGTTCGCCATCTACGGTTCGACGCGCCAATACGAGTCATCATGAACAGCCGAACCAGCCAGGGCGTCGTCTTCAAGCCTGAAGCTCCGAGACTAGAAGCAGGAATCTGAGGTTGGTATCAGCGATTGGGAGTGACACTGAGCGCAACATCGCTTTGGCGCTTGTGCGTCAGCTTGCGATGGATGTCGGGCCAGAATTCCTTGACCACTAGCGTGATGGTATCGTATCCAACCTGTGTTCCCCAGACGCTAATAGTATTCGGCAAAGTGCGATCGGAGTCGTTGTGAACATAGGTCAACGTGCCCGTTGCGGGGTTGTAACGAGTTGTGATGAAGGCGCGAGGATGATAAGTGTTGGTAGAGATCGCGGCAGATAGGGCGCTGCCTACAATTTCGGAATAATTGAACTGTGAATGGCCTGAATCAGTCCGGGTGACGAAGATCCGGCTGACGGCATATTCCGTCCGGCGGGTGAATCCTCCCTTGCCGGACTGAAAAAATCGTGGATCTTGGTGCAAAAGCGAAGGAAAAACCGCAGCCACCATGAAGTTTTCGATAGTTCCGTCAGCGAACGCGGCTCCGTAACGCTTAGCGTAACCTTCTGCCCCTTGACCAAACCCAGGCTCGCTGTTCTCCGCCTGGCTGAGACCCGACAAAAATCCATACCAAAAATACTGGACGGGATCGAATGAGCTTCGGAACACCACTTTGAATTTTTGACCCGTGGTAAGCGGCGGCACCTGTCCGGCATTCTGCAGGGTCAAGAAATTGGGCAGAGCAAAGAAGAGCCTGTCGTTCGAGGTGCCCGCATTCTTGTCCTGGCTGGTCTTGTCGCTATTTGCCGGAACTGGCGTACCCGATGCCTTGGGTTCGGTATCTTTTGGCTTCTGCTCAGACGTGCTTTGGGAACCGGTCTGCGGCGCAGTCCCGTCTGGCACTTGTGCCCGTTGGGCGACTGCGATGATCGGGAGGAAAATGGCTAATGAAAAGACCAAAAAAAGCCTGGCAGCGCACTGGATCGACAATTATTTCTCCTGAGTAGATGAACCCACAGAACGCAAGAAAGTCGTTCCGTCATTCTAACAGCCCCAGTATCCCTTTCCGCTGTCCGGGCCTTGGTCTTTACATACCTTTACTAGGTGACGCAATTCCCCGAACTGGGCTAGATTCTGTTTGGCGTTTTAAAGTTGCTTGAGGCGAGCCATGGGCAAGTTAGTATAGCCGGAGACATTCAATTTCAAATTTCATCACGAGGCGACGCATGTCAGAGCCGAGTTACGAAGAGCTAAAAGCACGATTGTCCCAACTGGAAAAAGAAGTAGAGACGAAAAAACGCAGTGGAGATCTGATATTCAAGGTGGGTGAGAAGGGCGGCGTCAGCGTCTACGGATTGGGCCGCTTCCCGGTCACGCTTTATTACGAACAGTGGAACCGCCTTCTGGGAGCGGCCAATGAAATCAAGGCTTTCATGGAAGAAAACAAGTCACGGTTGAAACTGAAAGAACAGGGATGAATGCTCTGGATCCTTGCTCGCGAGGTTCCTCCAATGATGCTGCACCCGACGTAACTCGATGGTTACGTGCGCCAGAACAAATTGACCGTGCAGTGCGAGGGCTTCGCGCTATAATAAAAGACTGTGCCCAAATACTCCATCGTAGTCCCTCTGCACAACGAGCAAGAGAACGTCACCGATCTCTATGACCGCCTGAAAGCGGTGATGGAGACGGCAGGCGAGAGCTTCGAGATTGTGCTGGTGGATGATGGGTCCAGCGACCACACGTTCGCCATGCTGCGCGAGATTGCGGCGGTGGATAGCCGCGTCACGGTGGTCAAGCTGCGGCGTAATTTTGGGCAAACCGCTGGATTGGCTGCGGGTTTCGACCATGCACGCGGCGAATACATCATCGCCATGGATGGCGATCTGCAACACGATCCCTCCGACATCCCGGTTTTTCTGGAGAAGATTGCAGCCGGCTACGACATTGTCAGCGGGTGGCGCAAGGTTCGCGTCGATAATTTCTGGATGCGCCGCATCCCTTCGCGCATGGCGAACTGGCTGATGGCAAAGCTGAGTGGAGTCGATATTCACGACTTCGGCACCACCTTTAAAGCCTATCGCCGCGAAGTCCTCGAGCAGGTGCCGCTTTATGGCGAGTTGCACCGGTTCATCCCGGCGCTGGCTTCCTGGTACGGTGCGTCGATTTGCGAAGTGCCCATCCGCAATATCAACCGCGAGCGCGGCATCTCTCACTACGGTATTTCGCGCACCTTCCGCGTTTTCTTTGACCTCATTACGATTCGGTTCCTGCTTCGCTATCTTTCTCGGCCCTTGCACTTCTTCGGAACCTTCGGCCTCCTCAGCCTGTTCGGTGGCAGCTCCATCGTAGCCTGGCTCGGCGTGGAGAAATTCCTGCGCCACGTGCCCGTGATGGCCTCGCACGGCCCGCTGATGATGCTGGCGCTCGGCCTCCTGCTCGGCGGGTTGAATCTGCTCGCCATCGGATTGCTCGGCGAGATGCAAGTCCGCCACTACCACGAACCCCGGCACCGCGCTCCTTATTCCGTCGACCGCGTGCTTCGCTCGCAGAACGAAGAGCACAGCGTCTCGGAATAATTTCCAAGACCATTCATTTTCCCCAACCGAATCCTTCCACCCCTGTGACGTCCAACCCTCTGACGAGGCTAATGTGGAGTTGTGGGTGCTGATTAAAGAGTGCGTAGTCTTCGGAAATGCCTTTCTTTCCGTTGAGGCATTTTGGGTCCCAGAGGACCATCGCCAATAGCCCGCCGCTTCAGCGGTGGGTAAGCAACGACACGACCAAGTCCGTCCACGGAGGGACGACTAAAGAAGGCAACTCATGGCGCACACCTACGTCTTCGACCTCGTGCATTGTGTCTTCTCGACAAAAGAGCACCGCAATGCGATATCGCGTGAGAAGCTCTCCGAACTCTGGTCGTATCTCGGGGGCATCGCGCGAAACAACGGATTCAAGGCGATTGCCTTTGAGGAACGGAGAACCACATCCACCATTCTGCAGTCTCTCCCGGCCACCGTTCCTCTAGCTAAAGCGATGCAACTGCTTAAAGGCGGCTCCTCTAAGTGGATGAATGACACAGGCGGCGGTGATCTTGCGTGGCAAGAGGGTTATGGCGCGTTCACGGTGGGAATTTCTCAGCAGGCGAAGACTACCAGATATAACAATTCTCGGGCTGAGCCTCATCGAAGCCGCGCCTTTGAGGATGAACTCCTCGCGTTCCTGAAGAAGCATGGGACCGAGTACGATCCCAAATATGTTTGGGGATAGACCACGGTTCAGCCGTCCCTAGTGGACTGGGTGAGGACCTCGGGACCTCCCACCGCTGAAGCGGTGGCTATTGGCGTTTGTGCATCTGGCACGCACCTTCTCCATAAGTCCCGTTGTCGTGTACGGTTATTGAGCCCAGTCGCCGGCGTAACGGCTGACCATCCGCGAAGCCGTCGAACGATCCCAGCGTATAATGTGCCGTTCGGCTCCTTGGAGCATTGGTCATCATGGCACAAACTACACAATACGAATTGCAACTCGCCCGCCGGATGTCGCGACTGGGCACCGAGACCGCTTTTGAAGTTTTGAATAAGGCGCGCGCGCTCGAGCGTCAAGGCAATAGCATTATTCACCTGGAGATAGGCGAGCCCGATTTCGATACTCCTTCAAACGTAATCGAATCCGCCGTCGACGCACTGCACAAGGGGTGGACGCACTACGGTCCTTCTGCAGGCTTGCCCGAACTTCGTCAAACCATCGCTGAGTATGTAAGTCGCACCCGCGGAGTGAAGGTTACGCCGGAAGAAGTGGTCGTCGTGCCCGGGGGTAAGCCAATTATTTTCTTTACGATTCTTGCGCTTATTGATGAAGGGGATGAAGCGATCTATCCTAATCCCGGGTTCCCGATTTACGAGTCCATGATTCATTACGTGGGCGGCAAGGCGGTCCCCATCCAGCTCCGCGAGGACCACGCCTTCTCGATGGATGTAAACGAGCTAGCCGCTCTAATTACCGACCGCACCAAACTGATCATCCTTAATTCGCCGCAGAATCCCACCGGCGGCGTGATGCCGCGAAAAGACGTTGAGCAGGTAGCGAACATAATCGGCGACCGGAATATCTTGGTCTTGTCGGACGAGATCTACAGCCGGCTGCTTTTTGAAGGCGAGCACTTCTCCATCATGTCGGTGCCCGGCATGCAGGAGCGCACCATCCTGCTGGACGGTTTTTCGAAAACCTACGCCATGACGGGATGGCGCATAGGCTACGGGGTCATGCGTCCGGACTTGGCGGCGCACATGACTCGCCTGATGACGAATTCCAGTTCCTGCACGGCCAGCTTTACGCAGATAGCCGGAATTGAGGCCCTGCGAGGAGACCAGAGTTCGGTGGATCACATGTGCGCTGAGTTCAAGCGTCGGCGGGACGTGTTCGTCGCTGGACTGAATAAGATTAAAGGCTTTACCTGCCGCATGCCGAAAGG
>JBEKRE010000030.1:0-60216 GCA_049519055.1 Candidatus Sulfotelmatobacter sp. | reverse complement strand
GCATGTCGCCGGCCCATCTCCGCATCGTCCTCGCCTTTACTGGGGCTGTAGCCAAAATAGCGCCAACCATCGATGACCTGCTCGGGAGAACCGCGGCTGATTCCCAACTGTAGTCGACCGCCGGAAATTAGGTCCGCAGCCCCTGCGTCCTCCGCCATGTAATGAGGATTCTCATACCGCATGTCGATGACTGCGGTGCCAATTTCAATCTTTCGTGTTTTAGCGCCAACCGCTGCGAGCAGTGGAAACGGGGATGCCAGTTGCTGTGCAAAGTGATGAACCCGGAAGTAGGCTCCGTCCATTCCTAGTCGCTCGGCCTCCATGGCGAGGTCAATGGATTGCAGAAGCACATCAGCGGCGGACCGTGCTTGTGATTGCGGTGAAGGTGTCCAGTGGCCGAATGAGAGAAAACCAATTTTCTTCATGCAATATTAGTGTCACATACCGTAGATATGGCCGTGCACCGCCTCCCCGTGTCGCTTTGCGCTAGCTGATACTAGCCTCTGACTGATTGATCATGAAGGTAGACATCTCATTGAAGAATTTCCGAAGGACTTCTTCGGCTCTGCTTGGCAGCGAAGCTTCCCCCAGCGCATTTTCCATCAGTCGCATCCAGCGGTCGCGGATAGTCTGATTGATAGCAAACGGCGAATGCCGCGCCCGGAGGCGAGGATGTCCCCTTTGTTCAATGTAAGTCTGGGGCCCCCCGAACCTACCGATCAGGAAATCTCGGAGGCGCTGCTCGGCCCCTGAAAGATCATTTGCCGGGTAGATTGGCCCTAGAAGGTCATCTTGAGGTATTTGTCGATAAAAGGCGGCGACTAACCTCGCGAAACCTTCGGCGCCAATCATGGAATAAATTTCGAGTTCCGGCATTCCCATTAGCTCTCCTCATCGAAAAGTTCGGCGATCAGTTCTTGACGAAAACTGTTCGCCATACGTGACGCACTTCGATCTCGGAGGAGGAAGACCTCAGGAACTTCAAGAAAACGGACAACAAGGCTTCGGAAATGCAGGGAAATGGCAGACACCGTGACAGGGCGAACAGATGTTGCTTGTAGTAAGTTGCTGATTTGTAAATCGCTTACATCATTGTGACGGTGACAAAGGAGCGTTCTAACCAACTGAACTACGTCCCCACTCGCCAAATCAACAACTTCCGAAAACCTCGTCGGAGAAGGCTTTTGCAGGTTTGGAAGTTAGCGCGCAATACGTTCGATGATGTGAGGCTTGGGCCATTTCCAGCCCGCACCGAATGTGTGCACTTACCCAAAGCAATCTTAACACAACCGAAGCACCGCTCTCGGCCAGCCCATCCGATGCTTTTGGCCAATCCGACAGTAGAACTCGATAAGAACTCGAGAATCATTCGTACCTTTCCAACAACCAACGTTCCTTAGAGAAAATCCATCGGCGCAAGGTGTAAATTACCGAGATCCAGCTGCGACAGACTCATTCCAAAGCGCCTTTGGTATGCTTGACAGGGACTTCCCCCATGCATAGAGTCTGTGAGTCGAAAACGGCGACCGGGACAGGAACATGACACGCCCTGCGGGTTACCGCCCGCCCTATCCAGGCACGCAACCGAATCATCTGCACCCGCCGTATGTATCCTCGAGAAAACGCGCACCCACAAAGCCGCAAGTGCCAATTCTTTACACTTTATCCGAGGTAACCGGGCCGTCATTCGGACCTGAAATCGTGGCGCCCAAGGCCAGCGATCTGACGTGCGGGCACTCTGGAGACCCGCTCGGTGAGCGGATTATTGTGAGCGGGCGCGTGCTGGATGAAAACAGCCGCCCGGTGGCAAACACGCTGGTGGAAATATGGCAGGCAAATGCAGCGGGTCGATACCGGCACGAATGGGACCAACATCCCGCACCGCTCGATCCGAATTTCTCAGGCAGTGGGCAAGCCCTCACCGATGGCGAGGGCCGCTATCGCTTCGTCACCATTCGTCCGGGAGAGTATCCCTGGCGCAACCACCACAATGCCTGGCGGCCGGCGCATATTCATTTTTCTCTGTTTGGTCCAGCATTCGCCACCCGGCTGGTCACGCAGATGTATTTTCCGGGCGATCCGCTCATTCCGTTTGATCCGATCTTCAACTGCACGGCGGATGAAACGGCCCGCAACCGGCTCATCTCCGCTTTCGACTGGGAAACCACACTGCCGGAACAGGCCCTGGGCTACAAGTTCGATATCATCCTGCGAGGGCGCGAAGCCACGCCGATGGAGGCATAAGTTGGGTTTGCAAGCGACTACGTCGCAGACGGTAGGGCCGTTTTTCAAGATTGGTTTCGAGTGGCTGCACTGCAGCGATCTGGTTGGTGAAGGCGTCACCGGCGAGCGAGTGACGATTCTGGGTCGAGTTTTTGATGGCGACGGAATTCCGGTGCCGGATGCGCTGCTGGAAACCTGGCAAGCCAATGCGCACGGAAAATATGCTCATCCGGAAGATAGGCAGGACAAGCCGATAGAACCCGGGTTCACAGGCTACGGCCGTGTGCCGGTTGCCGCGAATGGAGCCTTTCGTTTTACGACGATCAAGCCCGGATCGGTGCCTGGTCCCAAGGATAACCAGCAGGCGCCGCACATACTCGTTTCCGTTTTTATGCGTGGCCTGCTGCGACGGATGGTGACGCGCATCTATTTTCCGGACGAGCCGCGCAATGCCGCTGACTTTATTCTTAACTTGGTTGAAGCAGAGCGGCGTTCAACGTTAATCGCAAAGAAGACCGCTGGCTGCCCCGGTATGCTGGAATGGAATGTTGTTCTGCAAGGGCAGGACGAGACAGTATTCTTCGACTTAGGATTGTAGACTTGGCATTGTAGACCACCGGGATGGCCTTGCTAGATCCACTATTCGGTTCACCGAGAATGAGCACAGTCTTCTCGGACGCCTCGCTTCTACAGCACATGCTGGACTTCGAGGCTGCGCTGGCGCGCGCCGAGGCTCACTGTGGTGTAATCCCTGCGGCCGCAGGGCAGGCGATTTCTTCGAAGTGCAAGGCAAACCTGATCGACACCGGCGCACTCGCCGCTGCGACCGCCGCGTCACTCAACCCCGCGATACCGTTGGTTGCGCAACTCACGGCGCTGGTCGCCAAAGACGATCCCGAGGCAGCGCAGTTCGTTCACTGGGGCGCGACCAGCCAGGACGCGAACGATACCGGCCTGGTGCTGCAGATCCGGAAAGCGCTCGGCCTTCTTGATGCTGATCTAACCGTCCTCTGCGCAGGGTTGGCAAAGTTGGCGCAGCAGTACCGCTCCACTCCGATGGCTGGCCGGACCCTGATGCAACATGCCCTGCCAACCACTTTCGGAGTGAAGGTTGCCGGATGGCTAGACGGCATGAATCGACATCGCGAGCGCTTGGCCCAAGCCAGAACTCGAGTGCTGGTGCTGCAGTTTGGCGGTGCCGTTGGAACTTTAGCGGCCCTGCACGACAAGGGATTGCAAGTGGCCGAGGTCTTGGCGGGAGAACTCCAGCTTGGGCTGCCTCTTATACCGTGGCACACGCAGCGGGACCGAGTCGCTGAGGTGGCAACCACGCTGGGCCTCTGCTGCGGCAGCTTTGGTAAGATCGCGCGCGATATTTCCCTCCACATGCAAACCGAGATCGAGGAAGTGCTCGAACCCGCGGGAGAGGGCCGTGGAGGTTCCTCGACGATGCCGCACAAGCGCAACCCCCTGAGTGCCGCGGTGGTGTTGTCAGCCGCCACACGAGTTCCCGGCCTCGTCAGCACTATGTTGAGCGCGATGGTCCAGGAGGATGAGCGCGGTCTTGGCAATGGGCAGGCAGAATGGGAGACGCTGCCGGAAATCTTCCGCCTGACCGCCGGAGCGCTCCACCAAATGGCGACGATTGTTCCTCATCTCGAAGTCGACACAGCGCGCATGAAGCGTAATCTTGAAGCCACGCAGGGTCTGATTTTTTCTGAAGGGGTCGCAGTGGCGATGGCATCTCACATCGGTAAGTCCTCCGCTCGTAAGTTGGTAGAAGCCGCGAGCCTCGAGGCACGCAAATCTGGAAAGCATCTCCGTGAGGTGCTGGCTCAGCACCGAACCGTAACCGACCATCTGGCTGCAGCCGAGCTGGATCGCTTGTTCGAGCCAGAGAATTACTTGGGCATCGCCGAAGAATTGGTGGATCGTGTCATCGATGCCACCAAGTATTGATATCGACAGCCATCAATGGAAGGAACACAGCCAGGAAGGGCAAGCAATGCCGTTCGTCGACATTGGAGAACTGAAAACGCATTACGCGCTCACTGACGACCGGGAGCCGGTGTTGGTGTTCTCCAATTCGCTGGGCACTGATTTTTCCATGTGGGACCCGCAGATGGAGGAACTGGGACGGCGCTTCCGCATTTTGCGTTACGATACCCGCGGCCATGGGCAGTCTTCGGTAACAGCGGGTGAATATACAATCGAGCAGCTCGGCTGCGACGTTCTCGGTCTGCTGGATTCCCTTCTCCTCGATCGTGTACATTTCTGCGGGCTCTCGATGGGTGGCATGATTGGCATTTGGCTGGGGATTCACGCGCCCAGCCGCCTGCATCGACTGGTGCTCTGCAACACCGCCGCTCGCATCGGCACAAGAGACATGTGGAAGGCGCGTATGGCTAAGGTTCGGACCGATGGGATGAAGTCCGTGGCTGCCGCGGTCATCGAGCGCTGGTTTACGTCCGCGTTTCGGGCAACGTCCTCGGACAGGGTGGCCTGGGCACAGCGAATGCTCGAAAGCTCCCCGCCCGAGGGTTATGCCGCGTGTTGTGCCGCTATTCGTGATATGGATCAGCACCAAGCCCTTGCGCAAATCAAGATTCCAACGCTTGTGATCTATGGTGGAAGTGATTCAGTCATACCGACCTCTGAGGCTCATTTCCTTACGGAACAAATTCCGGGAGCAGCGGAGGTCGAACTGGCCGCTGCTCACCTGTCGAATGTGGAGCAGGCTGACGCATTCACGGGGGCCGTCAGCAGGTTCCTTTCCATGGAATGAGACATGAGGCGATTCAAGATGGATGACAACAAGCGCTACGAGCAGGGCATGAAAATCCGGCGCGCTGTTCTGGGCGACGAGCACGTAGACCGAGCCCTCGCCGCGACGACAGATTTCAACCGCGAATTCCAGGACTTCATCACTCGCAATGCCTGGGGTGAGATATGGGCGCGTCCCGGCCTTCCCCGCCATACTCGCAGCCTGCTGACGCTTGCGATGATGATCGCTTTGAATCGTGGTGAGGAATTCCGCGTGCACCTGAAGGCCGCCTTCTACAACGGTGTCACCCGCGACCAGATCAGAGAGGTCCTGCTGCAATCCGCCATCTATTGTGGCGTGCCCGCGGCGAACTCCGCGTTTCACGCGGCAGGTGAAGTTTTCCAGGAGATGGATCGCAAGAGAGAAATGGACAGCAAAACCAAAATAACTTCCAAGAAGAGGAGACGGTCATGAAGGCAATACAACTTCTCATTGGCGATCGTCGCTCCGCTTGTGGAATCGGTTCTCGAAATGGCGGTCGCGGGTGACAGCTTAACTCTGTGCCGATTTCATTGCGAACCCAAGTCGGAATTGTTGGTGCGGGACCTGCCGGTCTTGTACTGTCTCACCTTTTGTATTTGCAGGGAATCGACTCCGTCGTAGTGGAGAATCGCAGCCGCCAATATTCAGAGCAACGCGTCCGCGCCGGCGTTCTGGAGCAAGGAACCGTTGACCTGCTCACCCAAATGGGGGTTGGCGAACGGATGAAAGCCGAAGGCTTAGTCCACTACGGGATCGAGTTACGCTTCGGAGGCCGAGGCCACCGCATTGATTTCAAGGACCTCACTGCTGGAAAAGGAATCACGATCTACGCGCAGCACGAGGTTCTAAAAGACCTGAACAATGCTCGTCTTGCGACCGGCGGCCAAGTGTTCTTTGAGGTTGAAAATGTCAGTGTGCATGACTTCGACGGATCCGAGCCGAAGATCCGATACGAAAAAGACGGAACTTCTTATGAATTGACCTGCGACTTCATTGCTGGGTGCGATGGCTTTCACGGCACCTGCCGGCCTAGCATTCCGCCCGGAGTGCTCACTCCTTATGAGCGGGAGTATCCCTTCGGCTGGCTCGGCATTCTGGCCGATGCGCCTCCCTCCTCCGAAGAACTGATCTATACCCACCATGACCGCGGCTTTGCCCTGCTCAGCATGCGGACGCCCCACATCAGCCGTTTGTATCTGCAATGCAAGCCAGACGAAGACATTGATTCGTGGAGTGACGAGAGAATCTGGCGGGAGCTTCAGACCCGTCTGGCCTCGAATGGATGGAAACTCACGGAAGGGCAAGTCTTGCAGAAGGGCATAACGGGCATGAGGAGTTTTGTGGTCGAACCCATGCAATACGGCAGGCTGTTCTTAGCCGGAGACTCGGCGCATATCGTTCCGCCGACCGGAGCCAAGGGATTGAACCTCGCGGTTGCCGATGTTCAGGTACTGGCGCGCGCCCTCAAGCATTTCTATGACACGGGACGTCGTGATCTGCTCGATACTTATTCTGAAGTGTGCCTGCGGCGCGTGTGGAAAGTACAACGGTTTTCGTGGTGGATGACCTCCATGCTGCATCGCTTTCCCGATGAGAATCCTTTCGATCATCGGCGCCAGCTGGCCGAGCTGGACTATGTGACCAGCTCACGCGCCGCTGCCCAGACGCTAGCCGAAAATTACGTGGGACTTCCACTGGAATGAGCGCCATTTACTTGCGCTTCTTGGTAACGGAAAGTTTCCGGATCACTTCGCGAGGCAGAGGCACTCCCTTCAGCCGGTGAGCCTCAGTGGGATGGGCGCCCGCCCAGACCCGAGTCTCCGAACCCTCCATAGCCAACGCGCCATCGAG
The DNA here is from genome assembly GCA_049519055.1 of Candidatus Sulfotelmatobacter sp. Taxonomy (GTDB): domain Bacteria; phylum Acidobacteriota; class Terriglobia; order Terriglobales; family Acidobacteriaceae; genus Sulfotelmatobacter. The sequence continues at coordinate 53,336 of JBEKRE010000030.1, read as the reverse complement.
CAGAAACTTGTGGCTGATGACGAAGCTGCTTTTTCTCCATTCGGTGACGCGGGATTCCGCCACCAGTTCGTCGCCGAACGAAGAGGGAAGGATGAATCGCGCTCGCGCCTCCACGATCGGAATGCCGACGATGCCATGTTCCTTAAACAACTCCTTGAGCGGTAGCCCGGCGGCGCGAAACAGCCCCGAAGTGCAGTTGTCGAACCATCGGAAATAGTTGGCGTAAAAAACGATCTGGGCGGGATCACAATCTCCAAACTCCACCCGGATTCGCATACGATTTACGAACATGATTTTAGTTATCGCCGGAGAGCATCAGCACGCCAACTGGACGCGTTAGCATATCCTAAACGGTTCGGAGCGGACGAGGAAAGTTCGCCGCCGGAACGAGGGCCGACAGATCTGCATTCGACTTTTCTCTTTCTCTCTAGCGTGCGTGCACTTCCAATTGCACCGGTCGCGCAAGCGAGCTTACCTCTGGGTCATAGTATTCGTAGACCCGAGACTGAAACGTCCGAACATGGATGGGATACTTAGCCCGCAAGCGGAAGTGCAAGGTCACCGTTTGCTGGGGGGCAATCGAGTTGAAATAGAGAATGGCCTGCGTCGCCGTCAGACTGAATTTTTCCAGGCGACCGGTTTTCTGGGACGAACTCTTTTCGACGTAGTCCTGCAAATCTTCGCTCATCAGGTCAAAGCCGGGTGGAATGCCGAGATCCATCATCACCATATTCGCGTTCTTGGACAGATTGTTCTTGATGGTCGCGCTGGCAGCGGCGATGTCGTCCTGTGCGAGGTGAGTGCGATCATAAGCAACGTTGATGGAAAGCGCCTCGTTGGCTGGTTTCTCATCCCAAGGAATGAAGTAGCTTCCCACGATCTGGTAAGCCAATTCTCCTTTCCCCTCGAAGCGGACTTCGATTGTATTAGGGTGGGCCGGTTCTGCAATACGCTTTGATTCGTCGCTCGTCGATGCGATGCTCTTCGGGTCGCTGTTTTCAGCCGCGATACCCTTGAACACGAACTGATGCAGCAGATCGTTGTTCTCCGGAGTAAGCGTGAGTTGCTGCAGGAGCTGGCCGTTCAGCGAAATCTCGAGCGTGCCGCGAACCTCCGCCGATCCTTTTTCGCTTGCGAGGAGCAGCGCTCGAAGAGCCATGATGGTGGCTTGCGTGGTGCCCCATGCGCCCGATGCATCCTTTTTCGAGGCGATGTAATTCATGGCCTTGCGCGCCGTGCCGGGAGCTTCGCCCCACTTCAGCAACGCCTGCACAGCGAGTCCCGTTGTCTCGACGCTGGCGCTGGCGCCGGTCGCGTAGACACCGGTTTCGTCGGCACTCCACCATGCCTGCTCATCTTTTTCCGTATGAACATCGAGCAGGAGTTGCATCGCCTGACGAGTGAAATCGCGATCCTTTGAATGATCGGTCGTCCCGTAGTCGGCGGCGAAGTTGGCGAGCACTGCTAATGTGTAGGCGTTCATGTGGGTTTCGATAAACCGCTTGGCCTTTTCCACTGCGGGTCCTTGATATCCCGTGTTCTCCAGCGACCACGCGATGTAGGCGGTAATCCGAAGCACGTCGGAGTTGTAGCGGTTGGTGGCGCCTTCGTTGATAAAAGAAGTGTCAGGCTTCCAGCTTCCGTCGGCTTGCTGTTGGATGGCCAGCCACTGCTGAGTGCGCATAATGAGCTTCGGATCCACCTCGTAGACCTTCGACATGTCGCTGAATTCCATGAGTCCATAAGAGGTCAGGATCTTGTTGGCTGGCGCGTAACCGAACCAGGAGAAGCCGCCGCCGGGAACTTCGAAGGTCAGCAGCCGCTGGTAGCCGTTCGCGATGTACCCCTCGGCCTGAGCGTGCACTTCGGGAGTCAGCTTTTTCGTGCGTTTCATGTAATCGAGCGCCAGCACGTTGGGGTAAGTGCTGGAAGAAGTCTGCTCAAAGCAGCCGCCTGGCATGCGCAGAATGCTGTCCATGCCTTCGATGACCTGACTCAGCGGGCCAGGATAGAGTCGGACGAAGATCTTCGTGGCATCGGGGATGGCCGTCGCCGGGAAATTCATTTCATGCTGAACGGAATTTTCCAGATGCCCGTTGAAAACTAAGTTCTGCTCGCGGCCGTTGGGAATGACTTCGATTTCGCGCACGACGATGTCCTCGCGTCCGGCTTCGCCGTGCATGCGAGCAGAGAGCGTCAGCTTGAATTTACCGATACGCTTGGCTTCCAGCGTAAACTGCGACCCGCCGACGCGTGAGGAATCGACGGCCACCGATTTCTCCGGGACATCATCCACCAAAGAAAACCACTCGTCCCGCTGAAGTTTCAGACTGACATCTCCGTGTGAACCCGAGTAGTTGTATACGGCCACGGGGATGGACACCCGATCACCCTGCGTAAGCGTGACCGGCAAGTCGAGGTCGACGAAGAAATCCTGGAAGACTCTCAAACTCGACGTCGCGCTGCCCAGAGCGCCGTGCGCCGTGGAGGCTAGGATTGCCATGCGCCAGGTTGTGATCGAGTCCGCGATTGGAATGGTGATGGCGGCTACGCCCTTCTCGTCCGTAATAATTTCTGGATTGATGTAAAGAGCTTCGGGGAAATATGAGCGCACGTGGGCCGCCGGTGAGGCAGAATCTTCCTTGGCGAGGGTTGCGCTGTTAGCGGCCTTCTGGTCCACCACGGCGAGTTCGGTAAAGTTTCGACCGTTCATGACGAGGGCAGGCGCGGGCACGCCCCCGGGTACCCCACCGATAACGCCACCCATAGCCCCACCCGGTATACCGCGGCCAAAGCCTTGACCACGGCCGACGCGAGCCACGGCAAGATTTTCAGTCTCGACGACCACTTCCGCCCCTGAGACCTCAACCACGGTTGAGGATGCGCCAATCGAGAGATTCGCGGAGAGGACTGCGCGGTCGCGCGCATGAACAGCGAATTTCAGCTCCGCAGGCCTGAACCCCGCGCAAGACACTTGAACTTCGTAATCACCGGCGGGTATGGCCGACAGACTGAATTGTCCGGCGGCGTTAGTCCTCGCTGTCCGTGTTTTTCCCGTGGAGACTCTCCGCAACTCGACAATGGCTGACGCCACCGTTGCACCCGAGGGATCGGTAACTGTTCCTGCAATCTCTGCGAGTCCGTTGAACGGTCCGTGATCATGTTCGATATCGAGATTGATCGAGCCTGAAAATGACCCTGAATCGGGGCGACCCACAATCTTTCCGGGGCGAACCTCTAAATAGGCCACCATGTCGTCCCCGGTATCAAATCTATGATCAGCGCCTGCACTGCGCACGATGTAGTGCGTCTTATCCCGATACCATCCAATACGTTCCACTCGAAGTTCGGTGTCCCAGGCATCGCGAACTTCGTCGCGGTCGGCGGTCGAGATTCTGCCGAAAACCTTGGTCAGATCACCTCTCTCGGAGTCTTGCCGGTACGCTCGGCTCAGAGTTTCCGCAAGACGGTTCACCTGCGCCCTGAATCGTTTCTGATAACGGACTGCGTACTCCGGATATTTCGTCATGGGCACTGTCCGGCCAAACTCGGTTTCGAAGTTGTTAGTGTTGACCATTTCCGTGGCCGAGAACAAAGCTCGCGCCGCGCGGTCGCGTTGCTCGAGTTTCGACTCTTCCATGGGTTCGACAAGCTCCGGAGCTCCGATGGAGTGAATCTCGTAGCGCGGCTTCATCGCTTCCTGTTCGAGGTAGAAGAAGACCTTGGCAAAGCCCGGCTGCTTCTCTGCTAGCGCAAACACAGCCTCATCCACTACTTGAAGTCCGAGCGCAGCGTGGACGCCTTCGCCGCGCGAGTTGGTTACCCGGAAGCGGATGCGCGCTTCGCCACCCGGTTTGTAACTGGAAGAATCCGTTGTGGTCTCGATCTTCAGTTCCTCCGCAGGCTGCACGAAGACGAGACGATGATCGCCAATAGGGCGGGCGTCGCGGCCAAAGAGGTATGCGTTGAAGTCCACGGTTCCAGCCAACTCCGGTGTCGCGGTCAGCGAGAGTTCAGCTCGGCCCCCCTCAATCTCGATATCGCGCGTCAGTACAGTCTGTCCCTCTTTCACGATGTCGAGGTAAGCCGTGCCGCGCGCTTTCGTGGAAAACACACTCAGTGAAATGCGATCTCCGGCGCGATAGACAGCCCGTTCCGTGCGGAGCAGAATTTGATCCTCGCCCAGGCGCGATTGTAATTGGACCTGGTTCGTTGCATGGTTCCCATCTTTGTCGCTGGCTTCGATCTCGATGGATTCGACTCCAGCGCGGGGGGTGAGCCGGACAATGGCCACTCCCCCGTCATCGGTGCTCACGCTTTGCTCGGTGATTCCTTCGCCATGAAACTTCAGGACAGCGCTGGCTGGCGTTCCGTCGGGATAAGAAGCGAGGATGAAAATCTGGTTCTCCAGATTCGGAACCAGCGTGCCGCCCTCTGGAACGGCGGTGATGAGCAGAGGCGATTCACTGACGGTGATTGGCTCGCCGCGAGTTTCCGAGTGGCTGGCGGAATCCTTCACCGTAGCCCCAATCAGCACGCGAGCCGCACCTTGGCTGAGAGGCTTTCCCGCAAAGTAGTCGGGCAGCTTCAGGTCGAAGTGATAAGCACCCTCGTGATCTGTTTTGCCTTGCACCGATCCCACGTCGAAGATCGAAACATCCATGCTGGAAGCCTTGACGGTAACTTCCCCCTCCTCCACCGGCTTTCCGAAGAAATAGTTCGCGCGTACGGTTCCGGTTACGTGATCGCCAGGACGGTATCCCTGCTTCGCGTGATTATCCTTGCCGGTAAAATCGACGGCCACTTTGAACTTCGGCAGAGCATATCGCTCCACGTTCAAAGCAATCTCTGCCGTATTCGTTGGTGCTTCCCCTTCCCCTAGCAGCGCACGCAGGTGGTAAGTTCCCAGATTTAGTTCGTCGGCAAGAGGAAATTCTGCCGACGCAATCCCGAACTTGTCGGTCTCGGTCGCTTTCTTGAAAACTTTGTTGCCACGAGAGTCCTCTACCTCGAAGATCAACCTTCGGTTTGCCGCAGCCTCGTGATTGGCACGGTCTAGCGCCAATGCCCGCACGTGAATGACCTGGCTGGGCTGATAGATTGGTTTTTCGGTGGTAAGGAGAATCGAGACTTTATCTTCCAGCCGGACCGGCTGAGTGAATTCCGTCGAACCGATTGGTGTGTCGACGAGGTAACGCAACTGATAGCTGCCCACCAATCCGGCGGGAAAACGGAATTGCGCTTCTGTCGTTCCCCGGCGGTTGGTATGTCCCGTGAACAGAACCTGGGGTTTCTCGTCGTGTCCCAGCAACTCGATCTGGATGGAACCACGGCCGACAATAACCTCGTTCTTCGAGTCGGTAACGATCGCACGCACCGCAGCCGCACCACCCGTCAAGTAGGACTGCTGGCCAAGAATGTGAATTACGGGCGTGAGTAGTATCTGCGAAATCGATTCCGTGCCCTCGATTTTTGCGATGCTGGCGTCGGCGTATTCAAAGCGATACCGCACGCGATGCCAGACTAGTTCGTCGATGGCGAGTGGTTTCGAGACTTTTATCTGCTCTCGCCAATATCCCTTGCCTTCCGCAACCTGGACGTGGCGTTCTGCGCGTCCGACTACTTGGTCTTCTGGATCCAAAACCTCTACTATCAACTGACCTGGACCCGCGTGGGAGGAATCATAAGGGAGTGCCAGATTCAATATGCCGTGGGAATAAGTGGCGTTGGCGCCGTTAGCGCTGCTGGCCGCTTGAAACTGTTGAACCGCCACAACCGCGGCGACCATCAGGAATACAGGAATGAAAATTAGCCAGAATCTCGGGGGGTTGGTGTTTGCACTGGAAGGTCCCATGGCATCTCCGTGACTGTCATCGGCCGCTACAGCTTTTGGACTCAGCGGTAGAACGCGGCATCTGCCAGTCCTTGCAACATAAAAAGGGGCCGACTGTAGCCGTTCTTGTGGAATAGACACCAGAGACGCGAGACTAGGATACGGAAAGTGCAGATCCTTCCAGCAGACCGCAAGGTCAGTTTTCAACAGCTTTAGCGCTCGAGCTTTGGGCAATACCCGGTTCACTTTATATAAACTGTTTTTTCGCCCTGCTAGAAAACGGTATTAGCCATTGCCCAGGAGGAACCTCAGTTGCCACTGAATCAGGATGTGCTTTGGTACAAGGATGCGATCATCTACCAAGTCCACGTCCGCACGTTCTACGACAGCAACGGCGATGGCATTGGGGACTTTCAGGGGCTTGAACAAAAGCTCGGATATCTCCAGGAGCTGGGCGTCAATGCGATCTGGCTAATGCCGTTCTTTCCTTCACCTCTGCGCGACGATGGTTACGACATTGCGGATTACAACGCTGTCCATTCCAGTTATGGAACCTTGGAAGATTTCCGCAGTCTTCTGAATTCCGCGCACAGCCGCGGAATCCGAATCATCATCGAAATGGTGCTGAATCACACCTCTGACCAGCACCCTTGGTTTCAGGAATCGCGAAGTTCGCAAGACAATCCCCGGCGCGATTGGTATGTGTGGAGCAACACCGACACTGGTTACAAGGGAACCCGCATCATTTTTCTGGATACGGAAAAATCTAACTGGGCGTGGGATCCGATTTCGAAGTCATACTACTGGCATCGCTTCTTTAGTCATCAACCCGACCTCAACTATGACAATCCCGCCGTTCGGGAGCAGATGTGGAAGGTAATGAGCTTCTGGCTGGAGATGGGCGTCGACGCGTTCCGGCTGGATGCGGTGCCGTACCTGGTGGAGCGCGAGGGCACAAATTGCGAGAACTTGCCGGAGACTCATGCGATCCTGAAGGATTTACGGCGAAGACTCGACGAGCAATTCCCCGGCAGGATGCTATTGGCGGAAGCCAATCAGTGGCCTGCGGATCTTCGTCCTTATTTCGGCGAGGGCGATGAATTTCACATGGCGTTTCATTTTCCCTTGATGCCCCGAATGTTCATGGGACTCAAGCTGGAAGATCGCAAACCCATCACTGAGATTCTGCAGCAGACTCCAGAGATCCCTCCCACCTGCCAGTGGTCGCTCTTTCTGCGCAATCATGACGAACTGACGCTCGAAATGGTCACCGATATTGAACGCGACTACATGTATGACGCCTATGCCGAAAACAAGACCATGCGACTGAACCTGGGAATTCGTCGCCGCCTGGCTCCCTTGCTAGATAATGACCGTAGGCGCATCGAGTTGATGAATGGAATGCTGATGTCACTGCCGGGAACGCCGATCATTTATTACGGTGATGAGATCGGAATGGGCGATAACATTAATCTCGGTGATCGCAACGGAGTGAGAACTCCCATGCAATGGAGCGGAGGATGGAATGGAGGATTTTCCACTGCGGAACCGGACCGGCTCTATGCTCCTCTTATCCAGAATCCGGTCTATGGTTATCCGGCAGTGAACGTCCTGTCGCAACTCGGAAGCGGACATTCGCTCCTGCATTGGATGCAAAGCATCATCGCCGTGCGCAGGTCGACGGCTGTGTTCGGCCGAGGGTCCATTGAGTTTCTCCATCCAGCCAATCACAGAATTCTGGCTTACGTTCGTCGGCTGGGCAATGAGTCCGTTCTGGTAGTCAACAATGTCTCGGGGACGGCGCAAGCTGTTGAATTGGACCTACGGCGCTACAAGGGAAATATTCCGATCGAGATGTTCGGCAAGAATATATTTCCTCGGGTAGGGGACCTTCCTTACCTATTGACCTTGGGGCCGTATCAGTTTTTCTGGTTTCGGCTGCGCCGAATCTAATCGCATTAAGATTTCGCAAATGCTGTCACGTCTGGGTACGCGGTGTCATTTTATACGGAGATGAAATTGGCGGAAGACACTTTTCTAACGGATGACTTTCTTCGTCAACTCATCAACGTGGGCGAAGTCGACATCCTCGTGGGTTTGCCGACTCACAATAACGCCAAGACCATTGGTTCGATCGTCCAGACGATTCAGAGCGGCATCCTGCGCTGGTTTCCCAGAGAGCGGGCCGTGATCATCAATGCCGACGGCGGGTCGCGGGACGGAACTCCGGAACTGGTCACGGGCATCTCGATCGATGACGTTCCTCGCGGCTCGAATCCTTACGCGCTGAGGACTCTGCATTCCATCAGCACGAAGTACGCGAATAGTCCTGCTGCTCCCGTGGCGTTTCGAACTATTTTGGCGGCGGCCGAATTACTCCAAGCCAAGGCCTGCGTCGTCATGTCTCCTGAGTCCTGCAGCGTTGAAGGCGAGTGGATTTCCAAACTTTTGCGTCCTATCCGTAACGACGGCTTCGATCTGGTGACTCCTACCTATCGCAGGCATAAGTTCGAAGGTCTGCTGATCACCAACTTGCTGTATCCCATGACGCGCGCACTTTACGGGTTAAGGCTCCGTGAATCCTATGCTCAAGAGTTCGGTTTTTCAGGCCGCCTTGGTGGTGAGTTTCTTACCCAGAATGTCTGGGGCGATGGAAGCGCCGGAGATGGGATCGAACTGCGCTTCGCTCTGGCCGCCATCACGGCGCAACACCGTATATGCCAGTGTTTCCTCGGCCAAAAGGATCACATCGAGCAACGGGGCTCGGATCTGGTGCCCGCCCTCCGACAAACCGTCGGACCATTTTTCTCCGCGTTGGAGCCGGACTTTCCCTTTTGGAGCCCTGTTTCCGGCTCGCAGCCATTGCCCACCTTCGGCCCCGACCACGAAGTGCTCTTAGACTTGGTGCGAGTCAACCGAAAACGTCTGCGGGAGATGTTCACTACTGGTGTTGCCGAATTGGCAACCGTGTTTCAGTCGATTCTTTCCGCCGATACTTTGGCGGAACTGCAGCGGGTCGCCCTCCTGGGGGAGAACGATTTTGAGTACCCAGCGGAATTGTGGGTCAAAACCGTTTACGAGTTTGCTGTTTCCTATCACAAGTCCGTGATCAGCCGGGACCACATCATTCAGGCGTTAGCGCCGCTTTTCCGCGGGCGAGCGCTGACCTTCATCATCCAGCATCGCAACGGTTCCGCGGAAGACGTAGAGAACGGCATCGAAGCCTTATGCCTTGAGTTCGAGCGATTAAAACCATATCTGCTTCAGATGTGGAAATCGAGAGAGTGAGAGAACTATGAGGGAAATGATCATCAGTGAACTGAGTCAGGCCATGCACGAACTGGCCAGAGGATTTGCCCATTACCTTCCTCGTCTCATCGTGATGCTGATCCTCGCATTAGCGGGATGGGCAGTAGCTTATGTTGTGAAAGTAGTCCTGCGCAGCATCCTGCGCCTTATTCAGTTCGACAGGCTCTCGGAGAATGCCGGCGCTGCTCAATTGCTGAACAAAGCCGCTTTGCCTTCGGCCACGGAGGTCGTGAGCCGGTTCGTGTTTTGGGTCGTGTTGCTCGGCTTCGTCCTACTCGGAGTGAGCGTTCTCGGAATCCTGGGCTTGCAGGAGCAGATCGGAAAATTCTTTTTCTTCCTGCCGCGGCTCTTCGTCGCCATGTTCATCCTGTTCTTCGGATTACTGGCCGCCAGCTTCTTTTCTCGCGCCGCCCTGTTGGCAGCTGTAAATGCTAACGTGCCTTCCCCTCGAGTTATCAGTCTGGCCATCCGTAGCATCATCATTGTTTTCGTTTTGTCGATCGTTTTTGAAGAGTTGGGAATCGCAGAACAGACGATGTTGGTAGCCTTCGGTATCGGTTTCGGAGCCGTGATGCTTGGCTTGGCCATCGCATTCGGCATCGGCGGAAGAGATTTGGCCCAGCGTTTCCTCGAACAGAGGTTCGTCCGGGCAAAGAAGGATGAGAATGAGGACGAGTTCTCTCCGCTCTGATCGCCGGTCCCTTGCGAGAACGACTGTTCATGAAGCCAGTCTAGGATCTCAGCGATCATACATAAACGTCAATCTCCTGAGGCGTTCGCTCAAGTCCTTGGTCAAAGTTCCCGGCTTAAAGCGCCACTTCCAATTTCCGCTTACCGTCCCGGGCAAATTCATTCGCGCTTCACTGCCCAGGCCCAATACATCTTGTAGAGGAACGATGGCGACCTCAGCCACGGAGGCCAGCACCGTCCGAATGAATACCCAATTGACGGGCTCGTTTTCGAATCCTAAGTAGGCTCGAGTGAATTCGCGCTCTTTGCGGATGTCTTCTGAAGTTCGAGTGCTTTCTCCGATCCCGGAGCTGGTCCACCAGCCAACCGTCGTATCGTTATCGTGTCCACCGGTGTAGGCCACAAGTTCGCGAGAATAATTATGCGGCCGGAAGCTGGGTCCTTGGGGATCGTTCCCAAACGCGAACTGCAGCAAACTCATCCCCGGGAAACCAAACTCCCTGCGCAAGGCTTCCACCTCGGGAGTGATGACACCCAGGTTTTCCGCCACGAACGGCAATACTTTCAATTCGGCTTTGACGGTGCGGAAGAACTCCGCACCCGGACCCTTAACCCACGTGCCTGACTCCGCCGTCGACGCATCGGCCGGAACTTCCCAGTAGGCTTCGAACCCACGGAAGTGATCCAGTCGCACGAGATCGAACAATTTGAGGGACGCTCGAAAGCGTTCGATCCACCAGCGGTGACCGGAAGCAGCCGACACGTCCCAGCGGTATAGTGGATTTCCCCAAAGCTGCCCGGTGGCGCTGAAATAGTCCGGCGGAACTCCCGCCACCGCCAGGGGCCTCGATTGCCCGTCCAGACGGAACAACTCCGGATAACTCCATACATCCGCGCTGTCATGAGCGACGTAGATGGGAACATCGCCCATGATGGCGATCCCGTACCGCCTGCAATGAAGCTTCAGTTTCTCCCATTGCCGAAAGAATTCGAACTGGGCAAATTTGTGGATCTCAATCTGCGGAGCCAATCTTTCTCGCCATTCGGCGAGTGACAATAAATCCCTGCGCCGGATTCCCGCTTCCCAGTCGGCCCACACAGCGTTCTTGTTTGTGTTCTTGCAGGCCATGAAGAGGGCATAGTCGTCGAGCCAATCTGAATTTTGTTTGCAAAACATTTCGAAAAAGCCGCGTTCTGCCCGAGCACCATCGGTCAGAAACGCATGAGCAGCTTTCCCGAGAAGGGCCTGCTTAATCTCGATGACGTGGCCGTATTCCACATGGTCTTCTGGGAGAGACGAAGCAGCCGGGAGATCTTGCAACGACAATAATCCCTGCGACCGAAGCGAATTCAAATCGATGAGCAGCGGATTGCCCGCGAACGCCGAGAAGAGCTGGTAAGGGGAATCTCCGTATCCGGTGGGACCGAGTGGCAACACCTGCCAAATTTTTTGCCCCGATGCAGCCAGAAATTCGACAAAGTCGTGAGCAGAATCCCCCAGATCGCCGATGCCATGACCTTCGGGCAGAGACGTCACATGAAGAAGGATTCCACCACATCGAGGAAAGATCGCTGGATTCACGCTAGGCTTTTTGAGTGTTAGTTCAGCAAGAGGGTCGCGAGGCACCCGGAAACTGCGTTGAAATGGTGGGCAGTGCAGGACTCGAACCTGCGACCTCCTGCTTGTAAGGCAGGCGCTCTAACCAGCTGAGCTAACCGCCCCTGCTGTTTTTCGCGAGATCAGATCTCATTGGTTTCGGCGCCGCGCGCGCCTGAGCGAGTATATGCGACTCGCGAAAAGACGGTCAAACCACCAGCGCTACCACCAGCGCTAGATTCGCCTGCAACGGTCTCTTGCCGCAGTCGCGCCGGCGCCCTCGCGAACCTAGTCTGGAGGCAGTCCTCCGAGTCATTCTCCCTGCTAGACTGTTCGCCGTGCGACGTCTGATCGTCAACGCCGATGATTTTGGGTTCACTCGAGGAGTGAACCGCGCCATCGTCGAAGCTCACACTCATGGCATCGTGACCTCGTCGACCCTGATGGCCCATGGACCGGCCTTCGACGACGCTGTGCAATTGGCGAAAGAGCTTCCGCGTCTCAGCGTAGGTTGCCATGTCGTATTGATTGACGGCGAGCCAATCCTGGACCCTGTTCGTCTGCCCACGATGACTTCCGGAAATTCCGCTTCCGCCCGCTTCCGCGATGGGCTGAAGGGTTTTGCAGCCCGTGCCTTGGCGGGTCGCCTCGATCCCGGAGAGATCGAGGCGGAGACCAGCGCTCAGATTGGCAAGATTCAATCCGCCGGAATCAGTGTCTCTCATCTCGATTCTCACAAGCACACTCATTTATTTCCGAAAGTCTTGCGACCCATGCTGCGCGCCGCGCGCGCCTGCGGGGTTGGAGCCGTTCGCAATCCGTTTGGTCCGCGCCAGCCGCTGAGATCCGCTGAACTGCTGGCTCGGCCGAGTATCTGGACACGCTATGCCGAGGTCCGCATCCTACGCGCTCTTGCAGGTAAATTTCGCGACGCAGCCAGGCGGGAAGGCATGGAAACTCCAGATGGCACCCTGGGCATCGTCGTAACCGGCACTCTGGATGAGAAGCTTTTTCGAGCCATTGCGGCCATCATTCCAGAAGGCACTTGGGAGTTTGTGTGCCACCCGGGCTACAATGATGCGGACCTACAGCAGGCCAACACCCGCTTGCGCCAGTCCCGGGAGATTGAGTTGCACGTTTTAACCATGCCCGAGGTTCGAGAGTTGTTGTTGGACTGCGGTATCGCGCTGATTTCATACCACGAGTTGGTTTCGGCCTGAAACGAGATCGTCGTCTTAGTCGCCAGTCGGACCGTTTGGACCCGTGCGATGACTTTCGTAATCTTAGGAAGTTTCAGCCGGAGGTTATCATTGCGTTAGATCTGGCTCAGAACCTTGTAAGCCGGGAGGGCGTTAATATGTCTGCCTCAGGGGCAGCCCCGCGTGCGACTTTGGACCTGCGCGTACGTGTGTGGGGAATGGGCGCCGACGACCAACCGTTCCATCAGAATGCCAACGCTCAAAATGTTAGCGTAACCGGAGCCTGTATTTGCGGTCTCGAACATGACTTAAAGGTTGGGGACGTTATCGGCGTTCAATACGAGACCAAGAAAGCTCGTTGTAAAGTTATCTGGGTGATGGAAGCCGGCGGACTCAAGAAAACTCAGGTCGGAGTTCAGTTAGTGGCGGATCAGGAGTGCCCGTGGCTCTCCCAGCTGCCCGCCGAAGTGGCGTCCAATCTGCCGGCGCCTACTCCTGACAATCGTAGAAAGTTTCAACGTCACCGAATTTCCTTTCCTCTCGAATTCCGCGACGAGCGAGTGAACACTCCCATGCGGGTGAACGCAACCGACATCAGCGGCAACGGCTGTTATGTTGAGACGGTCATGCCGTTGCCTATTTCTACCGTGCTACGCGTAGATTTCTGGGTCGATCAGGAGCGCGTTTCCGCCTCCGCAACGGTTCGCACACGCGATCCCGGAGTCGGCATGGGGATCGAATTCGCTGGATTACCGCAAGACTCCAAGCGGAGGTTCCAAGCCCATCTCGACAAGATTGATCCCGGCATTTCCATGAAGGGGCGGACGTCCGAGTAGTTCTTCGGAGCTGTCAGCGTATCCCCCGCACGAATCCCGCAGTTCCTTATAGAATCTGCATCGTATAGTGATTCCAGCCATCGAATTACAGAACCTAAGGAAACCGACAAGGGCGGACCTGAAATGAAGATCGGGATCACGTGTTATCCCACTTATGGCGGCAGCGGCGTTGTAGCTACCGAACTCGGACTGGAATTAGCCCAAAGGGGACACGAGATCCATTTCATCTCTTACGCCCAGCCGATCCGGCTCCGCGGTGAGGAACCCAACATTCACTATCACGAAGTGGAGGTATCTCGCTATCCGCTGTTCGATTATCCGCCCTACGATTTGGCTTTGGCTACGCGAATGGCTGAAGTCTCGCAGCTGTATGATCTGGATCTTCTGCATGTCCACTATGCCATCCCGCACTCGGTGAGCGCGCTGCTGGCGCGGCAGATGCTGGCCGATGGCCCTCGCGGCCGCCGCTTGCCTTTCGTCACCACGCTGCATGGCACGGACATCACGCTGGTCGGGCTCGACCGGTCTTATCTGCCCATCACCCGCTACTCCATCAACCAAAGCGATGGAGTCACTGCTGTCTCCAACTACCTGCGCGACCGGACCATGCGGGTGTTCGACGTGAAGAAAGAAATCGAAGTCATCTATAACTCCGTCAATTGCGATGTGTACTGCAGAAGCAAGAATTCTTCCGAGCTTCGCTCGGAATACGCGTCGCACGGCGAACGGCTGCTGGTTCACCTTTCTAACTTTCGTCCGGTGAAGCGAGTCACCGATGTGATCGAGATATTCGATCGCGTGCGCAAGAAAATCCCCTCGAAGTTATTGCTGATTGGTGACGGCCCGGACCGATCCGTGGCCGAATGGCTGACGGTACAAAAAGGAATCCATGAGGATGTCCTCTTTCTCGGCAAGCAAGATCAGGTGCAGGAAAAGCTAGGGATCGCCGACATTCTGCTGATGCCCAGCGAATTGGAATCCTTCGGACTGGCGGCGCTGGAGGCAATGGCCTGCGAGACCGTACCGATCGCCACACGCACTGGCGGCGTTCCGGAAGTGATCGAACACGGAGTCAGCGGCTATCTCGCTGACGTGGGTGATGTGGACACCATGGCGCGCTATGCGATCGAACTTCTGAACGACGAGAGTGCGCTGCGAGCCATGGGCAAGGCCTCACGTGCCGTCGCACAGGCGCGCTTTTGCTCCAGCCGGATCGTTCCGCAATACGAAGCTTTCTACCGGCGCATCGTGGAACGATCTTCGTAGAAGCCCTCAGGCACGGCCCCTGCCGTCTGCAGGAGCGGCAAGCGAATCCGCACCAGCGTTCCCTTCCCTGCGTGGCTGTCTATCGTCAGCCGCGCAGTATCCCCATACAACACCTGGAGCCGCTCCGAAACGTTGGCCATGCCAATTCCAGCGCCGCGTCCGTTTCCTGCTTCCGGCATCTGGGTCGCTGCCATTCCAACCCCGTCGTCTTCCACCTCAATGACAAGTCTCGAGTCCGACAGGCGGCTGCGGAGGTAGATGCTTCCACCTTCCACCTTGGAGGCAAGCCCGTGCTTGATCGAGTTCTCGACTAGCGGCTGCAACAGCATGCTGGGGACCATCACGTCCAGCGATTCGGGCGCAAGTTCCTTCACCACACGCAGCTTGTCTTTGCCGAAACGGACGACCTCGATGTCGAGATAATTGTCGATGAATTCCACCTCTTCGCGCAAAGGCACGAAGGAGTCCGCGCTGTTGAGCAGGCGGCGAAGGATGGTGGCCAGTTTGGAGATCACTTCGCGCGCTGTATCCGGATCAAACCGCACTAGGGAAGAAATCGAGTTCAGCGTATTGAAGAGAAAATGGGGATTGATCTGATTCTGAAGCGCTTCCATGCGTGCATGCAACAGCAGACGTTCCTGCTCCTCCAATTTGATCTGGATCCGAACGCTGTTGAAGATCTTGAGTTCGATCCCAATGGCCATCGCCGAAGCGGCATAGATGGCCACCTCAACCCACAGATTGCTGCTGTCCATGCTGAAAATGGAATGTGAGAAGTATCGCGCCATCTCGGTTTGTACGAAACGGAGCCCGATGATCGTGGTGAAGAACATGATCTGCCAGTCGAACAGGCGCGGGGTCGGCAGGTTACGGCGGATCAGGCGATAGATGCTGAGATCGATGAAGGGAGAGAACGACCAGATATCGTCCTTATCAAGGGCCATGCTGCGTAACTGGCCGGCGATGAAACCGCAGAGCACTCCGAAGGGCAGCGTCGCCCACTCCCCGTGCACGAGCGCAGGCAGGGCCATCAGTACGCCGCCCAAAACTCCCGACCAGCGCCCGCCAATCACTCCCAACAGCAGCGCGGTTTCGAAGCTCAAGTCTCCGGCCACAAAGCTGTTCACGGAAAATCGAATCCAGGTACCGATCATGATCGGCAAACTGAACCACACGACGAGATATGTTTTCTGAAGTAACGAGCGCTCCTCACGAAAGAGAAGAGACTTGAACGCGACGGACCGCACCAGGCTGCTGGACACAGCCGCAGCCACGCCCAACTTCACTAGCAGATTGATCCAGATGAGCCGCGGTTCCATGGTGTTGAGGCGAACAAGTGCCCGCGACAAAACTGTAGCACGAAGAGGATCGGGTAATCGAAGATCAGCCGATCTTGCGACGTACGCGCAGGTCGCTTCCTGTCATCTCTTTCGGCTCATCCGCACCCAGGATTCCGAGTATTGTCGGCGAAATATCGCGCAACGAGCCGTTAGGCTTCAGCGTGTACTGTTTGGCACTTTCGGCGACCAGGATGAAGGGTACGGGATTGGTGGTATGCGCCGTGTGTGGGCCGCCGGTGGCGGGATCGACCATCATCTCGGCGTTGCCGTGATCGGCTGTGATCAGCATGGCTCCGCCTTTGGCACGAACGGCGGAATCAATGCGGCTCAGACAAGCATCCACAGTTTCGACTGCTTTCACGGTAGGCTCAATCTTGCCCGAGTGCCCGACCATATCGGCGTTGGCAAAGTTCACGATGATCACGTCGAACGTTCCGTCTTCGGTGGCTTTTACGACCGCATCGGCAATGCCAGCTGCGCTCATCTCCGGCTTCAGATCGTAAGTCGCGACCTTCGGCGACTGCACCATCAAGCGCTCTTCGCCGGGGAATGGCTGCTCCACGCCGCCATTGAAAAAATATGTAACGTGAGCATACTTCTCGGTCTCGGCTACGCGCAGGTTGCGCATGTTAAGCCCGCCCATCACGTTGGCCAGGATGTTGGCCATCGATTCCGGCGGAATCACCACCGGCAGGCTGAAGTTTTTGTCGTATTGCGTCATACAAACGTAATGCAGATTCTTCGGAACGCGGGCGCGAGAAATCGTGGCATCGAGGTCGGCGGCGGCGGGAAGATCGCTGCCTCCCTTCGCATTCAAGCCGCTGTTGCGCGCGAGCGCACGCGTGATCTGGCGGACTCGGTCCGCGCGAAAATTAAAACAGACACAGGCATCCTCATCGCGAATGGTCGCCAGCGGCTGGCCGCCCTTGTCTGTGCCTACGAACGGAATCACGAACTCATCCGTGACGCCGCGGTTGTAGGAATCTTTCATGCCTTGCACCGGGTCGGTGGTCTTGCCGCCTTCCGCGTCGCCGAAAACCATGGCGTTGTAGGCCTTGGCAATCCGCTCCCAGCGCCGGTCGCGATCCATGGCATAGTAGCGGCCGTTCACGGTGGCGATTTTGCCGGAGTTGTACTCCCCCATCTTCTGCTGGAGTTGCTCGAGATAGCCGGCGCCATTGGTGGGCAGCGTGTCTCGGCCATCCATGAAGGCGTGAACAAAGACTCGATCCACGCCGTTCTGCTTCGCCATCTTGAGCAGCGCATAGAGATGAGCCTGCCGCGAGTGGACACCACCATCGGAGAGGAGACCAAAAAGATGCAGTTTTCGCTCGCCAAGGCGCGCATGCTTCATGGCCGCGAGCAAGACCGGATGCGAGAAGAACTCACCGTTCTGGATCATCAGATCGATGCGCGTGATGTCCATGTGTACGATGCGGCCGGCGCCGATGTTGAGATGGCCCACTTCGCTGTTGCCCATCTGTCCTTCGGGCAGTCCAACGAAAGGGCCGCTGGTATGGATCAACGTGTTGGGGTACTCGCGCAGCAGACGGTCGTAGGTGGGCTTGCGCGCAAGCGCGATGGCGTTGGCTTTGGTTTCGGCGCGATAACCCCAGCCGTCGAGGATGATCAGAATGAGCGGTTTTGGACGGGACATAAGTGCGGCTCTAGCTCCTGGCCTAAGAGATCGGCAAGGGAATGGATTTGACGGTTTTCCGGTTTGGCATCAATGGCTATCTACTCTTTCGTGATTGGGGCGGGCACCCCTCCTCCCAGTTTATTGGAATCATCATGGTAGCGTGAAAATCGCGAAAAAACCTAGAGCTGCAGCAACTTACGGGCAAAATCCTGATAGTAAAAGGCTTAAGAGCGCCGACAGCTGCGGCTTAAGAGCTGGCGTCGCGACCATCATCCGCTTTTGAGGTTGTGGAGCGCAAGGTTATGCGTCACAGAGGACCGTGAATCGGAATGGCTTCAGGACGGGACTTCGGTGCCTCACTCAAGCCCCATCTCGCGCAGCAACTCGGCAAAGCGTGGTTCAGAACGAAAACGAAGAGGGTCGAGATCGCGTTCGACCTTTGTGAAGGACATGTAGATCGAGCCGAGACTTGCCGCTCTCTGGGCAAGACCGATGGCGTGGATCGCACCATCACGCTTATTGAGCGGTACCGGCCTGCAAACCCTCGTCGTCTCAGGTCGCTCCGCGGCGTTTCGGCAGGATACGAATCGTGCAAGAATGGCTTTGACTGGTAATTGATCGAAGCGGCGCTCTTCGTCAGAGGCAAGGCATGTTTTCGCATCGAATCTGGAGCACAGTCTGTCTCGCAGTTCTTGTCTCAGGACTGGTCCTACTGTGTATCGTGCCCCGTCTTGCGGTGACCTGGGGCGCGGCGCTCACAGCTTCCTCGCAACCAGCGCAAGAAAATGTCCAGCAAGCTTCAGCGAGCCTCACTTTTTTGCGTGTATTTTCGTCGGCTGATGATGTACGACCGTCGCACCCTATTCTGGACCGGACACTGGACATCATTGCAGGGCCGGCAGACCCGGCTACTCGAGGGGATGCGTTGCAGTCACCTTCCGCCGTGACGACAGACTCGAATCACCGCGTCTTTGTCGCCGATCCCGGGGCCAAGACCGTGCACATCTTCGACTTTGTTCACTCGAAATACGGCCGTCTGGACGGACGCGCCAACCGTCTGCATGATCCTGTCGCACTCGCCGTGGACGGTCAAAACAATCTATACGTGGGTAACCAGAACGGGGACGTACTCGTCTACGACTCGGCAGGAAAGTTTCGCCGTTACTTGGGGAAACTGAGAGGAGGAGAATCGTATTTCGATAGTCCAACCGGAATCGCGATCGATCGAGCTACGGGACACATTTACGTATGCGACCGGTCAAGGCACATGATCATTGTTATGGACGAGCGAGGGAAACTCATTCGTAAGCTGGGGACCCGCGGCGGTGGGGAACGTCCTGGCGAGTTCAGATTCCCCACTCAGATGGCCCTCTCCGGTAGTGAACTGTTTGTGCTCGATGTGGGCAACTCGCGGATTCAGATTCTGGATACAGGAGGCCATTTCCTGCGTGCCATGAATCTCGTCTATGCGGATCGTCGCACCGGATTAGCGGTAGACCCCCAAGGCAATATTTACGTGAGCGACTCAGTTCTCAACAAAATTCAGGTCTTCCGTCACGAAGGGCAGGTGCTATACACGTTTGAAACGAGCACAATCAAAGACGGGAGCTTTAGCCAACCATCCGGCATGTGGGTTGACGGAGGCCGCTCGCTTTACGTGTTAGATTCTCAGAGCAATCGTGTAGGTCTGTTTCAAATCAACGGACAGAATGCGTTGAAGTAACCAGGCGCGGTGCATACAACGTCTGCTCGTTGGTGGGCGTAAGGTCGCGGTTACACGCGTCGACCATTGAGCCTAGGATGCCGGCAGCCCAAGGGAAAGGCAAACAGTGCCGACGCGTCGCTCCCGGGAAACAACAATCCATCGAAGCCAGCCCTCCTCCGGTTTAACGAACTGCCCGGCCCAGTGCGGCAACGGTTTGAGCAGGACTGAGGCGTACCTTAAACTTGTCCTCGTCTCCGCAGCTGATGACCGTAATTTCACCGGGATACTCTCTGACCCAAATCACATGTTCCGGATTCACAAAAACCTCCATACCGTCCACATCTTCAAACATGACAAACTCCACGTTGCCTCCTTTGGGTAATCGCTACTCACTTCTTGAGGAATGACAAAATCGCCGCGCTGTTCGGGCGACGGCGGAGAAAATCGCCGTTACACACGCCCGGGACCGGTAAAATTTTACCGAAAAGGATGCAGATCCTCCAGCTACGCTCGCTCACTCCGTCTTGACAAAATGAATTGTAATCGGCAGTGTCTCCAACCCTGCGAGCGAAGAGTCGGGGAAGCGGTGGGATAGCGGTTATACTGCATCGGAGGAGGAATCATGTCGATTAGCGAATTGCTGCTGCCTGAGCTGGATGAAGAGATGAAAAAGACGCGCACGACTCTGGAACGAGTACCCGCCGACAAGAAAGAGTTTGCACCGCATGCCAAGTCGATGCCGCTGGGCAAGCTGGCGCCTCACCTGGCGCAGTTGGCCAGCTTCGGGTTCACGATCCTGACGACGCCTGAGCTGGACTTCTCCAAGGGCAGCATCAAGCCGCTGCCGTTCGAGTCTTCGGCTCAATTGCTAAAGGCTTTCGATGAGGGGGTGGCGAAGGTTCGCGCCGCGTTGCAAGCCATTCCGGATGGAGCCTGGAAAGAAAACTGGAAACTGAGTTTTCAGGGTAAGGCCATTTTCGAAGGGCAGCGATTTCTGGCGTACCGAGAGATGTTTCTGAATCACATGGTCCATCACCGTGCCCAGCTTGGCGTTTATTTACGATTAAACGAGAAGCCGGTGCCCGCGATCTACGGTCCGTCTGCGGACGACACGATGGGATTTTGAAATTCCGCCTGGATCGCAAACGCTCACTTCCGTGGTGAATCCGTCTTCTCCTCGGATCGCTTGAGTACGGAATCGACCTCGGCTTGTATGCGGGGATAGACCGCCCGCATGGTTTCTGCGGTCACCGTGGGCATTTCGTGAAGAAACTTCTGCCCGGTCGGAGAAGAGTAAAAAGCAGTCAGCGCGTCGATGTCAGACTTCGCAAAGTGCCGCTGGTAGACGGGGATCATATCGCTCAGCATTTCGTCGAGAGGAAAGTTCTTGATGAGATCCTGCGACTGTTGGTCCATCTGCGCGAGCTCTGCGTCGGAAACATCCGGACGCCGCTTCTTGATCTGCCCGCGGTTCATACTGCGCATCTGCGCGAACAGCTGCTGCAACATCTGGCTCATCTGCTCGCGGCTTAGCATGACGTCAAAGAGCTTCTTGACGTCTTCCCTGGAGGCCGCGTCCGGAGCGATCGAAACCGTGGTCTGCGCACCAGCGGACATCGACAAAGCCAAAACACACACAGAGAGCAATGACTTCAATCGCATACAACCTCCGCCTTACAGAATATGCTCGATCAGCCCTTGCAGTTCAGCGCCTTCAGCCCAAGAAAGCGCGCTGAGTTCCCCAACTCTTCTTCAATCCTGAGCAACTGATTGTATTTGGCAATGCGGTCGGTGCGGGAGGCCGATCCAGTCTTGATCTGTCCGGCTCCGGTGGCCACAGCCAAATCCGCAATAAAGGTGTCCTCGGTCTCGCCGGAGCGATGCGAAATCACCGACGTGTAACCATTGCGTCGAGCCAGGTCGATGGCGTCGAAAGTCTCGCTGACGGTGCCAATCTGATTCACTTTGATCAGGATTGAGTTGGCGACGCCTTTATCGATTCCTTCCTGCAGAAACTGGATGTTGGTGACAAAAATGTCATCGCCGACGAGTTGAATCTTGCCGCCGAGTTCTTGGGTGAGGTTCTGCCAACCGACCCAATCGCCTTCGGCCAGTCCGTCTTCCAGCGAAACGATGGGATAGTCTTTGACCCACTTGGCATAGAACTTCACCATGTCGTCGGAGCTTTTCGTGGACTTGTCCGACTTCTTGAAAACATATTTTCCATCCTGATAGAACTCGCTGGACGCGGGATCGAGAGCGATCGCGATTTCTTCTCCCGGCTTGTATCCCGCTTGCTGAATGGCTTCCAGCACAACTTCGATGGCTTCGACATTCGACTTCACCGACGGCGCAAATCCACCTTCGTCGCCGACGGCAGTGTTGTAACCGCGCTTTTTCAGTACTCCCTTGAGCGTGTGGAAAACCTCCACGCCCCAGCGTAAGGCCTCGGAGAACGAAGGAGCGCCTACGGGCATCACCATGAATTCCTGAAAATCTACATTGTTGTCGGCGTGCGCTCCGCCGTTCAGGATGTTCATCATGGGGGTGGGCAGCGTGTTTGCACCGACGCCGCCGAGATAGCGATAGAGCGGTATATCCATCGACGCCGCAGAGGCGCGCGAGGTGGCCATGGAAACGGCGAGAATTGCATTCGCACCGAGGCGGCTTTTGGTTTCCGTGCCATCCAGTTCAACCATCTTGTGATCGAGGCCGCGCTGGTCGAAGGCATCGTAATTCGCAAGGGCCTCGGCAATCTCGCTGTTCACGTTCTCCACCGCTTTGAGCACGCCCTTACCCAGAAAGCGAGCTTTATCGCCGTCACGCAGTTCGACCGCCTCATGCTCGCCGGTTGACGCGCCGCTGGGCACGATCGCCCGGCCCATGGAGCCGTCCCCAAGAAATACTTCCGCTTCCACCGTAGGATTGCCACGTGAGTCCAGGACTTCTCTGGCATGGATTGCCGCAATATTTGACATAGATTAGGTCCGTTTCCTTTGATGGGACGATTAGAACGATGCGTCCCGGTCATTCCGTCCAATGGACGCCGGTGTGTCGCTTGCCATTGTGTGGTCTGAGACTCACGATTATAGCGGACGGAAGATCACGGCAATGTGACAATGCTCACACCGCGCACTCCCGGATTTCCCGGCTGCGGAACGACACCACCCTTATCTTCGCTGGTTCCCTGGCAACTCCAGAGGTTGTTCCAGCCATCGGTCTCATCTAGAGTCAAAACTAACGATGGGGAGATTTTAGGGTTGTAAATTTGTGGAGGAGTTATGAGGAAGTGGACAGTTCTACCCTGCATGTTGCTGCTCGCAGCCATGGCTGTAGCGCAGGCCAGCGGCCCCGTACCAGCCGGAACCGCGCTGATGGTCAAGCTCGAAACCACGCTCGCCACTTTCAGCAACAAGGCGGGTGATCCTTTCCAGGCGCGATTGACTCAAACGGTCGTGCTAAATAGCAAGACATTGATTCCTGCGGGAACGATGGTGGAGGGCCGCGTCACCAGAGTCCTCGAACCGCGCCGCATCACTGGCAAGCCAACCATCGGAATTTTGCCCGAAGCGCTGGTCTTGCCGACCGGCGAGCGGCTGTTCCTGGACGCCACTCTGGTCGATACCAATATCCCTGGCACGGACGTCAATCAGGAGGGCGAGTTCAAAGGATCGGGTCATGACCGGCGCGACGAAATTGAAACTGGTGGCGGCACTGCCGGTGGAATGCTGATCGGCGGCCTGATCGGAGGTCCTCCGGGAATCCTGATCGGCGGAGTCGTTGGCGCAGGCTCAACTGGCGTTCACTGGCTCAGCAAGCATCGCTCGGCCACGCTGCCTGCGGGTACGGAACTCACGCTCGAACTCAATCGTCCGCTGGCGATGACAACTTCGGTTGCTAGCTCAGGACAGTGAGGAAATCTGGAAAGACGCCGGAGGCGCGCCTCCGGCGTTTTGTTTTTCCAGGAGCAGCACGACTTCACGCCTACATTCCTGCGGCCAGTTCCCATTCGCTCAGCAACTGCAGTTCAATCCAGCCTTCGACCGGCAAGGCGTCTACGGGCAAACGATTGTGCCAGAGGCTGAAGCGCAGCTTCAGGATGCTAGTGGCCGCAACTCCCGCTGCACTTGAATTGACCGCCCCGGCATGATTGCCCGAGACAGGTTTCGCAAGCAGCCAGCTCAGGGGTAACCGGAACTCGAAGTTGCGGAGCAATGCGACTTTGGCGCTCTCCTCGTCCTTTGGCGAAGCAGCAGACGATGAGCCATCCCGCCCATCTACCTTCCACTCCGTAAGCTTGCGGTCTTCGACCTTGGCATCGAGCCGCAAAGTCCGCCGTGGGCGTGATTCTCCGTTCGCCCACGATTCCAGGTTCACGACCAACTCAAAATCCATGTCCGGAACTGCTCCCGCAAAATCCAACCGCCCGTAAACGAACGTGCTGTCAATTCCGGCGTATACGGAATCCAGCAGGAACTGTTTTCCGTGCATGGCGCCGGCGCGCTGATCGGCAGTGAAGATGGCGGCACCCATCCATTCGAAGTAGCGAATCTTGTCGCCAGACACGCGGGGATGAATGTAGGCCGTCTGCGGAGTGTAGGCCGGCCGCACTTCCCCGCCCGTAATCGGCTGCGCCAGATAATCCGGGGGCGCGGCGCCCAGTGCCTGGTAGATGTTCGAAAGATGCTTGCGGTAGAGTTCGTCAAAATCGCGGTCGTTGGCCGAGTGATGCTCCGGACCGTACCACCAGTTCCAGTCGCTGCCCTCGGCGATCATGATTTCTTCGAAGGCAAGCTTCCGTTGCGGCTGGCTGGCGCGGGCGGCATTCTGGGCATAAAACTCGCGCGCGTGATGGAGATAGTCCCAGGCTCGATTGTCTTCCGGAGCGCCAATCCAAACGTTGAAGTTGGCGTTGATCCACGACCCAGGGACGAGAGCTTTCAAGGGCGAGACGTTGCGATGACGCGCGATGGCCTCGGAAACCGTTACAGCCTCCAACCCGGCTTCGCGCTGTAGCACGTCGTAGAAGCGGCGCAGAAATTCGCGGCCCGACTTCGGGTAGTACTCCCAGGCGTTCTCTCCATCGAGAATCACGGAGACGACGGCGTCGCGGCCCTGCGCCAACACCGGCTGAGCGGCATCTTTGATGTTGCGCAGAAGATGTCCGGCGGCATCTGTCGGATCCATTCCCGAATAAACAAAACCAATCAGGTCAGAGATCGTATGATCCCGGAAGACAAGGTGCATGCTGGCTTCGCCATTCTCATAGCGGTGGATGTCATAGAGCCGTTCGGCCAGCGGCGCGGGCAGCCGGCCATTGCCATCCCGCTGGAAAAAAACACCGCTGCTGCGGCCGAGCACGCCTTCGTCGGTGGCCATCCACTTGACCCCGAGGCTGTGCGCAATCGCCAGCGTCTCTTCGGAGACGCTGCCTTCGGAGGGCCAAACGCCCTGCGGCCGAACCCCGAACACCTGCTGGTGCAGATCGAGCGCACCCACCAGCTGTTCCCGCGCGTCTTCGGGATGACGAAACCGCTGCGGGAGAGGCAGCCCCGGCGAGGAAACGGCTCCCACGTTGGTGTCGCAGACCAGGGGAAGAATGGGATGATAAAAAGGCGTGGCCGAGATCTCGATTGATTTTTTCTTCGCAGCCGCGGCATACGCCGGCACAACCTTGCCCATCAATTCCCGTTCGCGGGCAATCACAAAACTCTGGTCTTCGAGAGAATAATCGCGCTCTTTCCTGATCAGCGCCGCGATGTCTTTCTCTTCCAGAAAAAACTCGTCGAACCATGCGATTTGGGAAAGGACTTGCAAGTCCGTGAAATCACGGGGATGGAAATGTTTTTCTGCCTTCTCGGGCGAAAACCCATGCTCGCGGCAGCGCTCGTACAGTTCTCGATACCGCGGATACCGCCCGATCAGGTTCGCCGGGTTGGCCTGAAACAGATACTGCAGAGCGAAGTGCCGCTCCTTTAGCGTCAAATCCTTAGCGGGCTTGGCCGCCACATTCAAGAATGGATCCTGCGCCGTTCCTGCAACGTAATCCTGAATTTGCGTGATCAGCGATGGCACCAGATTGAAGTTCTGATGAACGTTGGGAAACTCGTCCAGGAGTTTCACCATCCCGTAATAATCCTTAAGCGCGTGCAGCCGCACCCAAGGCAAACGGTATTCGCCCGTCACCAAATCCTTATAGAAGGGCTGGTGTTGGTGCCAGAGAAGAATCAGACGCAGGGCGGCCATGGCTGGAAGAGTCAGTCTAGCATGGGGATTCGGCGCAGCAGCGTACCAAAGAACGCGTCAATCAGCGCGAGAGAAAATCGAGCCTCATCCTTCCACGAGTTTGGCGCATCCGAGTCTCGGTGTATTGTCCAATGCATCTTCCGGTACACTAAGGACTCCTAACATGCCCGAAGCTCCCATCACCGCCGATCGCCCCACTCTGCTCTCGGACCAGGACCTTTACCTGTTCAATGAGGGCAACAACTATCGTCTTGCCGAGACCATGGGCGCCCATCTGATGACGCGAGATGGAAAAGCTGGCGCGATGTTCAGCGTGTGGGCTCCGAATGCAAACTTGGTTTCCGTGATTGGGAGCTTCAACTCCTGGGGCGCGCGAAGCAACCTGCTCCAGTCCCGGGGCAACTCGGGAATCTGGGAAGGATTCATCCCCGGCGTAACCAAAGGGGCGATCTACAAATTTCACATTGAATCGCGACGCCACGGCTACCAAGTCGACAAAGCCGATCCGCTCGGCCTATGGCACGAGAAACCGCCGCGCACGGCTTCGGTGGTGTGGGATCTCGACTATGAATGGGGCGATCGCGAATGGATGGAAAACCGCGCCGCGCGAAACTCGCTGCGGGCTCCGCAGTCCATTTATGAAGTTCATCTTGGCTCCTGGATGCGAGTTCCCGAGGAACATAATCGTCCGCTGACTTATCGCGAGACCGCGCCGCGTCTTGCCGATTATGTGGGACGCATGGGTTTCACTCACGTGGAATTCATGCCGGTGATGGAGCATCCCTTCTACGGCTCCTGGGGATATCAGACCACCGGGTATTTCGCTCCTACCTCGCGCTACGGGACGCCGCAAGACTTCATGTATCTGGTGGATTACCTGCACCAGCACGGCATTGCCGTGATCCTTGACTGGGTGCCTTCGCACTTCCCTTCCGACGCCCACGGACTCGCCTACTTCGACGGCACGCATCTTTACGAACATGCGGATTCGCGGCAGGGCTTCCATCCCGACTGGAAGACGTACATCTTTAACTACGGGCGAACCGAAGTGCGCAGCTTTCTCATGTCGAGCGCGATGTTCTGGCTGGACAAATACCATATCGACGGCCTGCGGGTGGATGCGGTCGCGTCCATGCTCTATCTTGATTATTCCCGCAACGCCGGAGAGTGGATTCCGAACAAATTCGGGGGCCGGGAAAACCTCGAGGCTATCGACTTCCTCCGGCGCTTCAATCAGGACGTGTATAAAGAGCATCCCGATATTCAGACCACCGCGGAAGAATCCACTTCCTGGCCCATGGTTTCGCGGCCGGTTTACCTTGGCGGCCTCGGCTTCGGCATGAAGTGGGACATGGGATGGATGCACGATACGCTGGAGTATTTCAAGCAGGATCCCATCCACCGCCGATACCATCACAGCAAGCTTACCTTCCGCATGTTGTATTCGTTCCAGGAAAATTTCGTGCTGCCTCTATCGCACGATGAGGTGGTTCACGGTAAGGGATCGTTGATCGGAAAAATGCCGGGTGACGAGAAGCAGCGCTTCGCCAACCTGCGGCTCTTATACGGCTATATGTTTGCTCAGCCGGGTAAGAAATTGCTGTTCATGGGTGACGAGTTCGGCCAAGTCCGCGAGTGGGCCCACGACAGCAGCCTGGAATGGCATGTGCTTCAGTATCCGGTTCACAGTGGCCTGCAGGAGTGGGTGGGACAGCTGAACCGGCTTTACCGCGCCGAACCAGCCCTGCACGTGCTTGACGCCAACGCAGCCGGCTTCGAGTGGGTGGATTGCAACGACAGTCTTACCAGCACGATTTCGCTTCTGCGCAAGACTGAATCGGCGAAGGACACGGTCCTCATCGTTTGTAACTTCACGCCCATTCCGCGAAT
Organism: Candidatus Sulfotelmatobacter sp.; assembly: GCA_049519055.1. Lineage (GTDB taxonomy): Bacteria > Acidobacteriota > Terriglobia > Terriglobales > Acidobacteriaceae > Sulfotelmatobacter. The sequence goes on along the minus strand of JBEKRE010000030.1, from coordinate 25,786 downwards.
CGGCTATCGCATCGGTGTGCCGTCGGGCGGTTACTGGCGCGAATTGCTGAACAGCGACGCCTTGGAATATGGGGGCACCGGGGTGGGCAATCTGGGCGGTGTGCATGCGGAAGCCGAGCCGGCACACGGGCGAAGGTATTCGTTGAAACTCACGCTGCCGCCTCTGGCGGCGCTGTTTCTGAAGGCTGGATAGCAAATCCGTCCGCCCGTATGCGCTTCTAACCCCATGCTAGACTGCGGTAAGAAGCGCCCCCATGCGGATTCTCACCCGCTACATTCTTCGTGAAGTAGGCTCGCACGCCCTCATCGGCGCGGCCATCTTCACCTTCGTGCTGTTCACGCGCGATCTGGGACGCATTCTGGAACTCGTGGTTCGGGCCAGCGCGCCGCTGCCTAGCGTTGCGGAGATTTTCTTTTACACCGTTCCACTCGCGCTCACCTACACCATTCCGATGAGCGTGCTGGTGGGCATTCTTATCGGACTTAGCCGTCTCGCCGCCGATAGTGAAATCACCGCCATGCGAGCCAGCGGCATGGGCGTTTGGAACTTTGGCCGGGTGCTGGCAATTTTCGTTGTCGCTGCGTGGCTGCTGGCTCTCGGCAACGGACTTTACCTGGCTCCTTACTCGCTGGCATCCCTGGGACATCTGGAGGATCAACTTAAAGGCTCGCAAGTCTCGTTTGAAGTCCAACCGAGAGTTTTTTACGAAGGCTTTCCCAAGGTCGTGCTCTACGTGCAGGATGTGCACGCTGCGCAAGGAGCTGCCATTTGGAAGGGTGTATTTCTTGCAGACATCTCTGATCCGGCCAATCCTCGGATCACGCTGGCCCACGAAGGCATCCTGGTCCCTGAGGGGCAGGATCGGCTGCATCTGCATTTGATTGATGGCTCGACTCATGAGACAGATCCCAAACTGGCCGACCGTTACCAGATCTCAACCTTTCAGCAGACTGACATTCCTCTCGATTTGCCTTCCACGGAAAACAAGGCAGATGAGCAAGTCCCGGTGGGACTGGTAAGTACAGGGGCGCTGCGCGATTATGCGCGCCGCGTCGATCCTGTTTCGGCACGCTGGTACTTGATTGAATTTCAGCGGCGCTTCGCGCTTCCCACGGCTTGCCTGGTGTTGGCGATGGTTGGAATCCCGCTGGGCCTGTCGTCGAAGAAAAGCGGAAAGTCGGGCGGTTTCGTCCTCACGATCGCGCTAGTTTTCATTTATTACTTCGTTTCTCTGATCGGAGTGTCGCTGGCGCGGCAAGGCAAGGTCGGACCCATGCTCGGAGCCTGGCTAGCCACCATTGTGTTCTTTGTGGCTGGAGCCATCCTGCTATGGCAAGCGGAACGGCGACCGATTGCACTTTCGGCGTTCCGTCTCCGGCTGTGGGGCAAGCGCGGCGCGCCCCAGAGCAACGGCAACGTCCCAACATTCCGGTTGGGGCGCCGCGACAGCGCCAACGCCTTCGAGCGCGCCTCCACTCGCCGCCGCGTCTTCAGCGCCAGCTTCCCCACCCTGCTGGATGATTACGTGTTGCGCGATTTTTTCGTCTACCTGGGAATGATCCTGTCCGCATTCCTCGTGCTCCTGCTGGTGTTTACTCTGTTCGAGTTGCTGAGTGACATCCTCCGCAATCAGACGCCCTTTCTGGTGGTGGCCGAATATCTTCTCAATGTTGCTCCTTACCTGCTCTACAACGTTGCTCCCTTGATCATGCTGCTGGCGGTGCTTATCACGTTTGGGTTGATGAACCGCTCCAACGAGATCACGGCGATCAAAGCTACGGGAACCAGCATCTACCGCATCGTCACTCCCGTGCTGGTTGCGGCGGCAGTGCTGGCGGTGGGATTATTCTTTGCCGACCAGTTCTACCTGCCTCATACCAACCAGCGCCAGGAAGCGCTGCACAACCAGATCAAGGGCAAGCCCGCGCAAACTTATCTGCGTCCCGACCGCAAGTGGATTTTCGGACAGCACAACGACATTTACTACTACCAGTTCTTCGATCCCGACCGCGATCAGTTCGCGAATGTCACGATCTTTCAAATCGATCCTGCTAGCTTCGCCATCACGCAGCGTATCCATGCCGATTCCGCCCACTGGGCCGACAATCTGAATCGCTGGATCTTCGAACGAGGCTGGCAGCGCTCGCTGAATGGCCCGGCGATTGCCGGCTTCCGCACCTTCGACGTCTCCACTTTCCCGGAACTAAGCGAGGCTCCGTCCTATTTCAAGAAGGAAGTGAAACAGTATTCCGAGATGAACTACGAGGAGTTGCGGCGCTACATCCGCGACCTGCAGCAAAGCGGCTTCGACGTGGTACGGCTCCGGGTGCAACTCAACAAGAAGCTTTCGTTCCCGCTGATCACCCTGATTATGGCCGTACTGGCCATTCCGTTTTCTCTGTCGGCATCCAAGAAAGGCGCAATCACCGGGGTCGCAGTGGCGGTGGGAATTGCGGTGGTCTATACGGTGGTATCGCGCCTGTTCGAGGCCATGGGCGACCTCAGCCAATTGCCGCCGGCCTTGGCAGCCTGGTCGCCGGACCTGATTTTCGCGCTGGCGGGCGCCTACATGATTCTAAAGATTCCCACCTGATCGCCCGCCCTGTCCGGGCCCCAAACTACTTCACGGCTACTCCCCACGGAAAGTTATCGGTCTGGACCGGCGCTTGGGGAATCAGCGCTCCGGTCGATGGCGTAATGGCATATTGCGAGAGATTGGCCGAGTTCAGATTAGCCACGAACAGCCAGCTGTCATCGCTACGAACTGCGATCGAGGTCGGATATGAATTGGTAGTAACCGGAGCAGGATTTAGCGGCGTCAGGCTGCCGGTGGTGGTGCTGACCTTATAGGCTGAGATGGAGTTGCCACCCGTGTTCAGCACATATAAGAAATTTGCGTACGCGTCCATTAGCAAAGGCCCCGGAGTACTGCCCGTACCAACAAGAGGACCGCTAACCGGGAGCAGGCTGAAATCAGCATTGGGACAAGTGGGCAGCGAAATACTGTTGCAGATGGTAAAAGCGCTGACGGTCCTGTCGTACAAGTTCGAAACGTAAACAAAGCGGTTACACGGGTCGACGGTGACCCCCGAAGGTGTCGTACCGGTGGCATTTTCTGAAGTGGGCTTCCCAGAAGTGGATGGCCCCAGAACGCCCGTGGAAGAAACGAGGTAGTTCAGAACGAGGTAGTTGTTGGAATCCGTGACGTAAAGATTCTCCGTGCTGGGAGGCACATTGCCCGAGCAAGCGGCATAGGCGGGAGGATAGACGGTTGGGCTTATGGCGAGCGCGGACGGAAGGGGCGTAGCACCTTGCGTGGGGCTAGGCGGGGGAAGCTCCTGCAATGGAAACGGTGAGCCCGCCACTTCGGTCAACTTGCCACCGCTTCCGACGGCGAGCACGGATACGGCGGGGGGAGTGGAGTCAGCGACGAAAAGGAATTTCCCAGCCGAATCTATCACCATCGCAAGCGGCGTAACGTCACCGTTCAAGGTGTAGGTTGTTCCCGATCCTAATTTGCCGTCAGAGGCGATTTGAAAGGATTCGATTCCTGTAGAGCTGGCACCCTTATTAACCGCTGCACTCTGATAGACCATCACGTAGGCATAGTCGCCGGCCGGATCGAGAACCACGGCCGTCGGTTGTCCGCTCGTCGGCGGTCCCGCGGTGTTGAAGATCTGCGCGGTATGCCCGTTGCCCAGATCAAGGCTGAAGGTATCCATATCCGCATTGCCCTGCGTGGAGACTACGACCAGCCCATTGTTGGAGGACGAGTACTTCGTGCTGCATGCCAGCAGCAACGCCACCGAAATCAGAGCTGCGACTCCCAAAATCCAGGTAAACCTAGTCCGCATTCTTCGCTTTGTCTCCCGTGAACCTGCTGACGCACACCCCGGCAGTCACTTACCGGGCTCGAACACTTTGTAAGGCGTGAATTGCCATCCATTTATGTATCAGGAATGAGCGGGAAGAGCAAACGCCACCAAGCTCATTGGAACCGCGGACGCGGTTGTGAGTTGCCTGGGTGCAGTGATCAGTGGTCAGTGGTTAGTGGACAATTTGCACTTTCGCTTATTTTGCTGGCCACTGATCACTGGACACTGATCACTTCTTTTCTGGTTTAAGCTTCTTGTTCGGCCGGGACGGGTTCCGGGACCTTCCCCGCTCGGGCGCTGACCGCCAGCGGGAGATGAATCTCGATCAGGAGCCCGCCTTCCGACCGGTTAAAAGCGGCAACGCGTCCGCCATGAAACCGCACGGCTCGTTCCGTGATCGCCAGACCGAGACCAACTCCGCCGGTCTGTCGACCACGATCATCGTCGAGGCGGTAGAACGGCTGAAACAATTTCTCGAGCGCGTCGGAGGGCACGCCCGATCCACAATCCCTGACACTGACCACCGCTTCCGTGCCATCGGAGTGCTCTTTCCTCTCCAGGTGAATCTCGATCGTTGTGCCTTCGTGGGTGTAGCGAATGGCGTTGCGTACGACATTCTCGATGGCGCTATGCAAGAGCGAAGCTTCCCCGCGCACTCCCCAATTGCCCAGCGGAATATCGCTGCGTACGTGGCAGTGCCGTGCCTGGGCCTCGAATTCCGCATCTTCTGCCACATTGAGCACCACTTCATCGAGCAGAACCGGCGTGGGCGGGACGCGCTGCTCACCATCCTCCAGGCGCGCCAAAGTCAGCAGACGGCCAATCAGTTCGTTCAGCCGACTGGCTTCCAGTTCAATGCGTTCGAGCATGGCTGCGCTCTCCGGTCCGGAGCGCTGCCGAGCCAGTCCGAGAGCTACATTCAAACGCGCCAACGGGGAGCGTAACTCATGAGAGATATCGTTCAGCAGGCGGGACTGTGCTTTGACCAATGTCTCCAGCCGGCCGGCCATGGTGTCGAAATCGCGGACCAGACCTGCAATCTCATCGCGCCTTCTGCTGCGGGGATTGCCGGCGCGGGCCGTCAGATCGCCGGCGGCAATTTGCTGAGTAGCGGCCCGCAGGCGTGTCACCGGCTTGGTCATGGACCAGGCCAGGAAATAGCAAACGATCCCAGAAGACAGCACGGCAATGATCAAACCCGGCATGGGGATTCCCCACGGTCCGAAAAACACGCGAGGGCCCGGTGGCAACTCCATTGCGATCGTGTACAAATGGCGTCCATCGCTGGACGCTCTCGATTCGGTCAGGATTTGCGGACGAGGAAAAATCATCCCGGGACGCGGGGGGAGCGGCTTTCCCGCAGCCACGTGCTCCGCCCAGCCCTGGCTTGAGCGTCCCGATATCTCGTTTCCCTGCTCATCGAAGACGTAAGCCCGCACGTGGTGCGTCCGCTGCAGATTATCCAGATAGTCATGCGCTTGCTGTGTTCCGCCATGCTCGAAAACACCGATGGCCTCGGTGAGAGCGGTGGTGCGCAGCGCGTCCCAAGTTGAATTACGCTGCGGCCGAAAGACCAGCATTACCAGGATAGCCAGCACAATAAACAGAGCCTGGGCTACCCAGAAGGAAAGAAAGATCTTGAGGAAGAGGCTCTTCATGAGGTGACTTTCGCTTTTTCCTTTTCCCCTACCTTCTCACGCGGACGAGCAAAGATGTAACCCACACCTCGAATGGTCTTGATGTGCTCGTCGTTGTCGGTATCGCCAAGTTTCTTGCGCACTTTGCTGACGTGCATGTCTATGCTGCGGTCAAAAGGCGAAAACTTGCGGCTCAGCACGGCATTCACCAGACGTTCGCGTGGCACCACGCGTCCCGCCTCACGCAGCAGAACCTCCAGGAGGTTAAACTCCACTGAGGTCAGTTCCACGGGCTGGCCGTCACGCCGAACACTGCGCGTAGCGGGATCGAGCTCAATCTCGCCGACTCGCACCATCTCAGGCGGAGCGGGAGACGACTTGTCGCTGCGCGTGCGACGGAGCACCGCTCGAATCCGCGCGACGAGCTCTCTCGGATTAAAAGGCTTGGGCAAATAATCGTCGGCACCGATCTCCAGCCCAACGATGCGATCCACGTCTTCTCCCCTTGCGGTCAGCAACAGCACGGGAAGGCGCGAGGTGGCGCGAATCCTCCGCAATACTTCGAAACCGTTGATGCCAGGAAGCATTACGTCGAGGATAACCAGCAGGTAGCCGCCGCCGGTGGCTCGCTGCAGGCCACTCTCCCCGTCGTGAGCAGCTTCCACGACAAAGCCTTCAGCCTGCAGGTATTCGCCCACGAGAGTACAGAGTTCGACGTCATCGTCGATGACCAGAATGCGTTCCATATTTCTGGTTTTCATTGTGCACCAACCGACCCACAGCCCGCGGTAAAGAATTGTCAAAAAGGCCCCGTTTACTCGTGACAAAACTTTACTCGGATTTACTCAGCTTTTACTACTTTCCGGCTCGAATCGTGTTCCTATGAGTGTACGCAAAAGAGCCGAGTTTCTGAAGTTTGATGAAGGAGCCGCTCTTAAAGGAGCCAAGATTTATGAAATCGATTCGAGTTCGTTTGCTGATCGCGGCGTTGGCCGTATTGCTGGGCGGTGCGCTGGCCAAATCACAAACCGCGGACACACCTGCCGCTCCCCCGCCGCATCGCCACGGCCCTGGATTCGGCATGGATGGTCACATGATGGAGTTCTACGCCAAGTTTCTGAATGTGACCGATGACCAGAAGACCCAGATGAAGGCGGTCCTGCAGAAAGAGCGGGCCACGCTCAAGCCGTTGATGCAGCAAGTTCGCCAGCTGGACCAACAACTGAAGCCGTACGAGGAAGGCACCTATGACCCCGCCAAGGTACAAGCGGCGGTGGCGCAACAGGAGCAGACGCTGGTGCAACTGAAGGTGGAGGAAACCCGCATTCATAACGAACTTTACCAATTGCTCACGCCCGATCAGCAGAGCAAGTTGAAGGAGTTCGAGGCCAACCGGGCAGCACGGATGCAGCAGCGGACGCAGAATGCCCCGGTGGTTGACCAGAACTAAGTGCTGGCTTTCGAGTAAGTTAGCTTGATTCGTTGGCCAAACTGGGATGCGGGTCTAGGAATCTCCTGGGCCCGCCGTTTTCCGCAGGCTCGGCTCGAAGGAACGATGTTATGGATTTTGAACAAGTCTTCTTTTTCGATGTAGGATGGCTTTTCTTCTCCGCTTGGGGATTGGTGCTGGCAACGGTTAGCGTGATCGCCTTTGGGCGAGATATTGCGGCATTTTTCCCACGACTCAGCCGCCAATCTGACCGTCGTTAGGCTCGCCACGGAGTGAGTCGCATCTCCGTCCTGCGCAATCGCTGTCTGCACGCGGTCTGCGCGCTTTTGCAAAAGTCTGATCCCAGCCTGCTAAAATTTCATCTACCACTCATTCATGATTCCGAAGAGCATGCGACCGCTGCTGCCCTATCTCAAGCGCTATCGCTGGGGATTTGTGGTGGGCGCCCTTTGCATCGTGTTGAGCAACGGAGCTCAGGCGGGACTGCCCAGAGTGATCGGCAACGCCGCTCAGAGTCTGGCCAGCGGTGTCGACCGGCACAAGCTTTTGATTTTCACCCTGCAGGTGCTGGGGTTAGCGGTGGTTCGAGGGATCTTCCTGTTTCTGACGCGCTGGATTGTGATCGGCATCTCACGCGATGTTGAGTTCGATCTGCGCAACGATCTTTTTGCCCACCTGGAAACACTTTCTTATTCTTACTATCAGCGCATGCGCACTGGCGACATTATGGCCCGGGTGACGAATGATTTGAATGCGGTGCGCATGCTGATGGGCCCGGCCATCATGTATTCGGCGAACACTCTGGTGTTCACGGCTGCGGCCCTGTGGTTCATGGTTCACAACAGTCCAAAACTGACGCTGTTCGCCTTTCTGCCGTTGCCCATCGTCAGCGTCACCATTCAATATTTCGGACGACGCATTCACGAACGCTTCGAAAGAATTCAGGCGATGTTCTCCGACATTTCGGCCCGGGCCCAGGAGAACTTCTCGGGGGCGCGCGTGATTCGCGCTTACGTGCAGGAAGAGCCGGAAATTGCGTCCTTCGAAGCCGCCAACCAGGAGTACGTTGCGCGCAGCCTGAAACTCGTGCGCCTGATGGGCATGCTCTGGCCCACGCTGGAGTTCATGCTTGGCCTGGCGCTGGTGCTGGTGCTGTGGATCGGGGGCCGCGAGGTTTTGGCCGGGCGCATGCAAATCGGCGCGTTCACCGCATTCAACATTTACATGATGCAACTCACGTTCCCCATCATCGCTCTGGGATGGGTGGTCAACATTTTCCAGCGGGGCACGGCTTCGCTGGTGCGGCTGAATGAGATTTTGCAGCAACAGCCTGAGATCAAGGATGAGGCCGACGCCAAGGATCGCCAGGTAGAAGGGGAAATCGAATTCTGCGGCCTGAACTTTGACTACGACGGCAAGCGCGTGCTGCATGACTTGAACCTGCGAATTCCGGCGGGCAGCAGCATGGCGATCGTGGGTCCGACGGGCTCGGGAAAGAGCACACTGGTGAATCTGATTCCGCGGGTTTACGACGCGGCTCGGGGCATGGTTTTGCTCGATGGGCGGCCGATCCGCGAGTTTTCGCTTGCTTCCTTGCGCCAGAATATTGGCTTTGTGCCGCAGGAAACATTTTTGTTCAGCGACCGCATCCGGGAAAATATTGCGCTGGGCGTGGAATCGGCTAGCGATCAGGAAATTCACGATGCCGCGGATGCGGCGAATATCGCGGCAGACATCGAAGGCTTTCCCGACCGCTATCAAACCATGGTCGGCGAACGCGGCATTACGCTATCGGGAGGTCAGAAACAGCGTACCGCGATCGCCAGAGCTTTGATCCGCAATCCGCGAATTTTGATTCTCGATGACGCGCTCTCTAGCGTGGACACTCATACCGAAGACAAAATTCTTAATCATCTGCGCGAAGTAATGCGCGGCCGTACGACGATCTTCATCTCGCATCGCGTTTCCACCGTGCGCAACGCCGATCGCATCGCCGTGCTGCACGGCGGCAAGATCGTGGAACTGGGAACTCACGACGAATTGCTGGCGTTGAATGGCTACTACAACGACCTGTATAACAAGCAACTGCTGGAAGAGGAACTGGCGGAAGTGTAGCGGGGCCAAAGTCGTACCCAAATTCAACCCTTCCCATGCAGCGAATCGACGCTCCGGAGATTCTCGATTCTGACGCCTGTTCGCCGGGCGACGCGCGGGCTGTGTTGGAGGCTATCGGCCGCGTCAATCGATGGTTCGGTGGGATCGCCACTACGCAGACAATGGTGGAACGCGTGGCGCGGGCGACCGATATGAATCACTTCTCGCTGCTGGAGGTGGCCGCCGGCCTGGGTGAAGTTCCCGAGAGGGCGCGGAAGAAGTTAGCACTGCGCGGAATCACGCTGGATGTAACTCTGCTGGACATCGCGTCTACTCATTTGCCTTGCGGAAATCCTGCCTCGAACCACGGCGGACGAAATCAGGGCATAGTCGCCGACGCGCTCGCGGTTCCTTTCGCGGACGGAGCGTTCGACCTCGTGAGCTGCAACCTCTTTGCGCATCATCTGGACCCAAGGCGACTCAAGCAATTCGTGTGCGAAGGTCTGCGGGTAAGCCGGCAGGCGCTGCTGATCAATGACCTTGTCCGGCATCCGCTGCATCTCGCTTTGGCCTATGCCGGTTATCCCATGATTCGCAACCGGGTGGCGTGGTTGGATGGGCTGACTTCCGTGCGCCGCTCATACACGCCGGACGAAATTCGAAGTATGCTCGCGGATCATTCCTCTCCAGGGAAATCGGGAGGGTTGGAGATTTCCCGCCACTATCTTTTTCGCATGGGCGTGATTCTCTGGAAGAACGCCGTCGCAAAGCGAACGAGCTAGCGAACAACCAACACTTCGCGAACGTTATCGCGGGCGAGAAAGAACTTGATCGAAGCGAAGTCGCGGAAAAGATTTTCGATGTGACGGTTGTTGAACACGCGTTGCAACTGGAAGCCATCCGAGACGGCGGTGTGTACCGCGCCCGTAGGACCGCGCCGGGCCTCGCGGCGGAGCACAATCTTCTGCATCTCAAGCGTGTCCGCGCCGACGATGTGGAAGCGGTGGCAAGGCGCATCGGGGCCAGCGTCGCGGGTATGGAAGAACGCCAACAGCATGCCTCCTGGCTTCAGCACGGACCACAGTCGTCCGACCACCGGCTTTACCAGGCTCTCATCCAGATAGTCGGGCAGATTCCAGCAAAACACGACGTCGAAATGAGCGGCTGGATAAACCAGGTTGTCGGCAAGAAATTTTCGGCTGTCGAGAATGGTATTTCCCTGCTCGTCTTTGGTGACCAGTTCGGGGTCGGTGGAGGCAGTTAGCAGATCTTCGCTGTAAATTCTGTGGCCGTGTTCGGTGAAGTGGCGGATGTTGGTCGGCGAGGTCGATCCCAGATCAAGCACGCACAGGTTTTCCGCGGATTCCCAGGAGCGCGACAATTCACCCAGCCCGCTGGAGCGGCGGGTAAGTTTTTGCGACCCCTGCGCCGGGACGGTCTCCGGTCCGGATGCACCCCGAAAAAATTTCATGAAATTCTGCGAGACAGACGACAATTAATTTCCTAACTCTTGATTCATCCTACTCAACCCAAGCACTGCCATCCGATGCAACTACTTCGCATCCGAGCGGTGGATATCGACTTTGCCTCTCAGGAAAGCGCCTTCTTCAATGGAAATGCGCTGCGCCGTGATATCTCCGTTCACCACGGCCGACTTACGCAGGTCCACCCGGTCGCTGGCCTGGATGTTTCCGTCCAGTTTTCCCTGCACCACGATCGCTTTCGCGTCGACGCTGGCCTTTACTTGGCCATTGGGACCCACGGTAAGGCTATTGCCCTTGAGAGCAATGCTGCCCTCCACCTGGCCATCCAGATAGAGATCTTCGCTGCCCGAAAGCTCGCCTTTAATAACTACCGATTTGCCGATTTGTGCCAAGCCGCTGGCTGGTGTGCTCATGGGACGCGCTCTCCTGGTTTCTCAAGACTGTTCGATCAAGATTAGTTCAACAGGATCATTGCAGCAAGATCACTGCGAGGTTCGCTGCGAAATCAGCATTTACGCGAGGATGCCGCTAACTCACGCCCTATAACGACTATACGCAAGGCACGGAGTGCGCGGCAAGCCGCCCCGCCCTCGGGAAATACTCAGTTCCCTTTAGAGATCGCCCGGCGCTCAAGTTGTTACACTTAAGCCATGAGTAACTTGAGGCCGATTATGACCGGTTATCGTCAAAGGGCTTCGCAAAGGGCCATTGCGGTTTTGTTGGTTGCCGCGCTGGCCGGCGTTTGGGTTGCGTCCTTGGCGGCCGCGGCGCCAGCCCCCGACCTGGATCCGGCTTCCTGTCTCGCATTAGTGCGGTCTGCGGTTGCAAACGAGGTCGCGGCCAGCAACGACAATTCGAGACACATGTTCCGGTCGCGCAAGCAGACTCCACAGGGCTCTCAGACCCGGTTATACGTGGAGACGCGGGAGGCTATGGCCGGGATGACCATTTTCTACAACGACAAACCGCTCACTTCCGACCAACTGAAGGGAGAGAAGAATCGGCTAGCGGGCTTGGTGAGCAATCCCGAGCAGCTCCGGCGCAAACATTTGCAGGAACAAGAAAATGTGGAGCGTACCCTGCGCATCGTCAAGGCCTTGCCGAATGCTTTTCTCTATCAGTACGACGGCGAGCAAAACGGGACCACAACGTTAGGCGAGCGGGGAGTGCGCCTGGTGCGTTTAAAATTCACACCGAACCCTGCTTATCAGCCACCTTCCCACGTGGAATTGGTTCTGGTCGGGATGCAAGGATTTCTGGTCATCGATCCGGCGGGCCGCAGGATCGCGCTGATCGACGGCACATTGTTCAAAGAAGTCGGTTTTGGCTGGGGAATTCTCGGGCATCTCGACAAGGGTGGACATTTTCTCGTCGAGCAGCGGGATGTAGGAAATGGGTGTTGGGAAATTTCCCGCATGTCCCTGAGCCTTACCGGCAAGATTTTTCTATTCAAGAATCTTTCATATAGGTCGGATGAAGTATTCAGCGACTTCCGCAGTGTTCCCCCCGACACCAGCTTTGCTCAAGGAGTGCAGATGTTGACCGAGGAAGCCAAATTAGCGCAGAACCGTTCTTCCGTGACACTGAAGAGCCAGAGCCCCGCGCAGTGACCGTATACCACAGCCCGGCTTCGCCAGAATGATCAAGGCTTCTGCCGGTCACGCACCCAGGCGAACCGTTGCTTTCCTGACCGTTAACTTTTCGATCAGATCTTCTTTAACGCGGTAGCCCGTCCCCGGCTGATCGCTGATCGCAATCATGCCTTGCGGTGAAACCTGCACTTCCGGTTCGATGATGTCTTCCTTCCAATATCGCCTGGAGGCAGAAACATCCCCTGGCAGATGGAAATTCTCGAGCGTGGAAAGGGCGATGTTGTGAGCGCGGCCGACGCCGGATTCCAGCATGCCGCCACACCAGACAGGAATCTTTTGCGACTGGCAGATGTCGTGGATTTTCTTCGCTTCGGTAAATCCGCCTACGCGTCCAACCTTGATGTTGATGATGCGGCAGGCGCCAATCTCCAGCGCAACGGCTGCGGAGCGCGCGCTGACGATCGACTCATCCAGGCAAATGGCGGTCCGCAATTCTTTCTGCAAACGGGCATGGTAGAAAATGTCGTCATCCCAGAGCGGCTGCTCGATCATGAGCAGACCGAACTGATCGAAAATGCGGAGGTGCTCCACCTGATCGAGCGTGTAGGCGGAGTTGGCGTCGCAGCTCAGCGTAATATCGGCCCAGCGGTGACGGATCTTCTCCAACACGTTGACGTCCCAGCCGGGTTTCACTTTAACCTTAATTCGCCGATAGCCAGCGGCCAGTTCGGTCTGGATCTTGTCGACTAACTGCTCGACCGAATCCTGAATGCCGATCGAGACGCCGCAAGGGATTTCCTTCCTTATGCCACCCAGAAGTTTCCATAAGGGTTGATTTTTCTGTTTCGCCTCGGCATCCCACAAGGCGTTTTCGACAGCGGCTTTGGCCATGCGGTGTCCGCGAACCTTGGAGAAGGAACTTGCACTGTCACGCGCCGAGTCGAGATCGCGACCGAGCAGCGCGGGGGCAAGGTAACCGGTGATCGTCGGCCAGCTACTCTCGATCCACTCGCTGCTATAGAAAGGATCTTCGCCGGCGACGCACTCGCTCCAGCCGTCCACCCCTTGGCAATGTGCCGTGAGCAGCAAGATGCGGCGGCTGTAGGTGCGTCCAAAACTCGTCTCGAAAAAATGGACGAGCGGCATCTGAATCTCGCGGAGGGTGAGGGCTTCCATCTTCATAATTTGCAGTCAAAAAGCAATTTCACCACAGAGCCACCCCTCGGCTTCGCTCGAAGCAGGTTCCCTCACGGAGAAAACCATTTTCGCATTTCTCTTCCTAAACCTTTCCTCTGTGACTCCGTGCCTCCGTGGTGACTTATTCCTGCGACGCGTATGACCATTTCTCGTCCCAATTACCCAGCAGAAACTTGCCGTTGCTTTGGGGGTCGCGTTCGTAGCCCAACACGGCAAGTCCGTCGTTAAATGCCCGTAGAAATTCCCCGCGATTGCGCTCCTGCAATTGTTTCGCTTTGTTTCTGGTGTCTGCGGCAGCCTTCCACTCGTAGATCTCCGCCGGAACGGCGATCGCTCTTTCCTGCTTAAATGGCGGATTCTTTCCGGTCCCCAGCAAAGTTTCCACGCGTCTCGACTTCAGCCACCATTCGGCAATAAGCCGATCAGTCGGCAATCCACCCTGCAGGGGGGATGACGTGATTCCGTACTGATTGATGTTATAGCGGCGCGCAATCGCTCCCAGTCTTTCAATGTTCAGATAGGCGTTCTTGATCTCGAGGGGATCGAAGGTCCACTCAATCAACTCTATGGCGCGCGCCAGTGCGTCTTCGCGCTGCAGCACCTTGAGCCGGCGGCCCAATCCGCGGTTGCGGTACTCCTTGCGGACAGCGAGCATGTGGGAGTGAAGATAGATGCGGCCGGAGCGAGTACCTGGCACCGAAAGCGCAAAGCCAACCATCTCGGCCCCAGCGAAAGCTCCCATCACTTGCCCGCCAACTTTTTCGGCCACGACGAACATGCGAAGCGGAACCAGTTCCGCATCTGTGAAATTCCAGATTTCTTTTTGGAGTGCGACACACGTTCGCAACTCTTCGATACCCTGGCAGCGGCGGATCACGACGGCATCCGGGCTCAAGCTTGTTTCTCCTGTTGCTTGGCTTGTTGCCATAGAGATTCGAGTTCATCCATCGAAGAGTCTTCGAGAGTGTTTCCGTTTTCGTGAAGGCGTTGCTCCATCCATTGAAAACGGCGGCGGAATTTTCGGTTCGTCTTGCGCAGAGCGGATTCAGGATCGAGTGAAAGATAGCGGGCGATATTGACCAGCACAAAAAAAAGATCACCAACTTCTTCCTCCAGCCGAACCCGTAGATCTTGTGGAACGGCCTGCCTCCCAGATCCGGCAACCCCGCGGCCCTCCGGGCGCGGGCCGGGAGCGGGAAACTCTTGCAGATGCTCACGGAGTTCGGTTGTCTCTTCGCCGAGTTTGTCGAATAAGCCTTCCATGTTAGGCCAATCGAAGCCGACCTGCGCCGCACGTGAACTCAGCTTATGGGCCTCCAACAACGAAGGCATCGCCGAAGAAACACCGGCGAGAATCGAAACCGGAGCCGATGTCTTCCCTTCATCTGGTGCTTTCTGCTCGCCGAAGCGCTGCTTTCGTTCTTCGGCCTTCAACGCCTCCCAGTTGCGCTTTACGTCGGCGGCAGTGTCGGCTCTGGTCTCACCAAATACGTGAGGATGCCGATTCACAAGCTTGTTAGAAAGCCGATCGAGAACGTCATCGATGGTAAACGTACCCTGCTCTTTGGCCATTTCTGAATAGAAGAGCACTTGCAGCAGCAGGTCGCCGAGTTCGCCGGGAAGCTCGTTCCAGTCGCGATTGTCGATCGCCTCGAGAACTTCGTAAGTCTCTTCCAGCGTGTAGGGCTTGATGGAATCAAAAGTCTGTTCGCGATCCCAGGGGCAACCCCCAGGAGCCCGCAGGCGCTCCATGATGGCGACTGCGCGTTCGAAACGATCACCCGTCGTGGACATTGGCAACCACTCTAAATGACCCGCCGCACCAGGGGCAATGCGCGTGCAGGACGCTTTTCCAATAGCGATAAACCGCGATTGCCGCCGCGGCATCCTAATAAGCACTCAAAACTTCAAGGAGAATTCGATGCCCAATAATCTTCAGGGGAAAACCATAGCCATTCTGGCCACCGACGGCTTCGAGCAGGCGGAACTAACCAAAGGAAAAAAAGCACTGGAGGAATCCGGGGCGCGCACCCAGGTGGTGTCTCCCGCAGAGAAAAAATCAAGGGCTAGGACAGAAAAGATTGGGGCGACGACGTGCAGGTCGACGTTCCGCTGAAGTCCGCCGATCCTTCCCAGTACGACGCGCTGCTCCTGCCAGGCGGAGTGGTGAAGCCCGATCAGTTGAGAATGAATCCGGATGCGGTACGGTTTGTGGAACGCTTCTTCGAGCAGGCAAAGCCGGTGGCGGCAATCTGCCATGGGCTGTGGATGCTGGTGGAAGCCGGGGCGGCGCAGGGACGGACGCTTACTTCGTGGCCTTCTCTGAAGACTGACGTTCGAAATGCGGGTGGCGCCTGGATAGACGAAGAAGTGGTTTCGAGCAACGGAGTGGTTACCAGTCGCAAACCTGACGATATTCCTGCATTCAATCGCGAGATGAGCGATTTGTTTTCCCAGGGTGCCAACGCGAGCGGAAAAATTGAGCGCAAGGTTGCCTAAATCCAGGCAAGCAGCTAGATGCCGGCCCAGTTGCATTCGCAGCGGGCCGGTAGTTCGCCATGCAAAACTTTCCTCCAGGTCAGTCCCACTTTCGGTCAGCCAATTTTGCAGCACCAAGGTGACCTATTCGTTGCCAGCCGCTCGATGCACACTCTATCGGTCGCAGTGTATGCCGGCAAACCTGAACTTTTAGTAACCTACTAACGGTTACTCTGGTGTTCGATCATCTCTATGGTGTTAACCGCTAATCCCCGGGCCAGCCTGGATGGCCAGCACTTCAACGTGGTGGTGATTGGGGGCGGAATCAATGGCGTAGCCGTAGCCCGAGAGTGCGCCCGCGCGGGCAAGTCCACGTTGCTGATCGAGCAGAACGACTTCGCCTCGGGGGTAACCAGCCGCTCCACCCGGATCATCCACGGCGGACTGCGCTACCTCGAGCACGGCGAATTAAGCCTGGTGCGAGAATCGTTGCACGACCGCGAAAAACTGCTTCGGGAAAAATCTCATCTGGTTCATCCCTTGCACTTCCTGCTGCTCCTGAACGAAAACAGCGGACACAACGCGATGAAAGTGCGCGCCGGACTGTGGCTTTACCAACGCATGGCGGGAAAACCGCCAAGCGCGGGCACCACTGAGATGGAATTGAAACAGCTGGAGCGGGCGCTGGACGCGGGACATCGCTGGACCATCTTCAATTATGAAGATGCGCAGTGCGAATTTCCGGAGCGACTGGTCGCCGAGTGGCTGTTGGAAGCGGTGGAAGCTGGAGCCGTGGTCCGCAATCACATGGAAGTGCTCGCAGTGAATGTGGCTCACGGCCGTATTCACGGCGTCCTGCTGCGGGATCAGATTACAGGCCGGGATGAACGCATCGATGCCAGCTGGGTCATTAACTGCAGCGGACCCTGGGCCGATCGAGTTTGTCAACGTTCGTCGATCCGCATGAGCAAGCCAATGCTGGGTGGTATTCGCGGATCCCACATCGTTCTACCTCGCTTTTCAGGCTCGCCAGCGGCGGCGATCTATACCGAGGCGGTGGACGGCCGTCCGATCTTTGTACTTCCCTGGAACGACCAAGTTCTGGTGGGCACGACGGAAGTTGGCGATGACGGCGATCCGGGAGAGACGGTTCCCTCGGCGGAGGAAGTTAATTATCTGTTGCGTTCGGTGGCGCAACTGTTCCCCAAGGCGAAGATTTCGGCGCAAAGCGTAAAGCACGCTTTTGCCGGAATCCGCCCCTTACCCTATTCTCCGGACAATCGACCTTCGGCGGTGACGCGGCGGCACATCCTGCACGATCATGCCGATGACGGCGCGGCGCGCATGATCTCCGTGATCGGTGGCAAGTTGACGACTGCGGCTTCGTTAGCCCGTGACTGTGCGCGAAAGATCGGACTGCACGCTGCGGAACCGAACACGGTTGCGATGGGACCCGGGCCGGCGCTCGATCCCATGCTGGACGACGCCGTGCTGGAGATTGCCCGGATCGGGGCGATAAGCGAGGAATCGGCGCGGGGCATGCTGGAGTGGCACGGGAAAAGAGCTGCAGACATCGCTCGCATGGCGCTGGTGAGCGCCGAGTTGCGGGCGCCAATCTGTCCCCATTCTTCGCATGTGATCGCGGAGGTGGTGCAAGCCTATCGCAGAGAGTACGCTGCGACATTGGCCGACGTGCTGTTACGCCGAGTGCCGGTGGCATTGGGCGCCTGCTGGTCGGAATCGTGCAGCCGCGAAGCGGCATTGCGCATTGGGGCGGTTCTCGGCTGGAACGACCAAACCATGGGCGCCAACCTGGAAGAATTTGAGATGGAGCGTACCGCTTTCTTGCGGCCCGTGCCAAAAACCGAGGCGGCGCTCGAAGCTGCGGCAGATTGATGCCTAAGTCTTGTCTTCGGATTTTGAGGGGCGATTGATGAGGGCAGCGAGGCGCTGGGAATGGTCTGAGACGATACCGTCTACGCCCCACTCAACAAATCGTTTCATCTCTGAGGCCGCATTCACAGTCCATACGAAAATCTTCCCGCCTGCACCTTGGATCTTGCGGATAGTACTTTGCCGAACCAGACTACGGTGCAGGATTACATATTGCCCCGGCATCGCGCGCCATAAGCGGAACTGCGCCGGGGTTTCGCAAATCAAGCCGAGCGGGATTGCAGTGTCCATGTCACGAATTGCCTCTAAAACTTCCGGAAGAAATGAAGACACCACACAGCCGCGAAGCGGCGGATGTGACCGCAACAACTCCAGTGTGATGCGTTCCAATCCTGGAACTTTAAGTTCGATATCGAGGAAAGCGGTGGTCTGATAACGTTGCAGGACCTGGTGAAGAAGTGGAAGGCCTAACTGCTGAGCCGAGGTTTGAGCCACCTCGAGGTCGCGGATATCAGCGTCGTGGCAGATGACCGGCTGGCTGTTGGAGGACAGACGAACATCAAATTCAAAGCCATCGCATCCGTGGGCGAGTGCCAGATCGAACGAATCCAGCGTGTTCTCGGGAATGGATTTCTCAGCTCTGGCACCGCGGTGACCAAGAAGCAAGGGACGACTCGGCATGGTGATCGATTCTGCCAGGTCCTAATCCAAATCGAAGTCGCGGATGGGCTTACCCGTGTCCGGCGATTGCTTGGCTTTCTTCACCGCTTCCTGGAATTTCTTTTCCAGAAGTTCGGAGGCGTGTTTTTGCGCCTCGACCGATTGCCGGAAGATGGATTCACGGCGCGTGTCCTGTTCCTTCATGGCGCGGGCGGCATCTTCCATGTCGTTAAACATGCGCGGCTTCACGGCGGCGGTGTGCGCAATTACGGAACGAGTTTCCGTGTCCACTTTTAGAAGCGCGCTGCAGCAGGGACAAGTGACTTCGAAACTCGGGGGATTTTTCGCCATTTTGCGCATCATACCGCAAAAATGGTCCCCGCGCTCAGCGCTGAAGCTTGATGGGGAAGATGCGGAAAACGTTCAAGAGTTCCCAGCCGAGAAGAAAGATGGAAAGCAGAACAATGAGCACCGCCATCAACTCTCCGAAGGTGAGACCGCGACGGTTGGGCTCAAAGCGCCGGGCAGCGAGGCTAAGAATATTGATGGTGGCGAAGCCAAATACAACCGCCCAAAGAATATTGTAGATATCGTTCCGACGGTTGGAGTGCCCTTCAAGCAGTAAGACTGCCGCGATCAGCGGGGCATGCGCAAAACTGTAAAGGGAAGAGGCTGCGACTTTGGTGCGAGCGATGCCTGCGACCACACGGGTTGTTAGAGGAAGAGCCATTAGCAAGCCCATCTCACGATAGAAGACTTCCTTCACCGTGCGATGGATTGGATATTACATTTTTTCCCGCCATCGGTCACGGATGGACCGACCGCAGGCATCACCGTTAGCAACGACAGGCTCCCAAGCGGGAAGGCTAAGCCCGGCCTTTCGCGATATGTTGATCGCAAGTTTTCAGTAAGATGGAAATATGGCTGAACGGCGCGTCATTTTCTTCGATGTGGGCAACACCTTATTGTTTCCGAACCGGGCGAAGATGCTCGCCCCGATTGAGAACAAGCGCCATCCCACGCTCGAACGATGGCAAGCCTTGGAGCGCAGGACGAAGTCTGAATTTGATCAAAATATGCAGAGCGGCAGGGTGGATCACGGATTTTGGTGGATATTTCATAGTCACCTGCTCGAAGACCTGGATGAAGCTCGCGACGGACGGCTGCAGGAACTGGTGCAAAATATGCAGAACTCCGCCAACTGGGACCAGATTTTGCCGGGGACGAGTTCGGCGCTCGATCGAATCCGCAACAATTTTCGTATTGCCGTAATCTCCAACGCTGATGGGAAGATCCAGGGTGTCCTCACCCGCTGCGGCATTGCGGAGTGTTTTGAGAGCATTACAGATTCAGGAACGGTGGGATTCGAGAAGCCGCGTCCTGAGATTTTTGAGGCCGCGCTGAAAAGCATGAATGCGCGTGCTGACGAGAGCCTGTATGTTGGGGACGTCTACTCGGTAGATTACGTCGGCGCCCGCAATGCAGGCATGCAGGCCGTACTATTCGATGTGGCCGGAGCCTACCGTGAGCGGCAGGAACCGCGTGTGGAATCTCTAGAGCTGCTGGAAAACTGGCTGGAGCAATAACATTCTGACGTAAAATCCTTTTCATTATGTTTGATTCCACTCGCCTATTGTTGTTTCTTACCGCTGCATTCTTGCTGGCGGTTGCGCCCGGACCGGGAATGCTGTACGTGCTGGCCAGAAGCCTGGCTGGAGGAAAACGCGAAGGATTTCTGTCCGCGTTAGGCACGTTTCTTGGAGGCATGGTCCACGTGTTTGCCGCGGCGCTCGGGGTCTCAGTCATCCTGGCGCGATCGGCAGTGGCATTCTCAACCGTGAAGTACCTGGGGGCGGCTTATCTCTGTTTCCTGGGCGTGAGAATGATTTTCGATGCGCGGAAGCCGGAGGCGTTCTCGCAGGATGACCTCGACGCGACGCCCAGCGTGGGCGCTCGAAATCCGCTGTGGCAGGGCGTGGCAACAGAGGTGCTCAATCCGAAGACTGCACTGTTTTTCCTCTCCTTCATTCCGCAGTTTGTTCATCGCGAGGTCGGACACGTGTTTTTTCAATTCGTGCTGCTGGGAACGGTTTCTGTTGTCCTGAATACTTCAGCGGATCTGATTGTGATCCTGCTGTCTGGGCCGTTGGGAAAGAGGGTTCGCTCATCGGCAGTGTTCCGTCGCCGGCAGAGAACCCTAACCGGCGCAATTATGATCGGGCTGGGGACCTATTTAGCTACAGGCGAGAGCCGCTAGGCGCAGGCCTGGATCGCTACTTTCTACAACTCCACAATCTGATGGTCGAGGCAATCGGTGCGCATGGAATCGTGGAGACTCTTCAGAAGCTCGGTTCCGTGGCGAGCCACGTAATAAACCCCAGCGACACCACGCTCTTGCAGTGCACTTTCGGGATAAAGAGCCTGAACCAACGATTCCGCATGACGACTGACGATCTCGCTGCGCCGTAACTCGGCAGCCATGGCCCGTTCCCGTAGACGGTCCAACTGATAGCGCACTTTGGAAGCGCCGGTTTGGCTGGCCTCGACCAGCGTAGGATCGAGCTTGGCCAGCGCTTCGTGCAGGCTGGAAAACGATTCTTCCACCGAGCGCTTCACGCGTTCGAAGGCTGACTGCAGGTCCGCCGGCAGAGAACGCGCCGCCAGCGTGCGGCGCAGAACCTCAGCGCCGTGCAGCACGTCGACCACAGAGATGTCGTATTGGCGCAACCAGCGCTGCACCTTGGGTTCAACCAGAGTGGCTGAGAAACGCGGCACCAGCGGCGTCACCCGGTGCAGAATCTTCTCGTACACGGCGCCGGCTTGAGCAAAATAGGCAGCTTCGGCGGCACCTCCAGTGTAGGCGAGCGTGGGCAAAAGATAGTCCTGCACCACCGGACGCAAGAGCACGTTGGGGCTGAAATCTTCGGGAGTTGAGGAGATGCGCTCCAGCAGTTCTTTCGACGACAATTTCTGCGGAGCTGCCTCACTGGCAATCACGAATTCGGAAGAACCGCCGTTGGCGTGGCGCTGAATCGCCGTGCGTGCGCCCTTCTGCAGGGTAAACAGGAGCACGGAGGAAGCGGTCACCTTCACCTGCTGGTGATAGCGTGCGGCTTCGAGATTTCGTCCGCGAGCGAGTAGCGCTTCATCGATTTCAGAGGCTTGCTCGACGGCCGCGCGATAGATGGGCGCGGCGACTCGATGCAGGTCGGGATCGGAAGCGTCAAGAAGGATTACGCCCCAGGCCGCGAACAAACGCGCATAAAAGCGGGCGAATGAGCTGCCTAAGCTTTCTCCGGGACGATAGCATTCGCGGAGGAATTGCGAGGCTTCCGAATGGCCAAGCAACGATACGGCTTCCTCCACAAGGGGAAGAATTTCATCGCCCAAACGAACTCCGCTGACTGGAGCGCCCGGGATACCGTGGCTGGAAGCAGTGAGCGTACGCAGCAACCCGTCGGGGCCAGGAATGGAGACGTGATTGACCTCGGCCAGATCGTGATCGTAAGTGGCCAGCCAGAAAACAGGGACTGCATCAAACCCTGCCGCGGTCGCTTCCTCCGCCAATTTCACGGTGGTTAGCGCTTTGTAGATGGAGAACATCGGTCCGCCAAAGAGGCCAACCTGCTGCCCGGTCACGACCGCAGATGCGCCGCGACGCAGACGCTCAAGGTTGGCGACCGTCCGGGGCGAGGCTTCCCAGGCTTTATTCTGCCGTTCGAGAATCGCGCCGACGCGTTCCCGGCGTGAGGGATCGTATTGCACGGCTGAAGCTTCGGCCTTCAACCATTCGCTAAAGTGTGGGGAGTGGGGGTAAAAGGGCCGAACGTTGGGAGAATATGCGAGGAAGTCAGTGAAGAGCTGGGTCGTGTGCGGGATCCTGGAAAAGGGTAGACACTGTGATTTCAACGGCAACACTCCTCACATCGCATATGTGTTTTGTGTTGGATGGCTTTGGTCATCGCCCGCTCCGCCCTCATGGTTGCGGAAAAACCCCGAAGGCCATACTACAGATGCCCGCAAATCGACGGGAGATGCAAGATAATGGATGCAGCGCTCCCAAGAAAGGAAACTCGCGTTGAGTGTGACCACCCCTCTGCAAATCGTAACTCCCGTGACGCTGGAAGGTTCCGTGATCCGTCTGGAGCCGATTCGCCGCGATCATGCGGAAGCCTTCTGGCAAGCGGCCAAAGATGGGCTCGATGACATCTTTCAGTGGATTCCTTACCGGATGACAACGTCTGAGGATTTCGAGCGGCTCGTCGAGAAAGCGCTGGCCGAGCAGGAACGCGGCGAATCGGTAGTCTTCGCTACGGTGGAGCGCAAGTCAGAGCGGGTGATTGGCAGCACTCGCTTCATGAACATCGACCGGACGAATCGCCGGGTGGAGATTGGTTCCACCTGGATTGCGCCGGAGTGGCAGCGCACCGCGGTCAACACGGAAGCGAAATATGTTATGCTGCGGCACGCCTTCGAGGTCTGGCAATGCTTTCGCGTCGAACTCAAAACCGATGCACTGAATCAGCGATCGCGAAATGCGATTCTGCGTATCGGAGCGCGGGAAGAAGGCACGTTGCGAAAACATGTGATCACCTGGACGGGGCGGGTACGCGATTCGGTCTACTTCAGCATTCTGGATACGGAGTGGCCAGAGGTCGGTTCGCGGCTGGAGCAGAAATTGCGGTCCAGGTGAAACCGCAAGCCCCACCTGCGCAATTCTGGCACAAGGTGGGGCCGCCCTGTTTTTGATCGTCCACCGACCGCTACTTGAGCGACGCCATATCGATGACGAATCGATACTTCACATCGCTTTTCGCCAGCCGCTCGTAAGCTTGGTCAATCTGCTGAATCCGAATCAGTTCGATGTCAGCGGCCAGACCATGCTCCGCGCAGAAATCCAGCATCTCCTGGGTCTCCCGAATTCCACCGATGATAGAACCGGCAAGCGAGCGCCGCCGGAACAGCAGGCCGCCAACGCCAACCGGCAACGGCGTCGGAGACGCTCCCACCATGGTGAGGGTTCCATCGAGCTTGACTAAATCAAGATAAGCGTTCAAGTTATGTTCCGCGGAAACCGTGTCGAGAATGAAATCAAAACTGCCCAGATGCTTCTGCATCTCCGCATCATTCTTCGAGACAATCACTTCGTCCGCACCGAGCCGCAAACCGTCGTTGACCTTCTTCGCCGAGGTGGTAAACAGCACCGTGTGCGCGCCGAAGGCATGGGCGAATTTCACTCCCATGTGGCCGAGCCCGCCCAGGCCTACCACTCCTACCTTTTGGCCCTTGCGCACGTTCCAGTGGCGCATGGGAGAATACGTCGTAATACCGGCGCAAAGCAGCGGCGCAGCAGCGGCGGGGTCTAGCGTCTTGGGCACACGCAAAACGAAGGTTTCATCCACAACAATGCTGTCCGAATATCCGCCGTAGGTCACTCCGCCCAGATGCTTGTCTTCCGAGTTGTAGGTGAAGGTCGGCATGCTGTCGCAGAATTGTTCGTTACCCGCGCGACAGTTCGGACAGACGCGGTCGGAATCGACCATGCAGCCCACCGCGGCCAGATCGCCTGCCTTGAACTTCTTGACTGCGCTCCCGGCCTTCACCACGCGCCCCACGATTTCATGACCGGGCACGCAGGGATAAACCGTCGGCATCATGTTTTCCCACTCGTTGCGCACCTGGTGCAGGTCGGAGTGGCAAACGCCGCAAAATAAAATATCGATTTGCACATCCATTGCACCCGGCTCGCGACGCCGAATGGCAGTTGGCGCGAGTCCTGAAGCGGCACTCACCGCCGCATATGCTTTGGCCGAGTACGGTTTGCCTGTCCCTGTCGAATTTCTTTGCTCAGGAGCAATTGTGGAAGTCGTCTTACTCATTTTAGTGTGGGTCTCCCTAACCCATAGATGGCCTAGGTCGCGGCTCGGTTCCACAAAAAATCGCGACCGGCAAAGACGAGGCGCGAATTATATAGGATTCAAAAAGACGGACACGTCTCACTCACAGAACACTTTAACCTTCACTTTTGCGGCGTGGTCATTCTGATCCACGTCGACACTCAAGTCGCTGAGCTGGTCAATCAGCTCTTCCAGGTTTTCGGGCTTGATCTGGCTCAAATCAAAGGGAATGCCTTTTTCGTGGATTGCCACGTTGGCGCGATTGAGGGCTTGCGGCGGGATCAGACCAGCCAGTTTCACACCCGCGCGCAGCAATTGCATGGGTACGCGGACGTTGACCTTGGTTGGGCCATCATGCCCGTCGTCTTCCGAGTCCACCTGGACGCGAAGGTACTTCGGCCGCGCCTTCGTTGCCGAATCGGAACCGTTTTGCGAGGGCGAAGCAGAGGGCCCTGCTTCGAGGGCCGAAATTAGGCGTTCCGCTTCGTCCGCGCTGATCTTTCCTTCGGACAGCATCTGTAAAATCTGACGGCGATGTTCATTCATATTCCACTCCTAGAAAACACAAATCGAAATTCCGGCGCCGGGATGCTCGACTTCAAACTGCGTATCATTGAGCGCATACAAAATTTGCCAGCCTACGGAGAATGCGCGGAAGGGGTTCACTCGGAACGCCAGACAAACCACGAAGATCAGCGGCGATAACAACACCGCGAGCGGCACCAGCAGCAGCCACAGCAGGATCAGCGGAACCCATAAGCGAATCGTGCGGCTTTTCCGACCGCGTAAACTAACCACTGCCACAAACGGAATCATTGCAATGCCTCGATTTCCCGGATCGCGTCCTCCGGCGTAATCACTCCATTTCGCAGTCGTTCCAGAATTTCACTCTTCGAGGGCGTAGGGTTCGACTCTACAAACTCGAGACTTCCGGCGATCCGCGTTAACCGCCCCTTAATGGTCGGATAGCTTACCCCAAACACTCGCTCCATTTCCTTAATGGAGCCGTGAGAGCGGACGAAGGCGGTAATGAACACCTGGTCTTCCAAACTCAGGCGGGCCAGTTGAGGAAGCTCAAAGCTGCCTTCGATGGCGATGTCTTTGTCCGCAATCCGGACGCGCTCAACCAGAATCCGCTGACCACGCGTCAACTGAGCTAGCTCTTGCCAGTCGGAAGCATATTTTCGCGGGGTCTCCATTTTGTTTAATTAAGTTTATACTTAATCATGATTTATTTTGTCAATAAATGGTTGCCAATTAATTTATGAAGTTAATTTACGTCAAGAATTTACGTCTTGGCGACGTGCCGCCGCCTTTAACGGCTGAAACTGCCCCGCGCCCAGTATCATCTAACGGGTTGACTTCCCTTCCTAGTAAACCTAGATTGGAAACAGTTCTTTGAGAATGGCCAATCCCACCAGTGGGGGCGTCACGGCTTCGACGGAGATGCTTGCGGCCAAGAGGCATGCCGGGGTGCACACACCCGTAATCGTGAGCAAAATGATAATTGCCAATCAACAAATGGCAT
>JBEKRE010000029.1:0-61011 GCA_049519055.1 Candidatus Sulfotelmatobacter sp. | reverse complement strand
AGGCGGAAAGAGGTCGAATCCAGTCTGTTTCCATTCAAATCGTTCTTGCTCCAAACATGCGTTATCGAGCTTATCTTCAATGAGTTAGGCCAGCTGCCAGAAAATTTAGCCGGACAGTAGTGGTCCCAGGTAATGAATACGACTGTGTCCTTCCAGTAGCCGGTGCCATCGTCGCAAGTTGCGTTACTTCCTATGGCATTAACCACGGCCGCCACCCACGACGGCCCCTGGCCGCTGTTGATGGGATGATCAGAATACTGTCCGGCCGGCGTGATCCAACTCACTTGCGATAGGGCACAGTTGGCGATGTCATTCAAAACGTCAGGCGGTGCGGTGTCGACGAATCCGTTCGACTCGCCCTTCGTCCAGTCTGGCCCTGTGCATAAGCCTTCAAAGGGTATGCAGATGTTCGAGAGCGAGTTCGGCGCGACCCAGAGGCTGCTCTGCCCTTCGGCATAGTAGGTCCAAGTGATTTTGGGATTATGCCGGCTGAACAGGTAATCCATGGCATTACGGGTGAAGCATTGCACTATTTCGTCGCCGGGGGTTTCCGTGCCAAACGGCGGCGCCCCGTCTCCGTTCGGTCTGATCAGTTGGACCGATTCTCCTGAGCCACAGCCATAGTTCGTACTGGGACCGTTCTCCGCGACAAAGATACCTAAGGCGTCGTCTCCCGCGCTAGGCGCCGAGGTAGCGCCGAAAATAAACTGATGGGCTGGATAACTCGGGCCCTGGTTGGTCTGGAACATCCGGTTACCCCATCCATAT
This sequence comes from Candidatus Sulfotelmatobacter sp., assembly GCA_049519055.1. Taxonomy (GTDB): domain Bacteria; phylum Acidobacteriota; class Terriglobia; order Terriglobales; family Acidobacteriaceae; genus Sulfotelmatobacter. The sequence continues at coordinate 60,243 of JBEKRE010000029.1, read as the reverse complement.
GTCGTTGCTAACGTGATATAGGGATCGAGCAAACTACCTTTGCTGCCGTTGCTATTGGTAACTGGAGTGTTATACACGTACATGAACTGAGAATAGTTGCCGGCCGGAACCACGCAGCCAAACGTGTTGGCCCCACAGTCCGTCGGAACGTTGACCCCCGGTTTTCCGCTGATTCCCTGGTTTTTGAACTCGAAGTTCCATCCGCTAATCGTTCCGTTGAGCTTAGGTCCCCCATGGCTGTGGTCCAGATCAAAGTTGGTGGCCAGCCCAACAGGCTGCAGTGGCACGGTCTGGCCGTCCGAATTCACGTAAGTCGATACGATGTCGTATGTCGCCCCCGCGCCCGACGGGCTGCATCCGGGCACGCCGCCATTCGCGCTGCACAATCCTTGAAACAAATTGTCGGGCGTGCGGTTTTCCTGAAAGATCACGACGACGTGCTTTATTGGAGTGCTTCCGTACTGGGCGTGGGCTGCAGTCGAGACTAGCGCGGCGGCGAGGAGTAACAAAACCCTGAGGCTAGATTTCATGATGATTCTCCTTCTAACGGATTGGCCGGTGGACGAGGTGAACTGCCCCTAACGAGGGCGCAATGCACCTACTATCTCCAGCTTGTGATAACCCGTCAACGGATTGAGTGACTCGCGGCTTCTCACAAAAAGTCTTCGCATAGACTCTGCAATAAATTGCAGTCTGTCAGACCAACCGGCACGAATCTATAATGTTGGAATGAAGAAGGGACGAAGCAGCATATCCCGGCGAAAGATGTGCCTGGCCCTGATTTTTGCCGCATTCGCCAGCCATCAGGCTGATGCCGCGACATGCGATAGTCTGGCCTCGCTTAAGCTGGCAAAAGCTACGATCGCCGCGGCCCAGTCGATACCCGCAGGCACTTATACGGCGCCAAATGGTGAGGTCTTCGCAAAGATGCCTGCATTCTGTCGCGTAGCAGTCACCCTCACTCCGACCAGGGATTCGAACATCGGAATCGAAGTGTGGATGCCGGCCGCTGACTGGAATGGGAGGTTCGAGGGCGTCGGAAACGGCGGTTTTGCGGGGGCCATCCCTTACAGTGCCCTTGCGCCGGGCGTCTCACTTGGGTACGCCACCGTCGGCACTGACACCGGACACATTGGGTCCTCCACCGATGATGGATCTTTCGCGCTCGGACACCCAGAAAAAATCATTGATTTTGGTTATCGCTCGATCCATCTGATGACCGTCATCGGCAAGCAGATTGCTTCCTCCTTCTATGGCGAAAATCCGACGCATTCCTACTTCACCGGTTGTTCAACCGGCGGCCGGCAGGCACTGATGGAGGCGCAACGCTTCGCGGACGATTACGACGGCATCGTTGCTGGGGATCCGGTTGCCTACTATACGCACCATCATGTGGGCGGCAATCTGTGGGTCGTCCGGCAGATGTTGGATAACCCCGCCGGCACCGTTTTCACGACTGAGGATACCCTACTCGGTAACGCAGTCAACGCGGCGTGCGATGGCCTGGATGGGGTAGTGGACGGAGTCCTTAATAATCCCCGACACTGTCACTTTGATCCCGCAGTTCTCCAGTGCGAAGGGTCTCAAATGCCTCCGAACTGCCTTACCGCCGAGCAGGTGGAAGCAGTTAGAGATTTGTGGACTGGCCCTGATCGGATGGTGCACCGGCATGGCTATTACCCCCCTTTTGAGCGGGGTGGCGAAGCCGATGGCTGGCCGTTAAGTATCTCTCCAGGGCCACCGCCCGCGCCACAAACAGACAATCACGCGCAGATTGGCATTCCTTTCTTCGAGTACTTCGTATTCGACAATCCAAATTGGGATTTTAAAAACTTCGACTGGATCTCTGGACCGGCTTACGTGGACAACAAAGTGGTGGCTCCCGGTCAGACTTTGGCGTCTGTTCTGAATTCGATCGATCCCGACCTGGGACCGTTCCGGGCGCGGGGCAGCAAGCTTATCCAGTACCACGGATTTAGCGATCCCGAAGTGCCGCCATTAACAAGCATCAATTACTTCGAGAGCATCATGAACTTTCCCGACGGGTCAGCAGAGCGGACTCCGGGGTTTTACCGACTCTTCATGGTACCTGGCATGAACCATTGCAAAGGCGGCCCCGGGGCAAATGTATTCGACATGCTCACCTCGCTCGTCCAGTGGGTTGAGCAGGACATTGCGCCCGATAAAGTTCTTGCAACACACTATGTCAACAACATGCCCGATCAAGGTGTCGCGTTTACGCGTCCCTTATGCTCCTATCCACACGAAGCCGTGTATAAGGGCAGCGGCAATACCAACGACGCAGCCAACTTCGTGTGTAAGTGATCGTTAACAAAATCGGAAATCTGGCTGCTCGCAGCGCATAGATACTTCTGTGATGTACGTGAAGTTGGCTAGCTGCCGGTTTCGACTAACGATGAGCAAGCAGTTGTGGTGAAACTCAGGATTGTAGGTGAAATGGCGGACGTTACTTCAAGTCAGACTGACGCAAATGGGCACATCCTGGGCAAGGATGCTTCTTGACGTAACGATAGAACCGAGCGCGTCCTCGGCTAGTCCAATATGGAGCTTCGTAGTCGTCAATTCCAGGCCCTGTACGCATGAGGCTGAAGAAAACGTGCCGCGACGGTCTGATTACGATTCCCACGTGCCCGCGCCACACTACCAAATCGCCGGGTTGGGGGAGCGTGACTCGTTGAAACGCTTCGACCCCAACGTAGAGATCGGAAGAACTCGCGTAGGCGTAGGTGAAGCCAGCTCGTTCGAAGATTGCATGCACTAGATGAGAACAGTCACGCTGAGAATATAGACGTGATTTGGGATCAAGGGCAGCAGCGATCACGGACAGACGATCGTCTGGAGTCAGTGTGCGATCGGTCTTTCGCCCACGATTCCCATTAGCATCTTGGCGTACGGTGCTCGAAGCTCCGGTTTGTCGAGGCTCTCCTCGCGCCCACGATACACACAGAGGAAGTCCAAAAAACAGGATGGCAATCGTGGGTTTTACGCGAATCCGCATCGTCCCCATTTTGACGCGGACTGCGCTTGCTGTGCAGGTTACGGTTGTGCAGGGGCGAGTCACAGATGGAGCATTCCCCTCCGCACAACTCTCATTATGTTTGCTGAGGACACTGGGGGTAGGGCTGTCGATCTCTCGCGACAGCGTTGGTCGTTGGTTTACAAATCCAATGAGGCGCAATTACTAGTGATCCTGTCTCCAACGAGTGCTGGACGCGTAGAGTGCCCCCCGGGTCCCCATTTTCAACTAGAAAGTCACTCGCAGCGCCAACTGTCCGATGCGTGGAGTCGCCCCCCGAAAGGAGCCGGTTGAGGTGATCTCGCCGAACGTTGGACTCTGAATGTTCGCCGCGCCATCCAGGACTGTCGGTTGGGCGAACTCGGGATGATTCAAAGCATTGAAGAATTCGGCGCGAAACTCCACCTTGAACCGCTCCGTGATCGTAGTGGTCTTGGCAAGCGCGATGTCGAGATTGGTCAGGGTCGGACCGCGGAGCACATTGCGGTGTAGGCCGTAGGTTCGGTCGGCCGGGTTATTCACCGGATCGAGTTGCGGGAAGCAGGGATTGGGAGCGCTTCCGGCCTCGAAGTAGGAATTGTTCTCGAGGGGCATGTTGGAAAAGCTATTGGGATCGAAGATAAAGTTGCCGGTGACCGCTTGAGTCGTGATCTGGCAGCCGCCCGTGATGGGGTTAGTACCGTAGGTGATTTCATTGATGGTGCGGACCTGCCGGGGGTTGAACGTTCGGATCGGGGCAACCACCGCGGCGTGCGAAAGGATAGGATCGCCCGCGCCGGAAGAACCCGGATTGGCAGGGTCATATTGATCCGGTAATTGGGCTGGAATGTCGAATGGAAATCCGGTTCGATAGGTAAAGATGGGATATAGACTCCAACCGCGGGTGAGGCGCTTCGGTCCCGCGGCCCAGACGCGATCGAAAGGCAAATCCCATCCCCCACTGAGAGTGACGCGATGGCGAACATCGCTGTCCCCGGAAGCGTAGAAAAGTTTCGGGTCGTAGGCGGGCGTTTGCGCGTTGCGTTGTGCGAAACCAGAGGCATTATCCTGGTTATGCCCGTAGGTATAGGCGAGAGTGTAATAAGCCGTCCCCACGCGTGAGTCTTTGGGTTGCCGTGTCAGGCTCACTTCCAGAGCGTTGTAGTTGGCATTGGATACGTTCTGGAATTCTGGGAGTGGGCCGAAGCAGACCACATTTTGAATGGTTCCGCAGCCGCTGCTACTGGTATTCAGGATTCGATTGGTAGTGCCCAGAACCAGGGGGTCAATGTCTCTGAGCGACGTCAGACCATGTCCTGAGCTTCCTACATAATTGGTTTCGAGAACCGTGTCGGCGACAAGATTGCGCTGCAGGCTCAAGTTGTATTGGTAGACGTAGGGCGTTCGAAGGTGCGGATCTACTATGTAGATAGCGCCAGTATTGTTGATCGGGAGGAAGGGTGTGAAATCGATGTTCGAGGCAGGGGGTTTGGATGGGAACGTATTGGCCACGCCCAAACTCTCGCAATTGCCGTTCGCGTCATAATTGCAGGCATTCGCGTAGGGCTGGCTCAGATAGGTCAGCGGCGCGGTCACCGGACAACCTGAAGCACTATTGACGCACGTGGGCGGCAGGAAGTTCGGGGAATTGTAGAACAGTCCGGCGGAGCCCACGAACGGGGGTGTCCCGTTGAACTGAAGATTGTCTTCTCCTTTCAGGATGTCGTAGAAAACCCCGATACCGCCGCGGAGGCTAGTCTTGCCGCTTCCGGTTGGATCCCAGGCAAAGCCGAAGCGCGGTGCGAAGTTTTTCTTGTCGGGGAAATTCGTTCCGGTGGGAGCGCCAGGATCGCCGGGAAACACCAGACCCAGCGGTGCGTTGATAAATCGTTTTGACTGTTCTCCAGGAATCACCGAAAAAGTGCGCCCCTCAGTGTCGTACTTGGGCGTGTTGTATTCGTAACGCAACCCGATCGTCAGTATCAGGTTCTTACGGAAGTGCCACTCGTCCTGGCCAAACACGTAAGTACTCTTGCTGCGAATGTTGGAAGGCGCCAGAGCGTTCTGGAAAAAAGCGTCCGGAACGCCGAGAAGAAAATCCGCATAATCGTTTCCCGAGCCGGTGCTGGTGCCGGTATAAAAATCAAACTCCCCATTCAAGTAATAGCCGTAGAGCAGATTTTCCTGATAAGGCGAAAAGCCAACGCCGAATTTCCAGTTATGTTTTGCCCGTGTCCAGGTGAAGGCATCCGTCCAGGAGAACGTGTTTTCGATGAAGCGGGTCGGACCGTTTTCGGTGGGGCCAATCACAAAACCGTTATCGAAAAAAATGTCGGTCGGACCGGTAGCCAGGTCGGGAGTGATGTTGATGCCAAGTTTCGGGCCGGTGGGCAGGTGGTTCGCTGGATCGTCCGACAGGAAATTCGTGCGGTGCACAACGAAATGAAATTCGTTGAGCTCGGTCGGCGAAAAGATCCGAGTGTATCCCAGGTTGAAGAAGTAAAAGGTTTTCTTATTCGTGGCGGGGAAGCCCGGGACGCTGGCGGTCGGCGCAGGGTTTAGAGTTCCGTAATAGGGGTCACCAGCGCGGTTCAGACCAATGGTGGCCGAAAGCTTGTCCTTGGGGTTCAGAAGGAGATCGAACTTGCTGGTTAATTCATTCCGATTGTCGTCTGCCGTTAATGTTGTGGAAAGCAGACCATTGGGAGCGGTTGGGATTAAGCCGGCTTTGATGTAGGCCTGGGCTACGGGATCGATCTTCGTGGGATCGATAATGGCATTGGCCACACTCCCGTTAGGAGTCGCAAACCAAGGATTGGCGGTGAGGAAGGCCACGACACCGGGGTCGGGAGCGTCGTCGGAAGCGGTAGAAAAATTTCCCAGCAACTCCTGCGGCGTATAGACAGGCGAATCAATGAGCGGAAAAGCCTGAATCTGCCGCTGCCCCTGGTAGGCGAGAAAGAAAAAAGCCTTGTCTTTGACGATCGGCCCGCCCAGCGTTGCTCCGTACTGGTTGCGCTTGAGGTCGAGCCGCGGAAGATTCTGCTGCTTGTTGAAGTAGTCGTCGGCATCGAAAACCCTGTTCCTGACGAATTCGAACAGGCTGCCATGGATCTGATTGGTACCGGACTTGGTAACGATACTGATGACCCCGCCGCCGTTGCGTCCGTACTCCGCCGTGTAGTCGCTGGTTAAAATTCGGAACTCGGCGATGGCGTCGGGATTGGGATCGAGAACATTACTGTTATCCAGCAAGTCATTATTGTTTCCACCATCGAGCAGGAACGTCACGGAATCAGTTCTGCCGCCAGCGATGCTGTAATTGCCCGCACCGGTATTGTCGTCGTTGCTTTCCGTGACTCCGGGCTGAAGCAATGCCAAATCGAGCACGTCGCGTCCATTGAGAGGCATGTTGGTGAGAGTTCGCCCAGTGATCGACTGCCCCAGAGTTGGGTTGACGGTTTCGAGGGGCGCGGCCTCGGCCCCAACCTCGACGGTCTGATTCGCCGCGCCCACTTGCATCTTGAAGTCGATGCGCAGCGTTTCGTTGATTAACAGTTTCTGTTCTGCGCTGACCACGCTGCGAAACCCGGCATGCTCGGCGGTCACCTTGTAATTGCCGATGGGGAGCGCCAGTATCTGGAAAGCTCCCTCTTTGTCTGTGCTTGCAACGCGCGAGTCCTGGGTGGCAGTGTTGGTCGCAGTAATCTGCACCGTGGGGATCACGGCGCCCTGCTGGTCGTAGACTGTTCCGTAAATTCTTCCCGTCGCGTCCTGAGCCGAAGACAGGGCTGGCGCTACCATCACAACCAGCGAGAGCAACACCATCCGAGGAAGCCTCATTGCGATCTCCGTATTCAACAACCTTCCCCACTTAGAATTCTGTCTGTCAACGGCCATTCCAAATGAGGGTCGGGCATGGCTTTTTAGGCCTATCAGCTTTCGCAGGTCGCCGCCTATCATTTCTGTTTCGATTTGGTTTTCGCCGGGGCTTCCTGCACCGCCGGTAGGGCGATGAGCGACCCTTGTTGCTGGAGAGATCCAAGGAAGACACTCTCGCCATTTTCATCCTCGTCCAGCCAGAACAATTGGGCGCCGCTCGCCTGATAGATGACCATGGTGTAATCGGGGTCCGCAGCAACGTTTACGCCCAGCGTAGTTGTGTAGCGCCCAACATTGACCCGATCAGGCGATATGGTTCCTGAGAACTTTGCGGTATCCGTCCCGTCTGGCGCAGTGGCGTTGAATATGAAGAAAGGATCACTGACAACTCCGTTGGCCGCGGTTAAAGCGCCACTGTTGACCGATCCCTGCCCAACAAAGTCGAATTCCCAACCGAGAGTCGGTCCTCGAGAGTCGTTGAAAGCCTGCGCTCCGAAGGCATAGCTGCCTGCGAACTTGATGGTTGAAGTGTCTGATTGCGGAACCAGTACTCCGGTGCCATTCACTCCGGTGGGGTTGAGACTCGAAACATCCAGGTCGGCAACCAGAGCGCCTCCCAATCCGCTGGTGGTGTTATTCGGATCATTCAAGTTGAGAAGTGGGTCCGCCATGTAGATCCCGAGAGCGCTGACATCTCCCAAATCTCCGGCCGCGATGGTCAGGCTGCCGTATCCATTACTCGCAATAGAATAGGTGCCCGAGATAGCGGCCTTGGGAACGATAGTGCCATTGTCGAATTCGTTGTCATCCGCGACACCGTTGAATGTGCCGCTTCCCGTTACGGTCGTAAACATGCCTGCCGCAGCATAGAGATTTCCGAGCGAATTGCTGGAGACGCCGAATACGGAACTCCCCAGCGATGCGTTGCTGAAAGTGCCCGTGCCCTGACCGAACGCCGAACCGATCGCCGAATCGGTGGTAATCGTATCTACATCGATGATCCGTATCGCCTCGGGACCAACCACGTAATAGTTGAGTGATGATACTGGCAGCGTGGTGTTAGTGATTGTGCCCCGGCCAAAGGCATCGGGTCCAGTGATGGCTCCGCTGAACGAAGTTCCCAGTGTTGGACTCGTCGTGGCTCCGGCATCATCGACGTCGAAAGTACCCGCCAGGGTGGTGCCGCTATTCGAAATCGCGAATACGCCTCCGAACACGATCGACTCATACCCGGGGTCGACTCCAGAAAGGGTGAAGGCATAGTTCCCGTCGTTGAGCATGCTCGAGAGCGTCTGGGTGTCCATGCTTCCGCTGGAGGTTGCCGAGCCGTCAAACTGAACGATGATTGCGTGGTTCGAGTTCACAAACTGGATGCCGAGGCTTTCTGCGCCGTTGAGACCTAAACTCGCGTTGTTTGTCGTGAGCGTGAGCGTCCCCTGCCCGGTCGTAGGATCCACCGTCAGCGCAGCAGAGCCCGGCAAAATGGCGTCTCCGGAAGGTTGAGGTGAAGTGAGTCCCGCACCATCGTTGTAATCTTGTTCGCCGCCGAGAACGTTACCATTGCCATCGACGGTCACCGCCCCTGCGAGAGCGTAAAACTTCGAGCCACCGTTGATTGCCTCCAGCCCGCTCAAATAGAAGGCAAAGTTGATTCCCGTGTTTGTCAAAACAAAATTCGCCGGTTCCGCTCCGGATGCGACCGTGGCCGTTACGGTATAAGTTCCAACCGATCCATTGGCTGTGAAAATCGCCGGAGTAGCCACGCCGCTTGCGTTGGTAGTAGCCGTGTTCACTCCGCCTGCGAAGGTTCCGCTTGCTCCCGTCGCCGGAACTTCGAAGGTCACGAGCGCGCCACTGACTGGGTTCCGGTTACTGTCCAGCACTGTCACCGACAGCGGCGCGCCAAAGGCGGCGTTGACGATCGCGCTCTGCGGAGTTCCGCTCGTGGTCGTGATCGATATGACTGCGCCGGTTATGTTCGTCAGACTGAGGTTGGCCGCCGTTGCTACCCCTGCAACCGTTGCCGTGACTGTATAGGAACCGGCCGACGCATCGGCTGTGAGCGTCGACGAGGTAGCCACACCGCTTGCGTTGGTTGTATCCGTTTCCGTAGCCGTTGAGTTCGACGTGAACCCACCGCTCGCGCCGGTTAGCGGAGCAGCGAATGTTACCGACGCTCCGCTGACCGGATTCTGGTTACTGTCCAGAACCGTCGCCACCAGCGGTTCTTCGAACGCCGTGCTGATAGTTGCATCTTGCAGGGAGCCACTCGTCGCCGTGATTGATGCCGCAGGCCCCGAAGTGTTCGCCAGACTGAAGTTGGCCGTGGCCGTCGTTCCTGCAACCGTAGCCGTCACCGTCTCGGCTCCGAACGTTCCATTGGCGGTGAATGTTGACGAGGTGGCCACACCGCTCGCGTTGGTCGTATCCGTCTCCGTACTGGTTCCACCCGTGAAGGTACCGCTTGCTCCCGTCGCCGGAGCCGTGAAGACGACGAACGCGCCGCTCATCGGAGATCCGCCCATGGTCACGGTCGCCACCAAGGGCGTTGCAAATGCCGTGTTGAGCGCCGCGCTTTGAGGCGATCCACTCGTGGCTGCGATCGCTTCGGCCGGGGTATTGAAGTTCGAACTGTTGCAGCTCGTCAAGAAAACCAGAGCCAGTAGAACTAAGCTGAGGATGCCAGCGTGACCTTGGCGGCTCATCGCGATTCCGCTTTCTGGTCCGCCTTCTGGTTGGCGCGCTCACGCGCCTGCGGCGACACTGGCAATCCGTGCTGGTTCCGGATCGTATAAACCACGTCCCCCACTTTTATCGTATGGACCAGGAAAACTTTCTTCTCCTTAATTGTTCTCATGACGCCGGTCGCCTCGATTGGCTGGCCCGGGGCGACTGAGACGGCGTCGTTGCCTACCAAACCGAACCTTCCTAAACTTGCGTCCACGGGACCGTAGAGCGTTGCGAGCAGCAGGTGAGAACCAACGATCCTTCCCGGAGTGGCTTTCGTGACCACGCTCGAGACCGTACCAGTAAGTGTGACTTCCTCGGTGACGCCGTAGCTGAAAGCCTCTGCAGCCTTGGTCGCGATTTCCGTTGTTTGCGCCTGTACTGGCCGCAAGAGTGAAATAAAAATGATGGCCAACGTGTATAGGCCGCTGGACAACGGTCTCATCGTTCCCCTCCAAGAAAAGACTTGCTTTCGAATTTGCATTCGTATCCCTGGTTGGTGCATCGCACGCCCGTGGGCCTCTTCTCACTTGTCCGCCCCCGTTTCGGAGGGAACTGAACGTCCAAATGTGTAACTCACTCTGAGTCAGGTTGTCCAGTTAAACCGACTGTCAGCTTGCGGGGTAAAAGTCAAACGACTACAGGTCTGTCGTGTGTTACGTGCGCACATAATATGCTTGCTTTGATAGTTAGGGACTTGCCAGAGCGTCGGCGGGGCTTATTGGCGATTCAGGCCAGAGGGTAGCGCCCCTGGCTTCTCATTTCACGGTTCCGGACAAATACATCTCGGCCACGCGATCCGCGAACACTTCGGGCTTGGCGTCATCAAGATTGGTCAGAACGACCACCGTGAGTTTGTCATCCACGTAGCGGGAGATCTGCGTTTCGAAGCCCTGCCATGCTCCTTCGTGTTCCACGACGCGGTGACCGGCTTTAGTCTCGATAAACCAGCCGAAACCGTAGTGCCCGGAGTTCGGCTGCCGATTGCTAAGCTTCGCAACGGTCCACATCTCCTCCAGGCTCGATCGTTTCAGAAGCTTTTCGGTGTAAAGCGCTGCGTCCCATTTGGCAAGATCCATGATGGAGAAGTACAGACTGCCATCCGCGGTCGTATTCACCGTGGGCGAAACCCATTCCTGGTTCTTGAGTTCCCCATTGACCAACCGGTATCCCGCGGAGCGGTTGGGCACGATATCGGCTTCGCTGATGATACGAGTCGTTCGCATATCCAGCGGCCGGAAGATGCGTTCTTGAAGAAAATTTCCGTAAAACTCGCCCGTGACTTTGTGAATCAGGATGCCGAGCGTTAGAAAACCCAGATTGCTGTAGCTCCAACTCGTGCCCGGCGGGAATGCCAGCGGAATACTCTCAACAATTTTGAGCTGCTCGGCCTCGGTGTAATCCTTCCGCATATCGAAACTTCTCGGGTAATCGGTGAATCCAGCTGTGTGGCTGAGCACTTCGAAAATCGTGACCTTCTTCCAGGAGGGAGGCGCATCGGGAAAGTACTTGGTGAGCGGATCCTCCAGTCCGATCTTACCTTCTTCGACCAGCATCATTACTGCGGTTGCGGTGAATTGCTTGCCCATCGAACCGGATTGAAAGATCGTTTCCGGTTTGACCGGAACTTCCAGCTCCACATTCGCGAGACCGTAGCCTTGCGCTCGTATGACTTGGCCTCCGCGCGAAACTAACAGAGCGAGGCCGGGGATGCGCTGTTTCGTCATCTCTCCCCGGATGTAGGTGTCAATTGCATCCGTTCGATCTGCAGCCAATGCCAGACAGCCCGACCGAACAACCATCAGAGCGACGATTGCCCAATACCAAAATTTCAGGTCGATCTTCATGATGTCAGAATAGCGTTTTCGCCCAAGAAACAGAACTCGCGGCTGAACCGACGCCGTACGTCGTAGGCTGACACTTTTACGGCCTGGAGCTGGAACAGAATACAGCGGTCGGAATGCACCTCAATGTCTGGCGGTCTCCCGATTTCCCTGTTGGACCTCTTCTTCCAGCATTTCCAAGACATCTTCCGCGTGGTGTAAAAGCCACCCGCCCCGGGTCCCGCCTGGAAGCGACCTGCCACCCCTTGAAGGATTGACGAGACATCTGGTTGCCGAAATCCGGAGGGCTCCGGTATATTGCGAATGATTACCTTTTCTGTCGTTTTGTTGAGAATGTAGAGTCAAAGTCGCAGCCTGGATAAGGATGGAATTCGATGTCCGCGAAAACACTGATCTCCTTTCTCTTTTTTCTGGCCCTTTTGATGCCGGTCGCGGCCCAGAACGCGGCGACTCAGCAAGATCAGTCCCAGGGTCAGATCGGATACAAATCCGCGGCCGGCGCCGATGAGAAGAAAACTCTTCTGCTCAAAGATTTCCAGCCCGTTTCCATGCTGCATGCTCCAGCGCACAACGTGGACAAGGCTAAGTATTACGTTATCGATGTTCACAATCATGTGAACGATGCCTTAGGGATCGACGATCCCATGCCGCCCCAGCGCGTGGTGGAGATCATGGACAAAACCAACGTTAAGGCAGTGGTGATCCTCACCGGCATGTGGGGCGACCGACTGCAGAAGGTGATCGACACGATGGTGAAGCCATATCCGGGACGCTTCATTGTGTTCAGCCAGATCGACTGGAGCAAGATCGACGATGCGACCTTCGGCCAGGAGATGGTGGCGCAGCTCGATGACGCGGTCAGGCGGGGGGCACGTGGGCTGAAGCAATTGAAGGATCTTGGTCTCACCGTACGTGACAAGTCGGGAAAACTCGTTGCCATTGACGATCCGCGCATCGATCCCATCTGGGAGGAATGTGGAAGGCTGGGGATTCCGGTGTCCATTCACTCGACCGATCCTGAAGCATTCTTCCATCCGGTGGACAACAAGAATGAGCGATATGAAGAGCTCACCGAGCATCCGGACTGGAGTTTCTACGGGCCGCAATTTCCCACGAAGGACTCGATTCTTGCGGCCCGGGACCGCATGTTTGCGAAGCATCCGCATACCACGTTTGTTGCCCTTCATATGGCAAATTGGCCAGAGAACCTGGATTACGTTTCTCACCTGCTGGACACGCTTCCCAACGTGATGGTGGAGTTCGGGGCGCGGGAAGCGGAGCTAGGCCGGCAGCCTCGTCGGGCTCGTGAGTTCTTTATCAAGTATCAGGATCGAATCATGTTCGGCACCGATAATGGAATGGACGAAGCGATGTACCGCAATCATTTTCGGTGGCTGGAAACGGCAGACGAGTATTTTGATTACTGGGGATATCCGGGGCAAGGCCGGTGGAAGATTTATGGCATGGACTTGCCGGATTCAGTGTTGGAGAAGATCTACCACAAGAATGCGGAACGAATCTTTGGGCAGTTTCGCGGAAACGCAAGTGTTCGCGGAAAATAGAGTGTGTGGCAGGCTTTCCGATCAGTCTTGAATTCATACGACGGTAACGTCGATCCCGGATTTTTTTAACGCGGCTAGGTCCGATTTGCGGATGCCACGATCGGTGATCAAGTGGTGGATGGCTGAGGGCGGGGCGATGGAAGACAAGGACCGGCGGCCAAACTTGCTGGAGTCGCACACGACCACCACGACTCGGGCGACATCCATCATAGTGCGGTTCACTTTGGCCTCCAGCAGATTCGGCGTGGTTAATCCATGTTGCACGTCGAAACCATCAACACCGAGAAAGAGAATATCGGCATTCAGACGGCGCAATGTCTCGTCTGCGACTGGGCCCACCAGCGAGAATGAATTCTTTCGCAACGTCCCACCGGTCAGAATCACCTCGAGAGAGGAACCCGACAGCTCTGCGGCGATATTCACGGCGTTGGTAATGATGGTGAGGTTCTCAAACTCCCGCAGCGCGCGGGCAATGGCCGTTGTCGTGGTGCCAGAATCCAGGATGACTACCTGACCTTCCTGCACCATTCGGGCCGCCGCGGCCGCGATCTGAAGTTTTTCCTTGCGATAGAGCTTCTCTTTTTCGCGCAGAGTCGGATCTTCGAGTGCGCCTTCACGAGCCGGCAAAGCTCCCCCATGACTGCGCTGAATACGTCCGTGGGCCTGAAGAATATCGAGATCTTTACGGATGGTGACTTGCGAGGTGCGGAACTGTTTGGCCAGGTCCAGGACCAAAACGCGTCCCTCGCGATTCAGAATGTCGAGAATATGTCGGCGCCGCTCTTCGTTCAGCACAGGTCCATTCGACAAAGCTAGGGCTCTCAATGCGTTCGGTTGGGCATTTCCTTTTTACCGCGACTGCTTTCGTTTGTCTACGGCCGGTGATTGAAACGGCCGAGCTACAGGCGGTCCAGGAACCGCCGGTTGTCCGGCTGTAGCTTGCTTCGTGGGAAGCCATGGCTTCCTACCGACTCAGAGCATTTTACACTTGACAGCGCGGCATTACGAAAGTAAAAGTTATTAATCGCAATGATACGCAAGCTTGCCTGGTTTTCATTTGCGCCTGCCCGTCTCGGCCTTGGGCCCCGGGGAATACGCCGCTCGCTTGCGACTGCCGCTGGCGTGGCAGTCATTTTCTTGTTTGTGCTCCTGATTATGCTCCCGTTTCCGGAGATTCTGGGAGCTAGTTCCGGTTCGGAAGAGCAGACTTGGGCCGGTCAGAATTGGGCCAACTATGTGCGCATTGGCGCCTACGGACTGAAGACCGGCAACGCGGTGGAAATTGCCCGCAAGGCGCAGGAGGATGGCGTCTTTGGGATCGAAGTGGACAACGACATTCCCGGCCGCTATGAAAGCTTGCTTAATCCTGAGGAAAAACTGAAAGCCATTCGCGCCGTCGCTCAGCAGGCGCATGCAGTTGGCAACAAGGCGTTCGTATACATCGCCGGAACCGAGTGCATTACTGCGAATGCTGATAAGACTCCGCATACGCTGGCCAAAGATCACCCTGATTGGCTGCAGAGGAAACTTAGCGGTGAGCCTGCGATCTTTGCAAGCGGTAGCGCTTTCTGGATTGCGAAGGGCGATGAGGACGCGTGGGTGAGCCCCTATGCCCCGGCGTGGCGCAAGACTTACATGGAGCGGGTGAAGCAGATTGCGGCTACAGGGATCGATGGAATTTATGTCGATATCCCATACTGGATGACACACTTCGACGGCTGGGAAGATACATGGGCCAGCTTTGATGATTACACGGTGGCGGCCTTTCAAAAAGAAACCGGGCTTGACGCCAGGAAAGAAATCAAGCTGGGAGACTTCTCGGACGCGAATTTTCGAAAGTGGGTCGCATTCAGAATTAAAACCATCACCGATTTCTTGCAGGAAATCGATCGCAATGCCAAGACCGTAAGTCCTGCAATCAAGACGATTCCGGAACTCTATCCGGGAATTGAGGAAGAGGCGGTTCGGGTGGGTGCGGATGTGTACAGCTTGTACGCGGTGGTCGATGCGATCGCGCACGAATATGAATTCGGCAGCGGCGATCACATGGCATCGTCACGGAGCCCACTGGATTGGTTCAATTATCAAGTGGGAATGCATTCGTTCCGTGCGTTCGCGCAGGGCAAGGCGACTTGGATATTGAATTACTCCTGGGATGGAGATAAGAAAGTCGATCGGCGGCAGGCGATGATGAATCTGGCGGCCTCAGAGATCGCGACCGGATCGAACTTCTGGGATGCGCCGGGACACTCGATGGCAGGATCGAACGATCCCGCGACCCGCAGGAAAATCTTCGCCTGGATTAAAGCGCACGAAGACACTTTCTATCGTCCACGAACGGGCATCGCACCCATCGGGGTTTATTTTTCTCCTGAGACGCGAGACTATTACGCCCACGAATTTATTCCTGCTTACCGGGGAATCCTTATTCTTCTGATGCGGCAGCATCTGGAATTTGCGGTAGTCACTCCCCGGACGCTGGCGGAATTCCAGGGGCCGACGTTGATTCTGCCTGACGTGCAAGTGATCAGCGACGAAGAGAAAGCATTGCTTTTAAAATATGCGCAAAGCGGTAAAAGGCTAGTGCTCACCGGGGATCATGCCAAGGAGCTTGGCATCGCTCAAAATCTTGTCCAGTTCGATACGTTCTCCGGAGGGGATTATTACGCGGTACTGCAAAAGCACATTGATCAAGCGGCGGTTGACCGGGAGCAAGAGTTTCTGGAGGGTTTGAAATCGGAGACACCGGTTCGCGTGGTGGCCTCGCCTCTGCTGGCGACGTCGATCGCTCAGGTTGATGGCAAGCCACACGTTTTCTTTGCAAACTTCGCCGGGCTGCAAGGTGGGGTGAATCCAATTCAGACACCTCAAACTGACGTTCAGGTCACGATATCTGGGGCGACCCATGGGCATGGGTTTTTTCTCCCGTTTCTGGGAGAAGTTCAGTCGGTCACGGGCAATGTGCGGACCGCGGGCATCACTTACAAGCTGCCGGCCATTGAGAAGGGCGCTGTGTTTTGGTATGAGCCGTGACCCACTGGAAACGAGGGGCGGCGTTGTGACGATGATGAGAAATGGAATTGAGGAGAGAATTGCGTGTGGACGCCCTTTCTGAATTGTTGAGGTTGCCGGACAGCGAGAGAGACGCTCGCGGACTGGCGCACACCCCTGCCGAAATTGCGCAGCAGCCCGATACCTGGATCACCACTTTCGAACTGTTCCGCAGAAAACAGGCGGAGATCGCGGAATTCCTGTCGCGAGCCGGACTCGGTGCAGGTTTGGCCTCCAGGCCCACCGTTTTTCTGATCGGCGCCGGGACCTCCGACTACATCGGACAGTCGCTGACGTATCTTCTTCGCAAGTGCTGGCATTGCGAAGTGATGGCCGTGCCCAGTACGGATTTGCTGACGCACATGGATGACATGCTGATTCCTGAACGCAAATATCTTTGGGTATCGTTCTCGCGGTCGGGAGACAGTCCAGAAGGAGTTGCAGTTTTAGAACGCGCTCGAAAGATATCGGCGGATATCCATCACCTTGTGGTCTCTTGTAACGCGAACGGCCGAATGATCCGGGAGAGCGTGGGGGATCCGCGAGTATTAGGCATTTGTCTGGATGACGCGGTGAACGACCGCGGACTGGCGATGACCAGTTCGTTCTCGAATATGGTGGTCTTCGGTCAATGCCTGGCGCACGTTGACGATCTTGCGCGCTATGAGAAAGTGCTGTGGGAACTGGTGCAGGCGGGGAAGAATTTGCTGCCGCGCGCTGCAGATTGCGCGTCGGCGTTGGCGAAGGAAGGGTATACCAAAGCTTGTTTTGTGGGTTCTGGGCCTCTGCGGGCTGTGACGAAGGAATGCGCACTTAAATTGCTGGAGCTGACTGCGGGGAAAACTCTGACCATGTCGGAATCGGTGCTGGGGCTGCGGCACGGTCCTATGGCAGCGCTGGATCAAGCTGCGCTGTTCGTTTGTTTTCTTTCGGGCAATCGGCGTGTCCAGCAGTACGAGCGGGACTTGCTCGACGAGATCGGACAAAAACAGCTGGTCAGGTCCAGAATTGTTGTGGCCGGGGGGGGGATCTCGCGCATGGACTCTTTCAATGAACATTATTTCATGCCCGCCACGCCGAGCGCTCTCGCCGATGACTACCGCCCAGTGGTGGACGTAATCTTCGGACAACTGCTCGGCTTGTTCTTTTCACTGCAGTGGAAGCTGCGGCCGGATTGTCCCAGTCCAAACGGTGCCATCAGCCGCGTGGTACAGAACGTCAGCATTCATTCCTGAGCGAAGACGTCTGGCGGTTTTCCAACATGAAAGGAAAACTAGTGATCGGGGTCTGCGTTGTTGGCAAGCTAAATCTTGATCTGATCCTTTTTCCCCGGCCCGAGCAACTGTCGCCAGACAGGGAGTTGCTGGCCAGCAACAAGGCATTCGCCCCGGGAATTCTCTCGGAGATTTTTGCAGACAATTAGGGTCTGCCAGGGGGACGCAAGTTGGCTTTGTGTCGAAGATTGAAGACGATGCCCTTGGAAAGATGGCGCTGGAGCGGCTTTCCACGGTGGGGGTTGATACCGCGGGTGTGAAGCAGGAAGCGAGCAGCGGAGCCCGATAGGACGGGGAGCGATTCCTTGGAAGGATAGAAGTTCATGAATCTTAAAGCCGTGTCCCTGGGATTTTTGCTTTTATCTTCTTTTATGTCTGCGGGAGCTCAGAGTTCGCGGGCTAATGCCCCCGCCGCGGCCAAAATCGAAAACGCGCAGCTGGTGGTCGAGACGAACCGGCTGGGTGACACCTACGCTCTACGGTCGAAGGAAAAGCAGCGCGGCGCGATTAGCGCGCGCGTAGCGGCGCAGATCGACCATCGGTGGATCTCGTCCAGCAGTTACCCGCATCATGAGGTGAAAGAGGCGTCATTCGCTGAAGGTCTGGATGCAGGGCCGCAACTTACCGTGACGCACAGCGGCAGGTCCGGCGATCCGGATTTGATTTGTCAGATCCGATTGCACTCGCGGCCTGCATTTGCGGAGATCGAAGTGCAGGTTCGGAACAGCACGGGGGCGCCGACCACCGTGCAAAGCATTCGTGTTCTCGAGGGTGTGGAACCCTTCGTGAACCTTGATGGCCCCGCATCCTCGGATCGCGTATTGTCCGACAGTTTCAGCGAAGACCGGCCGAACATGGAGGTTCATGATCTCGCGCAAGCTAGCGAAGGGCTTCATCTGGCTGTGGGCAGTCAACTCATCTATAACCGGCAGAGTCGACAGAGCTTGTTTTTGGGAGCCCTGACTTCCGAACGATGGCTCACGGTTTTGCGTCTTCATGTGGATCAGCAGCGAAGCGCCGTTGCGGGCTATGAGGTTGATTCCACCGGGACCACCGAGCTCGCCAAAGAGAATTCGCTCAAGCACTCGGCCAAAGAAGATCAGATCGAACTCAGCCTACCTCTCGCTCCAGGCCAGACTCTGCCTTCGGAGCGGGTCATGGCCAGCTTGTCGTCCGATTATCACGCCCAGCTCGAATCCTACGGCGAAGTCATCCGCGCGCTTCATCAACCGAGAAACCGCGCGCCCACGCCCATTGGCTGGTGGAGTTGGACAGCCTACTACTTCGGCATAACGGAGGGAACGGCTCTGACCAATGCGGAGTTCCTTGCCGCACAGCTCAAAGATTTCGGCTACAACTTCTTTCATATTGACGAAGGCTATCAGTACGCGCGTGGAGAATACACTTCGCCGGTCGCCTACAAATTTCCTCACGGCGTGAAGAAACTGGAAGACCAGGTGCGGGGACTCGGACTGACTCCAGGAATTTGGACTGCCCCCTTCGAGGTTGCGGAGCGTTCGTCCGTTTATGCGAATCACAAGGACTGGCTGGTTCACAACGCGAAGGGAGAGCCGATCCATGCCGGGCTCGTAACTCAGCCTCCCGATACCGCAACCGATCTGGATCCTCTTTATGTGCTGGATACGACCAATCCCGGGTCACAGCAATATTTGCGCGACACTTACACGACGCTGACCAGGGATTGGGGGATTCGGTATATCAAGCTCGATTTCATGGACGACACTGCCATTGAGGGTTATTACTACCGTCCGAATACTACGGCGCTGGAGGCGCAGCGGATTGGGCTGCAGACCATTCGCGAAGCGGTGGGAGACGGCGTGCTGCTGGATAAGGACGGCAGCGTGATGCTGAATCCGGTGGGTATTGTGGATACGGGCCGCATTTCATGCGATACGGGTCATTCGTTCGACGCCAGCCGAACTGCGGCTCCGGGCATTGCTTCCCGCTACTACATGAACCGGAATTTCTTCCTTGCCGATCCCGACGCGTTTACCGTATCGCGGCAGATCATTGCCGAAAGCCAGAATCATGGGGCACAACGGCCACTCACGCTCGAGGAGGCGAAGGTCTCGATTGCTCTGGCGGCAATCTCCGGCGGGCTGTATGAGATTGGTGACGATCTACCTACTCTGTTTGCGGACGCTGACCGGATGGCACTGGTCAAGAATCGGGATCTGCTCGATATGGCTCGCTATGGCCACGCGGCGACGCCTCTGGACTTGATGAGCTACACGCTGGAGGATGAGATGCCCAGCGTATTTCTGCTGCGGGAGAGCAGGCGACAGGCGATCCTGGCTGTATTCAACTGGACGGAAAAGGAGCGCAAGCACGAGTTCAAGCTATCCGATCTCGGGTTGACGACGGGCCGTAACCTGGTGGTCGACGTTTTCGCGCCGGGTTCGGCCATGGCTGAGAACGTTCATTCTCTTTCACTGAGCTTGGCTCCGCAGTCCGTGAGGGTCATAAAGATACTCGACTCTTCCATCGCTGCCTCTGCTCCGGTTGTAGAGGTGGCAATCCCGGAGAAGATCGAAGCCGGCAAGACTGTGATACTTTCCGCACAAGATTCAGCAGATCATGTGCCGGCACTCGGCTATCACTGGGACTTCGGCGACGGAACGGGCGCAGACGCGATGGCGGTCACGCACACGTTCACTCACGCCGCCAACTATACGATTCATCTCAGGGCGGAAGGGATCGAAGGCGTGCCCTTTGAAAAGGACTACCCGGTGGCGGTTAGGGGAACGGTCGATACAATTTTTCGACCCGAGCTTTATCAGCGCTTCCAGGAAAAACCGTGAGCAGGATTCGCCGGAGCCATTCCCGGCGCTCCAAGTACCGGGCGGTCCTACCCGCCAAATTCTAGAACTCGAATCTCAATCCAAACTGGAAATAGCGGGGCAAATAGCCATTCGCGTCAGAGGTAATCGTGCCGAAAGCCGGATCTCCGAAGGCGGAGTCGGGCTGGGAAAAGCGCGGATGATTCAGCAGATTGAACACTTCGGCTCGGAGATCGATGGTCATGCCTTCTTTCGGCACGAATGACTTGTAGAGATTCATATCCACATTGTGGATGCCGTTCACGCGCAAGCCGGGAAAATAGCGTGGAGCATTGCCCGGATTCTGATCGCCAGGATCGGCGAAGCAGTTGGGATTAATAAATGAAGCGACCGGCGCGAGGCCGTTTCCTTCCGCTTCCGAGTTCGCCTCCCAATTTGTGGCGACATCTTTCATACTGAGACCAGTTTTGAGCTGGGAGCAGACAACATCAGGACGCTGGCTGCCATTGGCGAGCCGCGGATTGCTCATGCCGACCGAGATCGGTTGTCCTGATTGTTCCGTGACGAGGCTGGCGATGGACCAGCCGCCCACGACGGCGTCGAGCCCGCGATTCATACCTCCGCCAATCCATTCGTTGCGGCCCACGGGCAAAGTGACAACGACCGCGGCGGCGAGGCGCTGCGACGCGTCATTGGCGCTGATACCGTGTTCGAAATTCAGGCGGTCGAATTGTTGTGGGAGTCCGTTGGCCAGCGATCCTACCCAATTGTTTCGGCCTGCCGAGGAATTATCGGTCAACTTGGAAACCGTGTAGCTGCCCTCGAAACTGATGTGGTGCGTGGTGCGCTTCTGGAAGCGGATCTGCATCGAGTTGTACCAGGAGCTGGCTTCCTCCAGCATGAGCCCTTCAAAATCTCCCGTGAACTGAGGGTAAGGATTGAGCAGATATCCCAGAGGGATTTGCGAAGTGCTGTAGAGCGAATCCGGTTCATTGAAGCAGGGAGAAGTGGGCGTGGCTGCGCACGGAGTGCTGAACATCGGGAGGAACGGGTTGGTCACGGGATTCTGAAGAAAGCTCGTCACGCAACTGTCAGCCTGGCAATTAGGATCGGTGGGCGTTACGGCGGCGGAGATCTGGGCCAGCAACGCGGAAGGGATGAAGTCTCGATTGTTGGTGCCTGACCACGGGAGGTGAGTGCTGCGATTCGCGGAATAGTCGACGCCAAGGACGATCTGGCTGGGCAATTCGCGCTGAATTCCCAGATTCCACTGGTAGAGGTCGGCGTCGCGCGCCGCAGTGGTACCGAGATCGTTGTTATTCGAGTATCCCCACTCGGCAAGCTGCCCGTACTGTTTGGCCTGTGGCCGGGTAAAGCCCGTTGGAAAGGGATTTTCGAGTGTGGCGTACTGTGTTGCAAAGTTGTTGTTCGTAAAGAAAATCGAGGCCGTCTTGCTGAAAGCGGTTCCGGGATATTGAAAATTCGTGGCCGGGCTCATGCCGAAGTAGATCCCGGCGCCGCCGCGTACGACCGTCTTCGAATCGAAGGTATAGGCAAAGCCCAATCGTGGACCAACATCATTGCGGTATACGGGAACGTGTCTCATGCTCGAGGTGGAAAACTGGGTCGTGCCGATTAACTGCTCCGACGAAGGAAAGTTGATGCCATAGGAACTCAGGGCGGACTGGGCGGGGGTTAAATCGAGATTCACTCCGGTGGGCGCTGTGAAATTGCTGAACTGGATGCGGTTGTAGCGTTCGTCGTAGGGCGTGCTCCATTCGTAACGCAGGCCGAGATTGAGCGTGAGCTTGGCAGTCACTTTCCAGTCGTCTTGGAAGTAGAAACCGGTCTCCGCCGATCGGTTCGCGACCGCCGGCAAAACTTCGAGCGAGGTCGGCTCAGAGGGATAGGGATTGATATTGTCGGCGTATCCAAGGAGCGTGCTGGCGAAGGGATTCCCAGTCGAATTGCCGTTGGCATCCGTGTCGTTGTTCGGAGTCGGCGAGGTGACATAGTCGGTAAAGTTGAAGGTGCCCGTAGGATCCGAGGGCTGAAAGAAGTTGTTGTAGAAAAGTCTCTGTTCGCCCCCAAACTTCATCAGGTGCGCGCCTTTCGAGATCACAACCTGAGAAGAATAACTGTAAAGCGTATGAGCGAAAGTGGTGTTCGCGCAGCATTGATCGTACAGATCGGTCCACGGCGCAGTTTGGCCGCCCGAGGACATGTAGATCGCGGGCATCCGATCGATTCCGTTGGCCTGCTGGAACACGGGCGATAATTGAACACCGGTCGGCAAGGACGCATTGAAGCTAGAAATGGTGGGAATTCCTGGCGTTTCCAATTCGTGCACCCGGTCAACCGCGAAATGGCTGGTCCAGACGATACGCGGGTTCACCGTTCGGGAATATTCAATCGAACCATTTTGTGCCAGCGTGGGGCTGCCCGCAATTCCATCTCCGGTTCCGTTATTGTCGAAGGCGTCTCCGAAGATCATGGGAGTGTAGTAATTCGACGAGCCGCGACTATAGCGTCCACTGATGTGGTTGCGGTCGTTGATCTGGTGGTCGATTTTGACATCGAACTGATAATCCGGAGCATGTGCCGTGCCGCTGAAAATGTAATTGTTAAATTCACCCGGCAAGTTGGCCTGCGGATAAAGACTGAGAATGGCCCGACCAATAGGATCGATTTCGCCCGGGGGAATCACGTTCGGGTTGCCCTGGTACTGCACCTGGGGCCTGCAGGAGCCGGAAGCGCAGGCCACCAAAGGCAGGGTCGGGTCGTAGATATTGGTAGCCGTCGCCGAGAAATCGCCATTTCGCTCCGCGGTGGTGGGTACGGTTGCGAGATTACTGAAGGCGCTGTTGTTGCGCACTTTTTCAAAATCGGCGAAGAAGAAGGTGCGATTCTTTCGGATAGGACCGCCGATGGTAAATCCTGCCTGGTCGCGCTTGCTATCCGGTTTCGGATTCGGAGCCGGGTTGAAGAAATCACGCGCGTCCATTTGCGATCGCTGGAGGAAGTACCATCCGCTGCCATGGAAAGCGTTGGTGCCGCTCTTCAGAACCATGTTTACGACGGTGCCGCCGTTGTTGCCAAATTCCGCGGAAAAGCTGTTGTTCTGAACTTTGAATTCCTGCACCCCCTCGACCAGCGGCTCGTAGTAAACATTCGAGTTTCCGCCCTCGCCTTGCTCCGGGGCGCTGATCAGGGCGCCGTCTATCCGCACTTCCGCGGTCGCGTTGCGCTGTCCGTTGGAAACGAAATTCGTCCCTGAGGGATAGTTGTCCTGGGTGCCCGACCCGGCTGTCTCCGTCACGCCTCCGGAAAGGAAGGTCAAGCCGAAAAAGTCGCGGTTCAACAGAGGAAGTTCCTTTACATACTCACTGGTGACGTCGGTGCCCAACGTTGCGTTACCCGTATCGAGCAGCGGCGCTGTGGTTGTGACCTCCACGGAAGTGGATACGCCCGCCAGTTGCATTTTGAAATTTAGCGACGATTCCTGGTCGACTGCCAGAACCACATTGGTGCGCTCGGTGGTACGGAATCCGGGCGCCTCGGCTCTCACTGAATAGGCGGACGGGCGCAGGCCGGTAAAAAAGAATTCGCCCTTTTCGTCGGTGCGCGCGCGCGTGGCGATGCCGGTGCCCGTCTCAGTGATGGTTACGGCGACGTTCGGCATAACCGCTCCGGCCGCATCTGAAACAACGCCCCGGAGTTGTGCGCGATAGCTGCCCTGCGCTGCCACGAATAGAGAACAGGTTGCCAATAAGGATGCTGTCAAAAACCGGAAAAGAACTGGGGTGGCCAGTCGCATGGCGCCCTCCGCATTGTTCGTATTGTTATACGTCCGATTTACGGCTGGTTACGGTGCGCTTACGATTTCTTTCGATTTCGATCTTATACTTACCGCGGCCGCGGTTTGTCAAGCTAATTTGAGAAGCGGCGACGGCTGTTCTTGTGTGCTTGCTTCCGGTCTCTGAAGCCGATCTCATTCTGCTCTGATTTCTTCCAACGTTTATAATCCTAGGTTCGGCATTGATATCTATTTCTCACAATCAGGACACACTTTGCTCGACTTTCTAGGTGATCTCCGGCGAACTCACATGTGCGGGGCGCTCCGCGCATCGAACGCAGGCAAGAAGGCGGTATTGATGGGCTGGGTCAACCGGCGGCGCGACCATGGCAACCTGCTTTTCATTGATCTGCGCGACCGCACTGGCGTGACCCAGGTGGTAGTCAACGCCGAGCACGATGGCGCGCTCCACGAAAAAGCGGGGACTCTCCGCAACGAGTATGTCATCGCCGTCACCGGCATGGTGAAGCTGCGCGATCCGAACACCGTCAACCGGAACATGCCAACTGGCGAAGTGGAACTCGTGGCGGAGGAATTGCGCATTCTGAATGAATCGAAACTGCCACCGTTCTTGCCCAGCGACACGGCGCTCACCAACGAAGAGACGCGGCTGAAGTATCGCTACATCGATCTGCGCCGCGACGTGATGCAGTTCAACATTGAGACTCGGCACAAAGTGGCGAAGGCAATCCGCGACTATCTTTCGGGGCAGGGATTTTTCGAGATCGAAACGCCGTTCATGACGCGGTCTACGCCAGAGGGCGCGCGCGATTATCTCGTTCCCAGCCGGGTGCAGCCGGGAACGTTCTACGCTCTGCCGCAATCGCCGCAGATGTTCAAGCAAATCTTAATGATCTCGGGCTTTGACAAATATTTTCAGATCGTACGCTGCTTTCGGGATGAGGATTTGCGCGCCGACCGGCAGCCGGAATTCACGCAGATCGATTTGGAAATGTCGTATCCGCAGCCCGAGCTCGTTTGGGAAGTGGTGGAAGGATTTCTGACCGCGGCGTTCCGGGCTGCCGGATCGGAAATCAAAACTCCGTTTCCGCGAATGGATTACGACGAAGCGATCCGGCTGTATGGAATCGACAAGCCGGATCTGCGCCTGCCGGCATTCACCGACGTGCGCGAATGGTTCACGGCCCAGAACTTGCAGGAACTGGCAATCAGCCCGAATCTTCCGGTGATCGCGGTCCGAACGCCCAGGGTGGGCGAGCTCTCGCGCAAAGAGCGCGACGACATCAAGACCATGTTCCACTCCAAGGGTGGGGCGAAGATCTTCGAGGATTTCAAACGCATCGGCAACAAGTATCCCGAAGCGGCAGCGGCGATTACTAAGAAAGCCGGCGCAGAAGAGGGCGATCTGATCGTGCTGGTGGCGGGGTCCGCGCAGTCGGGGCCGCAGACGGCGATGCCCGCGCACCACAAAGTGACTCCGCAGGAGCTGTCCATATACGCGTCGGCGGGCTTGCTGCGGCTGGCATTGGCGCAGAAGTATGCCGATCGGCACGGCATTTTCGCAAGGACCGGCGAGGCCGCGAACGATTACCGTTTCCTCTGGGTCACGAATTTCCCCATGTTTGAGTGGGACGAAGGTGACAAGCGCTGGAACGCAGCGCACCATCCCTTCACGTCGCCGCATGAAGAAGATATGAAGCTACTCGAAGCGGGGGTCGAGTCCCTGAACGATCCGCAGTCGCCATTGAGCGCGGTTCGTGCACTGGCCTATGACGTCGTGCTGAATGGCACAGAACTGGGTTCGGGATCGATCCGCATTCACCGCCAGGACGTGCAGAGCAGAATCTTCCGTGCTCTGGGCATGAGCGAGGAAGAAGCCCGCGCGCGCTTCGGATTCTTCCTCGAAGCTCTCGAATATGGCACTCCTCCGCATGGAGGAATCGCGCTGGGGCTCGACCGGATCGTGATGATCATCGCTGGAGCGGAAAGTTTGCGGGAAGTGATTCCCTTCCCCAAGACGGCGCGCGCCGTGGATTTGATGGTTGATGCGCCGACGCCGGTCAGTGAGGCACAACTGCGGGATTTGGGAATAGCAGTGAGAGTAAAACCCTAAGCTCTGCAAGCTGCGGTAAGGGACCACGGTCTTGAGCTTTAGCCCTGGAGGTACCTCGACGGCTAAAGCCGCCCATCTTTTTCTTGGTTCAATCGCAGCGCAGGAAGCGCTGCGCCGCCCAAAGGCTGAACAACTGTGTCACCGTCCCGCAAAACCTTTCTTTTACCCGCCTCACTGAGCTGTTTCTAGCACCGTCGCCGCGCAGCACAACTTTTTACCTGCCGCCGACATTGTCGTGACACCCGCGTTTTCTGTCTTGACTAATCTCCCAAATGTAAGCGGCTTGCAATGCAAAAGCGGACTGAAACGTCAAACGAACGGAAGCGTTCGGAGCCGGTCCCGAGTAATTCGCGACAAGCTAAATAAAGGAGCACAACATGAAAAAGACAATTTTGTTATTCGGGTTGCTCGTGTCGTTTGCGGTTCCTTCCGAACTGCTGGCCCAGAGCGGCTATTCGCAGACCGACCTGGTCTCGAATACTGCGGGGGTAGCCACTACTACCGACTCTCATCTGTTGAACCCCTGGGGAATCTCGGTGCTTCCCGGGCAAGACTTCTGGATCGCCAACAATAACGATGGCACTTCCACGCTCTATGACGGCAATGGCAACCCAAATTCGCTGGTGGTGACCATACCCGGGGCGGGGCACAATCCCAACGGGAATTGTACTCCGGGCTGCCCTACCGGAACCGTGGCCAACGGCACCAGCAGCTACTTCAGCGGCGGAGCGTTTGTTTTCGACACAGAAGATGGTTTGATCGTGAACTGGCAGTCCAGCGACAACACCCAAGCGACGATTGCTTTCGATAATTCCGCCAGTGGCGCCGTCTATAAAGGTCTCGCGCTGCTCAATAGCACTTCCCTTTTGGCGGCAAACTTCAACAGCGGCAAGGTGGATGTTTACGACCAGAATTTCAATCCCACTTCGTTGGCCGGTTCCTTCACCGATCCCAACCTTCCCGCGGGCTTCGCTCCTCACGGCATTCACGTCATCAACAACCAAGTCTACGTCGCTTATGCCATGCAGGATGGGCCGAAGCACGATGCCCAGCCTGGCAAGGGTCTGGGACAGGTGGATATCTTTGATGCCACCGGCAAGTTTGTCAGCACCTTCGTCGCCTACAACGCTCAAACTCCAAACGTGCTCAACGCGCCTTGGGGCGTGGTGCAGGCTCCGGCTAGTTTCGGAACGTTCGCGAACGATATCCTCATCGGAAATTTTGGCGATGGCAGCATCAACGCCTTTGACACGCAGGGAAATTTCATGGGCCAGGTCTCCGACTCTTCGGGCAACGCGCTGGTCAATCCGGGCCTGTGGGATATGGTGTTTGGAGGAAGCACGGGCCCGGGTACCGCAGGCACTCTTTATCTGACGGCCGGAGGCAGCAACCAACCCAACTTCCCCTCCGGCGGCAGCACGACCAGCGTGTTCGCGAGCCTGGCCGCGGCAACTGCGGCGGGCAGCGCAGATTTCTCGCTGAATCTTTCGGCTCAGAGCGCGAGCGTAAATCCGGGCGGTTCGGCGACCCTCATGGTGAGCGCAGCAGCTGTGGGAGGATTCAGCGGTCAGATTTCGCTTAGCTGCTCAGCGCCTGCTGGGTTGAGTTGCAGTTTCAACCCGGCATCCATCTCTCCTGGGGCGCCTGCGGCCACGTTGACCGTCTCTGCGGTCTCGACGCCACCTCCTACCGGCTACAGTATGCCCGCGATGGTTGCCTTGCTGCCCGGTCTGGGATTGTTCGGGACGGTTCTCACGGCTCGCAAGAGGAAGCCGCTTACGCGCAGGAGCATTCGGTGGATGAGCCTGTTGGGCTTGTTGCTTGTCGTCTCGCTGTTTGCTCTCGGATGCGGCGGGAGCAAATCAACCAGTTCCCCTACGACGACACCCGGATCTCAGGCCACCATGATGGTGACGGGCACGTCTGGCTCACTCAGCCATACCGCTGCTGTTACCGTTACCATCAACTAAAACGAGACTTAGCCAGGGGCGCACGTGGGTGCGCCCTTGGCCAGTCTTAGCTGCCCGCATTCCCGTTGCGGTACTCTGGTGCGCAAAATTTACAATCGGCCATGGGACCGGCTTGAATTCACCGCTGACTCTTTCAACCTCTTTAACCGCGACGATCGGCGTTTCACCATCACCTCTAACGGGCTCACCGTCAAGGCCACCGCGTTCACAGGCCACCGCGTTCACGCGGTACAGCACCTACTTGAACGGAGTTCCCTACCCTGCGTACTACCAGCAACCGCAGAACTTTATGAAGCCGAATGACGCGTTTGCTCCGCGGCAAATTCAACTGGGCCTGAAATTCATCTTCTGAAAGCAATGCTGGCGGAGCCTTCGCTCCCGGACGGGCCAGAGCGGCTGTCCCTACATGGGTCTGTTCATGATTGGTGGCGGGCGTCCGAAACAATTGCACCCACGGCTCATCCGCCGCTAAAATCTCCCGGGGCGCTCGAAGAAAGGCTAAGCATGAAAAAACTCTTCACTCTTCTTGCAATCTGTTTTCTGTTTTCCGTTGTAGTGTTCGCCCAGCATCGCGAGGCCGTTGGTGGTGGACCGGCACACATTCCCGCCCATGGCCCAGCGCCAGTGCACGCTTCGCATTCCGCGCCCACTCAGGAAGCCCGTCACTTTAACGACAAGGCCGGCCATCCCGATGCGCCTCACGTCCACGCTAACGGCAAGTGGATTGGCCACGACACCGGCCCCGATGATCCTCACTACCACCTCGATCATCCCTGGGAGCACGGACGCTTTACCGGCGGCTTCGGTCGCGGTCACGTTTGGCATCTCGGGGGCGGCGGTCCTAACCGATTCTGGTTCGGCGGCTTCTATTTCAGCGTTGCCCCTTACGACATCGGCTTCTGCAACGACTGGCTGTGGGACAGCGACGATATCGTTATCTATGACGATCCTGACCACCCCGGATGGTACCTCGCTTACAACGTGAGGCTGGGAACTTACGTTCACGTCATGTATCTGGGCGCGTAGAGGAAAGGGGTCAGTGGCTAATGATCAGAAAATCAAGTTCTTTACTGGCCACTGACCACTACATTTCGTCACCTTCCAACCTGATCCTCCAGAGTTGGTCCGGCTTTGCCGCGGATGATGCCCATCTCGACGTAGATTGGCCGCATGATCTTCCGGATTGACTTCAGCTGGGTCGAAAACCATACGGCTCCTGCCACGCAGAATGCTCCCGTGATCATGACCGCGTGGGGCGCTCCTAACCGGTGCGCGAGTGCGCCTGCCAGCAGACTGCCGAACGGCGTCATGCCCACGAATGCCATCGTGTAATAGCTCATGACCCGGCCGCGCTTATCTTCTGGCACGAGTGTTTGAATAACCGTGTTGCTCGCCGCCAAGCCCTGCATCATCCCAAAGCCGACGATCAGCATGAGAAACAACGAGAGCAGGAGCACTCGCGATAAACCAAAACAGATCAGACCCAGGCCGAAGACCCCGGCGGAGATCTGGATCATGGTGGTGAGCCCACGAACAGACTTGCGCAGTGCGAGCGATATGGCGGAGATCAGCGCACCCACACCGGATGCTCCCAGCAGGAAGCCCAGCGTGTGCGGTCCACCGTGCAGGACCTTCGATGCGAAGATCGGCATCAGCACCATGAACGGCATTCCCATTAGGCTGATTAACGCGAAGAGCAACAGAATGGTTCGAATGGGCCGGAAAGTGCACACATAAGTCCAGCCCTCCTTGAGTTGCTCCAGCATGGGAACGGCGGAGACCCTCGCTGGTGCAACGTTCAAGTGCATCATCAGCAAGGACGCGATGACGGCAAGATAGCTGATGCCGTCAATCAGGAAACAATATCCTTCTCCCACAGCACCGATCACGAGCCCAGCCAAGGCCGGACCCAGAAGCCGAGCCATATTGACCATGGAGGAATTCAGAGCGATCGCATTGCCCAAGTCCTGTTTATCCTCCACCACCTGCACCAGGAAGGCCTGCCTTCCGGGCATGTCAAAGGCATTAATCAAACCCTGGAACACGCTTAGCCAGATCACTTCCTGAATGCTAATGACTTGGGCGATGGTTAGGACCCCGAGCGCGAGCGATTGCAAACCCGCTAATGCCTGAGTCCAGACCAGCATCTTCCGCCGATTCAGCCTGTCAACCAGAACTCCGGCAAACGGAGCCAGCAGGAAAGTGGGGATCTGACCCGCAAAGCCCACCACGCCCAAAAGCAAGGCGGAACCGGTCAGCCGATACACCAGCCAACTGGTGGCGACGCGAGTCATCCAAGTGCCGATCAGTGAAATGCTCTGGCCGGAAAAAAATAATCTGAAGTTGCGATGCCCTAACGCCCGCCATCCATGAGAAAACCGTTTGAACGGATTTTGCCCGGGCGCAGATGATTCAGGGGAATCGATTTTCCTCACACTCACTATTCTGTCTCACACCGGCGGATCAGGGTTGCAGAAATAGTTCAGGATGGTCAGGAAAAAGCTCCACCGTCCGAGGGCCTTTTCTAACCCCTGTGGGCTAGGCCATCGAAGCGCAACTTTTTTCACCTTCCGCCTTGACTTCCATTAAAATCCTTGTAATAACTATTCGGTCCTTCCGGACGGGTTTGGGGGTGTGTCGGTTTGGCGGAAATTCGACTGCAAGAGGGTGAGTCCCTTGAAAACGCTCTGCGCCGCTTCAAGCGCAAAGTGCAGCAGGAAGACATTATCAAAGAGGTCAAGCGCCACTCCTTTTACCTGAAGCCCGGTGAAAAAAAACGCGTAAAGGCCGCGCTGGCGCGCAAGCGCGCACGTAAGAAAGTTCGCAAAGAACAGGATTGAAGGAGCAAAGACCGAGCAGTAAAGGGCCGAACCCTTCCCGGGGCGGCCCTGCTCAATCCGGTCCCCACGGGATAGAGTTGCAGCAGGGATTATTCACACACATCATTTATTCGGCATTAGCAGGAAGGGCTGTATCTACGCACCTTTCCAGGAGCGTGGCGGGCCGAGTCCAGGGGGCAGTTTGAGGGGGGATGTACACAACCTGTGTTGCACTGCGCCACCGCCTTCCCCGCGTGTGGCCGAGGCAGCACGGGCACAAGGGAGCCATCCTCAATGGAATTTCAGGATAAGGTACTGACGTGCATCGACTGCGGTGCCGACTTCGTCTTCACCGCGGGGGAACAACTGTTTTTCCACGATAAACAATTCAAGAACGAACCCAAGCGCTGTAAGGCCTGCAAGTCGAAGCGCGTGGCCATCCTCACCGCCCCACCCACCAAGGGCAACGCGCAACATTTCACGCGGGTTGAAACCCGGGCTACGTGCTCCCAGTGCGGCAAAGAGACCACCGTCCCGTTCCGGCCAACCCAGGGGCGGCCAATCCTGTGCCGCGAATGTTTCACGCAAAGGAAAAACGTAGCCACTGCCTGAGCCGGCATCTCGCGCGATGTGGGCACAGAACCTGCTGCGATCTGAAGCAGAATTGAAGTGTGCCCGCAGAAGCCCGCGACTTGCGCTACGATAATTGCGTGCCCACCTTCCACGTAGAAAATTTCGGATGCCGTGCTACGCAAGCCGACGGTGCCGCACTCGAACGCCAGTTCGAGTCCCGCGGCCTGGAACGAGCCCCCGCCGCGAGCGCCGATCTGGTCATATTGAACTCGTGCACGGTTACGGTTTCGGCGGATCAGGATGCGCGGGCTGCCATTCGCCGCGTGCAGCGGCAGAATCCTCTGGCACGAATTATCGTGACCGGGTGCTACGCGCAGCGCGCTCCGGAAGAAGTTGCGGCGCTTCCCGGCGTCACAGCCGTCGTCGGCAACTCGCACAAACATCAACTTGCGGAACTCTTGCTCGATGAACGATCTCGCGGCGATCGAGGATTTATTCCTCTGTCCACGCTGACGCAGAAACAAGACCTGCAAATCGAGAACCTGGTCTTCGTCTCTGACATCTTTGCCCACACGGAACTTCTCGCCGCACCCGTCTTTGAATCTGGAAGAGCAGGCGGTTCCCACCAGCACGATCGCACGCGTCCTAACCTAAAGGTGCAGGACGGATGCGACAATCGCTGTTCGTTCTGCGTGATTCCCAGCGTTCGTGGCCAAAGCCGTTCGCTTCCCGCGTGGCAAGTGATTCGCGAGATGAATGCGCTAGTAGCTGCGGGCTATCGAGAAGTCGTCATCAGCGGGATCAATCTCGGACGGTGGGGGCGGGATTTGAATGACGGCAACAACGGCTTCCGGCGCCCGACTCCCGACTTCCCCGGGTCTGATGCGTACCGCGGCGACTGGACGGTGTCGAAAGCGGACGTAGGACGCCGGAAGCCGCGTTTCGAAGCTCTGATTCGCGCAATCCTCGCTGAAACAAAACTCGAGAAACTTCGGATCTCTTCCGTGGAACCCATGGACTGGTCGGACGAACTTATTGCTCTCGTCGCCTCCTCACAGCGCATCGCCAAGCACGCGCATGTGCCGCTGCAATCCGGGAGTGACACGGTTTTGCGGCGCATGCGCCGGAAATATCGTCCCTGGCATTATCACGAGAAGATTGACAAGATTCGAGGAAGCATGCCTTTCGCCGCCATCGGCGCGGACGTCATGGTGGGATTCCCCGGCGAGAGCGATGCCGAGTTCGAATGCACGCGGCGCCTCATCGAAGAACTGCCGTTTACGTATTTGCACGTTTTCACCTACTCCGCGCGGCCCGGCACGCCAGCCGCTGCCGTTCCGAATCAGGTTCCGGTCCACGTGGCGCGGGAGCGCAACAAAGTTCTGCGCGATCTCGCCGGCTCCAAGAAACTCGCGTTCATGGAAGGGTTCGTCGGCAAGGCTCTGGACGCGATCACGCTGAGCGCCGTGCGCAACGGGTCCGATGGAGAGTTCACCGAAGGTTTGACCGACAACTATCAAAAGCTTTATTTGAGAGGGCGCCACGGGGCGAACCGCTGGATTCGCGTAGAGGTTGAGGGAGTGGAAGACGGCGCGTGCGTGGGAAGGGTTGGAACTGCTGGTGAAGTCGTTTCGGGAAGTGTTATGACAAATATTGAGTAAGCCTACCCCTTTGCAAGCGAAGTGGTGCGGCTAGGGATCCTTCGACTTCGCAGACCGATTCGAAAAAGCGAATCGGTTTGCTTCGCCCAGGACGACAACGCTGATCGGATAAGGCGGGTTAGGCGACGCTGGTTGGGCGTTGCTTCGGAAGGTCAAATCTCTTCCGGCTCTTCGGGATTAGGCTCGCGCACGGGAGCATCGGGATTTTCCATGGGGCTGGGCGGTTCCTTGATCGGGGGCGGCGGCATGGGCTCCGAAGGCTGGCCTAGATAAAGAGGATCGGCCGTAGGCATTTCGGATTCCCTGATGGTCGTCATGACATTCAGATGCGAAAGAGGCTGTAATCGGCTACAACAAAACCATAGCGGACACGAAATGCGTCCTCTGGGGCTAAGGCCCAGAACCGATCGCGAAGGCTTTGCGCAGCGCTGAAGCGCCGCTCTTCCACGTTGCAGCCAGCGTCAGTCAGTCTCCCAGCGTTTCTGCAGGCGTTCCTCTACTACCGCATTACCGCGCGCCTCACCGAGGACTCATCGCAACTTACGGAGCATCGGGGCTTACGATTCAGAGGAGCGGTCTCAACGCAACTCAACTTTCAAATCAACGTGCGTTCAAGAAATCGCATCTAAAGCTTGATTCTGGACCATGCACAACTCGGTCCTGGTTTTGGACTCCACGAAGACGAACAGTGTCAGCGGACCGGTGGAGGGTATAAGGCGGTCACGTTCAGATTTTTACTGTTTCTCTGAATCGAGCTAACATTCTATCTACGCCGGTCCTTGAGTCCAATGGCGGGCGTTTTTAATTTCATTGGAAGGCGATCCGTTGAGCGATACGAACAATTCTACAGAAAAGGCGAAGGCGAAATTCGACTGGGTCAGTCACCGATATTCCTGCTCACTGCCGACCGTATTCAAAGAACTTAGAACAGAAGTCGAACAGGACATTAAGACTCGCAATGGACTGCGGCCCAACAATGCTCCCTATGAATTTTCGCTGGCTGACGATGACGGCGGTTTCCGTGTTTTTCTAAAAGCCAAGGAATTGCAGATGTCGGTAACCTTCGTCCTGGCCGAGCATGCGATTGTGGTGCGGGATGACAAGGGGATTGAGATGTTTGCTGTGACGCTGACTTTCAACGACCAGGGCGAGTGCAAGCTCAATGTAAACGGAGAAGAGCGCGATTACTGGCAGGTGCGGCGCATGGCGCTCGAAGATCTGATGTTTCACAGCTACTAGAACCTGAGCGGGATGCCATTCCGCGCGATTCTGCATGTTATAATCTTTTATTCTCAGTTGCTTAGAGCACGGAGGGCCGTATCGACAAACGTTTTATCCGAACCAATGACCGTATTCGGGCGCGCGAAATTCGCGTGATCGGCGATGAAGGGGAGCAGATTGGCGTGATGCCCCCGTTCGAAGCGCTCAAACTGGCTCGCAGCAAGAATCTGGATCTGGTCGAGATTTCACCCACCGCTCAGCCTCCCGTGTGCCGCATCATGGACTACGGGAAATATTTGTACCAGCAGGAAAAGAAAGAGCGCGAGGCCAAGAAACACCAGAAAACGATCACCGTAAAAGAGGTCAAGTTCCGCATTAATGTGGACGACCACGATTACGAAACGAAGAAAAATCACGTGCTGCGGTTTCTGGATGGAGGAGACAAGGTAAAAGCCACGATTTTTTTTCGCGGTCGCGAAATGACGCGCACCGGACTCGGGCGAACCATCCTGGAGCGACTGATCAAGGACGTGGAACCGCAGAGTATTGTGGAGTTCCGGCCGCGACAGGAAGGTAACACGCTGCACGCGATTCTGGCGCCGAAGAAATCAGCGGCAGAGCGGGAAAAGGAAAAAGAGAAAGAGGCCAAAGCGAAAGCGAAGGCTGAGCGACAGGAAAAGATGTTGCAGGAAAAACTGGCGCAGGCGAAGGCGGTGCCGGAGAAAAAAGACGAGCAGCCTGCGACCGCAGCAGCCGCAGCAGCGGAAGCTCCGAATTCTAGTTCTTAGGTCTGGTTCGGCGTAAAGGCTCGCCGAGCAGGTTCCGCGATTGGACTGATGGCGGGGGTCGGGCCAACGAATCCAAAGCAAGTAAATAGTAGAATTGAATCTCCAGCTGGCGGCTCGCCACGGGCGGCTGGCAGCTGATTCCGAGGGGTTATGCCGAAATTGAAAACGCATAAAGGCGCGGCCAAGCGCTTTAAGAAAACTGCCACCGGCAAAGTGAAGCGGGGGCATTCGGGGCTGCGTCACATGCTGACGTCGAAGGCGCACAAGCGCAAACGCAAGCTGGGTACGGCCACGCTGGTCAGCGATGGCGATCTCCGCAAAGTAAAGCGGATGATTCCGTATCAATAGAGGCATTGTCGATTTACGATTTTCGA
This sequence comes from Candidatus Sulfotelmatobacter sp., assembly GCA_049519055.1. Taxonomy (GTDB): domain Bacteria; phylum Acidobacteriota; class Terriglobia; order Terriglobales; family Acidobacteriaceae; genus Sulfotelmatobacter. The sequence goes on along the minus strand of JBEKRE010000029.1, from coordinate 24,750 downwards.
TTGCCAACTGGAACCCAACAGGTCGGGGTTTCCAATTGGAAATTGGAACTTGGCAAACAACAATGACTTTCAGGCGCGTGAAGAGGTCATGAGATCGCCGCAATGGCGAATCGTCCTTGCCTCCAGCCGCCAGTACATAGAAAGCAAAAAGGAGAAAAGCAATGCCACGTGTAAAACGCGGAACCAAACGCCGCGCCAAACGCAAGAAGATATTAGACCGCGCGAGCGGATACTTCCTCACCAAATCGAAACTGTACCGCTCGGCGAAAGAAGCGGTCGACCGAGGACTGAAGTTTGCTTTTTCCGGACGCAAGCAGCGGAAACGGCAGTTTCGCTCGCTGTGGATTGTGCGGATTGGAGCAGCGGCGAAGCTAAACGGGCTGAGCTACAACCAGTTCATCCACGGGCTGAAGAAAGCGGGAGTGGAACTGGACCGCAAGATTCTGGCGGACCTCGCGGTGAAGGACGCGTCGGCATTTAAGAATCTGGTCGAACAGGCGAAGGGCGCGTTGGCGTAGTAGCTTTCCTCTATCGGCGATCAGTCCAAGATCATTGTCCTTCCGAGCCGCTCGCAGTTATGCAACGCGGGGCCAGAGCGAGCGAGGAATCTGCTTTCTTGCCGTTGGCAGAGAACAGCCGGTTCCTCACCGCTGCAGCGATTCAGAATGACAAATCCTGAAAGTCTTCCGGAAAAATGGCGTACACCGTATACAAATTGACTGATTATTCGGCGGAGGCACTGCTGAAGGCATTCGCCGAGGCGAAGCTTGCGCTTCGGGATGAGCTCCGTGGCGCAAACTCTCAGGTGGAATGGAAGGCCATTCGCGATCGATGGATGGCGCGCAAGAATGGACTAATCACGCAGATCAACGATCAGCTGAAGGCTGCTCCGAAGGATGCCAAGCGGGAACTTGGCCAGCACCTCAACGATCTCAAGCAGTTCGTAGAAAAAGAAATTGGCAGTTGGGATCAATTTGTCGAGGACGGAACCCGCGACCTGAGCGTCCATTTTCAGGTTGTAGACATCACCCTGCCTGGGATCCGCCGTCCCATTGGGGCGGAACATCCGGTGGTGAAGACAACGAACGATATGGTTCGCGTCTTTCAGAAGCTCGGCTACTCCGTGGCTGAAGGGCCTGTGGTCGAGACTGATTACTACAACTTCGAGGCTTTGAATTTCCCGCCGAATCATCCGGCGCGGGATACGCAGGATACGTTGTTCATCGCAGGTCAGCAGGGGAAGGCGCAGCGGGAGCGGTTGCTGCTGCGGACGCACACTTCTCCGGTGCAGATTCGGACGATGGAGAAGATGCGACCACCGATCCGCATTGTGATTCCCGGGACGGTGCATCGCAACGATCCGCCGGATGCGAGCCACTCGCCCATGTTTCATCAGATCGAAGGACTGGCAGTCGACGCCAACATTACGTTTGGCGATTTAAAGGGGACGCTCGATCACGCCATGAAGGAATTTTTTGGATCGAACGTAAAGACGAGTTTCCGTCCGTCGTTTTTTCCGTTCACTGAGCCGAGCGCGGAGATGTTCGTTTCGTGCTTTATTTGCGGCGGGAGCGGGAGGCGCGGGGCGGAGCCTTGCCGTCCGTGTAAACAGACGGGTTGGATCGAGATTCTGGGCTGCGGCATGGTCGATCCCAACGTGTTTGAGTTTGTGAAGCACAACGGATATGACCCGAGGAAGGTTTCGGGATTTGCCTTTGGCATGGGCGCGGACAGGATCGCGCTGCTGAAATATGGCGTGGACGATTTGCAGTTGTTTTTTCAGGGGGACGTGAGGTTTTTGGAGCAGTGGGCGTGAGGCAGCTGCTGGCTGCTGGCCCCTAGGTTTTCAGAGGCTTCATTCTGTGACTCTTGAGGAACTTGAAAACCACGTTACCGAATGGCTTGCACCACGCCGAGGTCCGCCGCATAACGGTTGACTATGAGCGGCGGAAGGTAACTTTAGAAGTTGCAGTGTGGGTCGGCGACATGGACGAACCTGCGGAACGGCGAGAGGCCTACTAGAGCGCCTTAATTGAAATCTCGGGACTTCTGTTTCTGGCGATGGAACCAACCGATCCACGATATCCGTTCAAGACCTCCGACTTGAGGATCGACGGATGCGATATGAGCAAGAATCTCGATCCTGAATTGTTAAAACCGCTGCCGGACGACACCTTGTTTCGTAGTCTTTGGGTGAACGAACGGAAAGTCTAGCGGGCTGGAGCATCGAGAACGCTTCTCGATGTTGTCGCCCAGTTGCATAGGTCCTTCGGCGCACAGAAAGCGCCTCAGGATGCAGAGCATAGGCGAGGCACGATAGCCGGAGGGACGCCGGCGCTACATAATGAAACTTTCTTCACAATGGGTGCGGGAGTTTGTTGAGTCGACGGTCGATGACCATCGACTGGCGGAGGACTTGACTGGCGTTGGGGTCGCGGTCGAGGGCATCAGCGGATCTGGGCCGGACACTGTGTTCGAGATGGAGATTGGAACGAATCGTCCGGACGCGATGAATCATTACGGGGTGGCACGGGAGGCGGCGGCGATTTATGACTTGCCGCTGAAGGCGCTTTCCGGCTTCCGGCTTCCGGCTTCCGAGAATCTTGGGACGCCCTTCCCGATTACGGTGGAGGAGCCGCAGCTTTGTCCGCGGTTTTCGGCGCGCGTCATTCGCGAAACGAAGATCAAAGCTTCTCCCCAGAAGATTGCGCACCGCTTGCAACTTTTGGAGCAGCGGCCCATCAGCAACGCCGTGGATGCGACCAACTACGTGTTGTGGGAGATGGGAAAACCGACGCACGTCTTTGATATGGATTTGCTCGAAGGCGGTCGGCTCATTATTCGAAAGGCGAAGAATGGTGAGAAGCTGAAGACGCTGGACGGCGTGGAACGCACGTTAACCTCGGAAGATTTGGTGGTGGCTGACGCGAAAAGGCCGGTCGGACTGGCGGGAGTGATGGGCGGGTTCGACACCATGATTACCGACAAGACGCGGAATGTTCTGATCGAGTCGGCGTGGTGGGATCCGGTGACGGTGCGAAAGACGTCGCGGCGACATGGACTGCATACGGACGCATCTCACCGGTTCGAGCGCGGGGCGGATTTTGAGTCGACAGTTTTGTCGTGCGATTTGGTGGCGGCTCTCATTCTGGAATCGGGTGGGGGAGAACTGCTAGGCGATGCCGTCGATGTGGTGTCGAGAACATTGGACCAGGCACCCGTGGTGCTGAGGATTTCGGAAGTTCGGCGCATTCTGGGTGAGAATCTGGATGTCGTAGAGATTTTTCGCATTCTGAAAAAACTTGGATTTAGTTTAATTCCTGAAGGACAGGGCGACGCGCAGTTCCGAGTACAGATTCCGAGCTGGCGGCTGGATGTGGAGCGCGAGATCGATGTGATCGAAGAAATCGCGCGGCTGCATGGATATGACAAGTTCGAGAATACGCTGCCGGCGTACAGTGGCGCCGTGGTGGAAGCGCCGCACGCGGCGATGGACGCCAGGTTTCGCGAGCGGGCTTTGGCGCTGGGATACGACGAGGCGGTCTCGTTGACGTTCATTTCGCACGCGGACGCGGAGAAGTTTTCTTCGGCGGAGGTGCTGGAGTTGGAGAATCCGTTGAGCGAAGAGGCTTCGCTGATGCGCACATCCATGGCGCCGGGGATGCTCGACATGCTGGCGTGGAATTTGAATCGGGATTCGGAGAACGTCCGACTGTTTGAGATGGGACGGGTTTATGAAATGCGAGGCGGGGAGCGTGTGGAACCGGCACGCGCCTGCATGGGAGCGACGCTGGCAGCGGTGCAGGGGTCTCTGCCAGTTGGGGGGATGCTGGATGTGAGCAAAGGGGAGCATGCTGCCGTTGCAGAGGTATTTCGGTCGTTCAAAGGCGATGTGGAGAATTTGCTGGCGCCGTTTGCTTATCGTGAACTGAGTTTCGACCGGGAGACGGCGGAGTATTTTCATCCGGGACGATCGGCGCGAGCGCTGATGGATGGGGCGGTGGTCGCGCAATTCGGGCAGATTGCGATAGACGTGAAGTCGCAACGGAAGTTGCGCCAAGATGTTTTTTTCGCGGAGATCGATCTGGAGCAACTGCACGAGCGCGGGCTGCGGAAAGTAACTTTCACGCCGCTGGCCAAGTATCCGGCAGTAGAGCGCGATTTTTCGTTCGTGTTTGCCGACGAAGTGGGGTTTGAGGCGATGCGCAGAGCCGTGATGGGGTTGCGGTTGGGAGCGCTGCGTGAATTCAAGCCAGTGGAGATTTTTCGCGGAGGATCGATTGCGCCGGGAAGGTATTCGATTCTGTTGCGAGCGCGCCTGCAGTCGGACGAAGGGACGCTGCGGGATGAGCAGATTGCGCAGTGGTCGGGGCAAATCGTGGCGGCGCTGCAGGGGTTGGGGGGAATGCAGAGGGTTTAGTTCGCGGGACTGGGCACGGCCACGGGCTAGAATCCTGTTCATTGTTGTACTTTTTTGTACTTTTTACGCGGCGCTGAAGCGCCGCTCTTCCACGGTGCTTCCCGCGGTGCATCAGCATGCTTTCACCGTCCTTTCTTGTGCTAATCTGCCTGCTATGGCGGACGTTATTTCTTCCTTATCCTCTCGCAAAAAACATTTTCTCAGCGACAAGGTATCGCAATTTACCGAGTCGGTGATCCGGGAGATGACCCGGCAGGCGATGCTTTATGGGGCGGTGAATCTGGCGCAGGGATTTCCGGATTTTGCGGCTCCGGCGGAGATCAAGCAGGCGGCGCGGACGGCGATTGATGGCGACGTGAATCAGTACGCGATCACTTGGGGCGCGAAGAGTTTGCGCAACGCGATCGCGTGTCAGATGGGCGTGTGGCAAGGGCTTGCGGTCGATCCGGAAAAAGAAATTACGGTGTGTTGCGGATCGACGGAGGCGATGATTTCGACTTTGCTCGCGGTGTGCAACGCGGGAGATGAGGTCGTCATCTTCGAACCGTTTTATGAGAACTACGGGCCGGATTCGGTGCTGAGCGGGGCAAGGCCGCGGTTTGTGAAGCTGCGCCCGCCGGAGGGCGATGAAGGCGAGTGGACGTTTGATGAGAAAGAATTGCGCTCGGCTTTTGACAAGCAGACGAAGGCCATCATACTCAATACACCCAACAACCCTACCGGAAAAGTTTTCACCCGGGCGGAACTCGAACTGATTCGCGATCTGTGTGTAGAGTTTGACGTGTTAGCGATTACCGATGAGATTTACGAACACATTCTGTATGACGGGACCGATCACATTTCGATGGCATCGCTGGAGGGGATGCGGGAGCGGACGGTGACGATCAACGGCATGTCGAAAACGTATAGCGTGACGGGATGGCGCGTGGGATGGGCGGTTGCGCCGGAGAAGATCACGAATGCAATCCGCAAGGTGCACGATTTTTTGACGGTGGGAGCGCCGGCGCCGCTGCAAGAAGCGGGCGCGGCAGCCTTGAGCTTGCCAGCGGACTATTACGCTAGGCTGGCGGAGGGATATCGAGTGCGGCGGGATCACTTGATGCCGGCGCTGGAGGCGGCGGGGTTTAGGTGTTTTCGTCCGCGGGGTGCGTATTACGTGATGACGGACATTTCGGCGTTTGGATTCGCGGATGATGTGGAGTTTACGAAATATTTGGTGAAAGAAATTGGAGTGGCGGCGGTGCCGGGGTCGAGTTTTTATAGGGATCCGCGGGATGGGGCGCGGCAGGTGCGGTTTGCGTTCTGCAAGAAACTGGAGACGCTGGATGCGGCGGCGGAGAAGTTGGGGAAGTTGCGGGCGCGGAAATGAAGCTCAGGGACTGAAGCCCTCAGTTAATTCAGGGATCTCTTCGCAGCGCTGAAGCGCTGCGCCACCTAAAAGGCCAGTCGAGGACTCGCGGGCAAGAGTGCCCGCGTCGCAGGGATCGGGCTTCGCCCGATTGGACAGCGATGGCGGCTGTCCCCGCATGGCCTGTGCCAGCCCGCAAACTACTTCGTGACTATGCCGCAGGCGATGCGGTCGCCGGAGTTGCCGGAGGGATCGGTCTTCATGTCGTCGGCTTTGGCGTGGATGATGATCGCGGTGCCGCCGTTGCTGAAGAGGGAATGAGGGCCGTCGCCGAGAGTTACGTCTTTGTCCTCCAGGGTCGCGTCGGCTTTGCCTTTCACGTCGATGGTGAAGTTCAACATGTCGCCGGCGTGGTGGCCTTCGGGATTATCGAATCCGTGCTTCTTGCCATCGGGATTGAAATGCGGGCCGGCGGATTTGAAGTCGGGCAGATCGCACTTCGGGATCTGGTGGAAGTGGATGGCGTGCTCGCCGGGCGGCAGGTCGTGAAGATGAAGCTTGAGGGCAACGCCTGATCCCTTTTGCGAGACAATGACCGTGCCGACTGCTTTGCCTTGGGAGTCCGTGACTTCGATTTTGGTCTTGGCTGCGCTGGGAAGGGCGAAAAGAATCAGAGCAACAGTCGCCGCTAGCGTGGGGAGGGTTGTGGGTTTCATGCGGGGAATTATAGCTAAAGTGGCACTGCCAAGGCCATGTTGGCACTAGGGGGCGATCGATCCACAGGGCGGTGGAGTATACTTCGTGAAAGTTTGAAATCTTTCCGGGGAAGCGTGCACTCATGGCGTTGAATGCGGTGGAGCAGGTAACGGAACAGGTTCCGGCAGACGATTTTAGGGCACTGGAAGAGAAGATTTATCGCACTATCGAAATGTACAAAGCAGCGCGGCAGGCGCAAGCTACGGCGGAACGAGATGCGCAGCGCGCGCGGCAGCAATTGGAAGAGCGCGAGGAGCAATTGGCCACGCTGCGGCGTGAGGCAGTGCAGTTACGCAAAGAGCGGGAAGAGATTCGCACGCGAGTGGAGAAGATGCTGGAGCAGATCGAGACGATCGCGGAGGCGAGCTAGGAAACCGCTGCCGGCTTCTGGCCTCATGCTCCACCGGGTGCTGGCTTCCTGGATAGGGGGTGAGAACGGAGTAGACGGGCAGGGACAGCCGGTTCCTGGCTTCGCTCGGAATGACAGATATTCACGTTACTGCCTGACACAGGTATTTTCGTTACCGCGTGACAAAGGTTACTCATTATGGCGACGGCGGCTAAGGATTCTACATTGAAGGATGCGCAAAACGGCAGCGTGCGGGTGGAGATTTTTGATCAGGCCTATAACTTGCGCGGGTCGGATCCGGAATACATTCTGAAGCTGGCGGAGTATGTGGACTCGAAGATGCGAGCCGTGGCTGAAGCTACTAATACGATTGACACGGTACGGCTGGCGGTGCTCGCGGCGCTGAACATCGCCGATGAGTATCACCTTTTGCGGCGGAAGCAGGAGAATGGATCGACGGATTATCAGAAGCGCGCGCATATACTGGCCAGCGCGCTCGATGAAGTTTTGGAAGATGACCGCAAGGCCAGCTAAGCAGTTCTAAGACCATCGACGTAGTTTCTGCGAACGAAAAATCACTTCTGCAGATTTCAGACTGCTGTGGAAAGGTCGATTTCTGCGTCATTGCTGGGGCAATTGCAATTGCCGATTGTGCAGGCGAGATTACTTTAGTTGCAACTGATCTGCCAACTATTTGCGCTTCCCCTATTGCTAATTCGCGAGGAATTCTCCTAGCATCTGAAGTGAAAGCCGGCCTGCGGGGTTGGTGATGACGGTAACCGATTTTTGAACCAATGCTGAATGAACGGGGACTCGACTCGAACTAGGATCCGGTGCGCAACGCTCCGCCATGCGGAGATGCCTAAAGGGTCTCGGCGGGTTCCCAACGTCTACCTGACGGTTCATTCTCGGCCCGTCACACGGCACAGTGGGTCGGCTTGAATTGTTTCACCTCAAGGGGCTAAAGCCCTGATAAGTTTGCGCATTATGCGGCGCTAAAGCGCCGCTCTTCCACGATACTGCCAGGCGCCCGTCCCTGCTACACTGGTTCACGTAGCAAGTCCTTGTTTCCTGCATCTAATTAAACGTGTATCCACAATTAGTGCATTTCGGGCGGTTTTTTCTGCCGACGTATGGCTTCCTGGTTTCGATGGGAGTGCTGATCGGGTTATGGATCAGCGTGCGCAATTCCGAGCGGTTGGGGATTGACGGCGAGAAGGCTTGGAATCTTGGAATTCTGGTGGTGTTGTGCGGGATTCTGGGCGCGAAGGTCCTCTACGTCATCAACGAGTGGAGCTATTACTCGAAGCATCCGGGAGAGATTTTCAGCGTCAACACGTTGCAGGCGGGCGGAGTTTTTTCTGGCGGATTGATTGCCGCGTTCATGGCGGCGGCGTGGTACGTGCATAGGCATCATATGCCGCCGCTCGGAACTTGCGATGCGTTTGCGCCGGGGCTGGCATTGGGGCACGCGATCGGACGGCTCGGATGTTTTGCAGCGGGATGCTGCTACGGGAAAGAGACGCACCATTTTTGGGGCGTGGTGTTTCGCAATCCGCTGGCAAATCAGATTACGGGAACTCCGCTGAACATTCCGCTGGAGCCGACACAGTTATTCGAGGCGGCGGTGGAGTTTGCGAATTTCGTTTTTCTGATGTGGTTGCTGAAGCGGCGGAAGTTTGACGGTCAGATTTTTGGTACGTTCCTGTTTATCTATGGCGTGGCGCGGTTCTTTCTGGAGTTTTTGCGCGACGATCCGGGGCGCGGATCGGTGTTTGGCGGGGCCATGTCGGGGACGCAGTTGATTGCGATTGCGCTGGTGATTGGCGGTGGATTGATCTGGTGGTTAAGGCCGGGAGCGAAGAACGTGACGTCCCAGGCGGTAGGTGCGATGCGGTAGAGAGCCTCGGCTTTCGGACTGAAAAGTCTTCAGCACATGAGGACACAGGGGTACACGGGGTGAGGCAGGTGGGTCCCGCGTGCCAATGTTCGATTCCCTTTCTAGTATGCTTCCTTGGAATGTCGGGAGCATTTCCCATTCTTATTTCCGCTGTGGCTGAAGATGCCGGCAAGCGGCTGGATCAGTTTCTGGCTACGCGGCTTGCATCGGTCAGCCGGGCGCGGGTGCAGGAGCTGATTGCTTACGGTCTCGTGCTGGTCAACGATTCTCCAGCGAAGGCTTCACTGAAGCTGCGTGGCGGTGAGCGGGTCAGCGTACTGGGCGAGGCGCAGCGGGCGCCGCTGAAGGCTGTCGCGGAGGAGATTCCGCTCGACATTGTTTATGAGGATGACGATCTCGCGGTGATCAACAAACCCGCGGGGATGATGGTGCATGCGGGAGCGGGAGCGACGGACGGTGCGCGGAATCGCGGGACGTTAGTGAATGCGCTGCTGCATCATCTCGCGAGTTTGTCGGGAGTGGGTGGGGAGTTGCGGCCGGGGATTGTGCATCGTCTGGATAAAGAGACGAGCGGGCTGATCGTGGTGGCGAAGAACGACGAGGCGCATCGCAAGCTGAGCGCCCAGTTTGCGGCGCGGGAAGTGAAGAAGAAATATGTGGCGCTCGTGCATGGGTGGGTGAAGGAAGGGTCGGGGACGATTACGCAGAGCATCAGCCGGGACCGGGTGCGGCGCACGCGGATGACGACGCGGCTTGAGGGTGGACGGACAGCGGTGACGCATTATCGCGTGGTGCGGCGGTTGGATACGAAGTTTGGGAAGTTTACTTTGTTGGATGTGAAGATCGATACGGGGCGGACGCACCAAATTCGGGTGCATGTGGCGGCGATGGGGCATCCGGTGGTGGGGGATACGATGTACGGGGCTCCGAAACAGGCGCGTGGGAAAAATGCCGTTATTGGGCTGGGGCGGAATTTCTTGCACGCGGCGGAGTTGGAGTTTCGGCATCCCCGGACGGGAGAGGTGGTTGCGTTGAAGAGTGAGTTGCCGGAGGAGTTGCGGGAGTTTCTTGGTAAGGTGGAGGAATAGGGGTTTTGAGGATGGCTCCCGGGTCCGACCCTCAGGGGCTGAAGCCCGAATTTATTGTCGATGCTTTACGCGGCGCTGACGCGGCGCTGTTCACGGTACGGCTTGAGCGGTTGCGGGGGGTAGATATAATAGATTGTTAAATGAGGGGCATGGTTACGCGAGACACTTTCCTGAAAAGTTCATTCCTGGCGTGGGTGGCGGTTTTCGTGCTCGTGGCGGGCGCGTGGCGGATTGGTATGGCACAAGCGGGTACGGCGCCCTCGTCCTCTCCAGGCTCCGCGACGCCGCAGGCTGCGCCTAGCCAACAGAATTCCAGCGGCTCGGGGGCGGACAACGAAGAGGTCCTCAAAATACGGGTGGGCATCAACGAAGTGAACGTTGTGTTCACGGTGACGGACAAGCACGGCAGGCGCGTGACGGATTTGAAGCAAAACGATTTTCGGATTGTAGATGACAGCAAGCCGGCGGTGGAGGTACGAAGCTTCCATGCGGAAACGAATTTGCCGCTGCAGGTGGGGTTGCTCATCGATGCCAGCAGCTCCGTGCGCGACCGGTTCAAGTTCGAGCAGGAATCGGCAGTCGAATTTCTGAACCAGACGGTGCGCAAGCGTTATGACCAGGCGTTTGTCGTGGGATTTGATGCGACGCCAGAGGTGACCCAGGATTTCACCGATGACACGGAGAAACTGGCGCACGGGGTTCGCGAACTGCGGCCGGGGGGCGGGACGGCTATGTACGATGCGCTTTACTACGCCTGTCGCGACAAGCTGCTGAAAACTCCGCAGATTGGACCGACGCGGCGGGCAATTATCCTGCTGAGCGATGGAGAGGACAACCAAAGCCACGTGTCCCGCGAGGAAGCGATCGAAATGGCACAGCGGGCGGATGCGATCATCTACACCATCAGCACTAACGTGAGCGGAACCAAGGGAGCGGGCGACAAAGTGCTGGAGCGCATGGCGGACGCTACCGGAGGCCGAGCATTTTTTCCTTTCCAGATTCGCGACGTGACGAATGCGTTTGCCGAGATTCAGGATGAGTTGCGCAGCCAGTATGATGTGTCTTATAAGCCAGCGGATTTCAAGCCGGACGGGCACTTTCGCACGATTGAGATCGTGGCCAATGACCGGAAGAATTTCAAGGTGAGGGCCCGGCGGGGATATTACGCGCCGGTGGCGCAGTAAACAGCTTCTAGCTTCTGGCTTCTAGCGGGTTCAAGTGCTGCTGTCGTTTGGCAACCGATGCCGGGATATTCTGGGACACCGCTTCCGAAAAAGTTGGGGATCAAGCCGGGGTTTCGCGCTCAATTCGCGAACCCTCCGAAGGAGCTGCTTGCGGAGTTGGCGGAGCCATTAGCGGAATGCAAAATTCTCAAGCAGGGGGATGATGGGCTTGATTTCGCCATGCTGTTCACGAAGTCGCGGGCGGAATTGACGAAGGAATTTTCGCGGATAGCAATGCTACTGAAACCGACGGGAATGCTGTGGGTGAGCTGGCCGAAGAAGAGTTCTGGAGTGGCGACCGACCTGGACGAAAAGGTGGTGCGCGAGATCGGCCTGAAGGCGGGGCTAGTGGACGTGAAGGTGTGCGCGGTGACGGATATTTGGTCGGGACTGAAGTTTGTGCGGCGCGCGAAAGATCGCAGGTTAGACTAAAAGGCCCGGGCCCGGGCCCGGGCCCGGCCGACGACGGAGCCGGTTAGCTCCCGCCGGCGAGGCCTGGCCGGCAAAAATCTACGCTGTGCGCGAGCCCATGATGAGGTGGGCTACAAAAGAAACTACGGCGAACAGCAATAAGAGATGGATCAATCCGCTGGCTACGTGGAACATCAGAAAACCACCAGCCCATAGAATGAGCAGCAGCAGAGCAATCACGAGAAACGGTCCGAATCGCATCTACGCCTCCTAAACATCAGCTCTCAAGTTCAAGCTAGCGGGCACAAGAACAATTCTGTTTATACGACGGACGACGGCAGGGCAATATCGGCAAAAAACTGTAAAGCGATGAGGGTGCAGCCGTAGAAACGCGGCGCAGATCAAGGAGTTGGCGATGGTGAGAGTGGGATTGATTGGATTTGGGGTGGCGGGGCAGGCTTTTCACGCGCCTGTTATAAGCGGCGTTCGGGGTATGGAATTGGTTTGCATCCTCGAACGCAAAGGATCGCGAGCGCGAGAAAAATATCCTGATGTGCGGGTGGTGCGGACGCTGGATGAATTGCTGGCGGATAAGGGAATTCAGCTGTGTGTGATCGCGACGCCGAATGATTCGCATTTCGAACTGGCGCGGGCTTGCTTGTCGGCGGGGCGGGATGTGGTGGTGGATAAACCGTTCGCGCCGACACTGGCGGAAGCGGAAGAACTGGTGCGGCTAGCTGCGGAGCGCGGGCGATTGATCACGGTGTATCAGGACCGGAGGTGGGACGGCGATTTTGGAACGGTGAAAAAGACCCTGCAAGCGGGCAGCTTGGGAGAGGTTGTGGAGTATGAGTGCCGGTATGACCGGTTTCGTCTGGAACCGAAGAAGAATGCGTGGCGGGAAAAACCAGATCGACCGGGAGCAGGTGTGCTGTTTGATCTGGGACCGCATGTGATTGATCAGGCGCTGGTGTTGTTTGGCCAACCGAAGGCGATTACGGCGGTGGCGTTTTGCGAACGGGAAACGTCGCAGGTAGATGATGCATTTGATGTTTGCCTGGAATATCCCAGGCTGCGCGCGATGGGACGAGCGCGGATTATTGCGTATGCGCCGGGGCCGCATTTCTTGATTCATGGAACGAAGGGATCGTTTGTGAAGTATGGAATGGATCCGCAGGAAGCGCGGCTGCGGGGAGAGAATCCTCCGCAGGGATTGGACTGGGGCCCGGATTGGGGTGAAGAGGCGGAAGAGTTGTGGGGAACGTTAAGCTTGGTGGGTGAGCCCAGCGTGAAACTAAAGACGGATCGCGGAGATTATCGCGGGTTCTATGCGAATGTGCGGGATGGGATGGAGAAGAAGGCTCCGCTGGAGGTGACGCCGGAGCAGGCGCTGCGCACGATGCGGGCGATTGTGCTGGCGCACAAAAGCAGCCGGGAGCGGCGGACGGTGGAGTGGGGAGAAACGCCGGAGTGACTTGAGGTCGCTTCTTTTTGGTCCGCGCTGGTGGTACTCTTCTTGGGCCCATGAAAAATCTTACGCGTCGACGATTCGGCAAGACTTTGGCTGGCGCAGCCGCGGCTGTGGCTGCCGGTGCGTCTTTGCCACGAATTGCGTTGGCTCAGTTAGCTAAAGCGGGTTTGCTGCGATTTCCGGATAACTTTGTCTGGGGCTGCTCTACCGCCGCCTATCAGGTTGAGGGCGCGGTGAATGAAGACGGACGGAAACCGTCGGTGTGGGATACGTTCTCGCACACGCCGGGCAAAACGTTTCAGGGAGAAACGGGCGATGTCGCCGATGATTCCTACCATCTCTATAAAGAAGACGTGAAGCTGCTCAAGAATCTGGGAGTGGGCGGGTACCGGTTCTCGATTTCATGGTCGCGAGTCTTCCCTGACGGGACGGGTCAGCCGAACGAAAAAGGGCTGGCTTATTACCAGCGCGTGGTTGACGAGCTGCTTAAGAACAATATTGCGCCCTACATTACGCTGTTTCACTGGGACCTGCCGCAGGCTCTGCCGGGGGGATGGCAGTCGCGCGACACCTCGAAGGCATTCGCCGATTATGCAGCGTATATCGCCAAGCACCTTTCGGATCGTGTCGGCCACTTTTTTACCATCAATGAGTTCACCTGCTTCACCGACCTGGGATACAAGACCGGGAGGTTCGCACCGGGCCTTAAGTTGCCGGATGGAGAAGTGAATCAGATACGGCACAATGCGGTGCTGGCGCACGGTCTGGCGGTCGAAGCCATTCGGGCGAATGGGAAGAGCGGAACGCAGGTTGGTCTGGCGGAAAATGCCACGGTGTATGTGCCAGTGATCGAGGACCAGAAGCAAATCGAGGCGGCGCGACGAGCGACGCGCGAAGAGAACGCTCCGTTTCTCACGGCACTCATGGAAGGCAAGTACACCGACGGCTATCTGCAGCGGGAGGGCGCGAACGCTCCCAAGGTGGAGGCCGGTGATATGAAGATTATCGGCAATCCGCTGGATTTCGTCGGGCTCAATGTGTACACCCCGGAATATGTTCGCGCGGACTCGTCAGCGGCGGGCTACATCGTGGAGAAGCGCCAGACTTCGTATCCGCGCATGGCTTCGGACTGGCTATATATTGGGCCAGAAGTGATCTACTGGGCGGTGCGCAACGTCAGCGACATTTGGAGACCTAAGGCTCTCTACATCACGGAGAATGGTTGCTCGGCGGACGACGTGGTAACGGCGAACGGACGAATCGAGGACACCGACCGGGTCATGTATCTGCGCAATCACCTGACGCACCTGCATCGCGCTGCTTCGGAGAGCTACCCGATCAAGGGATACTTCCTCTGGAGCCTGATGGATAATTACGAGTGGGCGGACGGTTATAGCAAGCGATTCGGGCTGCACTACGTGGACTTCAAGACGCAGACGCGCACTCCTAAGCTCAGTGCGGAGTGGTACCGCGAGGTAGTTTCGCGGAACGCCGTCGAATAAAAGCAATATTATTGCTGCTGATCGCGCTTCGTCGCGTAGTATCCGGCGCGGGTCTGGATTTTGTAGCCTTCTTTTGATTTGATTTCCAGTTTGCGGTAGCCGCCATCAAGCACTGTGTTGGCGGAGGTGTAACCGAGGCTATATTGGCTGCGCAATTCAGCGGCGATCTGGTCGAAGGCTTCCTTCAGCTTGTCGAATTTGTTTCCAACGTTGATCACTCGGCCACCCGTCGCCTCGGTAAGCTTTTTCATTTCGCTTTCGCCCGAGTAGCCCAGGCTCATGCCGCCGTAGAACCCGCGATCGGCGCAGAGCAGGACGTAGACAATGGCATCGGCTCTCTGGGCAGCCTCGATGGCGTCTTTGATTTTGAGCTTGCTACCTTCGTCTTCGCCGTCGGTAAGAAGGATCATGGCCTTGCGCCCTACTTCTTTAGCGAGCATCTCGTTGGCGGAAAGATAAACGGCATCGTAAAGGACGGTGCCGGGAGCGTTATGCACGGGAACGGGGCCTTGTCCGAGGCCGGGAATTCCGCTGGCTCCGCTGGTGACTCCGCTGTTGATTTTCACTTTGTTCAAGGCGGCTTGCAGGCGATGAACATCACGGGTGTAATCCTGAATCAGTTCGGATTGAACGTCGAAATCCATCACGTAGGCTTCGTCTTTGTCGGTGAGAATCTGGCGGAGGAAAGCTCCACCGACTTCCTTCTCCATGTCGAGGACTCTGATTTGGCTGCCGGATGTATCAATGAGGATGCCCAGGGTGAGCGGGAGATTCGATTCGGCGGTAAAGTATTTGATGGTTTGCGGCTTGCTGTCTTCAAAGACCTGGAAGTCGTCTTTGGTCTGATTGGGGATGAGCGCGCCGTGCTTGTCCTTGACGTTGAAGAAGACGCCGACGACGTTGACGTTGACCTTCAGGGTTTCATCCGACTTTTCGGGAACGGATTGTCCCGCGTCTTGCCCTGCGTTGGCGGACTGGGAGAGGGTGGGATTCTGAGCCCTGGCGGCGGGAGCGGCGCCGGACACCTCTGCCAGACAAAAAAGGACCGAGGCAGCGACCAAGGCGGGCAAAAATCTCGGATTATTGAATAGTTTGGGCACGAATGATTCCCTCTCGAGGTTTTTGTTAGTCTAGTCCTTTGAAGTTGGATGCACCAAATGGTAAGGTTCGGGCATCCCAAGGGTGTGAAGGTGTTTTTGGTCTTTTAGTTGGCCAGGAGTAGAGATAAACGATTTTTGCACTGATTCTGGGATTGGGGACAAGGAACGGAAGGTGACTGTGAGGAACCAAACCGCGGCTCAAGAGAGACCACGGACGGTCGTAGCCGGCTGGATGGCCACCGTTCTATTTGCAGGATGTTTCGGCGCCTACTTCGGCCTAGGGGTTCCGAAGATGGCGGCACAGACGTCCGGAAGCCAAGCCCAGCCGACGCAGCCTGCACAAACCCAGCCCGCACAAACTGATGAGATTCCGGACGCGCCCAGCGTGCAACCTTCGGCGACACCGGCCGAGCCACCGCCGATTCCTAAACCGGAGGAAAAGAAGCCGGCGACGGTGGATCGAAACCCGTGGACGAACCAGCCGAATACGCCGCCGGCCCAGCCGGCCGCGGCTCCGGGCGACGAGACTTCCGCGCCGCCACCCGCCATGCCTCCGGTCAAGACGGTGCCGCCGGGTTCGGTGAAAGCGCCACGCGCTCAGGAGCAGCTTTACACCTACGTGGTGCACACCAATTTTGTGCAGGTACCGGTTACGGTGAAGGATCGCGACGGCCGGAGAGTAGATGGGCTTCTGCCTACTGACTTCAGCGTCAAGGAAAACGGGACGTTGCAGAAGTTAACGTTTTTCAGCAGCGATCCCTTCGCGCTTTCGGTGGCGATTGTGTTGGATCTGGGAATGTCGGATGCAACGGTGCAGAAGGTCAACCAAACCTTCCCAGCACTGGTAGGTGCGTTCGCTCCGTATGATAACGTGGCGCTTTACACCTTCAGCAGCACGGTGAGCCAGATCAGCGGTTTCACGGCGCCAACCCAGAGGCTCACCGCGATATTCAGCCAAATCAAGACGGTGCGCGGGAGCAACAACGGCCCTGCCGTGCTAAGCGGACCACTGGCACCCAACGGTCCGATTATCAATGGCATTCCGGTAGGCAGTCCGACTCAGCCCGTTTATACGCCGCCGAAACAGGCTCGCGTGCTAAATGACGCGATTCTTCGGGCCGCGCTGGACCTGAGTAAACAAGACCGTACGCGGCGCAAGATCATCTTCGTGATCAGCGACGGACGCGAGTTTGGCAGCCAGGCTAGCTACAGGGACGTGCTGAAAGTATTGTTGTCGAATGAGATCCAAGTGAAGGCAGTAGCAGTGGGAAGCGCCGCCCTTCCGGTGTATGACAAGGTGGAACGGCTGCACCTGCCGCGCGAAGGCTACGATGACATCCTGCCGAAGTATGTGTCTGCCACGGGGGGCTTGCCGGTTTATCGGGAGCTTACGCAAAGCGCGATTGAAGACACCTATGCGCAGGCCATGGGCGAGGCACGAAACCAGTACACGCTAGGCTATACACCCACTCCGCCAAAGACGCCGACTGCAAGGGCGTATCACGATATCGAGATCCTGGTTAGCCGCCCGGGGTTAAAGATTTACGCAAAGGCTGGATATTATCCAGCGCCGGCGGCGGCGCGGTAGAGAGTAAGACATTTCTCTAGTCGATAATCTCCGTTTTCGACCAGGATCTGGATCTGAGGACCCGAAATCCATATCCGGCGTGTCCTTTGCGGCTCTCCTGAACCCTATTCCGGGAGGGGTCACCTGAGTAACCTGCGGGGCGACGGGTGCGTGTGATATAAAAGGCCCGAGCCCCCAAAGGGATATTTTTGCGCGCGGAAGGGTGTGTGATCCGCGCTTTTTGAGGAAAGCCTTGAGTTTCATCAACTTCGCAGCCCGCGAGATTAATTGCAAAATCGTGTACTACGGCGCCGGGCTGGGCGGCAAAACGACGAACCTGCAGGTGATCTACCAGAAGACCGCCGAGCAGCAGAAGGGGAAGATGATTTCGCTCGCCACCGAAACCGAGCGAACGCTGTTCTTCGATTTCCTGCCCCTTGATCTAGGGACGGTGCGCGGGTTCAAGACGCGAATCCACCTTTACACAGTGCCCGGGCAGGTCTTCTACGACGCCAGCCGCAAGCTGATTCTGCGCGGTGTGGATGGCATCGTCTTCGTGGCCGACTCGCAGGAACAGCGCATGGATGCGAACGTGGAAGCGCTCGACAACCTGATGTCGAACCTGAAAGAGCACGGCTACGACTTCAACAAGATTCCCTACGTGCTGCAGCTCAACAAGCGCGACCTGCCCAATATTCTCTCCACTGAAGCCCTGGGCAAAGAGCTCCGCAAGAAAAATGAGGCCGTGATCGAGGCAGTAGCGTTTCAGGGTACCGGGGTGTTTGAGACCTTGAAAGAAATTGCCAAGCAGGTGCTGACGGAGCTGAAAGCCGGCGGGTAAGCGAAGGCAGTTTCCAGTTTCCGGTTCCCATTCCCGCGAATGTCTGTGCCGGACGACTCTCAGGCATGATTTGCACTGGGCAGGAGTTACTCCATCGGCTGTCCTGACGCCAGCACACCTTTGCTGGTACCCCAGGGATGGATTTCAGGTTTGAGGAAAGCAGCGGCGACGGAAGGATCGTCCTTCAACAAAGTCGTGGTCTGCTCCGCGCCTACGCGGAAGATGCCAACGGCCCGCAACTCGCCCGGAACGCTCAACGGGAACAGTCCGGCAATGGCCAGAAATCCTTGCGCGGTCATCTGTTTGATGAAAGCAGGATGTTCCTTCCCCACGAAATTAAAGGCAAGGGCGTCCGATTTCCATTTTTCGCCCCTCTTCATCAGAACCAGTGTGTACTGCTCGAATCCTGGAGGCTCGGTTGGGCTGTGAATGGTGCTCGGGTCGATCACCCACGGCCCAAGAACCTCAGGAGAGAGCCGGCCTGCCTTGACCGCCGGATCGCCGTCAGCCCATTGCTTTGCTTGCGCCGCTGACTCTGCTTGCAACACAAATATCCCGCGCAGCTTCGTGTCATCCAGGAAAGGCCCAGCAATCACAAGCTTGTGTTCGGCCGCCATCTTATGGATATTGGCCATGTGCTCTTCCTGAAGCTTTTCGCCCGCTTCTTTGCTCAGTTGCGGAGCATTCGCTGGACGATTCAACAGTACAAAAAAGTAGTGCGTCGGTTGCGCGCTCGGCTGGGTCTCGGTTTGTACGAAGGCGGATCTTGCCAGCACAATCAGACCCAACAGAAGTACGCCGCTAAAAGAAACTTTTTTCATACGCTATACGCGCCGCACGTTGTGCCGCACCGATTCTAATCCGTTCGGGATGTAGTCGCAGATGAGGACGGTCAGATCGTGGTCCCGTAATGCAGCCCGGTGCCTGATGAGGATGCTAAATCATTTCGCTTCATTTCGAAGGGAAAACTCTGGGGACATCAGTAAGAGCCGTCCCTGTATGCTACCGGCCGACTCCGGCGTGACTTACTCGCAATTTTGATTGGGTGAGTTCTTTCACGTCCAGGTCCCCGCTCTTGTCCTTATCCAGCCGGTCAAATTCCGCTTCCATAAATTTCATGCGCTCCGCTTTGGAGATCCTGCCGTTTTTGTCTTTATCCATGAGGAGCAGCAGTTGCTTGACCTCCTCCTCCTCGCGGAGCGCCAATTTGTCCTGCGGCTTTGGCACTGCCGCTTTGGTTTGCGAAATCGCCCTACCCAGCATGACCAAGTCGCCACCACGCAGGAAATAAAGAAACCGTGGGGGGGATGATAAAGGAATCGTAACGTCACGCCGCAAAGGACCGAGATTGCATCGGAAACAGCGATGCAATGGTGCGGCAAAAGGGCGTGATGCGATTTGTTACTTGGTCGGCGGCGATCGCCGCCTACACACGCAACCAAACTTTGTAGCGGTACCTGATAATTTTTTCTTCTCCAGCCTTTAAGGTGACTTCCCAAGTCAGTCGAGAGAGCGGATTATCGACAGCGATGGCTTCTGCGAGCTTGGCCGTTTTGCCATCGTCGGTCTGAGATTCCACACTTCCCCGCACTCTGTCGGCAATGCTCAAGCGAACCTCCTTACTTTTGTAATTCTTGATGGTCAGCGTTCCTTCGATGGTCACTTGATCGTAGTTGTAGTTGCGCCGCCGCTGAACATCCTTCTGACGCTCGACTTCATTTTCTTCATGGCTCGCGCGAATGTCGGTCGCGACCGTCAGCTTCAGACTTGAGGTCGCGCCTTTGGGCGTGTAGGGCAAGGTATCCTGGGATAGCGGATTGGTACCGGAAATCACCATGGAGGGCGCGCTGGTCCAGGGAAACTTGGTCGTATTTTTCAAGCGAAGCGCGTGCCAGATATCATCTTTCGTGGAACGATCCGATCCTGAATTTAGGTTGTTCTGCGGGATGCCGAATCCGTCTACGCGGGGCTGGTCCTCCAGGTTCCACTCGTAGATGTGCTCGTAGCTTACGGTGTCGGAAAAGACGTTGTAAGTGGCGCGCTCGCCGCGAGCCAAGGTGACATTTTTCCGGCTGTACAAAAAGAGATCTTCTTCCTGTGTTCCGGGTAATTCTCCGACTGTGGTCGCAAGACTGGGTGCCGCCGGGGCTTCGAAATCGAGTAGAGCACCAATCGCCTGACCGGTGAGCGCGTTTGAATAGCGTGCCTTCGTGTCGTCCTTGCGCGCGGCCGCCTGCATGAAATCGAGCAGGCTTTGTTCCAACGCCATAGGCGACGGAACGTTTGCATAAGCAAAGTTTGGCACGCCCACCGCGAAAAACAAGTCTGTGTCTTTCAAGTCCTCGGCGTCATTCACGAGTACCGATTGCATCGTAATCTGTGCCATCTGGTCATCTTTCAGTGAGATCAGATACGAAGGGGTCCACCCCAATCCGTGTTCCAGATATCCCATCGTCAAGTTGGCATGTCTAGACGCACCCTTAATTTTGAAGCGCAACGCCTTGCGTTCTTCTTCCCGCGCTTGCTGAAGCATGGGATCCGCCGGCAGAATTACACGCGCGATGTTGTGGAAATAGAGAGCCAAAAGCTTATCTTCGGATTTCAGCAGAAGGTATTCCGGCATCGCTCGCGGCTGTGGCGGAGGCACGGAATTCGGATAGAAGATCTCCGACGGGTTGAGTGGTGGCGTGGAACCTGCACCCGGCTTCTCCGCTGGCCGAAAATCGACGATTTCGCCCGTGTACTCTTTTTGATTGTTATCGACGATCGTAACCACCTTGCCGGCATTAGCCAGCAACACCTCCGCAAGGACTGTCAGGTTCTGTTGCTCGGGGACTTTGTAGCGGTGAGCAACGACTTCATCGAGCGATGTTCCCGCATCATTCGGAGCAATCCATAGAGAGCCCAGAGTTGCGTTCGGGACCGGGGAAAGATTCCCCACGCCGGCCTCGAGGTGCGCGTCGCCCTGCTTTACCACAAATGCCAACCCATTCTTGAAGGCAGCGACGGCGGTCGCTCTTAATTCGGTTTCCGGCGCTTCTCCCGAATAGGCAACGAGGGACCAAACAATGCATGGACACACAACCAAAGCGAACCGGCGCGGGATCTTCATCAGGATCTCCTAGACTTCAATTGATCCTGATTATGCGTTGCGAAGGCAGGAAGAGCGAGATACAAATAAGGTTCCGAACATGTTGGACTAAGAAAGTGGCCGCTCGTTTGTAACGTTTTGATCTCGAAGAGCACTACGGAATATACGGTGGGGTGCAGGCTGGTGCCGTCGCAAGGAAGCCAGCCACAGTGCGGAGGTCGATATGTTTGCTCGTAAGGTTGCTGCTCTCCTCAAGCCGAATTCACTTCCGGAATTTACGAATCTCATCGAGAGTAAAATTCTTCCCTGGCTGCGAAAGCAAGACGGTTTCCTGGATTTGATCACCCTGGCCGTCCCGGATAGCAACGAAGTCGCGACCATCAGCTTCTGGGATCACCAAGCAAACGCGGACGCTTATCACACGAGCGGATATCCAGAAGTGACGGAGATTTTGGAAAGGCTTCTGGACGGAAAGCCTTACGTCAAAACATTCAAGGTTGTGGGCTCAACACTTCAAAGAATCGCGCCCGTGCGGCCCTGTCCGGCAAAGCATCTCCAAAAGAGCCCTCCGGCAGAACTTGACTATCGCTCGACTGAGACCGTCTGACCGATTCGGTATCGGAGGCGGATAGTCGACGAGGATGTCCAGCGAGAACACCAGGCGCTACGCTCGTCGCTTGAGTCCAAAGGCGCCAGGCATGCATCTACGCAGGCATGGCAAACCTGACGGAATTCAGCCTGGGCGACGCCGTCGCGGTTCTCACTCGCACTCCGGCATCAATAAATGCGCTCCTGCGCGGCCTGCCTAGCATCTGGGCATACCACAACGAAGGAACAGATACGTGGAGCGCCTTCGATATCGTGGGCCACCTGATCGTCGGGGAGCGCACCGACTGGATGCCGCGGGTGCGGATCATTCTGACGGACGGCGAAGCGCGGCCATTTGATCCCTTTGACCGCTTTGCGCAGGCGAAAGAGAGTCAGGGCAAATCGCTGGAGCAACTTCTGGACGATTTCGCCCGCCTGCGAAAAGAGAACTTAGTGGCGCTGCAGGCGCTGAACTTACGGCAGGAAGACTTGACCCGGCGGGGAAGGCATCCGGCGCTGGGAGTGGTGACGCTATCGCAACTTCTGGCGACATGGGCGGTGCACGACCTCACCCATTTGCATCAACTTTCCCGTGTGATGGCCTACCAGTATCGTGATGTAGTCGGTCCTTGGAGTGCCTTTCTGGGCGTGCTTAAATGCGGTGGTCATAGCGCTCCGTAGGAATCGAGCTCGGGCGGGCCTCCGCCGCAACTCAGCCCAATACAATGAGGGGTCAGCAATGAGCACAATTCTGGTTACCGGCGGTTCGGGCTTCATCGGGAGCCATTCAATCCTGCAGCTCTTGGCTGCGGGACATCAGGTGCGGACCACGGTAAGGAGTTTGAAGCGCGAGGGCGACGTACGCGCCATGCTGAAGGAAGGCGGGGCCAAACCCTCCGATCGCTTGTCGTTCATCGCCGCCGATCTGGAAAAAGATGGGGGCTGGCCGGAAGCTGTCGCCGACTGCGAATACGTGCTGCACGTTGCGTCGCCCTTTCCTCCGAACGTGCCCAAGAATGAGGATGAACTGATTGTGCCTGCGCGCGAAGGCACGCTTCGGGTGCTGTGTGCCGCGCGCGATGCCGGTGTGAAGCGCGTGGTGCTGACGTCCTCGTTCGCGGCGATCGGCTATGGTCAGAAGCCGCAGAGTACGCCGTTCAACGAGACGAACTGGACGGACATCAATGGCGAAGGCGTAACGGCTTACGTGAAATCGAAGACCTTGGCTGAGCGCGCAGCTTGGGATTTCATTGCCCGGGAAGGCGGCAACCTCGAGCTTTCGGTGATCAATCCGGTGGGCGTGTTCGGCCCGGTCCTGGGGTCTGACTATTCGACGTCGATACTTCTGGTGCAGCGCATGATGGACGGGGCCGTGCCCGGCTGCCCGCGGCTCTATTTCGGCGCCGTCGATGTGCGCGACGTTGCCGACCTGCACATCCGGGCCATGACTCATCCTGCCGCCAAGGGCGAGCGCTTCCTGGCAGTGGCTGGCGACTTCCTGTCGATGCTCGACGTCGCAAAGATGCTTAAACGCCGCATGGGCGCGGCGGCCAGAAGAGTGCCGACCAGGGAACTGCCGAACTGGCTGATGCACATCGCCGCACTCCGTGATCCGGCGGTGAAGTTGATCCTGCCGGAGCTGGGCATCGTGAAGAACGCGACCAACGAAAAGGCCAGGCGCGTGCTGGGCTGGGCGCCCCGTTCAAACGAGCACTCCATCGTCGCCACTGCCGAAAGTCTGGTGCAGCTCGGGCTTTTGAAGGATAGCCTCAAGAAAAGGCCGCCTAACTAAGGCACAGCCCCCTTTGTTCTCAGGAGCAAGCCAAGCCGGTGCGACCCGACTTGTTCAAGATAAATTGGGGGCCCCGGGCGGAGTCGAACCGCCGACCAACGGTTTAGGAAACGGCCTGCCAGCATTTTCGACATCACGAATCGCCGCCAAACATGCGGGTTATGCGCGGTTACGAATGTACTTTGTCCCCTTCTTGTCCCCACGGTATAGTGGGGTCCGGGAGGAAAGCCATGCAAAAGGGGACAATCAAACTCGTCGGCAATTGCTGGATGCTGCGGTACAAGGAACCCGTCATTGGGGCGGATGGGAAAACAGCTCAACGCTGCTCGGCGAAGAAGCTGGCGACGTTAAGCCGCGAATACCGAACCGAAGAGTCGGTTAGACCGTTGGCGGACTTGATTCTTGCGCCGATCAACGCCAAAACCGTTCAGCCTTCCAGTACACAAACCGTCCGCGATTTTCTCGAACACGTTTACCTCCCCCACGTCAAGGCGACCAAGCGACCGAGCACCTACAAATCTTACCTTCTCAGTTTTCGGTCGGCGAAGCATCATCTCGACGGTCACGAACTCCGCGAGTTCCGCACCAGCCACGTGGACAAACTGATGGCTGCGGTCGCTGCGGAAAAAACGCGGGCACACACCACCCATCGTAATCTGAAGTCCTTCCTCTCGGGTGCGTTCCGGTTCGCAAAACGAACTGACCTTATCACTGAGAACCCAGTGCGTGACTCGGTTGTACCGCGAGGCAATCCCGCAGGAGACGCCTACGCATATTCGCTGGCCGAAATTGAGGCGATGATGAAGGTCCTGCCAGAGCCGGGCCGAACCGCTGTCATCGTTGCCGGGTTCACCGGGCTTCGCATCTCCGAAGTGAAAGGGCTGCGCTGGGAGGACGTTCAGGGCGACGAGCTGCACGTCAATCGCTCCGTATGGTCGGGGGTGGTCAACGATACGAAAACCCTGACGAGCAAGGCACCGGTTCCGCTGCTGCCGATAGTCAAAAAGGCGCTGGACGCGCACCGACGTCTCTTCCCTTCCATCGAATGGGTCTTCTCGGGCGGAGGCGGAAACCCCCTACGGCTGGAGAACGAGCTGCGTCGTCACATGAAGCCCGCGCTGAAGAAGGCAGGAATCGAGTGGCACGGATGGCATGCCCTACGGCGCGGGCTGGGGACGAACCTGAACAGCCTCGGCGTGGACGGCAAGACGATTCAGGCGATTCTTCGGCACTCGGACCTGTCAACAACGATGGCGTTCTACGTAAGGCCCGTCCCAGCGGAATCGAAGGCTGCTATGAGGAA
>JBEKRE010000028.1:0-67408 GCA_049519055.1 Candidatus Sulfotelmatobacter sp. | reverse complement strand
GCGCGGACCCGCGCAGTCAAACAGCCATACTGCTTCGAGGTCAACGATGGTGAGCTATTCGCCTTCGCGGGACTATGGGAGCGATGGAAGGACCCGAGCGGCAACTGGATCAAGAGCTGTTCGATCCTGACGACCACGCCGAACGCTGTGACTTCCGCCGTGCATGACCGGATGCCGGTCATCCTTAATCCAGAAGACTATGATCTGTGGCTTGATCCGGGATTCACGGATGTAACTGTGGTGTCCGAGATGCTGAAGCCCTATGATGCACGTCTGATGAGATGCTATCCGGTTAGCACGCGGGTCAATCAGGCATTAAACGATGATGAGGAGTGTGCAAAGCCGGTTGAGATTGAAAGGCATCCACAAGGGCAGTTGTTTACTTGATCGCTATGGCGAAACGAGTGAAGAAGCAAGCAGCGTCAAAGATCGAATCGGACTCCCTGACGGGCAGCAGATAGCTGCTTTCTTGGGCCATCCTGCTGCCGTCGTTCAAGCGTTGGGCCTCGGACGGGATGCCGGTTCGTCGCCAAGGTCGGTTCGTGACCACTACGCCGGAGGCATTGAGGAATGCCTGGCTCGGCAGAGAATCAGGCAAACCGGAGCATGTTGCCACCGAGGATACAGATCTTGCCGCAGAGCTGAAGCGAGGTCTTGCATTCTTCCGTCGCGACAAAGAACCTAATGCCCGCCAAGAAACAGGCTGCGCAGCCGAAGAAGGCCAAACGCCGATGACGCGCAAACAGTTCGCTGAACACAAATGGCCTGCCGCCCTTGAAAAGAGAAAAATGAACCCCCGATGACTACCTGATGAACTGCACACCGTTGAAATCTGATCCTCGATCTACTGATCTACTGGAGGGGGTAGGACGCCCGTCGTGAGAAAGGAAAACCAAATGAAAAACTCAACACGCCGTGCCCTGCTGCAAGGTGGCTGTGTTGCCGTCGGAGCTGCCACCCTCAGCTCTCTCAATTCGCGGGAGGTGGCAAGAGCGGAAAGCGAATCGGTGAACGTTTTTCACGTATTCGCATTTCAATGGAAACAAGGGACATCGGAAGCTCAAATGGACAGAGCCACGAAAGAGATTGCCGCTTTCCAGGGGCTAATCACTGGGCTTCTTCAGACCCATGTAGGCCCAAATATTTCGCCGCGAGGAAAGGGCTATACGTTTGGCGGCATAATGCAATTCGAGGACAAAGCAGCACTTGAGGCTTACGTACAACATCCAGCACATCAAGCGCTCCTGGCGTGGCTCGTACCGCTGATCGATGCAATAGAATTGGACCTTCGAGCATGAGAGTGTAATCACCTCATGCTCTGCTAATGTGAAGGGGAGCGCCGATCAGCGCTCTCCTTTAGGCGCGCGCGCTTCGAGTGCGATCGGTAGTGTGCCTCGCATGCCGCGAACCCCCGCCATCGAGCGACAACTCCCCTACAGAGACAATCGGGATTCCCTTCTTCGTAAGACTGCCGTACGTTCCGACGATCCCGAGAGCCATCGGCAGATCAAATCCGGAGCCTTCCTTCTTAATATCCGCCGGGGCGAGGTTGATCGGTGATGTGGGTAGGGGCAATGTCGTAGCCGCAATTTTTCAGCGCTAGCGTACCCGGCCGCAACTTTCACGCACGGCGCCGTCGGGCAAGCCGAGGGAAGGGGCCCTGGTCGGTTTTGATGCCGGAGCAGTCAACCTCCACTTGAATAATGTTGGCGTCAATGCCATATACGGCGGCGCTGAGGGTCTCGTAGAGCATCGGTTTGCGCGGAAAACCTCCGGCGCCAGACTCGGCGCAAGAAGACCTGATCCGGAAAATATCTAGGCTATGCGTCGTGCCGTAGGCTGCGCAGTGATAGATGTCACAGGCTGGGCTTGTGGATAGAAAGAAAGCCGCGACGCTGCTTGTCAGAATCGGTGGGCGCTATCGATTCTCACGATTGGCGCGCAGCTTCGCCCAAATTGGCCCGACGTACCTACTTCTCTAACAGCAATGGTTGTCCCGTCCGAGCCGGGGCAGTACGATGATCTGAATGATGAACCGTTTTCCCGTTCGCTCCACTCGGGGAAAATAGGTTGGCTCCCCTATGATGCCGGCCTCGTCTGATTCTCCTCGATCATCTCGCCCCCAGCAAAACCTGGAGCGCGAAGAGTCCCAGCTTTGGCGATGGATTCTTCTCTTCATGGTTTTGCTGGCGGCGGGCTTTGCGGCGCTGGCATGGGAACGACTGGAGACCCTGCCATACCACCTAGGTCCGATGGCTGTGGGCGTACTGGTTTTGTCGATCCTGCTGGCTGTTTATGCCTACGGACGGCGCCGCGAAGTCGTCGAACTGAAGCTCTTGCTTCAGGATTTGCAGGAGCACGTCGGTGCGGCTCCGTCGGAAGAGCAACTCGATCAACTAAACGAGATGATTGCGCGCTCGCAGCGCAGCTTCAAGGAATTGATCGATTCCTTTGACGATGCCGCCTGCGCCGCGTCTTTGGACGGCACTCTGCGCACGGTCAACAAACGAGTCAGCGAACTGGCGGGTCTGCCCTACACCGCGATCGTAGGACAGAAGTACTTCGAATTTCTGGAAGAACCCACGCGCGCCAATGTCGAAGCCGGACTCATGCGTTTTCTGGAGAAACGGCACTGGGCCGGCACGGTACGCGTGCGTTTTAAAAACAACGGCCGGCCACTCTATTTTGACTGCGTCGTCAATGCGATTGTGAAGAGCGGAGAAGTGGTTGGGCTGAGTGTGCTGGGACGCGACGTTACTGGGCAACACGAGAAAGAACTCCGCTTCACGGAACTGTTCGAGACCCTGCAGGAAGGCGCTTATTTCAGCACCCCGGACGGCAGGCTCCTGGATGCGAATCCGGCGCTGGTCAGTATTCTGGGATATGTGAGCAAGGATGAGTTGCTTGCTCTCAATCCCGCCGAGCTGAACCTCGATCCGAAGCAAGCGCCTGTTCTGGGCCGAGCGGCCGACGATCGCGGCGGCGTGCGCGCGAGAGAAATTACTCTGCGCAAAAAAGATGGGGGTCCAGCTGTCTTTCTGGAATCGTCTCGTGCAGTGTGGGACGCGGCGGGAAAGTTGATTCGTTACCAAGGGACGTTGATTGACGTCACGGAGAGGCGCAAGCTCGAACGGCAACTGTTGCAGCAAGAAGAATTTCGGCGCCGCCTGCTGGAAAGCTTCCCTGATCTCATTTTGGTGGTCGATCTGGAGGAGCGATACACTTTCGTCAGTTCGCGTGTGCGGGACGTGCTCGGGTGCCAATCGGAGGATTTGATGGGCAAAAAGATATCCGAGCCGCCGGCTCACTCGCCTGAACTGGTGGCGTTGTATAGCGACGTGGTTGCAGATAACAAAGCGTTTGGATCGGCGGAGTACGGGGTGCGTCGCGGCGATGGAAGCGGCCGTACGCTGCGGGCCTCGGCCAGCCAGTTCTTTGACGCAGATTCCAAGCTAGCAGGCGTCATCATTTCCATACGCGACATCACCACGGAAAAGAAGTTTGAGCAACAGGTGGTGCAGAGCGAACGTTTAGCGGCCATGGGAGCGATGATCGGCGGCGTTGCGCACGAACTGAACAATCCGCTTACCAGCATCCTGGGCGTGAGTGAACTTCTGCAAGACAGTCAAACCACGGATTCGGCGCGAAAGCAGATCGGCATACTGCAGCAGCAGGCGCGGCGAGCGGCGGAGATTGTTCACAATCTAACTTATTTTGCGACCCCTCCGACGCCCGGCAAAACCCGCGTCAATCTCGAGGATGTGGTGGAACGCACGCTCAATTTGCACGCCTATTCGCTTCGGAAAAATAACATCACGGTGGACTTCGTTCGCCAGCCCGGATTGCCTTATGTTCAGGGAGACCCGCACCAGTTGATGCAGGTATTCCTGAATTTGGTCATGAACGCCGAGCAAGCCATTCGCGAAGCGCGCGATCGCGGAACCTTGCGTATTCGCCTGGGGACCAGCGGCGAAGCGGTCTGGGCAAGTTTTCTGGACGATGGTCCGGGGATTCCATCCCAAGTCCTGGCGAGCATCTTCGATCCCTTCTATACGACGAAGCGACCGGGGCGGGGAACCGGCCTTGGGCTCAGCATTTGCAAATCAGTATTGAAGGAACACAACGGAACGATCGAGGCCGCGAACGCTCCCGGAGGCGGAGCCGTCCTTACCGTTACCGTGCCCGCGGCGATTGCTTCGAGCTAGCGATTTCTCGGTTTTTTAGCCCCTCTCCACCGCCATCGCGACTGCATTGCCGCCTCCGAGACATAGGGCAGCGATTCCCCTCTTCACGTTGCGCCGCGTCATCTCATAGATCAAAGTCACTAGTACGCGAGCTCCGCTGGCTCCGATCGGGTGACCTATGGCAACGGCGCCGCCATTGACATTAACCTTGTCGGGGTCGAGTCTAAGTTCCCGCATCACGCCCAGCGCCTGCACTGAGAAAGCTTCGTTGAGTTCGTAAAGGTCGACGTCTTCATTCCTCCATCCGGTTTTCTCCCAGATCTTTCGCACAGCATCCACGGGCGCCATCATCACCCATTTGGGTTCGACGCCGCTTGTAGCCTGCGCCACGATTCGGACCATCGGCTGCGCGCCGAGTTCTTTCGCCCGTTGCGCGCTGGTCACAACGACGGCCGCGGCTCCGTCATTCACTCCGGGCGCGTTGCCAGCAGTCACGGTTCCATCTTTCTTGAAGGCTGGCTTCAATGCACGCAGGACTTCCACGGTCGTGTCCTCGCGGGGGGATTCGTCCCTTTCGAACAGCAGCGGAGCTTCGCCCTTTTTCTTGGCTGGAAGTTCCACTGGCACAATCTGCGATTTGAAACGGCATTCTTTCACGGCGGCGACCGCCTTACGATGAGAATTCACCGCGAATTCGTCCTGCTCTTCGCGCGTGATGCCGTATTTCTCCGCAACGTTCTCGCCGGTCATGCCCATGTGGTAGTCGTTGTAGATATCCCAGAGACCATCGTGCACCATGGAATCGATCACCTTGCCGTTGCCAAGCCGATAGCCTTTGCGGGCCTGCGGCAGAAGGTAAGGAGCGTTCGTCATCGATTCCATGCCGCCAGCAACCACTATGGAACTGTTTCCGGTTTGCACCGCTTGCGCTGCCAGAGCAACCGCTTTCAATCCGGAGCCACAAACCTTGTTGATTGTCATGGCACCTGTAGCCGGAGACAATCCCCCGAAGATTGCTGCTTGCCGCGCCGGATTTTGCCCGAGTCCGGCGGGGAGGACGTTGCCCATAATGCATTCGTCAACCTGATCGGAATTGAGGCCGGCGCGCTTAACGGCTTCGCGCACAACCACGGCACCCAACTGTGTAGCACTGAGATCGGTGAGACTTCCTTGAAATTTCCCTACCGCTGTACGACAGCCGGATATGATGACAACATCGTCGAAAGCCGCCATTGATCATGCTCCCGTGAAGATTTCGCAACCTCATTATAGATGCGCAGGGTAAGGGAAATGATTAACGTCCGCAACATAGTTTTCGTGCCACCTGCTCATTTGCTCACAAAGAATCGACAAGCACCAAGTGATCACACATGCGTCTTCATCTCCGTCTTCGTGGTCTGGATAACATGCCGCCGATGCGTTTCGCTACCACAACCTTCAGATTTTCTTGTTCGCTTGCATCACGTTGTGACTTTGGTACAGCATCGCTCGCTATGGTTCATGCATTTTTTTCTTGACTTCATTTTTCATTAACTCTATACAATCAAATAGTTGCAACAAAACAGCGTTGCAGATTTTTCCATGAAAAATGGAAGGGAGAATAGAACCAATGGCAACCAAGAAAAAGGCAAAGAAGAAAAAGAAGCATTAAGAAGTCAGCACGAAGTCAAAGGGGGACGCCAAAAGCGTCCCCTAAGTTTTTGCGCGGAAGTTTACGTCGGCGAAATCAATCTAGCGACGCTCCAGCTTTCTTCGCAGCCTTGGATCCACATTGGGAGCCCGCTTTTCGCGAGCTGGACACAGGCCACGAAAAGCACAAAACGTGCAGTGGAAATCTGGTTTCGGTTTGAAGTTCCCTTCCGCAATGCCTCGCGCCACCGCCTGCACGCGTTCGCGCGCTTCTTCCAGTTGAAACTCGGCTCGCTTCGAAACCACCGCGAAGTTCCCTTCCAGATTGTGGAACACCAACTCTCCCACGCGGTATCCCCACTTCTCGCGTGCGGCCATGGCATAAATAGAGAGCTGCAGGCTCTCATCGGCGTCCTCTTGCGAGCGAGCCTTGCCGGTCTTGTAGTCGACGATCGCTACGCTTCCGTCGGCCTTGCGGTCCATGCGATCGATTCGTCCTGCCACTTTGGTTCCGGCGATCTGAACGTCAAACCACTCCTCCGTATGTAGAACCTCGAGTGCGCGGGTGGTCCGCGTTGCGGCCAGAAAATCGGTCAACTGTTCTTGTCCCTGCTTCAGGTACAAATCCCGCTGGTAATCGTCCTGGATTCCAGACGCGGCCAGGTCGTCGCGAAACAGTTGCAGCAACTCGTCGTCGGCCTTGGTCCGGCCCAAGCGCACAGAATCGTAGTAGGTCCGCAACACGCGGTGCATGGCCGCGCCATATTGCATGGCCGCGTGAAGTTGGCGGGACAATCTCCACTCGCGTTCGAACTTGAATTGCAGAGGACAGGTTTCGTAGGTCTCCACCGCCGTCGCGCTCAAGCGTGCGCCCAACCCGTCGGTTGCCGGGAGGGCAAGCCACAGCGGCAACCGGGAACCGTCTGGGTGATCCGGATCCGCCACTGCCGCGATCTCGATCAGCTCAGGTTGCGAAGGCAGCGCGGACCGCGATCGGAAATAAGGCCGCAAGCTAACGTTGCCGATGAGTTCGCGCATCAGGCCAGCTGGGGTTTTGTCGCGCCCGATTCCCTGTTTGCCATAAATGTGCAGCGAATCTTTGGCTCGGGTCATTGCCACGTAGAAGAGCCGACGCTCTTCCTGGTCGTGAAGAGTCTTGTCGTCGCCGGCAGCAGCTGAATCTGGATCGCGCAATTCTGCGGGAAACTCAACCAGGGTCTCCCGGTAACTCGCTGGGAATGAGCCCTTCGTTGCACGCAGAACAAAAACATGGGGGAACTCGAGGCCTTTGACTCCGTGAGCAGTCATCAGGCGTACGGCGTCCTCGTCTCCTTTGGACGTCATCGGAATCACTCCGCATGCCTCGCGAAAATAATTCTGGTATTCGACCCATTCCCCGAGTTCTCCCGCATCGGTCGTACACTTCTTCTCCCAGTCGCCGGCAAACTTCAATACAGCCTGGAGAACTGGGGAATTCAAGGGGAGCCGGAACTTTTTCCCGATTAGCTGCAGGGCCGCCCGTGCTTTCGCCTTCTTCTGGCTAACTTCATCACGGGCCTGGCGAATGTGTTGCAATACTTCCGCACCGCCAGCGACGCCATCCAGCACAGAGACCAGCGGAACGATCCCTCCCTCCTTCGAGTCCTTCGCGATCGTCCGCAGGGCAGCGCGAAGTTGCTCCGGATCGACATTGAACTGCGGTAGCGCTGCCACACGAAAAAGACTGGCATCGGCGCTCGAGTCCACGACGGCGGCAACGCAAGCGAATAAATCCCGAACTTCAGGGGTGTCGCTCACGTCCATGTTTTCGATAGAGAAAGGGATGTCGCGCTCGGCCAGCTGTTGCACTACGTCATCCCTGTGAATGTGCGAACGGTAAAGGATGCCAAAGTCCTTCCATTGGCACCGCGATCGCCGCTTGACATCTTCGATGATGCTGACCACATCGGGCGCCTCCGCATCCTTGCCGCTGAAAGCGATGGCCTCGACGGGGGAAGTGGACAGAGGATGTCCTTCTTTGCTCGCTTCCTCTTCGCGTGCCGACTGCAGAGGAGCGCGGCGGTAGGCGAACGTGACCCGCTCGTCAGTTCCAAATACTGGAGGATTTTTGTCGATCAGGGCAAAGGCACACTGCAAAATTGGAGTGGTCGAGCGCCGGTTCTTGTCCAGGACGACAAACTTCGCTTCCGGAAAGTGCCGGCGGACAACCTGAAATGCCGCGCTGGATGCCCCCCGAAAGCGGTAGATGCCTTGATCCGGGTCGCCGACGGCGAAGACGTTTCCGGCATTGCCCGCGAGCCTCGCCAGAACTTCAATCTGAGCGAAGTTGGCATCCTGAAACTCGTCCACAAGAATAAAGCGGGCACGAGCGCGTTCCGTGGCTAAAATGCCTTCGTCGTTCATCAGCAACTCGTGTGCACGGGTGATCATGTGACTGAATGTGCCGTAATTGTCTTCACGCAGCCAGCGTTCGGTGGTGGCAAAGACGCGGACAATTTCCCGACATCGACCGATCACCTCCCCATCGCTCAACTCTTCCTTCGATTTCGCTACCCGGGGAATGGGAAGCTCGCCGCGTTCCAGCCGGGCAACATACTCCGCATACTTTTCGGGCGTCACCATTTCGTCGTGACAGCGGCTGAGGAAGTCGAGCAGGTCGTTGAGAAACTTCCCTACATTGGCCGCCCGGATGTAGTGCTCGAGGCGAAGCTCACGAACTCTCTTGCGGAGATAGATCCAGAGATCTTTCTCGTCGAGGACGCCAAAATCTTTGCCGGCGCGTTTCAGAAGACTGTTGCAATAATCATGGAACGTTGCTGAATGAATTTTATGACCGAGGAGCGAGCTCACCCGATCTCGCATCTCGCCGGCAGCGGCCACGGTATAGGTAAGGGCAATAATTTCGTCTGGCTTTGCTTGTCCCTCCTGAACCAGGCGAGCAATACGATGGATGAGGACCGATGTTTTGCCGGTGCCGGCGCCTGCGATAACCAGCATCGGTCCGTGAACATGGTCGATGGCTTCACGCTGGCGATCGTCGGGAAGAAAGGGGTGAGACTTTAATTTGGAGACAGCCATTGGGGCTCAGAATACCACCGTGGCTCGTCAATTCGTTGCCGCCGTTTCAGAACGACGATAGCGCAGAAACCACGACCGCTGTGGCAGCGATTGCGGCGGTTTCGGCACGGAGGATTGTGTTTCCGAGTGAGGCGGAGATCCATCCGGCATGCTGAAACGATTGCAATTCGTCTTCGGTCCAGCCGCCCTCAGGACCGACCGCGAGCATGATTTCGGAGGCCGACACGTTAGACTTCAGCAGATCGCGAAGCAAAGTTTGTTCTTCTGATTCCGCCAGCACGACTCGGAAGCTTCCTGGTGGATTCAAGACCTCGGCGAGTCTAGCAGGCGCTGCAATCTCAGGCGGCGCAGCGCGGCGCGACTGCTCTGCGGCCTGGCGTGCGATTCGCAGCCAACGCTCAGCTCGCTTCGCCGAGGCCGTGGCCAGGTGAGTATCCGTGCGGCGCGAGATGACTGGCACAATTCTTGCGACGCCAAGCTCGGTGCACTTCTCGATGGCCCACTCCATACGATCGAACTTAAAAATAGCGAGAAGCAGGGTGATCTGGGCTAGAGCTGCTCCGGGAATCTCGTCGCCCAACTCAAACTCGACGCGGTCGGCTCTTGCCAAAGTGATTCTTCCGCGACGCACGGATTGGCCGGCGGCGATATCGAAGACTTCTCCGACGCGGGCCCTTAAAACGCGGAACAGATGATCTGCGTGCCCGCCAAGCAGAGCGGCGCGATCCCCTGAAACCTCGTCGGCAATCCAGCGGCGGCGTGTCATGTCCGCTAGCCGAACATATCTTTGACCTTGCCTAACAGAGACCGCATCAGCGGCTGGTTATCGACTTTGGCTGTAGTCTCGAGTTCTTGCAGCAGTTCCTTCTGACGCTTGTTCGGTTTGGTGGGAATTTGCACGCGCACTTCCACATAGAGATCACCCTTGCCGTGACCATTCAACACGGGTACACCCCGGTTGCGAATGCGAAAAGTCGTTCCGGGCTGCGTGCCGTCGGGAATCTTGAGCATGTGCTCGCCTTCGAGCGTGGGGACACGAATCTCCGCACCTATGGCCGCTTGCGTCACTGAAAGCGGCACCACGCAATGCAGATCATTGCCTTCGCGAATAAAGAACGGATGCTCCTTTACGTGCAAGACGACGTAGAGATCACCCGCTGGCCCGCCAAAGGGTCCGGCTTCACCTCCGCCGGAAAACCGGATCCGCGTTCCATCTTCCACGCCGGCGGGAACCTTCGCGTCGACCGAGCGCTGCCGCAAAACGCGGCCTTCACCCTTGCACTTCGGGCACGGATCCGTAATCACACTGCCCGTTCCCTGACACGTGGGGCAGGTGCGG
Organism: Candidatus Sulfotelmatobacter sp.; assembly: GCA_049519055.1. GTDB lineage: Bacteria > Acidobacteriota > Terriglobia > Terriglobales > Acidobacteriaceae > Sulfotelmatobacter. The sequence goes on along the minus strand of JBEKRE010000028.1, from coordinate 57,178 downwards.
GCAATGCTGAAGAACCCTTGTTGATAGCGCACTTGGCCCCGTCCCGAGCACGAAGCGCAAGTGGCGGGACCTTTGCCGGGGGCAGCACCCGAGCCGTGGCAGCCCTCGCAAGCCTCGTGGCGGCGAACCAGGACGCGGGTTTCAGTGCCGAAAACCGCCGCTTCGAATTCGATGGTGATGTCCTCGCGCAAGTCAGCGCCGCGTTGCACGCGACTGCGGCGACGACCGCCCCCACCGAACGCATCTCCGAAACCGAAGAACTCGCCAAAGATCTCCCCAAAATCCTGGAACACGGTCGCATCAAAACCTCCGCCAGCCGCAGCCCCGCCAGCAACTCCAGCGTGGCCGTAGCGATCGTAGAGAGACCGTTTCTCGGTGTCGGCAAGGATCGCGTAAGCTTCCGTTACCTCTTTGAATCGTTCTTCCGCATCCGGATTGTTCGGATTGCGATCGGGATGCCACTGCATGGCCAGCTTGCGATAAGCGCTCTTCAGTTCAACGTCAGTCACCGTACGGCTCACGCCAAGCACTTCGTAATAATCGCGTTTTGCGTTCGTGGTCAGAATCGACGCCTTTCCTTCAATGAGAGATACCGCGGGGTGGAAATTTACTTCCCGGGATTTCTGGCAACCTTCACCATCGCGGGCCGCAGCAGCCGGTCCTTCAACTTGTAGCCACGCTGCAACTCCTCAATCACCTGATGATCGGGAGCCTCGGCGGTGTCCACCATTTCGATGGCCTCGTGATAGTGCGGATCGAAGGGCTTACCCTTGGCCGCGATCGGTTGCAATGACAATTTCCCCAGTACGGTCTGGAGTTGCTTGTAAATCAGATCGATTCCGTTGCGGAACTCGGCGGCCTCGGATTTTACCTGCAGGGCACGCTCAAAACTATCCAGGACGGGCAATAAAGACTTGATCGCTTCGGCGGCGGCGTAGTCGCGAAAGTCCTGCTGCTCCTTGACGGTCCGGCGGCGTGCATTTTCAAACTCGGCCTGCATACGAGCCAGCCGGTCAAGCAGCGAATCGCGCTCCGCCTTTAATTTTTTTAACTCCGAATCCGGAACTGACGAATCGCTCGCAGCGGCTTGAACGGCATTCTCCGTTCCATCGCCGGCAGGCAGTTCGTGCTCAACATCCAGATTCGCATTCTGTACTTCTGATCTAGCATTCGCTTTCGCCATAACCACCGTGTTACTCCGATTCATTCAAAATTTTGTCAAAGAGACGAGCGATGTAGGAAACCGCCGTCATGGTGTGCTGATAATCCATCCGCGTGGGTCCGATCACTGCCAGCGATCCGAACATATCGGTTCCCGACCGCGCGGGAGCCCCGATCAAAACGAAGTTCTGCATCGAGGGCAAAGCATCATCTAACCCGATCACCACTCGCACCGCCTCCTGCTTTGCATCGAGATACACCCCGAGTAGTTTTGCAACTTTTTCTTTCTCCTCCAGAGTTTGCAGCATCTCCTGCAGACGCTTGCGGTCTTCCTGGCCAGTGACCAAATTGGCTGCGCCTTCCACGAAGACCATTTGAGATCCCGCTTCGGCAGCGAGCGCGCCCTGTTTGTAGAGCTGCTCGATGGAATTCATCAGACGATCATATTCGCTGCGCTCCTGTTCGATTCTCCGCTCCAGTTCGGCGCGCATCGACTCCATCGTCCAGCCGCGAAAATTCTCGTTGATGTAGCGCGCGGCGACGTCCAGCTCAGCTTGCGGGAGATCGAGGCGCAACACGCGGTCGCGAACCAATCCAGAACGCGTGACCAGAACCGCCAAGACCTTCTGATCGGTAAGGCGCGAGAAGTACACGTGTTCGAGCGCGTTCTTGGTGCCGCTGGAGGCCACGGTGACGCCCACATTCCGCGAAATCAGCGAAAGCACATGCGAGGTGCGCTCCATGAATTCCTGCACATCGCTAACCCCGGCCAGCGAGTCAGAAATCATGCTCTCTTCCTGGGGTGCGAGCTTGGCGGTTCCAGAAATTTGCTCCACGTAATAGCGGTAGGCCTCGGTGGTGGGGATGCGCCCCGCGGAGGCATGTGGCTGTTCGAGAAATCCCGCGTCGGAAAGATCCGCCATCACGTTGCGAATGCTGGCCGGACTGAGTCCTTCTCGGTTCGACCGCGACAGCGTCCGGGAACCGACGGGCTCGCCGGTGGAAATAAACGTCTCCACAATGGCGGTCAGAACTTCGCGTTCCCGCTTACCGATATTAGTATCAGAGGGCATTTCGCAAAAGGAATCTCAAACTCTCGCAGCTGGCGCCACATCTCCCAGCTAACTATCTTAGATGCAGAAACTTAGCTGAACGACGCAGACATCGCTTCCTGCATGGATTCTAGGAATGCGTCTCCTTCCTGTCAAGGACGCGGCACGGGGCTCATTAGTGTTCTCCACTCGGGAGAAGCCGCATCGCATCTTCCCTGTCCCGCTCTCTCCGCGTATCCTCCTGATTGCCCATAAAGCGAAATCATCCCTTATGAAAGTTAAACCTCATATCGCAGTGATCGGAGCGGGTGCCTTCGGTGGTTGGACCGCCTTTCAATTACTCGAGCGCGGAGCCCGTGTCACCCTTCTCGACGCCTGGGGGCCGGGAAATTCGCGTGCCTCCTCGGGGGGCGAAACTCGCATCATGCGTGGGACCTACGGGCCTGATCAGCCCTACAGCAAGCTTGCGGGCCGCGCCCTCAAGCTCTGGCAGAAGTATGAGCGACGCTGGAAATGCCGATTCCTGCACCGCACCGGCGTTCTGTGGATGGTTAGCAGCCGCGATGACGCCTACGAGCGGGGTTCGCTGGCAATGCTTGGCGAGGCGCGAATCAAGTTTCAGGAATTTTCGACCACGGAAATGAAGAAGCGCTGGCCGCAGATCAACTTTTCCGATGTCCACTGGGGAATCTACGAGCCGGAGTGCGGATATCTCGATGCCCGGGCCAGCTGCCAGGCGGTGGTCGATGCTTTCGTCGATGAGGGTGGCGCATACCGGCAGGCGGCTGTCTTAAGCCATGGGCTGGAAGATGCGCCTTTACGCAGTTTGAATCTATCGGATGGCTCGCGGCTTAAGGCCGACTACTATGTTTTCGCCTGCGGCCCATGGATGGGCGAGCTGTTTCCAAAAGCGATCGGCGCGCTCGTTCGCCCAACCAAGCAGGATATTTTCTTCTTCGGTCCGCCGGCCGGAGATTCGCGCTTCGCCGACGCTCAGCTTCCCGTATGGGGCGATCATCGCGACCGCTTCTTCTATGGCATCCCAGGCAGCGATGCCCGTGGCTTCAAGATGGCCGACGACACACGCGGCGCGGCCTTCGATCCTACCTATGGCGAACGCGTGGTGAGCCCAGCGACTTTAAAACGGGTTCGCGACTATCTGGCTTTCCGATTTCCCGCTATGAAAGACGTGCCTCTGCTCGAAACGCGCGTCTGCCAGTACGAGCAGACTCCCGACAGTAACTTTATTTTGGATCGCCATCCTCTGATGGATAACGTCTGGCTATTGGGCGGTGGTTCTGGCCACGGGTTCAAGCATGGACCGGCGCTAGGAGAAAAGATGGCGGAGTTAGTTCTGAAAGACGGGGAGCCAGACCAATTTTGGAGCTTGTCGCGATTTCAAAAAGCGAAAGCCGAATAGACCACAGCGGGCATAGGAAACCACAGGTGTAGCGTGGGAGGCTCTTCCCCTACCGAATCTGAATCACGCTCGCGCCTTCGCCGGCTTTGATCTCTTCCACGCGCGCGACTACTTTCCGCGCGAACTCGAAGATTGACTTCGCATGCGGCGAATTCTCTCCCTCCAGCACAACCGGCGTACCACCGTCGCCGGATTTGCGCACCTCGGGATCAAGCGCGATGTTTCCGAGGAAAGAGACGCCAAACTGCTTCGCCATGTTTTCCGCGCCGCCGCGGGAGAAGATATCAATCTCGTGACTGCAGTGTGGGCAAACGAAGTAGCTCATGTTTTCGACCACGCCGACCAGGTCCACCTTCATCTGTTTGAACATTTCGATCGCTTTACGCGCGTCTTGCAAAGACACGTCAGACGGCGTCGACACCACTACGGCTCCCGTCAAAGGAACATTCTGTACCAACGACAACGCGATATCGCCCGTCCCCGGCGGCAGATCTACGATCATGTAGTCGAGATGCCCCCACTCCACCATTCCCAGGAACTGTTTCACGATCTGGTGCAGCATGGGACCGCGCCAGATGATCGGCTTGTCACCGGGGTTGAGAAATCCCACCGAGATGACTTTCAGACCAAACGCTTCCAGCGGCTCGATGCGATTTTCTCCAACCATCTTGGGCTGACCGCTCATTCCCAGCATCAGCGGGACGTTCGGACCATAGACATCCGCGTCGAGCAGGCCCACTTGGTGGCCCATCTTGGCCATAGCGACGGCTAGGTTCACTGAGAGCGTGGTCTTTCCCACGCCACCTTTGCCGGAACCAACGGCAATGATGGCATCAACTCCAGGCAGCGGTTGCGGCCCCGGTGAAGCTTGGCCGGGATTAATAGGCATATGCGAGCTCAAGGAATCACACTCCGAAAAACGAATCAAGACGTGCCGAAACCTTGATTATACAGGGGGAGTTCAGGCGAAAAGAGCACATCTCAGCGTCCTGCGGAGAATGCAGGAGGTAGCTCAGTAGCCTTCCCCTTCGAGCCGCACTTTCCCGCGAAACATGCGGAACAGGAAGGTGAAGTACCCCAGGGCGAGAACCAGACCAATGATCCACCAGGTGATGCCAACGGTGAGACCGTGGTGTCCAGCAGCAGTGTTATAGATGGTCAGGTTGTAGGCGGGATTACTGCTCGATGGCAGCACCGCGGGATAGAGGGCAAAGGCGGCGCCGACCAGCATCCCGACGATATAAAGCGCTGAGCCGACAAAGGCAATCTTGTCCCTCCCCTTGCGGATCGCGTAGATCATCAGTCCAAGACTGCCGAACACAACCACTGGAATCAAATACCCGACGCCGTGCTGTTGGTAGTTGTCGAGAACCGTGGGCCGAACGTACAACGTCGCAATCAGACCGACGATGGTCAAGACCAACTGCATTGGCCACGCCCACAGCGCCACATTACGGACGCGCTGGTTCAGCTCGTTCTCGGTTTTCACTGCGACATACAAAGCACCATGCGCGGTCAGCGTTACCAAAGCGATCACTCCGGTGAGGACGGTATACCAGTCCAGAATTCCGGTGTTGGCGCCGACTCCGAAGGTGGTCCAGAGCGGCTCAAAGAAATATCCATCCGCGCCCAAGGGTACACCGCGAACCACGTTGCCTAAAGCTGCTCCGAAAAAGATGGCCAGCAATATGCTGGAGACGCAGAAAATCAAATCGAAGAAGCCCAGCCAGACGGGATTCTCCAGGTGCGCGCGCAATTCGATTCCAATTCCACGCAGCATCAACAGCCAGAGCACCATCATCAGCGGCAGATAGAAACCGCTGAAACTGGAGGCATAAAGTAACGGGAACGCGAAATACAGAGTTCCGCCCGCAGCCAGCAGCCAGACTTCATTGCCATCCCACACCGGGCCGATGGCGCGCAGAATCCTTCGCCGCTCATCGCTGGTCTTGCCCGCCCCCAGGTAGATCGCGCCGGCACCCAGATCGAATCCGTCGAGCACCGCATACGCCGCCACCATCACGGCCACGATCATGAACCATAGCGTTTCCATGAATACTCCTCACAGGTGCTGCGATCAGGAAAGCACTTTTTTCGACTCGCCGGCCGGCACCGGCTGCGAAAGTGAGTCAGATTGCGGCCCGTGCTCAACTTCACGTCGAACCAGAAACAGAAACAGAATGCCCAGCACCGTGTACATACCGAGGAAGCCCAGCAGTGTGAACATTCCATTGCCCGCCGATACCATCTTCGAATATCCGTCCGCCGTACGCATCAAGCCGTAAACTAGCCACGGCTGCCGGCCCAGCTCTGCGGTCATCCATCCCGCGGTGTTTGCGATGTAAGGGAAGGGCAAGGCCAGTAACAGGATCCACAACATCCAATGCGCGGAGAACAACTTGCCCCGCCATAACAGAAACACTGCCACCACCATAATGGCGATGAAGATTGTCCCCAGCCCGACCATGATGTGGTAGCTGTAATAAAGCAAAGCGATGTTCTGCGGCCAGAGATCCGCTGGGAAGGAGTCGAGACCCTGCACATTCGCTTGCCACGCCCGGTATGTCAAAAAGCTGAGCGCGTTGGGAACTTCAAGAGGATTGTCAATCTTCCGTTCGTCGACATTCGGCTGCCCCAGGATCACCAGCGGCGCCCCCTGCTGACTGGTGAAGAGAGCTTCCATGGCGGCAAGGGTGACGGGTTGGTTGACGGCGATCATGCGCCCCTGGCCATCGCCGGTGGGAAATAACTGCAAGAGGCCGAAGATCAAGCCGGCGATCACCCCGACTCGCACGAAAATTCGGCCATGAGCCTCGAATTTTCCCCACAGCAAATAGAACGCACCCACCGCTGCCATCACAATAGCGCCCGTGATTACGGCGCCACTCATGTTATGGGCATACTGCCACCAGGCCCAGGGGTTGAGCACAAGCGCCCAAAAGCTGGTCAACTGCAACGATCCATCGGCCGCCGTAGCGTAGCCCACGGGATGCTGCATCCACGCATCCGTGGCGATGATGAAATAACCAGACAGCCACGATCCCAAAAACACAGCGACCGCCGACCACCAATGCCCTCGTGGACCCAGCCGTTTCTCTCCGTAAAGAAATAGCCCAAGAAACGCCGACTCCAGGAAGAACGCAAACATGCCTTCCATCGCTAGCGTCTGGCCGATAACGCCTCCGGCATACCGCGAGAACTGAGACCAGTTCGTGCCAAACTGAAATTCCATCGGAATTCCAGTTACAACACCGAGCAGGAAATTGATACCGAAGATCTTTGCCCAGAAACGCGCTGCTTGGTGGTACGTCTCATCGTTACGGCGAAGCCCTAACGTCTTGAGCACAACGATCAGGGGCGCCAGGCCCATGGTGAGCTGCGGGAAGAGGTAGTGGAATGTAACAGTGAACGCGAAATGAATGCGATGAACCAGAAGGGCACTATCCATAAAAACCTACCAAACGCGAAAGGTTATCCGTTCCGTTAAGGGCGTGATGTGACCACGATCACGTCAGCCTGAGGATTATCGCCCTGCCTTGCGCCGCCGCTCCGATTCGGCACGCCGGTTCTCGCGCCGCCGGCCGGCATCGTCATAGCGGCGCCGCTGCTCATCGGTTTCGGGAATCACCGGCGCCACTTTCAGGCGGTTTCCCTTGGTGTCCACGGCTACGAACGTCAGGTAGGCTGATGCCACGTGCTGTGCCGTGTCGGCGAGGTAATTCTCCACAAACACTTTCACCCCCACTTCCATGGAGGTCTGAAAGACACGGTTCACCGACGACTTCAAAATCACCAGATCGCCCACCTTCACCGGGACCAGGAAGTCGATATGATCCACCGAGGCGGTTACCGCGTAACTGCGTGAATGACGGTGCACCGCCATCGCACCCGCCAGATCGATCCAGTGCATCAACCGTCCCCCCAGCAGAGCACCCAGCGGATTGGCGTCATTGGGCAGAATAAGTTCCGCCATCTCTGATTGCGAATCTCGCACCGGACGCGGCACCAACGTCTCTTCGCTCATAAGCCTTGCCTATCCTCGTATGGGGATGCGGGTCGTCCACCGACCTCGGCCTTGCCTCCGGAGGTTCCCATTGGACTTTCCATCAACTCGCGACGGCCGGAGTTGCATTCTGCCGCTTCCGCTTTTCAACGTAGGACAGCACAAAACATTCCGCCATCCTCTGTAGCCGGTCATCGGGATGACGTACGTTCCAGCTCTTCTCCGGCGCATCAAACTCGAGCGTCCCATGGTCTACCGGACGATGATCCCTCTCGCAGACATAGCGAACCTGAATGCGGCCGGTACTCCCGTCGCCGCGCACATTTTTCGCTCCGAAGCGGATCGAATCCCACTCCCGATCCTTCGGCAAACGTCCGCAGGCTTCCGCATATCCAAGGTTGCAGAACTCCTGTAGCTGTTCCTGTGACGGGGTCTCGCCCTCGTGTTCGGGAGCCGTGCATTGTCCACTCCATCCGCATCCCAAGGGAAGCCGTGCAGCGTGCGGCCAAGTCCCGTTCTCCAACTTCTCCACCGGCATAAAATACGGACACGCCACCCGTCCGCCTCCCTCACCACCAGAAATTTCAAGGACAGCCCATTCTACTCACCCCAACCAATGCAAGCCAATGAATGAGACTGTGAATCGATGAGCTACGACTTGTAGTACCCTCTGCTATTGCGTCCCCGGCGCGGAACGCTAAGAATTTAAGAGCCTAAGAATTAAAAGCTGATTTTATGGACCGCATCGCCGCACTCAACGAAATCCTGACGCAGGATCCGAATGACACATTCGCCCGCTACGGCTTGGCGATGGAATACTCCAATCAGGGAGACTTCGATCGCGCCATGGCGGAATTTTCCATCCTGCTGAGAACCAACCCTGATTACACTCCCGGATATTTCATGGCCGCCCAAACGTTAGTGCGCGCTGACAGGGCCGCTGAAGCCAAGACGATGCTGACTGACGGTATAGCGTCCGCCCGACGCACCGGCAACCTTCACGCGCAATCTGAAATGGAAGCTATGCTGGCGGAGTTGGGATAGTCTCTCGGTTCGATCGCACCGACCACAGATCACTTCGCCATCTTGCTCATCGCCCGCTCCACCAGTGCTGGAAACAGTTGATAAATCTTCTGGGGCGCATACATCGTCCAGGGCACGATGACTTCTCTTTTCTTCTTTACGTATCCCCGAAGCGTCGCCCGCGCCACGCGCTCGGCCGTGATTCCGCGCACGGAATCGGGTCGCACTTTTTTTCGTTCATTGCCCAGAACCACGTTCTGGTTGAAGGCCGTCCGCACGTAGCCGGGACAAACCGTCAGCACATGAATTCCATCCTTCTGAAGTTCCGCGCCCGCGGCTTTACCGATGGCATTCATGGCAAACTTGGTCGCACTGTAGGCTGCATGAAAGGGCAGCGGAATGTGCCCTGCGACGCTCGAAATATTGATGATCGTTCCACCACCCTGCTGCCGCATCACAGGAACGACCGCCTGCATGCCCATCACGGCTCCAAAGAAATTCGTATCAAACATCTCCCGACATGCCGCCATTTCCATTTGCGCGACCGAGTCCAGCAGCCCATGCCCGGCGTTGTTCACCCAGATATCGATTCGCAGAAAATGATGCAGCGTCAGCCCAATCGCGCGGTCGATCTCCTCGCGATGCCGCACATCACAAGCCAACGCCAATGTACGCTCGACACGACCCACGCGACCTCGCGCCGCCTCCACCCGTCCCGCATCGCGCGACAGCATCACTACACTCGCCCCGTGATCGGCAAATAACTTCGCAATCGCTTCCCCAATTCCCATGGAAGCGCCAGTCACCACCACAATTTTCCCCGCGAGTTCCATAGCGCGCTTTTATTCCTCCCGAACTCGTGATGTCAAGCGCTGCTATACAATCAGGACCAGCCGGCTCGCTTTTTATGCGGATCCCCGCACCACGGAGATTTCTTGGCTGTCCTCATTCCCCTGTTCCCGCTGGATCTGGTCCTATTCCCGGGCACTCCCCTCCCCCTGCATATTTTCGAACCGCGTTACAAGGAAATGATCGCGGAATGCATGGCTCAGAATCGAGAGTTCGGGGTTGTGCGCGCCGTGGAGCAGCGTCTCGCCGAGGTGGGATGCACCGCCGAAATCGTCACCGTGGTAAAAGAATATCCTGATGGCCGGCTCGATCTGGTCACCGAAGGCCGTCAGCGCTTCGAACTCTTGGCCGTAAATGAGGAGCGCTCGTTCCTGCAGGCCGAAGTCCTCATCATCGACGATGAACCCGGTACGCCATCACAGGAGGACACCGCCCGCGCCATCCAGTTGCATTCCGAACTGCTGGCTCTGGCGGGTGCGCGACAGGACCTCGCCGCTGCCGACCCCGCGCAGCTCTCCTTCTATCTCGCCGCGTCTCTGCCCCTCGATCTGGATTTCAAACAGAAGCTGCTTTCCCTGCGGACAGAATCCGAACGCCTGTCGTTGCTGATCAATTATCTCGAAACCCTCATTCCCAACCTTCATCGCGCAGCGCGTGCCCGGGAAAAGGCCGGCGGCAACGGACATGTCCGATGAACTTCGGTGTCCGGCTCCCGGCTCCAGCAAGAGCTACGGAGCTCAAAAGTGTTACCCTTTTAACCTCTACCCCTTGTGTTGAAGTTCCCGGTAAGCATTCAATTTGCTAAAAACCGGAAGCCGGAAGCCGATTCTTGCCCGCTCTTCCGCGTATAATCCAAGAAAGTATTTTCCCCGGGGGTTCCTCAATGAGTCTTCCTCGCACGCTTGGCGAACTGCGCCATAGTGACTTTTCAGAAAAACGCTTGCGCATTCGCCGCGTGAAAGATGAACTCCGGGAGAACCTCATGGCCCGCTTGCGTCAGGGCGATGATGCCAGTATCTTTCCGGGCATCGTCGGCTACGACGACACCGTTGTGCCACAAATCGTGAACGCCGTCCTCTCACGGCACAATTTCATTTTGCTCGGTCTGCGCGGACAGGCCAAAAGCCGCATCCTGCGTGCTTTAACAACCCTGCTTGATCCGCACATGCCTTACCTCGCCGGCTGCGAGATCCGTGACAACCCTTACACGCCCATTTGCCGTCGCTGCCGCGAAGAAGTCGGGCGCCTGGGCGATGCCACGCCCATCGCCTATCTCGCTCCGGACGATCGCTACGTGGAAAAACTGGCTACCCCCGACGTCACCATTGCCGACCTGCTAGGCGATATCGATCCCATCAAGGCCGCTCGCGGTGGTCACGAACTTTCCAGCGAGTTCACGGTACACTACGGCCTGCTGCCCCGCGCCAATCGCGGCATCTTCGCCGTAAACGAACTTCCCGACCTGGCGGGAAAAATTCAGGTCGGCCTCTTCAATATCATGCAGGAAGGGGACGTACAAATTAAGGGTTACCCCATCCGTCTTCCGCTTGACCTCGCCATCGTGTTCAGCGCGAATCCTGAGGATTACACGGCTCGCGGAAAGATCATCACGCCGCTCAAAGACCGCATCGGCTCCGAGATTCGAACGCACTATCCCACAACTGTCGATGAAGGTATCGCCATCACCGCGCAGGAAGCCTGGACCAGCCGCAACGGCCACGCCATGCACCTGCCCACCTACATTCAGGAAGTAATCGAGCGCGTCGCTTTCGTCGCGCGCGAAGATAAGAAAATCGACAAGCGCTCCGGTGTCAGCCAGCGCTTGCCCATCTCCGCAATGGAAAACGTCGTCTCGAATGCCGAACGGCGAGCCATCCGCAACCACGAAAAGCTCGTCGTGCCGCGGGTCAGCGATATCTACGCCGCGCTGCCAGCCATCACCGGCAAGCTCGAACTGGAATACGAAGGCGAAATGAAGGGCGCGGACTTCGTAGGCTGTGAACTCATCCGCGCTGCCATCGCCAAAACTTACGATGAATACTTTACTGGCGCCAACGTGCAGCAGATTGTGCAATGGTTCGACCTCGGTGGTGAGATTCAATTGTCAGATTCCGTCTCCGCTCTCGAGGCGCTGGAAAATCTGAAGGAGATTCAGGGCCTGATCGACAAACTCGGCCCGCTCGGCGTCTCGCAGAAGGAAAGTCCGGAACAACAAGTATCCGCCGCCGAATTCATCCTCGAAGGCCTGCACGCGCACAAACGTATCGGCCGCAACGAGGAGCGCGTATTCAAAGCCGGAGAGAAAAAGCCCGAGCCTCGCGAGCGCGAAAAAAGTTTCGAGAAAGAAGAACCCCCGTACCGGCAAAGAAGACAGTTTAATTAGCAAGTTTCTCGCCATTAGCTTCTGGCTAAGCCCGAAGCGGTCTTGGTTAGAGGCTAGGAGCCAGAAGCTGGTCGCTATCATGAAACGCATCCGTTACTCCAAATATGTCCCCGACACCGCCGGCGAAATGAGCCTGGAGGACCTGCTCGGTGCGCTCTCCGATTATCTCCTGCAGAGCGGCTTCCAGAGCGACATGTGGTACGAAATGCCGGAAGGAGAGCAAACTCTCGACGACCTTAAACGTGCGATTGAGCAAGCTTTGATGGACGGCAACGCCTTCGACGATGAGATGCGCGAACGTCTGCAGGAAATGGCAGCGGACGGTCAACTCGACGAACTCATCGAAAAGCTGATCGAGCGCATGCAGCAGGAAGACTACATTTCAATCGATCAGCCACCCGACCCTTCGCGTCCATCCGGTGTCGGAGGACAAATCGGCGAGAATCAGCAGCAGGCTAAATTCGAAATCACCGATAAGAGCCTCGACTTTCTCGGCTTCAAATCCCTGCGCAACCTTCTCGGCTCGCTCGGCAAATCCAGCTTTGGACGCCACGACACCCGCGACCTGGCCACTGGCATCGAAGCCAGCGGGTCTTCGAAAACCTATGAGTTCGGCGACACGCTCAACCTCGACATCACGGCCACGCTCTCCAGCGCGATTCAGCGCGAAGGCCTCGCTCTGCCGCTCAACATTGAATACTCGGATCTGCAGGTCCATCAGTGCGAGTACCAATCTTCCTGCGCCACAGTTCTCATGCTGGACTGCTCGCACTCTATGATCCTTTACGGCGAAGACCGCTTCACTCCTGCGAAAAAAGTTGCCATGGCACTTTCGCATTTGATCCGGACGCAGTATCCGGGTGACTCGCTTTCGCTGGTCCTGTTCCACGACTCCGCCGAAGAAGTCCCGCTCTCGCAGCTCGCTCGGGTCAAGGTTGGTCCGTATTACACCAACACGCGCGAAGGCCTGCGCCTGGCGCAACGTATTTTGCAGCGCCAACGAAAAGACATGAAGCAGATCGTGATGATCACCGATGGCAAACCGTCCGCCCTCACTCTGGAAGACGGCCGCATCTACAAGAACGCCTTCGGCCTCGACCCCCTCGTCGTCAGCCAGACGCTGGAAGAAGTCTCGAAGTGCAAGCGCGCCGGCGTTCTCATCAACACCTTCATGCTCGCGTCTGATTATGGACTGGTGCAGTTCGTTCAAAAGGTCACGGAGATGTGCCGCGGCAAAGCCTACTTCACCACTCCCTACACGCTCGGCCAATACCTGTTGATGGATTACATGTCGAGAAAAACCAAAACCATTCACTAAGAACCTCGTACGTCAATTAGGAAGCTGCTACCGCGATGTAGTTCGGATTTTGCGGCTCTCCGCCTGAAAAACCCAGCCACTTGCCCCTCTGACTAAACTGTTTCCGGGGCATTCCCCAGCATAGGAGATCACCATGAAACGGTTCCTCGCATTGACGTTGCTAGTTATGTCGTTCGCTTCGGTAGCTTTGGCCGACGGCCCAGGATTCCCGCCCACCGGGTCCACCACCAAGCCACCCCAGTTCGGCGTCGTCCTATTGGCTGATGGTCCGGGATTTCCACCCACCGGATCCACCTCCAAACCGCCCGCCGTTGTGTAGCTGAATAATCTTCGAACGCCGGGAGCAGATGAGGTAAGCTGCTCCCGGCGCTATGAATCTGCTCGAATGGTACATCCCGCTAGGGCTTCTGGTTCTATTGCTTTGGGTATTGGCTCGGAGGCGCGCGTACAACGCGTGCCCGTGGTTTTTCGTCTACGTGGCGTTTGCCGTGGCTGCAGGCGTAGCCCGCTTCGCGGTTCACAACCACAGACATCCTTACTACGAGACATATTGGATCACTGAGGCCGGCTACGGCCTGCTAGGAATCCTCGTGATGTATGAAGTTCTTCGGGCCGTTCTCGGGAACTTGACTAGAGCCTGGTGGGCCCGCCTTATCTTTCCATCCTTGCTTGTCGTGGGCGTCGGTGTCACCTTGGCCCGTCTTGACGCCGTCCCGCCACAAATTGTTGGCCTTCCCGTTTACATTTTCGCTGGTGAAATTGCTGTCCGTTTCGTGGAAGTAATGGTCTTCGCGGGCCTGGTAACGCTGGTTCCGCTGCTCGGCCTCCGCTGGCGGCAATATTCTTTTGGTGTGGCCACGGGGTTTGGCATTTACGCCACGGTTATGCTCCTGACCACGACCAAGTTTTCGGATTTTGGAACAAGGTTTAAATTCTTGTGGAGCGTGAGTTCCGTTGTGGCATACTCTGTTGCCGTGTTGATTTGGATTTGGTTTTTCAGCGTGCCACAAAAAGCAGAGACTCCCGGTCCCGACCTATCGGCCCCTTCTCCCGGTGATCTGAAGCAATATAGGGATGCGTTACGGAGGATGCGCTAGGGTAATGTTCTCTATTATTTTCACCTGGTTAATTGTCGCGTGGGGTGCGGCGTCCTGCATCTACATGCTGCGTCGCGCCTGGTCCCGCTTTCCCAAGCGCGACGTCGACGATGTCATCCCATTCCTTTACCCGGTGGATATTTCGTTAGCCGAGTCCCTTCTCGATCCGGCAACCGAATTCGAATTTCGCTGGAGGCTGGCCCCACCCCAGTTTCGTGAGACCCAGCGCAAGCGTATGCGACTGTTCCTCGAGCTGACGCGGCGCATGGCTCACAACTCCAAGGTCCTGGTGGAATACGCCGATTCGGAAAAGAACCAGCAGGATCCTCGCCAGGCTGCGCTGGCTTCGGCGCTGCAAGAGAAGGCAATTGAGGTGCGGCTGTACGCGCTCGTGACCGGAATCAAACTCCGCTTCTGGTTGCTGCTCCGCGCCGATATCTTGAACGCAGCGCCGGTTCTCGCACCTCTGCGTACCGCGGGCGAGATCGACGGTCTTCAAACTTATAGTGCTCTGAAAGTCGCAGCCGCCGCGGCTTTTGTGCAACTGCCGCCCGACGAGTTGGATTCTCTTACACGAAACCTCTGAGCCGCTTTTTGCCGAAAATCCGCATGTCTTTTCGGTGTAACAATTAGCAGGGTCCGCTCTACGTTCCACTCCTCGCGCCGCAGGCCCAACTCCTGATACGCTTTCTTAAGAGCCAATGGCAAACTGCATACGATGCGGCCGACAGCTTCCCGGATTCTCCTTTGGCAAGAAGATCTGCCAATGGTGCCGGCAGCATGAGGCTTACCAGCGCGGAGAAGTCGTCGGGGGCGCACGCCAGCCCGTCATGCCCACGCCTTGGGTCCGTCGCGGCGAGTCCACCATCAGCCTCACCCAGATCATCTTTGGCTTCAACGTAGCGGTCTTCCTAGGAATGGCCCTCGCCGGTTCCAGCATCATGGACTTCTCAGCCCAAGAGACCATCCGCTGGGGAGCGAACTGGGGCCCGCTCACGCTCTCGGGTGAGTGGTGGCGCTTGCTCACCTGTGTCTTCGTTCACGGCGGCATCATTCACATCGCCTTCAATATGTGGTGCCTGTGGAATCTCGGCATGCTCGCTGAATCGCTCTACGGACGCTGGACCTACGCTGCTATTTATCTCCTTTGTGGAGTGGGGTCGAGTCTCGCCAGTGTCGCGTGGCATCCTGGCTCCCCCAGCGTCGGCGCTTCGGGAGCCATCTTCGGCCTGGCTGGCGCATTGATCGCCGCTTTTAAGCTAGGCGAGTTCTCCGTGCCTCGCTCCGCGCTCTCTGGCACCCTGCGCAGCCTTGCGATGTTTGTCGTCTACAACCTCATCTTCGGACAGGTGATTGGCACAACCGACAATGCTGCGCACATCGGCGGTCTCATCACCGGATTGATTCTCGGTGGGCTCATTGCCCTCATCGCGCCGCAGCACGATCATGATCCGCGCCGCGTCGCTATTTTTGTAGTTATGACTCTCGTCCTGGCGGGCGGGGCTGTTCAACTGGCGCACTATCACGGCCTGCCCCTGCGGCTGGGACGAGCCTCAATGTCACCCGAAGACCTTCGCGGCGGTCGCACTATTGCGCAGCTTGAAAATATCGTCAAGAAACGCCCCGACTTCGTCCCCGCACATTTCGATTTGGCGCAAGCATATTTCAATCAAGCTGAGTACACGCAGGCAGAAACAGAGCTTAAGCGTGTCCTAGAACTCCAGCCGCAATATCCCAGCGCCCGATCTGTGTTAGGAATGGTGTATCTGAACCAGAATCGTCCGCAAGACGCGAAAACCACTTTCATCCAAGTGCTGGCGCAAGAACCGAACAATGCAGAAGCGCACAACGGTTTGGGGATGGCCCTGGCTGCTGAAGACAATCATCAGGCCGCCATCGAAGAATACAAAACCGCGGACCGTCTCGATCCGCAAACTTCCGGTGTCTATTACAACCTCGGCCTCTCCTACGCCAAACTGAAACAGTTTGACAACGCTATCGCCGCCTATCTCAAAGAGCAGCATCAAGGCGCCGACGACTATGAACTGGAAACGGCGCTCGCCGACGCCTACCAAGCCACAGGCTCTACACAAGAGGCGCATGCAGCCTCGAAGAAGGCAGCACAACTGAAAGAGGCTCGGTAGGGCAGGAAGCAACACGAAATTGTGGATAGCGTGAGTTTCCTCGAGCGCCGCGAAACGCGCTCGGGTCCTAGTTCTTCAACTCCCCTACCGCCCGCCAAGCCTGGTTAATAGCCTCATCTGTATAGGCATAAGCTCCCGCATCAGCATTGGCGATCGCGATCCGGCCGAAGGTTTTCCGCGCCACTTCGCAGGGAGTCTCGCCGCCTTCCAGCCAGAACGAATCCCACAGCGAATTGTATTCATAGGCGTAACCATGCGGCCAGCGGTTCACGGTAATCGCAGCGATGTCGCGGGCCGGATCGAACCCTCCCGCTCCCAGCGTCCGCACCAACTGCCCGCGGATCTCACGCTCCATCGTTTCAAAGGACGTTTCAAATAGCTCGATTCGTCCCAAAGTGTGTTGCTCCCGAGCCGGACGGCCGGGCTGGCACGGCGTCTTCATCATGTGAACCACGATGGGTTGCTCGGGCTTGCGGGCGCATTCATAGCCGCCAATACTTACCGCCAGATCGAGACCGACTCGTGTGTGATAGCAGCCGGGCGCATAAACCGCGTTCGTATTCAATTTCTGAAACGACGTCCAGTTGCGCAGCGCTACGTTGGTATAGAGCAGCGGAACTTTTTGCGCGGAGGCCAAAGCTTCACGCTGTTTTGACGGCAGCTCATCGCAGATGTAAGGGATCACAACGTGCCAGCACGCCAGAACGCAATTCTTTGCCTGCGCCGCATAAACCTTGCCGCCGCACGCGTAGGCCACCTCAACTTCTTTTGCCGTCGCCGCATCGCCCACGTGCTTCACCCGCACCGCGGTGCTGTTCAGGCGAATCTTCACGGGCGAGGATGCTGAATCTAGCCTGGAGTAATTCGCCGTCGCGATTACCATGTCCGTCGCGGACTTCCCGGGGATCGCATCCGGAATCAGCTTCCGCACCAACAGCCGCGCGATGGTCGCATTGCCGTCCGGAAAGTGAAAGAAATATTTTTCCGCCTCTTCATTCGGGATCGCATCGCGATTCATTGCCTTGCCGGGCGCGGGATCGAGCTTCATTCCTTCGAATCCCGGCATGTCAAGTCCCCACGCATCCTGCGCCGAAACCGCGTCGATTCCCAAACCAAATAAAGGCTGAGGCACAGCCTGGAACACCTTCAACACATCCGGATGAACCCTTACAAGTTCGGTGAGGAAACTGGCATAACTCATCCGCGCCAGCTTCGCCTTCTTCTCCGTAGAGGTGAGGCCTGGAAAGTAATCCGCCTCATCAAGAAGCAGGCGCTCGAAATCGCTTTTGGCTTGCTGTGCAATGGGGGCCTGTGCGAGCATCTGCTTCCACGCCTCCTTCTCGCCGGCGTTGGCGTAATCTTTTTCGCCGCCGCCGAACGATGCCGGACTTGTGATCAGCCGATCCACGCCGAATGTTTCCTGATCGAAGAAGATTTTGGGACGCAAACCGAGGGAGGGATAAAGCTTTGCGTCGTGATACCTAGGATAAGAAGCAACTTCGATGCCCAATTCTTCGATCAGCCCGCGCGCTTCCTTGCTGTAGGGCGCGGGGCTTTCGATCGAATAGGTCCCGCCAAAACCGAGGCGGAAGGCATTGTCCACCCGAAATTCGTTGCGCTTGGCGTGTCCGCCAAAATCATCGTGGTTATCGAGGATGAGGATCCGCGCATTCGCGCCCGCAGCTTTACGATAGAAATGCGCGGCGGCAAGGCCGCTGATGCCGCCTCCTACGATGATGAGGTCGAAACTTTCACCGGTAGCTTGCGGCGTTCCAGCAGTGTCCCAGAAAGTTCCGTCGCGCAACGCGTGCGCAGCGTCAAACGAGCCGGGATGACTGCCGCGCGGTCCGTTGAGCGCGGGCGGGTAGTAGGCGGGTGACTTTACTGGATCCCCATCGCCGAAAAGGTGCCCTGGCATCATGGCAGCGCCAGCAGAAACGGCCACGCCGTTGAGGAAGTCGCGGCGGGTGATGTTGCGCTTCATTCCCAGTTCGCGGTCGTTGTAGTCGCCCATCAGGTCCCCCGAATTCTTAAGTATCCGGCTGGAACATAAGAGCGAATTTATCCGTCGGCTTTCTTGACGGCCAGTTCCGCGCCTTGAAATCCTATGCGGCTGTGGGTGCCGTCGCAAAAGGGTTTGTTGACCGAGCCTCCGCAGCGGCAGAGAGAAAAAGCGGGCTTGCCGGTGAGGTCGTACGCAGTACCATTTGCGTCCACGAGCTCCACCGAGCCTTCGGGTGCCTCCACACGGTACGGGCCATTGGGGCGAACTGTGATTTTTACTTGAGCCATGGGTTTAATTCCTCCAACCTTACGGATTTCTAGTAAGGCTAGAAAGATATCATTAAGGAGGGGCATGTGTCGCGCGGGGAACCTTCTATGAAATCTCAAACCGGTTGCGCATAGAGGAACGGGCGTTCTTCGCTGCTTGTCCAGAAGTAAGCCAGGATGATCACACTTGCCACTGCCGCGTAGGCACACCACAGTGAAGTAAACGCGAACCGTTTGAACTCCATGACGATCAGGAGAATTATCAGGTTTGCCGCGCCGAAGATTACCATCATCCTGATTTTCGAGCAAAACAGCGAACCGCAGGTTGCAATCACATACAGGAACGCGACCACCGTATTGTTTGTCGCCTGGTTGATGTATACGATGCTGTTTCCCTTGACGTACAGCTGCAAGGGGTAGGCCGTCAGCGCCCACAAAATATATAGGGTCGTTGCTCCGCCGAGCACGAGGAACGGCAGCATGCGCCTGCGGCTCTCCGCGTCAGGTTCAAACAAGAGCACGCTTAGCGGCAGCAAGAAGGGCAGCAGGCCT
Source organism: Candidatus Sulfotelmatobacter sp. (assembly GCA_049519055.1). Lineage (GTDB taxonomy): Bacteria > Acidobacteriota > Terriglobia > Terriglobales > Acidobacteriaceae > Sulfotelmatobacter. The sequence continues at coordinate 37,905 of JBEKRE010000028.1, read as the reverse complement.
TGCGCATAGAGCATGAAGGCCGCGCCCATGTCATGCGCCACAACGGACGAAAGAATGCCATCCAATCCCAGCCAGACGAATCCCTCGATGAACTGATGAATGGCAAAGAGCAAAGGCAGGGACGCGAAAAGCAGTTCGCGCCTGTGCTTCACCTTGGTCAGCGTCACCACGCCGACCGCCCCCAGTACTCCGCTGCCCACAAAGTTCGCTGTTGCTGAAAAGCACACGGCTTGTCTCCCCGTTGCGGACGCTTACACACCCATCGTGGCGGAACGCAAACGCGATCGAAAACGGCCCTTCCCGACATCCTTGCAGGGTTGGGTAGCCGAGATATTACTTGAACAGCGTCCATCACGCTAGAGAGGCAACTCTTGCGTCGTGGGGAAGTGGTGCTGTTCGCGGCCCACCTTGCCGTCGTACTTGGTTGTCATCTTGAAGAGTTCGAGACGGCCATCGGAGGCGAGAAAGCGGCACTGATCCCGCAAAGCTTGCAGCTCAGCCTCGGCGAGAGGTTTAAAGTCGACCGCGACCTTCAGGTTCTGATCCAGGACTTGCATGGTGTCGACACCGCTGATCGTGGTTGCCACTGCAAGGCTCATCGCGTAGCGGAGTCCTTGTTCGGGAGTCACTGCTCCATGGCGGACCAGTTCGCCGCTGCCTCCGAGGCTTTTCATACCGAGCGCAGCGATGCCTTGACGAGTCGCTTCCGGTAGGACATGAGTTTCGAAGCTGCGGAACATATCGCAGCAGTTGAGTGGCATCTGCACGGTGTCGAAAGGAAAATCGTGCGACAACATCTTTAAGTGGATTTCGGGATCTTTATGTCCGGTGAAGCCGACGAAGCGGACCTTGCCCTGCTGCTTTGCGGCGACAAGCGCTTCGGCGACACCGTTGGGCGCGAAGACCAAATCAGGGTCGTTGTCGTAGACCACCTCGTGAATTTGCCAGAGGTCGAGATGATCGGTTTGAAGACGTCGAAGCGACTCTTCGAGCATCCGCAAGGCAACTTTTTTATCGCGGCCGTGAGTGCAGACTTTCGTCATCAAAAAGACTTGATCGCGCTTCCCTTTCAGAGCTTTGCCCACGCGCTCTTCGCTTAGCCCGTCGTGGTATTCCCAGGCATTGTCGAAAAACGTCACGCCGTGGTCGATGGCTTTGGCGACAATCTCATTGGCGGCCTGGTCGGTTTCGGCGGAGCCCAGATGATATTCGCCCAGTCCCATGGCAGAAACTTGCACGCCGGTCTTTCCAAGCCGCTTCTTCGGCACCTGTCCTTCGGGCACCTGTTGCGATTGATTAGATTGCTGCTGCGCCATGCTACCTCCGCGGATGAGCGGTGCCGCACCGAGGACGGCCGCTCCTTTGACAAAACTACGGCGATTCCATTCGAGCTTCGAAGCCACCATGGCTCTGCTAAAATTGTTTCTCCGGAAATGGGTGCCCCGTATTCATCTCGGCTCCCAACATGTCTTTGACTTCCGATTGCTGCGTGGCGAGCGGGAAGCCATGAGCAAGACGCGACTCCGGGTTATCGAACTTCAGTGACAACTTGTAGAGCTCGTACCGTCCATCGGCGGCATCCGGTTTGCAGCGCGCACGAAGGGCGTTCATTTCCGCTTCCGTCATGGGGGTGAAGTTCTGCGCGATCTGCAAATTCTGGCGCAGCACTTCGAGGCTGTCGATGCCGGTAATGGTTGTGGTCACGCCCGGAACGCTCATAGCGTAGCGCAGGGCCTCTTGGGCGGTGATCACCCCGTGTTTGATGGCCATCGCCGTGTCCGTTTAAGGGCTTCCTGCCGAGCACCGCAATGCCACGCTTGGTGAGCTCCGGCAGTAACTGTTGCTCGAAGCTGCGGAAATTGGCGTCGAACGCGTTCAGCGGCATCTGCACGGCATCGAACGGGAAGCCGGCATTCAGCATCGCAAGATGAACCTCGGGATTCTGATGCCCGGTGAACCCGACGAAGCGAACTTTCCCGTCTTTCTTAGCTTTTTCCAAAGCCTCGGCTGCACCGCCCTTGCGGATGAAGAGTTCGGCATCGTTATCAAAGGCCATACCGTGGACCTGCCACAGATCAAGGCGGTCGGTCTGCAGTCGGCGCAAGGATTCTTCGAGCATTAGCAGGGCGAGGCTGCCATCGCGGCCGTGGGGACAGGTTTTCGTCATCAGAAAGACTTTATCGCGGCGGCCCTTCAGACCTGCGCCCATCCAGACTTTGGTTTTTCCACGCCGATACTCCCAGCAGTTGTCATAAAACGTGATTCCGCCATCGACCGCCTGATGGATGATTTCGACCGCGGTCTTTGCATCCGGGGCGTCGCCGAGGTGATGGCCGCCGAAGCCAAGCACAGAAATTTTGGCGTCGGAGCGGCCGGATTTTCGTAAGGAGATCGTTCTGCTGGAAGTTTGTGGCAAGGCTTTCACCTCTGACTGCTACTGGAACCGGTGGTATTTAGGTGGTTTTGGAGGCAGCTATGTAGGGGTGGGTTGACGAAAAAAACAGAAGCACCGGTTCAGGCGGCCCGGGAATGGGCGAGTACGAGACCGTGGTAAAGATCGAGGTAGCTGTCGATCATCCGGTGAGTGGTGAAACGCTCTCGGGCGCGGGCGAAGGCGCGATCAGCGTAAGCCTGGCGTAAGGGCCGGTCGGAATCAAGCTGGCGCAGGATTGCAGCCAAGCTGCTGGCGTCATTGGTCCGGAAGTATAGGGCGGCATCGCCCCAGACCTCGCGGAAACTGGGAATGTCATTGGCGACGATGGCGCAGCGGGAAAAAGCGGCGTCGAGGGCGGCCATGCCCAGCGGCTCGTAGCGAGGAGTGGCAGCGTAAACCGCGGCCCGGCTATAAAGCGCGCGGAGCTGAGCTTCAGTCTGAGGGCCACGAATGGCGACGGAACTCTGATCGCTCGAGACTTTCACGTCCGCACGGATGGGAATGCGCGGAACGGGCACGGTCTGTTCGGCGCCCACAATGCACACCGGAAACGGATGAGCGTGCTGGGTGAGGAGGAAAACCTGCTTGCCGGCATCCACCAGACGACCGACAGAAAGAACGGAGTCGTCTTTGCTGATATACGGGTTGAAGAAGATGGGATTACGTCCGGGGTAGATAACGGCCTCGCGGCGCGGGCGCGTATAAGTGGAGCAAATCGTTTGGGCCATCCAGGCTGAGGGAGAGATTACAACATCGGCGGCCGCGAGGCCGCGAACCACGGTTTCCCGATACCACTGGAGCCAGCGTGTAGGGCGGGGCGTGCAACCTTGCACAGCCTGCGCCCAACTGATGAGATCGCCATGGGCCAAGATCACACGCGGGACATCGACGGCAAGATTGCCATGGCAGAACTGGTGGAGATGCAGAACATCGGGACGAACCTCACTCACCAGTTTGGCAAGGAATTCCGAGGATTCGGCAAGGTCTTGCGGCGCTTCGTCCATCCATTCCAGGCGGAAAGCGGTGGGGCGGTATTCAAGACCGTGAAGACGATCCATCCACGCCGTCTGATCGGGCAGAGGGATCTCGCCGAAGGTGACCAGTGTGAGGCCTATGCCACGCGTGACCAGGCCAGTGACCAGTTCGCGAGTGTAGGTCCAGGAACCGGACATCGTATCGGCAGTGACCAGAACGTGCAAGATGCCTCCGGAAGCATCACGGATTCCGCATCCAGTACGGGATCCAGCGAGTCGTGCTGAATTATTCTAGTGCCAAAGGGGTTCGGCGAGAGAAGTTTTTTAGAGCTCTCGCGACAGGCTTCCTCGGCATTCTGTATCCGATCTTGACCTAGCCCCCGAAAACTGGACCACCTAGAATGAGAGTTTCTCCAATTGACGACAAATTTTTTTGCGTTCGTTCGCACCTAGCCTCCACCGCATTTCGCGTGCGAGATTATCCTCGGCAAGAATTTTTCCCGCGGCCGTCGGGGGGACCTTGGGGACGGCCATCGCGAGTTCGCAGGAGAGCAGCACGGCGGTAAGGCTTTCACACATTTCGCTGCGAAGTTGTAGTTCGACCGAGCGGCGCGCCTGAGATTCCTCGCGCCGGCGGCGTTGCAAAGCGGAACCAACTTCCCGGAGCAGGCGCTCCCTGCCGCTGATTACAGAGTTCAGGTAGACCGGTTTTCCAGAAGGAATTGATCGATCACCACTGCGGAGCAGGATTGTTTCCCGTAGCCGAGACAACGCCTGCCGCAGATCTTCGGCCCAATGAGTTTCATTGCCGGTGGAATCTTTCAGAATGGCGACGCACTCCGGAACCGCGTTCTGAGGGTGTTATGAGTTCCAGCGGCTTGCAGGACCTGATACCGATAATGTGCCGTGGAAGAAGTGAACTCCAATCCGTTCCCTAATACCTCGGTGTTTCCCATAACAGGAAACCCCGTCGCTCTCAGTTTCGATCCCACTATGGGGGCGCAATCTGACACTGCGAAGGCAGACGTCACCTTGAGGGCCGGTCAAGCCTGTGGAAAAATGTGCGACGAGATTTATTTTGTTTGGTTTAAAGGGGATAGCAATTAACTCTTAACCGTGGCTGGATCGAAGCGCCAGGGCCACTATTCGCTCGAAGTGCCGGGAGGTTGACGGTTCGCGATGGAACTCGGACCGGTGAGCGTGACAGGAGCGGTTAACCTGAAGGTGAGACGACGGCCTTCTTCCACCCAGAAGCTTTTCGGAGCTGCCAGTCCACCGCTTGACCGCCATGTTCCTTTGGCAAACAAGCTGGACGTCTGGAGGGGAACTGCGCTGCCATCGACCGTGATCGTTTTCAAAATTAGCCGAACAAATCCAGGATCGGGACTGAGACCAGGGCGATCGACAGACGGCTGCGCGGTCTCTACGCATCCACTCACCGGTGTACCGCGTTCGACCATCATATCTCCATCGATGTTGATGGGACCGGCTACGGATGCCGAAAATGCTTCTCCTGGTCGGACTCCAGAGATAGGCAGTGCGCTCTCTAGGCGGACTGTGATGAGCGTCCCGGCTGGCAAGCTATGCGGACCCGAATGAGACGCGGTTCGAAACGGCGTTCCGGCCGCTGATTTGCGATCTGCTGGTACCGCCGGGTGAACCTTGTCGTCTACGGCGCGTTCTGGATTCTGATGGAAGGGCAGATTCTGTTCAGCGGGTGCAGAAGTTTGGCCGCCCCCGGTCCGACGGAACGCATCCGGTCGAGCGCATCCCTGGTAGATACCAGCGCCGAGGCAGAGCAGGAGCCAAACGTATCCGGACTTGGAGCGACCGCGCCTTCGATAGCTCTCCATGCTGGTATGGTTGCTCGAACCCCTTTTAAGGGCTAGTGGCAAGTGGAATACCAGACCAGAATTATAAGAATCAGGCAGATATGAGCTCTGTGAGGAATTGGAATATGTAGAAGTTGCTTTCCGCAGTGCAAAAAAAAACCGCGGAGGGCCTGCGCCACTCCGCGAAGACGTGATTCCAGGTTCTAGATCGTGAGTTAGTTGGTTCCGCCGCCGGCGTTGGCACTTTGCGATTCGTTTTCCGGCTGCGCGATTACGCCATCAAACGGAGTGGCCGCGACATAGCGTCCGTGCACAACGCTGATGTGGCGTAGCGGATATCCTGAATCCGGTCCACGCTGCCAGGTGTAGCCGCCGTCAGTGCTCTCGAACACGACGCCGGTCTGGCCACTGATCGCGAGCAGCCGTTTGTGGCTGCCGTCATAGGTCACGGAGGTGATGTCCTTGTCGGGCAATCCTGCCACTATGTGGTTCCAGCTCTTTCCGGAATCGGCGCTATGGAAAGCGCCTTCGCGGGTTGCAATGAAGATCTGCCCGTCCGGCGCTACGGTCACACTGCGAATGTTAATCGCATAAGAAGCCAACCGCGCGGACTGCCACGCCGCTCCCGAATCCTCGGAAACCAGGACTGCCGAGCGAGTTGCAGCCACCACGAGACCGTCTTGCGACTGCACGGAAACGAAGTCCTTCTCCCCGGCAACCGGGCCCCCGACCCATATTTTGCCGTGATCTTTGCTGGTGAAGAGTCCGGAAGAAGTTGCTGCGAACCAGCGGGTTGGCCCTAGATCGGTGTCGTTGACTCGGCCGTCAAGAACAGAACGTGTGCTGGCGGTAGAGCTCACAGTCTTTTTCTTCCCGCTCTTCAGGGTAACCGTGCGTGAGACCGTCTTCGCAACCACAACCTCATTGATTGGGTGCCAGGTCGAACCACCCTCGGTAAGCTCAAAGACGCCTTTATTGGTTCCGGCGACCAAGGTTCCGTTGCTGGCTTGCTTCAGAGTGAAGACATCGCGGCCGTCGAGACCCGAACTCTTCTGCTGCCAGGTCCGTCCGCCATCGTGGGTGAAAAACACGCCGCCGAATTCACGGTCATTGACCAAGCCGATGTAGACCGTATCGGGTTCCTTACTATCGGCCAGAATGGCGCTCACATAACGATGGGCGTATCCGTGGTTGGAGGAAGTAAAGGTAGCCGCAGCATCGTCGCTGGCCAGTACGCCGCTGCGATCGGTTGCCAGCAATACGCGCTGCGAGTTGCGCGGATCGACAAGCACATCATTCACCACGACCTCGGGCCCGCTCACCCGCTTCCAGTTCTTGCCCTCGTCGACGCTCTTCCACAAACCTTCGGTCGTGCCGGCATACACAATGGCCGGATTGCTGGGATCTTGCTTCAACACGCGTGTGCGCCGAGCGGTGAAAGGAATGCCCTTGATCTTCTCGAACAGATCGCCGCCGCTAACACTTTTGTAGATACCGGAGCAAGCGCTGGCGAAAACTTCGGAAGGATTGGCGGAGCTGACGATGATCGAGAAAACGTCGGAGTCATCAATCATGCCCTTGTTGATGTGCTGCCAGTTGGCGCCGCCGTCGCTGGTCTTCCACGCGAGGTGCCAGGTTCCGGCATAGACCACGTTGGGATCTTTCGGATCAACGGCGATGGATTCAATGTTCTTGACGATACCGTCATTGGGCGAGATACGCTGCCAGTTGTTGCCGCCGTCGGTGCTGCGGTAAACGCCGTCGAGCGCGCCCGCCACTACAACCTTATGATCGGAACCCGAAATCGCCATGGCGCGTACTGATTTGCCGTGCATGGCCGACAGTACTTCCCAGTCTTTGCCACCATTGTGGGTGCGGAAAATATCTCCGGCGTTCTGATCCTGCACGCTCCAGGCAGAGACCAGAATCGTCTTCGAGTTTTGCGGATCGAAGGCGATGTGGTCGAGCACATAGTCGTCGCCGGCACCAAGCTTGGCGAATCGGGACCAATTATGGCCGCCGTCCTCGGAGACGAAAATCACGCCCGTGCTGGTGCCGAGAAACACGCGTCCAGGGTTCTGCGGATCATAGGCCAGACTGCGGACGTCTCCGCCGTCGGGACCCAGAACGGTCCACTGTCGCGGGCCCGCGGCAAAGGCACAAATCGACGCTAACATCAATATTGTCAGCAGCTTAAGCGAAGCATATTTCATAACGATTTCTCAGCCCCACGTTCGAAAGAGTTGGATGCGACAGCTAGCCTGACAGGCCAAACCACCCCCCGGCAAGTTACTGAAGGCCACGCGTAAGAAAGGCCGGTCGTTTTTCGACGACCGGCCTGTTCACTCCCTTTACCGGAATTTACTGCGCCTTTTTGGCTGCCTTCTTGGCAGCCGGCTTGGGATGATCCGGAACAGCCTTTACTTTGGATTCATCCACGGCTTCCGTACCGGTCGAGTCGAAGGTTGCGCCCGAGGGCACAATCCAGTACTCGGCGGTCTTGGTGCCACCGCTGCCGGTGCGCACTTCGATACGGCTCGGGTCAATGTGCTGTTGGGCTTCGCCCTCCGTCAAGTAGAACTTGGAATCGACGGCTCGTTCGGCCGCAAGATTCTTCCGTTTCTCCTTGGGATCAGCATTGCCCACGATCACCAGTTTGTTGTCGGGATTCTGCTGCAGGTTCTTGGCTACGTCGTCCAGGATCGCCTTGCAGGTGTTATCCACGCGCCAGGGCTTCTTCTCATTGGGGAAGTCACACTGGCTCAGCTTGGCAGCTTTCGGTGGCGGCGGCGGAGGATTTTCCACCGTCGCTTGCGTGGAAGCCTGACCGGTCAAACCGCGCGAGTCGGTGCAGGTAGCACTCACCGTGATGGTTCCTGGAGCAACTCCCTCGGTGGAGAGGGTCGCCGTGTTGCCACTACCCGAGACCGTTCCGCCGCTGGCGGTCCAGTTGGAAACCGTAACCGGGACATCGTCAGGACTGGTGCAGTTGCAGGTTACCGTTACGCTCGCGCCAGCCTGTACGCTCGACGGACTCGCCGTGCAATTGATGGTCGGCGGGTTCTTGGGCGGCAGCGGCTTGATGGTGTAGGTCGCCGAGCAACTCGCCTCGTTGTTGGCTTTCAGCTTGGGGTCCGTCACGTGAGCCGTAACGGTGTAGCTGCCGGGTGCCGCGTCTTTCGTATCGATCTGCGCGGTTGTATCCTTGCCCGTGACTTGGCCACCCGTGCCCGTCCAGGCATAGGTAACCGTGTGCTTGGCATTGAAGTTGCTGGTCGTCACGGTTGCTGTGATCGGTTCACCCACCATCACTTCAGTGGGCTGCACTGAGCAACTCGCGCTTGGCGTGACCGCAGGCGCTCCACCCCAGCTGAAGACCAGACCGGTGCGCAGGCGGACGCCTTCAAACGACGGACGCCGCAGATCAGGAAAATCGGCGGAGACAAAGTCGGCATAGTTATGTCGACCCCAAACGTAGTCGGCTTCAAAAAGCCGGAACGCCAGCCATTTCTTGATGGGCAAATCCATGCCACCGCCAAGAATCGCGCCTATTCCGTTCCCCGCGTTAAGCCCGCTGATCGAAACACGATTCAAACTGATGAGGGTGTGCAGGAAATAATTTGCGCCGTCGGTGCGCCAGATGAAACGAGGGCCGACCGATCCGGTCGTTTCGTAATTGCCGCTGCCCCAGTTATGACCGAAGTCAAACTCCGCGCCCCAATGTGGGTCGAAGTTGTAAGTGAGGGCGCTTCCGAATCCGGGAGCCATGTCGGGAACGGTGAATCCTGTCGGATTGTTGAAATCACCGAAGGGCGCCGGCACTGTGCCGCCGGGATGCAGCCATTGATAGCCCACAAACAAGTCCCACTTCGGATTCGAATCGCTCTGCGCGAGAGCTGAGCTTGAGAACAGCGTTATTGCGAGAACCACTAACAGGCCAAGCACTAAATGGCCCTTTCTTAACTCAGAACACAGTGACATTACTTTCCTCCGTCTATCGATACGCGGTTCACCTGCACTAAGGGTCCGACCGGCAGTTCTCAAGACAACAGTGCAGGAATCGGCAGTTCAAATTGAACCTCTATTTTCGGGACCCGCAATTCTAACCCACCGCAATCTCAAAGCGAAAGAGTGTTTTAAGAAATTGCTGGCTTTACCGTTGGGTTTTCGATCCTTCTGCCGAAAGCTTCGTCTCAATTTGACATAGGATCTGCGCAACCCGTCGCGATCAAACGAGCCCCAAGCGGGGAGACCGGCCTTGCCCCGCAGGAAGCTAGCCGAGTATGGTTGTAATCTCGGGTCTAGGGGACTAGCCAGGCACGAACCATCGGAATGAACCACGAAAAAATATTAATTGTCGAGGACGAAGAGAACGAGCGCACGGGGTTGGCCGAGCTCGTTACGTCTTGGGGATACCGGACAGAAACCGCCGGCGATGGGCAGGAGGGCCTGCAAAAAGCGACGCAATGGACTCCCTCCATCGTGATTACCGACCTCAAGATGCCGCGCATGGGTGGCCTTGAGCTTCTGGAACGGTTGGCGGAGCAGACTCAGGACGTGGCCGTGATCCTGGTCACCGCACAAGGAACGATCGACAGTGCGGTCCAAGCCATGCGCATGGGGGCCTACGACTACATTACCAAGCCGATTGACACGCACCGGCTGCGCACGATGTTGCAAAACGCTTCCGCGCTCGTGGGCATCCGCACCGAACTTGAAAGTACGCGCCGCAAGCTTCGCGATACGGGTTCATTGGGCCAACTGCGCGGAACTTCGCGCAAGATGCAGGAGATCTTCCACTTGATCGAACTGGTGGCTCCGAGCACCGCATCGGTTCTGATCACTGGGGCAAGCGGCACAGGAAAAGAACTGGTCGCCCGTACTATCCACCAACTCAGTCCGCGCCGGGAACGTCCTTTCGTTGCCATCAACTGCGCGGCCATTCCGGAAACTTTGATCGAAAGTGAAATCTTCGGCCACGAGAAGGGCGCTTTCACCGGAGCCTTGGAGCGGCGCACGGGATGTTTCGAACTGGCGGAAGGCGGCACTATATTGCTTGACGAGATCGGCGAAATGCCGGTAGCCACGCAGGCCAAGCTGCTGCGCGTGCTCGAGGACCATAAGTTACGGCGTCTCGGCAGCAAAGTGGAAACGTCAGTGGATGTGCGCGTGCTAGCCGCCACCAACAAAGTTCCCGACGACGCCGTCGCCGCGGGAGAATTGCGCAGTGACCTTTATTATCGCCTTAATGTATTCAACATTCACATGCCGCCCCTGCGCGAGCACAAGGAGGACATTGCCGATCTGGTGCAGCTTCTGGTTTCAGAAATGAGCACCAAGCACGGCCGCAAAGTAGCCGCTGTCAGCGAAGCTGTGCTGAACCTTTTCAACAATTACACCTGGCCGGGCAATGTGCGCGAGTTACGCAACACGATCGAGCGCGCGGTAATCGTGTGCGACAGTGGCATGATCGAGACCAAACATCTGCCGCCTGGCTTCGGCCATGCCATCTTGCGCACCAGCTCCCATGATCCTGATGCCATCCGCCTTGGCGTGGGCACAACCGTGGGTGAGGCGGAAAAGATGTTGATCATCAAGACCCTGGAATCCACCAGCAATAACAAGACCAAGGCTGCGGAAATCCTCGGCATTAGCTTGAAAACCCTTCATAATAAGCTTAAGGAATACGGCAGCACTGGAGATGCGGATTCGATGAAAGAGGAAGCTGAGCGCACCGGCCAGTGATCACTGATCAGTGTTCAGCAAAGAGTTAGAATCTCAGCTCCGCGCCGCTGCTTGAGTGAATTGACTCGCCACTGATCGCTAACCTCTGGCCACTGTTTTCACATGCGACGTAAAGCCATCATCGTCTTCGCTATCACTTTCATGGTCACTGTGATCGTGGCGATCTCCTCGTATCTTTATGTCTCGCAGTTTCTTCGCCAGAACATCAAGGACACTTACGACAACGTTTACCGCCTCACTCAGCAACTGGCCTATTTCGCCGAGAATGACCTGCCGGATCTGAGCAGCACGCGCATCGATACCGATGATCCAGTGGCGGTACGGCGCGCGCTCGCCGAATATCTGCCGATGGATACGAACCTCCTGAACAATCTTGAATCGGACACCTCGGGTTGGCCCTATATTTATGACGCTTCCGTCGTGGATACAAATGGGAAAGCATTGCTCCATTCGAATGCCAAGCTCGCCAGTAAGCAAATTCCGCCGAGGCCAGACTTTCGCAGCGTCACCACCGCTCGCTTCCGCGAACAACTTCGTCTGGTGTACCAACCCACCGCCGTCTACGACGTGAGTTACCCCTTGCAACTAAACGGGGAGCCATTTGGCACGATCCGCATCGGCGTCTCCACGGGATTACTCAAGGACGAACTCGAGCCCCGCCTGATGCGAGCGCTTTATTTCTCGATTGCGGCGATTTTTGCCTCGCTGTTGCTTGCGGCCGTGATTTCGAATGTCGCTTTAGGGCCCCTAAAAGAGATCAACCGCAACCTCGACAGCGTGAGCGACAGCATTAGCTTGGCCGCTAGCGCGGACCTTTCAGGCAACGAGTCGGAGCACGACGAATTCGGCCTGGTCACGCTGAAGATCGCCAATCTGGGCAGGCAGATGCGGGACACCAAGGAGATTTTCTCCGCGTTAAAGGACAACGTGGATCAACTCATGTCCAAGCTGCAGGATGGGTTGATGCTCTTCACGCGCGACTCCCGCGTGGTGCTGGTAAGTGCTCCGGTGGAGCGGTTCCTGGGCCGGCCTCGTGGAGAACTGCTGGGCAGAACCGCGGGGGAAATCTTCTCCCGCGATTTGCCTTTGGGATCGATGGTGCTCGATGCTTTCGAGCGCAAGCGTCCGCTCTCGCAGCGCGAATTCGTAGCGGCCGGGGGCCGGCGCGTCCAGGTATCGATGGATTTCGTTCAGGAGAAGGGCATGCAAATCGGCGCCCTGCTGACCATGCGCGATGCCGAGTCTGTCCGCCGCATCGGCGACGAAATCGAGATGTCTCGGCGTCTCTCGGCCAGTGGACGGGTTACCGGCGGCGTGGCCCACGAAGTCAAGAATCCCATCAACGCCATCGTGCTTCACTTGCAGCTCTTACAGAACAAGCTTTCGCAATTGGATCCCGACACCCGCCGCCACATGGACATCATCGGCAACGAGATCCAGAGGCTCGATCGCGTGGTGCAAACTCTAGTCGACTTCATGCGTACCCGCGAGTTGCATCTGGTTGAGGTGGATTTCCGGCGTTTGCTCGATGAAGTCGCGCTGCTCGCGGCTCCGGACGCGGAACAACACGGGGTCAAGATCAGACGTGAAATTTCCAGCGGGCCGCTTCCCATCATGGCGGACATCGATTTGATGAAGCAGGCGCTGCTGAATGTGGTGCTCAACGGAGTGCAGGCCATGCCCGACGGAGGTCCACTCACCATCTCGGCACACCGCGACGGCAATGGAGTGATTGCCGAGATCTGCGACCGCGGCGTTGGCATTGCGCAGCAGATGCACGACAAGGTATTTGAGCTCTACTTCACTACCAAGAAGGACGGCAACGGCATTGGGCTCGCCCAGACTTATCAAATCCTGGACTGGCATCACGGATCGGTAGAATTTGAATCGAGGGAAGGTGAGGGTACAACCTTCCGATTCCGGATTCCTCTGTCTGATTCCCGACTTGAATCTGACGACGATACGCCCGTCCACTACGAGACCGAGATCACAGAACGACAAACTTGATTTCTCCCCGTATCCGCCGAGGCGTAAGATTTTGGAAAGTCTAGTCGCTTGGGATTGAATAATGACTCTGGCCGCAGTCCTCGCGCTTTATTTTCTAAGTCTGGCTGATCCGAGTTTGGGATCCGCTCTAGCGCTACAGGAATCTGCCGCGCAGGATTCTGGAGGCAGTTCGGCATCCCCAGCCCAAACGCCGTCGGCGCAGAGCGCAAATCCCGCGCCGGATCCCTCTTCAGGTCAGAAACAGAGTTCCCCCGGTGCAGCCAAACCGTCTGCCCAGCACCGCAGACATCTTAAGAAGACAGCCGTGCCCGATTGCTCAAATTCGGCTACGCCGCTGAAAACACCCGGCGAAAGCAACCCGGCTGCTTCAACCAATATCGGGTCCACAGATGCCGGACCGGGCGAAGCTCCTTCCCGCCGGGCTGTTTCCGGCCAACCTGGTGCAACGACCACCACCTCGCCAGCGCCCAAACCCTGCCCGCCTCCGAAGGTGGTTGTCAGGAATGGAGGATCCAAGGAGCCCACCGTAGAACTTAAAGGGGACACGACACCAGAACAGGCCTCGCAGCAGCGCTACACCACCGAGCAACTCACTGCTGCCACCGAAGAAAACCTGAAGAAGATCGCGGGGCGTCAGCTCAACCCAAGTCAGCAGGAGATGGTAAACCAGATCAAGGAATTCATGGAACAGTCAAAGAAAGCTATCGCCGCCGGCGATGTGCAGCGCGGCCGTAATTTGGCGGTGAAAGCTCAGTTGCTCTCTGACGAGCTGGTCAAGCCGTGAATCCGTGCTACTTCCCTGTTACTTCCCTTTCGCCCGAACCGCATTCACCTTGGTCAGCAGATCTTGGGACATGGCCTGAACCGGACCCTGAATCTTTACCGCTTCCGTCAGCACTTCGCGCGCCTCGCTCACTTTGTTGAGCTTAGCGTAGACAAAACCCAATCTGTATAGCGCAATGGAGTATTGCTGATCGTCTTGTCCCTTCAGCAATTCCAACGCGGACTTCAACTCCGGAATCGCCGCCATCGTCTTGTCTTCCTTGATGTCGGCGTACCCAACAATTGAGTGCGCCACCCCGGCCGAGAGTCTGCGCGATCTATCGGCATCCGGCTCGTCCGCTTTGGCTGCGGCAATCGCCCTCTGCGCGTAGGTAGTCGCTTTGGCGACGCTACCGGGCCTGGCGTCATCAACGTAAGAGCCAGCCAGCAGCAACAAGGCGGGCACCGAGTTGGGACTTGTCATCAGCATTTTCTCTCCGTATGTGAAGAGCCGCGCCGGATCGTTCAATTGGCCCGGACCGAGCGTATACATAGCATAATTTGAAACCTGGTCCTGAAACTTGGAATCCGGGAAGGCCGTGGCATATTCCTCGATGTAGGCCATCCGGCTCTTGGCGCTGTTTTCACTGGCAATCACATTGAATCCCGCCGACTCCAGAAAGTCACAATCGCTTTTGGATTCCTTTTTCTCTTCTTCCACCTGCTGTTTGAAATCGGAGTCTCGCATGTCCGCAGGCTTGGGTTGCTTTTCGATGGAGTTGCAGACGGCGCCGCCCTTAGCGATGTAGCTCATCAACCTGGCATTGTCTTTTGCTTGCTGCGCGATGTTGCTCTGGGAAGCGAGGATATCGAGATCGTGAGGAGCCCCGGCCAGCGCCTTGTCACCAAACTCGAGCGCTTGTTTCAATTCGCCGGCGCTCTGGTAAGCCTGAGAAATTTGCCAGTCAGCGTAGGTTACGGCAGCCTGGTTCGACGAATACTTCTGCACGAAACTCTGATACATGGCAAGTTTCTTTGTCTCGTCCGGCTCGTTCGAAATGGCTTGCAGATCGTGGTCTTCAGGTGAGCCCGCGGGAATGAGTATCTTGTCCGTCTGAGCTGCGGCTTGTGTCCCCAGAAGTGCAAGCGAGAAGAAGACAACAATCAGCAGCAGCCACCCGGTGCGGCGTTTCATTGGTCACCTCCGCCCTCGAGGAGAGTGGGGAGCTCAACTTCCATCAGCAGGCGAATCGTAGCGCCGAATGTGGCCGCGCGCAAGGGCTGGACGCACACCGGTACGTGCCGGAAGAACCGTCGAGGTTGGCGCAGCCCTGCTTCGGCCAATTTGGCATCCACGTTGCGGACTAGCACGAAGATAACGAAAGGATGCGTCCTTATTATGAGGTAATTGCTGCAGGCTGAGGAGTGAAGACAAATTTCTTATTGCTTCAGTCTGCCGGCATAGGCGCAGGTCGCGCCAGGGTAGGACGTGTTGTCGCAGCAGCGGCAGCTTGCTCTGGAACTTCTAGCCATTTCCGAACTTCCGGCAGGGCTTGCCGCATGGCCACTTCGCCGCAGCGAATCAATTCGCCAGCGCGCTTGAAGTCGTCGTAGGCGAAGCCAGCTACGTCGGGCTCGACGATCACGTCGGCTGCGCCTCGCCAGAGATGGCTCATCTGGTCCTGGGCAATGGCGAAAGATTGTCCGATCACATCAAACAGATGACGCGGCGCGCCATTCTTCGACCATTGTCCTTTCAGATGCACCGCCACCACCCGATCCGCGCCCATCTCGTGCAAAGGCGCTGTGGGCACGGGATGTGAGAGCATGCCATCCACCAGCCAGCGTCCACGAATATTAACCGGCAAGAACATGCCGGGATAGGAGCAACTCGCGCGCACCGGATCGATGATTGAACCGGAATGAAACACCACGCCTTCGCCGGTGTTAAAGTCGGTCGCGGTTACGCCGAGAGGAATCCTCAACTCCTCGAAAGTTTTCACTTTCAAAGTGTGGTTGAGGAACGACACCATGCGGTCGTTTGAAGCGAAGCCGTAGCGTGACACTGTCCAGCGGGCAAAAGTAGTAAAGCGGCAGGAGTGTGCCACTTTTTCAAGTTCTTCGAGAGGAAGTCCGCTGCAGTAGGATGCGCCGATCAGCGCGCCCACGCTGGTACCGGCGACGAAGCGGACTGGAATCGATTCTTCTTCGAGAACTTTCAGGACGCCGATATGGGCCATGCCTCGGGCAAAGCCGCCACCCAGCGCCACCCCGATGGCAGGAACTCGGGGCTCAACCGGACCGGCTTTGCGCGAGAGTTCACGCCCAAAGGCCTGCACCGACCGGACGATCCTGCCAATGCTTTTCACCGCAACCCCACACATCCCGGTTTCCCGGGTACCCACATACAGGCTCTAGTTCAACCTATTGTGTAAGATGACACAACCAGCGTTTCTGCTGCAGGGCCCGATGGTGCCATCTTTCCATTACTCTAGGGTGGGAAAGTACCGTAAGGGTAACCCGTCCCATCACCTCCCCATCGTGGCATGTCGTGCGTAACTCTTGTAGCTCTGCTAACTTACAGAGATGGTGCGGGAGATTTCTGCCGGCGGCGTGGTTATCCGGAAGCGAGATGACGTCTGGATGATGGCCGGTATTGAGCCCGCCAGCGAACCGTCCCATGTCGCGACCCACCAGCCCAGATCTGCCAGAAAGAAGACAAAACCAGTACTGGCGCTGCCCAAAGGTTTGGTCGATCCCGGCGAGAAGCCACTCGAAACCGCGCTCAGAGAAGTGCATGAGGAAACCGGCGTGATTGCTGATCTGATCACGAAGCTTGGCGATATCAAGTATGTTTATTCGCGTAGTTGGGGCGACGGAGAGCGGGTTTTCAAGATCGTCAGTTTCTACCTGATGGGCTATCGCTCTGGCCGCATCGATCAGATCAAGCCGGATATGCGAATCGAAGTCGCTCGCGCCCGTTGGGTTCCACTGGACGATGCGCCGAAGCTGCTGGCCTATAAAGGTGAAAAACAAATGGCCCAGCGCGCGCTGGAGTATGTCGCGGCACATCCTGAACTTTAAGCACCCTGAACTTTAAGCACGAGGTGGCTGCAAGTTTTCTGGAGCGCGACTTCATCCCGCATAATGCTTCCATGGCATTTTGCGGAGCCCTGCGTCGCGCGCTTCGTGCGCTTCTGCTCGTATCATTGTGCATCTCGCTTCTGCTCTCGCCTTTGGCTGCCAAGATTCACCCTACTCACGATGTCGATTCCGGTTATATCCCAGCCCTCGCCGTCGCCGATCATTTTCTGCAGGCGTGGCAATCCGGTGACACCGAGAATGGGATTGCGCTGCTCACCAGTCGCGCGAAGGAAGCCGCGACCACTGATGGAATCGATAGATTTTTTTCCAACTCCAAACCGTCCGCTTACGAAGTCGGTCGGGGGAAACTGCTGAAGCCTGGCCACTACGAATTTCCCGTCGTGCTGGTTAGTGCTTCGAAAAACGACCATCTCCGCCGCCGATTCTCGAGCATTGTGATTGTGGACACTGGTCACAACGACTGGGCAGTGGATAAACTGCCATAGACAGACGGATTGATCGATTGCCGATTTCCAATTGTCGATTGAATGCAAGCACGTGCGGTTTCAATCGGCTTGGAAATTAGTAATCGACAATCCTCGTCGCGTACCCTGCGTGGGAAAAATTCTTGCTGAGGCTCGATCATGAAACGTATTAATAAAGTCGCCATCCTCGGCGCCGGAACCATGGGCGCTCGCATCGCCGCGCACTTCGCCAACGCTGGCGTTCCCAGCTACCTGTTCGATATCGTTCCGCCGGACGCCGATGCTCCTGCTCGCAACAAGATCGCCGCTGCGGGTCTCGATGCCGCACGAAAAGCCAAACCAGCCGCGTTCATGGATCCTTCACTCGCCCGTTTCGTTACCCTTGGCAACTTTGACGACGATCTGAAGAAGCTGGCCGAGGTCGACTGGATCATCGAAGCGGTCGTCGAAAATCTCGACATCAAGAGAGCACTGCTGCGCAAAGTCGAAGCCATTCGCAAGCCCGGCACCATTGTCACTACCAACACCAGCGGGCTGCCTGTGGGAAAAATTGCCGAGGGCTTCTCCGATGACTTCCGCTGGGCGTGGTTCGGGACCCACTTTTTCAATCCGCCGCGCTACATGCGCCTGCTCGAACTCATTCCCACGCCAGAAGCCGACCGCGCCGCTATCGACGCCGTGGCCCACTTCTGCGACGTGCGCCTCGGCAAGGGCGTCGTGCTCGCCAAAGATACGCCCAACTTCATCGGCAACCGCATCGGCACATTTTCAGTGTTGAACGTCATGCGCCTGATGCAGGAGATGGATCTGAGCATCGAAGATGTGGACGCGCTGACCGGCCAGGCCGTCGGCTGGCCAAAATCAGCCACGTTCCGCACGATTGACTTGGTTGGGCTCGACATTCTCGGCCACGTCGTCAGCAATATGACGACCAATGTTCACGACGAGCGCAGTGACCTGCGTTTGCCTGACTTCTTCAATCAGATGCTGCAACGCAAATGGCTGGGCGACAAAGCCAAAGGCGGCTTCTACAAGAAAACGAAAGGCCACGATGGCAAGGAAGACGAGCGCTTAGCTCTCGATTGGAAGACCCTCGAATACCATCCCCGGCGGAAGCCGAAGTTTGCCGCGCTCGACATGGCCAAGAACATTGAAGACACCGGCGCGCGGCTGCGCACGCTTCTGGGTATCGAAGGCAGTGGCACGCAGAAAGTTGACAAGGCAGGAGCGTTCCTGTGGTCGGCACTCTCTGATCTATGGACTTACTCCGCGAACCGGGTGCCGGAGATTTCCGACTCCATCGTCGAGATCGATCGCGCCATGCGCCTTGGCTTTAACTGGGAGCTCGGCCCCTTCGAACTCTGGGACGCCGCCGGCGTCGAAGCCACCGTCGCGCGTTTGAAGAAGGAAGGCAAGCCGGTCGCCGCGAATGTCGAACGCCTTCTGGCCGCTGGCCGAAAAACTTGGTACACGGATGATCCGAAGTCGCCCTCCGGACGGAAGTACTGGGAACTGGGGACCGAGGACTGGGAATCGGTGCAGGTTCCGGCGGGTGTGTGGTCGGTCAGCGTCGCAAGAAAATCCGATGGAGTGGTGAAGAAAAATTCCGGTGCATCGCTGGTCGATCTGGGCGATGGCGTCGCTTGCATCGAGTTCCACAGCAAAATGAACTCGCTGGGGGCCGACATTATCAGCTTGATCCTGCAATCCCTCAAACCCGGCGGCCCCGGCGATGCCTTCGAGGCCTTCGTCATCACCAATGACGCAACGAATTTTTCTGTCGGCGCCAATCTCATGCTCCTGCTGATGAGCGTCCAGGAAGAAGAGTGGGATGACGTCGACCTCGCCATTCGCCAGTTCCAGGGCATGACGCAGGCCATCAAGTTCTCGCCGAAGCCGGTTGTCTCCGCGCCGTTCGGCTTGTGTCTGGGAGGCGGAACAGAGATCTCGCTGCACGCCGCCGCTCGCCAACCTCATGCCGAGCTGTACACCGGGTTGGTCGAAGTCGGCGTCGGCCTGCTCCCCGGCGGCGGAGGCTGCAAGGAGATGCTCTTGCGCGCGGTCGACGGAGCGACCGCAGCCCGCGGCGGAAAAATTTCGGGCGAGGCTCTCGCCGGATCCATTGAAATGTTGGAAGCCATGAAGCGCGCCTTCGAGACCATCGCGACCGCCAAAGTCGCTACTTCCGCCCATGAAGCGCGGGGCTTGGGCTTTCTCAACGATAGCGACCGCATCAGCATGAATCGCGAGCGCGTCCTCTCCGACGCCAAAGCTCGCGTCCTCGAACTCCTACGCGCCGGATACGAACCTCCCGTTCCCCGTACCGATATCCCAGCCCCAGGGGAGAATCTCCTGGCTACGCTCAAAATGGGTGTCCACATGATGCGTCAGGGCGACTACGTCACCGACTACGAAGTGAAACTCGGTGGCAAGATCGCCGAAGTCCTCTGCGGCGGCAGTGTCACGCCGGGCACGCCGGTAAGCGAGCAGTACATCCTCGATCTCGAGCGCGAAGGATTTAAATCGCTCTGCGGCGAGAAAAAAACCCAGGAACGAATTCAGCACACGCTGAAAACGGGGAAGACGCTGAGAAACTAACGTCCCAGGTTCTTGCAAGGTATATATTCATGATATATACCCTATACACGCAGACAAGAGCCATGCCGAAGACCGATCTCGCCAAGCTTTTTCAGAATGGCCGCAGCCAGGCAGTGCGGCTGCCGCGGGAGTTTCGCTTCGCGGGCGACCGCGTGCGCATACGGCGCGTGGCCGAGGGGGTACTCCTGGAACCGCTTATCCAGAATCCGAAGGAGTGGTTCCAAAGACTCGATGAATTGAGCTCCGAGCCGTTCCCCTCCGAACACCGCCAACCTTCGACTCCGAGGCGTCGCGTCTTCAAGTGAGCTACCTGCTTGATACCAACGCCTGCATTGCGCTGATCAACGGTTCTCCCGCCTCGGTTCGCAGCCGCTTTCAGAAGGCATTGCGCGGAGGCCGAAAAATCTACATTTCCTCGGTGGCCACTTTTGAACTGTGGTATGGCAGCGCGAAAAGCACACGAGTGGCGTTAAATGCACAACGGCTCGAAACTTTCCTAGCCGGTCCGGTCACCGTGCTTGCTTTCGAGGACGAGGACTCCCGCGCGGCGGGCTCGATCCGAGACGAACTCGAACTCTCGGGCAAACCCATGGGCGCTTACGACGTCCTCATCGCGGGCCAAGCCTTGGCACGTCAACTTACTCTTGTGACCGCCAATGTCTCCGAATTTTCGCGGGTCAAGGGGCTTCTATCGCAAGATTGGGCGAAGCCGTAAATCCTTGCCCTCAACTCCAGCCGAATACCTTAGCTCACTCAATCCAAACTACCGCAAAGCCCGTACTTCCCGTGAGGCAGTAAAAACGAAAGGAATTTTCACATGAAGAATCGCTATGTTGCAGTTCTGCTCGCGTTGTTCGCAATCGCATTTACAAGCTTCACTTTCGCCCAGAATCCCATGGTCGGCGGACATGATATGTCGCCCCTGAAAAACATCGTGGGGAATGCGCTGAACTCGGACGACCACACAACCTTGGTTGCAGCGGTGAAAGCCGCCGGACTGGTAGACACGCTTGAGGGCCCCGGCCCATTCACCGTCTTCGCGCCCACCAACGAAGCCTTTGCCAAGTTGCCGGCGGGTACCGTGGACAACTTGCTGAAGCCGGAGAACAAGGATCAGCTGACGAAGATCCTCACTTATCACGTGGTAGCCGGGAAGCTGACGTCCAATGATCTCAGGAAGATGATCAAAGAGGGACATGGGAGTGCGGAACTGACTACAGTCGAAGGCGGCAGACTGGAAGCCATGATGCAGGGTAAGGAGATTGTTCTGAAGGATGAGAAGGGCGGTACCGCTACGGTGACTATTCCCAACGTGATGCAGTCGAATGGAGTGATCCACGTGGTGGATAGTGTGCTCCTTCCCTAGTTTCCCAGGTAGGCGCTCGCGAGAGCGCCTTTCTTTTTGTCCGCGGATTGCTGCGAGGGCTACAATTGTCCTCATGCGAAGTTTTATACCAGCCCCGGTCGTTATGATCGGGCTATTCATCTCCGTCCTGATCATAGGATCCACGACAGGGAACGCTCAATCAGCAAGCCAAAACGAGCCGGCGCCCGATGTTCCGGACGCGATTCAGGCACCAGCAGGATTAGAGGTTGTCGTATACGCGCACGCGACCGGATCTCAGATCTACACTTGCCAGGCCGCCGCGGACGGCAAGTTCAGCTGGACCCTCAAGGGCCCCGACGCGGATTTGCACGATCGCAAAGACAAAGTAATCGGACATCATTCCGCAGGTCCCACCTGGAGGTTGACTGACGGAAGTGAGGTCACCGGCAAAGCTGTGGCCCACGTCGATTCCCTCGATGCAGATTCGGTCCCCTGGCTGCTGGTCAATGTTGTGAGCCACGCGGGGAACGGTTTGCTGAGCAACGTGACCACCATCCAGCGGGTCCACACGCACGGCGGCCAGCCTCCGTCCGAGGGTTGCGACGCCGCGCACGTGAATACCGAAACCAAGAGCAATTACACGGCGGACTATTACTTCTACGCCCCAGCCAAATGAAGCTCGCGCAACATGTTACGCATCGAATAAGGGGAATAACTGGGAGGCTTTATGCGTGAAGTCATCATTGCATCTTCCGTTCGCACGCCCGTGGGACGCGCCTTTAGGGGCACGCTCCGTGCTACCCGTCCCGATGAACTGGCTGCGGTCGCCATTAAAGGCGCGCTCGAGCGTGTCCCTCAACTCGATGCCAAAGAAATTGAAGACGTCATCCTCGGCTGCGCTATGCCCGAAGCCGAGCAGGGGATGAACGTGGCTCGCATCGCCTCGCTGCGCGCCGGCCTGCCCGTCGAGATCTCGGCACTCACCATCAACCGCTTCTGCTCGTCGGGCTTGCAGGCGATTGCCATGGCCGCTGAGCGCATCCTGAGCGGCGGGGCCGAGGCGATCGTTGCCGGGGGCACCGAATCGATGTCGATGATCCCCATGGGCGGCCACAAGGTTTCGCCGAATCCCTGGCTCGTGAGTCACTATCCTGACGCCTATCTCAATATGGGGCTAACCGCCGAGCGGGTGGGTCAGCGCTTCGGCATCACTCGCGAAGCGGCAGATGCATTTTCCCTGCGCAGCCACCAGAAGGCGCTGGCGGCAATTCAGGCTGGCAAATTCGACGACGAAGTGGTCGCCGTACCCGTGAGCTTTACCACTCCCAACGGATCGAAGCCCAAGCGGCAGGAAATTGTTTTCAAAATGGATGAAGGCCCACGCGCCGATACATCGCTGGATGCGCTGCTCTCACTCAGGCCCGCTTTTCACATGAAGGGCACCGTGACCGCCGGAAATTCTTCGCAAATGTCTGACGGCGCGGCGGCCGCGGTAGTAATGTCCGCCGAGCGAGCGAAAGCTCTAGGCATTAAACCGCTGGCGCGTTACGTTTCTTTCGCCACTGCCGGATACAAGCCCGAAGAGATGGGGCTGGGTCCAGTGTTCGCCATTCCAAAAGCTCTGAAAATGGCAGGGTTGAAGCTCTCGGATATCGACGTGATCGAGTTGAATGAGGCCTTCGCCGCGCAATCGCTGGCGGTGATCAAGGAAGCTGGGCTCGATTCCGAGAAGGTCAATCCGAACGGCGGTGCGATCGCCTTGGGCCATCCTTTGGGCTGCACCGGAGCCAAGCTCACGGCCACAATCGTTCGCGAACTGAAGCGCCGGAACGCACGCTACGGTATGGTCACCATGTGCGTCGGCGGTGGCATGGGCGCGGCCGGAATCTTCGAGAATCTTAATTGACGGGAAAACGCGAATAAACCGCGAAGACTGAACGCCCTCTTCCCGCTTTATTATTCAAGCCACATTCGGGGGACGGCGCTATAATGTGTCCCAGGGAGGGCTCCCATGTCGATCTTCCGCCTCTTGCCCTTTTCGCTGCTGATCGCCGTTGGCGTCGCAACGGCGGCAGCGCAGTCTTCGCCGGGTAACACTGCTACGACCGTTCAGTCGCCAAATTCATCGGAGAGCAACCTTCTCTCCTCAAATCTACAGCCCGATCTAAGCCCGCCGAACCCGCTGGACCGTATTCATGTCGAGCAATACCGTCCGCGGTTAAGCCAGTTCGCTCCTCCCAGAATGCTTCTGAATGGTCCCGACCCGCAGATGCTGGGCGATAATGTTTGCTATTCGATGCGTAGCTATAAGGTTGCTCGCGACGATCCGCATTCCGATTCCACGCACGCTGCCGGATATTCCACTTGCCAGCCGTCAGCGCGGTTTCACGTCCATACCATCGAGGGAAGAGCTTCGCCGGAAAAACCATAAAGGCTACTCCCGCGCTCGAATCGCGCCGATCAGCCATGCGCGCACAATACAATAACCCGAAGGTTCCCTCCAGTCATTCTCCAGCCTTTCGCATTAGAATATGCATGCTCCTGCCACGGATTGACACGTTCGCATCTTCGTTTCGAGAACTGATCTTCAGAGGATTTCATCAAGAGGACTAATCAAATGGCAACGACTACTGCGTTTCCCAATACGAAAATCTCCGGCGGCAGCTTTCTACTGGAATCCCGCCGCCCCGAAGAAGTTTTCACTCCAGAAGATTTCACCGAGCAGCATCAACTGATCGGCCAGACTGCCGAAGAATTTGCTGTCAATGAAATTCTTCCCAACGCGGAGAAAATCGAGCACAAGGATTTCTCCATTTCTCGCGAGTTATTGAAGAAGGCGGGCGAGCTGGGCTTGAGCGGCGTCGAGATCCCCGAGGCTTATGGCGGTCTCGAGATGGACAAAGTCACCGCCGCGGTCATCGCTGACCACATCGCGAAGTATGCCGGCTTTGCCACCACATGGGGCGCACACAGCGGCATCGGCTTGCTGCCGATTGTCTATTTCGGAACCGAAGAACAGAAGAAAAAATATCTACCCCGCCTGGCTTCGGGTGAAATCGTGGGCGCCTATGCATTGTCGGAATCCACTTCCGGTTCCGACGCCCTGAACTGCCGCACTCGCGGCGAGCTTTCTTCCGATGGCAAGCATTACATTCTGAACGGCGAAAAAATGTGGATCACCAACGCCGGGTTTGCGGATTTATTCACCGTCTTCGCCAAAATCGATGACAAGTTTTCCGCGTTCCTGGTCGAACGGACGTTTCCCGGCTTCTCGATTGGCGCCGAGGAACACAAGATGGGAATTCGCGGTTCGTCAACCTGCCCCATCATTCTCAACGACTGCAAGGTTCCGGTGGAGAACTTGCTTGGCGAGATCGGCCGGGGCCACGTGATTGCCTTCAACATTCTGAACATCGGCCGCTTCAAATTGGGCGCAATGTGCGTGGGCGGCGGAAGAGTGTCGCTGGAGAGCGCGGTCAGCTATGCCAAGCAACGTAAGGCTTTCGGCAAAGTTATCGCTGATTTCGGTCTCGTGCGCGAAAAAATCGCCAACATGGCGATGCTGCTCTACGTCGGCGAATCCCTGGTTTATCGCACCGTCGGGATGATGGACGTCGCCCTCGGCGAGGTCGACAAGTCCGGCGCTGATGCTATCAAAGAAACCCGCAAGGCGATCGAGGAATACGCGGTCGAATGCTCCATCATCAAGGTCTGGGGCTCGGAGATGGTGGACTACATCGTCGACGAGAGCCTGCAGATCTATGCGGGCTACGGCTTCGTTGAGGAATATCCGGCGGAGCGCGCCTATCGCGATGCTCGCATCAACCGAATATTCGAAGGCACCAACGAAATCAACCGCCTCATCATTACGGGCTTCCTTCTGAAGCGCGCGATAAGCGGGCAGTTGCCGCTGATGCCGGCAATCAAAAAGCTGATGGACGAAGTCCTGTCCGGGCCCTCGACCAGCGAAGATCTGGAAGGCGCGCTCGCCGAGGAACGCAAACTGGTAGGACAAGCCAAGAAGCTCGGCCTGTTTGCCGCCGGCGCTGCCACCCAGAAATACATGCAGGCCATGCAGGACCAGCAGGAGATTATGGGTGCAATTGCCGACATGACGATTGAAAGTTACGCCATGGAATCGGCGGTCCTGCGCGCGCAGAAAATCACGGAGACGAAGGGTGAGGCCGCCGCCGCGCTTCCCCTCGCGATGACGCGCGTCTATCTTTCACAGGCGATGGAGAAGGTGGAGTCGGCGGCAAAGAAGGTAATCGCTGCAGTCGCCGATGGCGACATGCTGCGCACTCAGCTTGCTATCTTGCGTCGGCTGGCTAAGTACGAACCCTTCAACACCGTCGAACTTCGCCAGCAGATCGCGCAGAAAATAATCGAGCGAGGAAAATACACCCTGGCATAAACCTTAAACACGGGGGACACGGAGATCAACGGTCTCCGTGTTCCCTGGCACCGTGGTTGTTTCATCCTCGCTCCTCTTCTCTGATACAAATATCCGGATGCGAATCAGAGCGCTTTTCTTTTTCGTCCTTCTTGCCGGGATTGCGCCCGCACTCCCGCAGTCCAGCCAAACCAACTCAACGATCTCGAGTACTCTTGCCCTCACTCCGCCAATGGGCTGGAATTCCTGGAACAAGTTCGCTTGCAACGTCAGCGAAGAGATGATCCGGGGCATGGCCGATGCCATCGTGAAATCCGGAATGAAAGATGCTGGCTATGAATATGTGAATATCGACGATTGCTGGCAGGTCAGTCGCGATGCGAACGGAAACATCGTTGCCGATCCGCAGCGCTTTCCTCACGGCATGAAGGCGGTTGGCGACTACATTCATTCGCTCGGACTGAAGTTCGGTGTTTATTCCGACGCCGGCTCGAAAACCTGCGCCGGACGCCCCGGCGGCCTCGGCCATGAATACCAAGACGCCATCCAGTACGCCGCCTGGGGCGTCGACTATCTCAAATACGATTGGTGCAACACCACCACGCAGGATGCAAGAGCTTCCTATGCGAACATACGCGCCGCACTCGACGCCTCAGGCCGCGCGATCGTACTAAGTATTTGCGAATGGGGCACGGCTAAGCCCTGGCTGTGGGGAAAGGAAGTTGGCGGCAACTTGTGGCGCACCACCGGCGATATCAGCGATAAGTGGGCCGGCCAATCCAAATGGCCGGATGGAAGTTGTTGCTCCAACGGCATGCTGGCCATCGTCGATCAACAGGTCGGCCTGCAGTCCTATGCCGGGCCGGGGCATTGGAATGATCCGGACATGCTGGAAGTAGGCAACGGCGGCATGACCGATATCGAGTACCGTGCTCACTTCAGCCTGTGGGCGATTCTAGCCGCGCCGCTGATCGCCGGCAACGACCTTCGCGATATGCGCCCCGAGACCCACGACATCCTCACCAATAAGGAAGTGATCGCCGTAGATCAGGATCCTCTGGGGCGTGGAGGCGAGCGCGTCTGGAAAAATGGCGATCTCGAAGTTTGGGCGAAGCAACTGAAAGACGGCAACCGCGCGGTGGTTTTGCTGAATCGCGGTGGTGCGCAGCAGGAAATTTCAGTGAACTGGGAGAATCTCGGCTATCCCAACCACGTGAGCGCCTGGCTGCGCGATGTATGGCAGCACAAAGACCTTGGAAAGTTCACTGGCAGTTTTTCAACCCCGGTTGCTTCACATAGCATCGCGATGGTGACGGTGAAACCCTAATCCTACCCCCTTGGATCCGCCCTCTGTTTCAGCTCCTCCATCACGCTCTGGATCAACTCTTTCGCGTCAGTCAGGCTCTTCATGATGATCTGAATGTCCATCACCGGCTTGCCCGGCGAGCGCTGGCTCTGGCAATAGACGCCATGCTGTCCGACCAGCGCCATCGCGTCGGTGATCGCGTCCATCGTCACGGCAAGGCGCCCGCGTGGCACGCCCATCATGGTCTCGTAGTGCTCCAGTTCTTCCTGCTTTTCATAGAATACCGGCATCGGACGATTGTAACCGTTGCCGCGAATGGGGCATAATCGTAGGTCTGCTGACACATACCTTTCCCACACGTCTAATTTTTTTTGGCACAACGAACTACTCAGGAGGAGAACTCATGCGAAAAGGAATAGTATTTTCTGCGCTGCTAACTATTTTGTTCACCGCTCCGGCTCTCGCCCAGATGGGCAAAAGCCGGCCCAGTCCTCCCGCCTCCGCCACATGCGATCTGGGCGGCGGCAAAACCATCAAGACCGATTACTCCAGCCCACGCATGCGCGGCCGCAAAATCTACGGTGACCTCGTGCCTTTCGGCGAAGTCTGGCGCGCCGGAGCCAATGAGGCCACCACCTTCGTCACAAGCGCCGATGTCGTAGTCGGCGGCAAAACCGTGCCCGCAGGCAGCTACACCTTCTTTATCGTCCCAGCCGCTGACAAGTGGACGCTGATCATTAACAAGAAAACCGGCGAGTGGGGCATCCCTTACAAGTATGAGAGCGATGAACTGGCCCGGGTAGACATGAAAGTTTCCCAGCTGCCCTCGCCGGTCGAGGATTTTACGATCACTTACGACAAGTCGGCAAACGTCTGCACCTTGCGCATGGATTGGGAAACCACCCGCGCTTCAGTGGACATTACCGCGAAATGAAGCTCGATCGCTGATGGTTGATTGAGAATCCTGAGTGCTCCGGTTTTCAATCAACCATCAAAAATCGGCGTCACGGATTCCTGCGCGGGGTTACAATTCTCGCAGCGGTATCCTCATGGAGGCTTCCATGCCCCTCTACGATTACATTTGCCTCGATTGTCATAAACCCTTCGAAACAGTCCTGACCCTGAACGAGCACGATAAGGAAGTCCCGAAATGCCCGCATTGCGGCAGCAAGAACGTCGAGCAGGAAGCGGCCGCATTCTTTGCGGTGACTTCAAGAAAGAGCTAACCAAAGGTTAGCCGTTCGTTCTCACAAGTGGACCGACCGGATCCTGGCTTGCTTCGGTCAACCGGGGGAGGCCTGTGCCTGGCAGAATTGTTAATTTCTGAATTGGCCGGATTGAAGATGATGCCCTCGGGGAGAATTGTGAATGAAGAGGTTTTGCTACCTCCTGCTGTTTGCCACCGTTTCTCTCGCTCCCGGTCTGATATTTAGCGCTCAAGTCAATCCCAAGCCAGAAAACGCCACCCTTGCTGTGCTGCGACGCTTTCCAAACCCACAATATCATTATGATCGGCGAGATTCATTCAAACCAGCAGGAATACGACTGGTACCGTTCTTTGGTCGCCACTCCTGAATTTGCCGACCGAGTTGACGACATCGTATTGGAAATGGGTAATTCCCTATATCAGACGTCGGTCGATCAGTATGTAAGCGGCGAAGATATTCCCTTGCAGCAGATCCAGAAGGCGGGGCGCAACACCGTTGGCTTCGTTGGTCCTCAATCCCCTCCAGTTGCAGGGCTCTACCAGACGGTTCGCGAAACAAACATGAAGCGGCCTGGAAAGCACCAGATGCGAATCCTTTGCGGAGACCCCTACATCGACTGGGACAAAGTTCAAGACGAGCAGGATGTCATCCCGTACGCGCGTCACCGCGATGACTGGTATGCACAGGTGGTAAAAAAGGAGGTACTGGCCAAGAACCATCGGGCGTTGCTAATCATGGGCGCAATGGATTTCTTGCGTAATTCCCCGGACGGTCCGCGGCCCAGCATCGAGCCAAAGTTGCGGCGGGCGGGAGCGAAAACTCATCTGATCATGTTGGGCACCAACACGCCTGGCGAACGAGACCATGTAGACCATCGCTTCGATTCGTGGACCGCGGCCGTCATTGCCCCCGCCAGTGGCTGGATCGGGGAACCGCCTGCCCAGTCGCTTATTGAGGGCGGAGGTCCACCGACCAAACCAAACCTAAGAGATGCTGCCGACGCGATTCTCTATCTCGGACCGCGCGAGAGTCTAATGAAAGTGTCGACGACCCGGGCTCAACTCGAGGGGACGCCCTATGGGGCTGAGATCATGCGACGCTTGAAGATCCGAATGATCCTGCAATCGCATGCCGTCTTTGCCGATGCCCTCTTTCCGGAACGGAAGAAAGCCCGCAGTTTCCCGCTTGGTGAACGACTATTCCGAGGTTTCGACAATCAGGAATCATCCCTCAACCACTACACTGCCGGCTTCCAGCGCAACACGGGTTTCCTCGCCGCCGCCGTCTCATCGAGCCGCGAAACCCGCGTGGAGTGCGGCGCATCCAGCACCGTCCGCGGATCCTCTTCCACTTCTTCTGCAATCGATTTCATCGCCTCGATGAACAAATCCATTTCTTCCTTCGATTCGCTCTCCGTCGGCTCGATCATCAGAGCGCCCGGCACAATCAACGGAAAGGCCGTCGTATAGGGGTGGAAGCCGTAGTCGATCAGGCGCTTGGCAATGTCCATCGTGCGCACGCCTTTCTTGGCCTGCACTTTGTCGCTGAAGACAACTTCGTGCATGGTTGGCGTGGAATACGGCAGATCGTAAGTGCCCTCGAGACCTTTGCGAATGTAGTTGGCGTTCAGCACCGCGTCCTCAGTGGTTTGCCGCAGACCGTCCGGCCCATTGGCCTGAATGTAGGCCAGCGCTCGAACGAACATGCCAAAGTTCCCGTAAAACGCGCGCACTCGTCCCACCGACTGCGGCCGGTTATATTCAAAACCAAGTGTCCCGTCAGATTTGCTCACCAGCACTGGCGTCGGCAAGAACGGCTCGATCTTTTTCTTTACCGCCACCGGCCCAGAACCCGGTCCACCGCCGCCATGCGGCGTAGAAAAAGTCTTGTGCAGGTTCAGATGCATCACATCGACGCCGAAATCCCCCGGGCGCACCTTGCCCACCAGCGCGTTCATGTTGGCGCCATCCATATAGAGCAGCCCGCCCTTGGCGTGAAGTATGTCGGCAATCTTGTGAATCTCCTGCTCGAAAACTCCCAGCGTGTTGGGATTGGTAAGCATCAGCGCCGCCACATCTTCACTCATCTGCGCTTCCAGCGCCGCAATGTCCACCATCCCGCGCGAATCTGACTTCAAATTTTCGACGGCATAGTCCACCATGGCCGCCGTCGCCGGATTCGTTCCATGCGCCGAATCTGGAATTAGAACCTTCTTCCTCGGACGACCCTGCGCCTGGTGGTACGCCCGCACCATCAGGAGTCCGGTCATCTCACCGTGCGCGCCGGCGGCCGGCTGGAGAGTGATCGCATCCATTCCGGTGATTTCGATGAGGTACTCGCTCAGCGTCTTCAGAATCTGCATCGCGCCCTGCGAAATATTTTCCGGCTGGTAAGGATGCCCGTTCGCGATCCCTTCCACCCGGGCCACCGCTTCATTCACTCGCGGGTTGTACTTCATCGTGCACGAACCCAGCGGGTACATTCCCAGATCAATCGCGTAGTTCCACGTCGACATGCGCGTGAAGTGGCGAATGATTTCAATCTCGCTCACCTCAGGCATGTTTCCCAGCTCCTTCCTCGCTGCGTGGCCAAGCACCGCTGAAGGATCTACCTCCGGCACATCGAGCGGCGGCAGCTTCCAGGCGGCCTTTCCAGCCGATGACTTCTCGAAGATGAGCCCTTCGTTCTGGTTGACGTGGCGCGTGGCTTTGCGGGTCTCGTGCTTCATCGCGTCACCTCCGCCACATCGGCTTCTTCATTGCCGGAACGAACTGAGCGTTCGCTTTCCGCGACCACCCCCACTGCAGTATCGATCGCACTTCGCGTGGTGAGCTCCGTACAGCACCACAAAGCTGCATTCCCCAACTCCGGATAAAACTTTTTCAGCGGGAACCCGCCGATCACCTTGCGTTGCAACAGCCGGCGGTTAATGGCATACGGATCCTCGCTGGTCTGCACCACAAGCTCATTGAACCGAGGCGCCGCGGCGAATAACACCTGGCCGTGCTTGGAAAACTGTCCAGCTGCGTAGGCCGTCTTGGCGAGATTTTGCTTGGCCAATTCTTTCAATCCAACCTTGCCGTACACCGTCATAAAGATATTGACCATCAGCGCAACCAGCGCCTGATTCGTGCAGATATTCGATGTCGCCTTCTCGCGGCGTATGTGCTGCTCACGGGTAGCCAGAGTGAGCACGAATCCGCGCCGGCCCTGTTTGTCGACCGTTTGTCCCACCAGTCGCCCGGGCATCTGCCGCACAAATTTTTCTCGCGTGGCAATCACTCCGCAATAAGGACCGCCAAATCCCAAGGGCACACCGAAGGACTGCGCTTCCATCGCGATCACATCTGCTTCACGCGGCGGTTCGACGATTCCGAGTGACACAGCCTCAGCAATCGATACCACCAGCATCGCACCATGCTTATGGGCAATCTCGGCAACGGCCGACACATCTTCTATGGTCCCAAAGAAATTCGGCGATTGAATCAGCACACAAGCCGTCTCCGGTGTGATCTTGGTCTCCAGTTCCGCAAGATTCAGCCTGCCATCATCGCCAAAACCCGCCACAGAAAGCGGCATTCCCTGGTGCGTCGCGTAGGTGGCGAGCACTTCGCGATACTCCGGATGCAAGCTGCGCGCCACCACTACAGACCGTCGCCCGGTGAGCCGAACTGCCATCATCACTGCCTCAGCCGCCGCAGTTGAGCCGTCGTACATGGAAGCGTTGGCCACTTCCATGCCGGTCAGCTCGCAGATCATGGTTTGAAATTCAAAAATCGATTGCAGCGTGCCTTGCGAAATTTCCGCCTGGTAAGGCGTATACGCGGTGAGAAATTCACCGCGCGAAATCAGGGAATCAATAATCACTGGCCGGTAATGCGCATACGCCCCCGCGCCCAAGAAACTGGTGTACCCTTCGCCGTTTTCCCGCGAGCGTTGGCGGAAATAGTCGACGATCTCCGACTCCGCCATTTGGCGCGGAATCTTCAGGTCACGATTCAGCCGGTATTCCGCTGGAATTGGAGCGAATAATTCATCGACCGAACGCAAGCCAATAGCCTTCAGCATGGCTTCGCGGTCTGCAGGAGATTTCGGTAAGTAGCGCATAGGAAGTTAATTAGATGTAACCCAAGCTCAGTTCGATTGTGCAGTCGCTGAACAGGTCAAGCTGTGCTCAGAATCACACGATTTCGGATTTCCGACTTCCGAATTCCGATTGAAAACACGTTTCACTTCGGCAATTGAAAATCGGCACACGGTAATTCCTCAGTGCCCGCCTTCTTCCGCCACAAACTTTTCGTAGTCCGCGGAGGACAGCAGCCCATCAAGTTCACCCGGGTTCTTCAACTCGATTTTCATCATCCAAGAACCGTGTGCATCTTTGTTTACTTTCTCGGGTGATGTAGCCAGCTCCTCGTTGATCTCGGTCACCTTCCCCGATGCCGGCGCGTACAGATCCGACACGGCCTTCACCGATTCGACGGAACCAAATGTCTTGCCCGCCGTCACCTCCGCACCGACCTTCGGCAACTCAACAAATACGATGTCCCCTAACTCTTCCTGCGCGTGGTCGGTGATCCCAACTGTAACCGAGCTCCCACCCACCTGAATCCATTCGTGCTGCTTGGTGTATTTGCGATCTGATGGATATGCCATGATGGCTTTAGCTCCTTAGCTTTTAGCACTTGGGAACCCCTGCGCGCAGTGTTTCCCATCTTTAAGCCTTTTTCGGTCTCTTATAAAACGGCGTGGAGACGACTTTCGCTGCCACGCCCTGCCCGCGAATCTCCACCTTCACCGCAGTTTCAACTGCCGCGAACTCTGGCGGCACATAGGCAAGCGCAATATTCTTCTTTAGAAATGGCGCCGGCGATCCGCTGGTGACGTATCCAATCTCGTGTCCTCCGTCATCCAGAACCTTATATCCGTCACGCGCGATTCCGCGCTCAGTCATTTCCAAACCCACCAGCGTGCGCTTCACGCCTTCAACTTTGGCCATTGCCAGAGCGGCGCGCCCGATGAATTCCGGCTTCTCCATCTTGCAGAAACGATCAAGTCCCGCTTCCCAAACATTAATCGTATCGGAAATTTCGTGCCCGTAGAGTGGAAGTTTGCCTTCTAACCTGAGGGTGTTGCGCGCGCCCAGACCACAAGGAACAACGCCAAAGTCCCTGCCCGCGTACAGAATTTCATTCCAAACCCTCGCGCTGGTGGCCTCATCCGCCGGAACGTAAATCTCGAACCCATCTTCCGCCGTATATCCTGTGCGTGCGATCAGAATATGCTTCAGCCCGCAGACCGTCCCGCGCGTTACCCAGTAAAACTTGACCGCGCTCAAATCCGCGTCAGTCAGCTTCTGAAGCACGTCCACGCCCTTCGGCCCCTGGATGGCAATCTGCGTGAAGTCGTCCGACAGATTCTCCACCGCACAATCAAACTGGCGCGTGTTTTCCCGCACCCAGTTGAAGTCCTTCTCGCGCGTGCCAGCATTGATCACCAGCAGATACTCGTCCTCGCCCAAGCGGTGAACAATCACATCATCTACAAACGTCCCCTGCGGATAGAGCAACCCCGAATACTGTGCCTGTCCCACCGCCAGTCGCGAAGCGTCATTCATGGAAATATGTTGCACCGCAGCCAGCGCCTGCGGACCGGCCAGACGGATGTCGCCCATGTGGCTAACATCAAAAATGCCCACCGCCCTGCGCACGGCCATGTGCTCGTTGACAATACCGCAGCCGATCGACGCCGGATACTCCACCGGCATGTCCCAACCATTGAAATCGACCATCTTCGCGCCCATCTGGCGATGGACGGAGTTCAGCGCCGTTTTGCGGACGGCGGGAGTGGTTGCGTCGACGGCGGACAAGCGAAACCTCAATCAGCGCAGCGGCTGGCAGCTGGATGGTGTGACTGATTACCGTAACACGCGGTTTTTCGGGCGGTCAAACCGGGTGGGCGTTCACCACAGATGACACTGGGGTCACAGAGGACAGCACGGGATTCAGAATCCCTCTGCTCACTCTGTGTCCTCTGTGGTTGAGATTTTTCTTATCTTCCGAATTGCACCGTCACTCGTGCGCCGGCTGCCACGTGCGTCCCCGCTGGCGGGGACTGTTGTCGCGCTACGCCACTGCCCACGGCTTCCAATTCGAGACCAGTATCCTGAGCAGTTTCCACAGCTCCCCGCACCGTTTTCCCCACAAAGGACGGCACTTCGATTCCCCCTTGCTCAACATCCAGTACTACGGTGCCTGTCGCGGCAAGTGTCGTTTGACCCGCAGCTGCGTCGGTTGGGCTGTTGGCTGGCTGCGGCTGGTTTGCTGCGGCTGCTACTGGTTCAGTCTGGCGGATCGCGGCCTGCACGACTCGCCCAGTGCTGACCGCAGTCGCAGACGAGAGCCCGCCCTGAGCCTGTTGAAGGCGTGCTGCACTTGGTTTTCTAGCCACGGAGTCTGCTGAATCCCCGTTCACCTCAGCGGTTTCCAACGGCTCGCCCGGATGGTCCGGCGTTCCTTCTTCCAGATCTTTATCTTTCATCTTCGCCTGCGCCAACAACAACTGACGATTGGGCGCAAGCGGCAAATCATGCGGTGTGTGCAGATACTCGAGCACCTGCTGCGCGACGCGACGAAATACTGGCGCCGATATTTGACCGCCCTGATGCAGTCCGACGGCGGAATCCAGAATCACCGCTACCACGATCTGCGGATTATTCACCGGCGCGAATCCGGCAAACGAACCGACGTACTTCGTCTTCGAGTACGCACCGGTCGCCGGATCTACTTTCTGCGCCGTCCCGGTCTTTCCTGCCGAGGTGTAGCCTTCCAGAATCGCTTTGCGTCCCGTGCCCTCGAGCACAACTTTCTGCATCATCGACCGCATCTCGGCCGCGGTGTAACTGGAGATCACACGCCGTGATGCTCCGGGATGAAACGCCACGGTCTGCGGCGTGCCCTGCGGCTCAACTTTTCCTGTGACGATGCGCGGCGCTACCCACACGCCATCGTTGGCAAACGTAGAGACCAGTCCCGTCAGCTGAAGCGGCGAAATCCCGATCTCTTGCCCCATGGAAATCGCGGCAATCGAGACTTTTGACCATCGGCTCACCGGCTTGGTCAAGCCACGGGTCTCGCCAGGCAACTCGATTCCCGTCTGCTGTCCGAATCCGTATGCTCGAATGTATCTGTAAAACCTGTCTTCGCCCAGCCGCAGCGCAATCTTGATCGCGCCTACGTCGCTCGATTCTGCCAGCACGCCCCAGACCGGCAACAGCCCGTGCGGTTTGGAGTCACGAATACGCATGCCGTTGTAGACGATCGACCCCATCTGGCAATCGAACACTTCATCGGGGTTGGTCAACTTTTCTTCGAGAGCCGCCGAAATTGTCACCAGTTTGAAGGTCGATCCCGGCTCGTACACGTAACTCACCGCGCGGTTAGTCAACGCAGCGGGCGTGATCTGCTTGCGCAGATTTGGATTGAACGTGGGCCGGTTGGCCAGCGCCAGAATTTCCCCGGTGTGCGGATTCTCCACGATCACCGTGCCGGCAATCGCCTGCGTGTCGTGAATCGCCTGATCGAGTTCCTTCTCTGCAATGTACTGAATGTTCTTGTCGATGGACAGGGCAAGGTTTTCGCCCGCTTCCGGCTGTTTCTCGACATCGGAGAACCATTGCCGTCGCGCGTCCACGGAGATGAACATCTTCCCCGCACGCCCGCGGAGCTGGTCGTCGAATTCATGCTCGATACCACTCTGACCGGCGTCTTCCATGCCAACGGTTCCCACAACCTGCGCCGCCAGGTCACGTGCCGGATAAAATCGCTTCGGCTCTTTTTGAAAATGGATCCCCTGCAGGTTGAGCGACTTGATGCGCTCGATGGTCTCGTCATCCGCCTTGCGCGCCACCCAGCAAAAAGTCTTGTGATTGCGGCAGTCCGCAAGCACTACGTTATGATCTTCGCCAGTGATCCGCGTGATGAGAGAAACCGCAGTGGGGAGGTCTTTCACCTCGGACGGTACGGCGAAAGCGGAATCAACCAGCACCGACATCGCCAACTCATGTCCGGCTCGGTCGTAAATCACGCCCCGCTTGGCAGAGAGCGGAATCTCTCGCTGTTGCTGGTGCTCCGCCTGCTTCACAAAGCTGCCGTAGCGAAAAATCTGCAGGTAGACCAGCCGCCCGCAGATCGCCAGGCACCATAACAAAAGCATCCCACCGAGCAGGTAGAGGCGGGAATTCTTACCGAGGCTGGAGTTACTGGGAGTCATAATTACTAATTTCGAGTTTTGTCATTCCGAACCGCGCGCAGCGAGGAGAGGAGCCTGTTTTCTGCCGATACAAGCAAACAGCAGGTTCCTCGGTCGCATTGCTCCTCGGAATAACCAGAACTCAAAATGCATTGTCGCTAGACAAACATGGCGGCCCCACCCTTCCGGCGGACCGCCAAATAAGTTCATGTAGGGACAGCCGCCCCTAGCCTGCTCTGAGCAAAATCGAAGGGGCTGTCCACGGAGCGAAGCGCGGCTCTTTCGGCGATGGCCCCTATTGCCCCGCCACCATCATCATCGGCTCCGCGCTCGCCATCACCGGCGCATTCGAATCCGTTGACGCGCTATCCATGCGGATCACCTGTCCCGGTTCCAGCGGAACCAATCCCATGCGGCGTGCCATGACGTCAATCCGTTCCGGATCGCGCAAGCTGGCATCTTCCAATCGGAGAGCCCGGTTCATCTCCGTCAGGTTGCTGAGCTCGCGCTTCGCCGACTCGATCTGATAGCCATATTCAATCGCTCGGAAATGCTGCCAGGCATAAGTAAACACCAGCATGAACAGGACAGCCAGCGCTGTGCCAAATTGCTTCATCTCGCGATTGTGCCCGGCATCTTCCACCTTCACCAGACGCGAGTTGTCGATCGCCTTGGCGAAGTAGATCTCCGGCGTTCCCGTAAAGAAGGTGTTCCGCCGCGCTGTTGGAACCGCACCCCGCATTGCCGCCGCTGCCGTTGCCATTATGCCGCTCCTGCGAAAAGCCGCTCTGCCGGCTGCGGGGTCTGCATCTCAAAAAGCCGCTGCAGTTCCGTTTCCTCAGTGATGCGCCTTTGTTGAGCTTTCCATTCCGCGCGCTCTACCGTCGCCATCAAGTCTTTGATCAATGTTCCCGTGTACATCGCGCACCTTCCAACTCGAATTCCCACCAGAACCTGGCTTCCGAAACCGGAAGCCTTTTTTCATCGGCGGATCTTTGTCCACCTTCTACAGAACCTGAATGACCCGGCACGCCATTACAGCTATGCCGGGGACTCCGGCAGGTTTTCCGGAGCCTAAACTCTTTCCGCCGCCCGCAATTTTGCGCTGCGCGCCCGCGGATTGCGATCTTGCTCTTCTTCGGATGCCGTCACCGGTTTCTTGGTCAGCAGCCGGAAGTGCTTGTCCTTAACACTGCCTTCGCGGAAGGCATCCTTTACGATGCGATCTTCCAACGAATGAAAACTGATCACCACCACCCGCCCTCCTGGCTTCAGAATCCGGGGTGCCGCTTCCAGCAGCACCTTCAGATCGTCCAGTTCCCGGTTTACGAAGATTCGAAGAGCCTGAAAAGTTCGGGTCGCCGGATGAATTCGCCTTTGTTCAGAATTCATTGGCCGGGCCGCGGCTGATATGACATCCGCAAGATGTGCGGTAGATCGTATCGGCCGCGACCGGACAATGGCTCTGGCGATTCTCCGCGACCTCCTTTCCTCTCCGAA
>JBEKRE010000027.1:0-69486 GCA_049519055.1 Candidatus Sulfotelmatobacter sp. | reverse complement strand
TGCAGCTTCCTCCGGATCCCGCCTCGCGATGGGCACCCTTGCTGTTCGGCTAACACTTCCCCTTGCCGGGTGTGTAGAGGACTTTCACCTCCTAGTGAGTGCGCCCTGCCGGGCGCACCAAATAAAAATCGCGGCCCCATGAGGGCCGCGATTCGTTTGAATTCATCCTGCAGATAGAATTTTTACTATTCTATTAGGTCAGAATGACAACATTCAATGACAATGCTCTAAGGCCCGCTTAGCTGCACCCGCTTGTGCTCCCGCAACTCCCGCAGCGATAGCACGAACCGTTGCGGGTCATGATGCTGCCGCAGAAGCTGCAAGTGGGAGCGTCGCCCAGGTCGATGATGCCGGCCAGCGCGTCGGCGGCGTGAACGGAGCCGGGTTTCGCGCTCGCGGCTTCCGGACGCCGGATAGCAGACGCCGCCTCTGCTGACGGCGGCGAGCTGATAGCGGACAGCTTCGGCCGCAGATTTTCGAAGAGCAACTGCTGCTGTCCGGTGAAGCGCAGCTGCAGCCAACGGAAGATGTAATCCATGATCGACTTGGCAAAGCCGATGTCCGGATTGCTCGTCCAGCCGCTGGGCTCGAAGCGCGTGTGCGCGAATTTTTCGCAGAACAATTTCAGTGGCACGCCGTGCTGCAGCGAGATGGAGACGGCCAGCGCAAAGCTGTCCATCAATCCGCTGACCGTCGATCCTTCTTTCGCCATGGTGATGAACAGTTCCCCGGGCTCGCCATTGGGATAGAGCCCGACCGTGATGTAGCCCTCGTGTCCGCCGATGTTGAACTTGTGCGTGATCGAGGCGCGCTCTTCCTGCAGCTTGTGCCGCACCGCACGTGGAGGCGCATTCATATCCTCCGGCTGCTCGTGTGGAGCGGCCGCTGCGATTCGCGCATCATCTTTGGTGGAGTTCGCGGTCTTTGTCCCCGCCGCCGAAAGTGGTTGCGCCTTCTTGCAGCCGTCACGATAAACCGCTACCGCCTTCAGACCGAGCTTCCAGGCCTGCAGATAGGCGTCCATGATGTCTTCCACCGATGCGTTCTCGGGAAGATTGACGGTCTTCGATATGGCTCCGGAGATAAACGGCTGCGCCGCCGCCATCATCCGCAAGTGGCCCATGTAAGCAATAGACCGCGTCCCTTTGGCCGGCTTGAACGAACAATCGAAGACGGCAAGATGATCGTCCTTGATATGCGGCGCGCCTTCGATGGTTCCGGTGGCATCGATGTAGCTGACAATCGCATTCGCCTGATCGTGGTCGTATCCCAGCTTGAATAATGCCGTCGGCACAGTCTGGTTGACGATTTTAATCATCCCTCCACCAACCAGTTTTTTGTACTTCACGAGCGCGAGATCCGGCTCCACGCCAGTTGTGTCGCAGTCCATCATGAAGCCTATGGTGCCGGTGGGAGCTAAGACGGTGACTTGGGAATTTCTGTAGCCGTGCTTTTCGCCGTGAGAGAGGGCTTCGTCCCAGCAGGCTTTGGAGGATTCAAACAGAACGGTGGGGACGTTATTTTTGTTTATGTTGTTCACGGACGCGCGATGCATGCGGATTACGTCGAGGAATGGTTCGCGATTGAGGTACCAGCCGGGGCAGGCGGAGCCGGGCATCTTCGCGGCTTCGGCGATGCCCAGGCGAGTGGCGACGGTTTCGGTCGCGGGAGTGAGCGGTGCGCATTGTTCGGCAATCCGGCTCGATTGCAGATAGGCTTCGCCGCACATGATGGCAGTGACGCAGGCGGCGTAGTCGCGGCCGGCGTCGGAATCGTAGGGCAAGCCTGCGGCCATCAGCAGTGCGCCGAGATTTGCGTAGCCGAGTCCCAGCGGGCGGTAGTCATGCGAGTTGCGCATGATCATTTCCGTGGGATAGCCAGCGTTATCGACGAGAATTTCCTGCGCGGTGATCAGCACGTCGACGGCGTGGCGATAGGCTTCGACGGCGAAGGTGCCGTTGGGCGCGAACTTCAGAAGATTCAGGCTGGCGAGGTTGCAGGCGGAATCATCGAGGAACATGTACTCGCTGCAAGGATTGCTCGCATTGATACGCGCCGTGTTCTTCGAGGTGTGCCAGCGGTTGGTCGTGGTGTCGTATTGCATGCCGGGATCGCCGCAGTGCCAGGTGGCCTCGGAAATTTTCTTGAGCAGATCCTTGGCTTTGTAAGTTGTCATCACGCTGCCATCCTGCACCTTCTTGGTGGAGAAATCGGTGTCGCGGAGGACGGCGTACATGAAGTCGTCGGTGACGCGGACGGAGTTGTTGGCGTTCTGGAAGAAGATGGAGGAGTAGGCGTCGGAATCGGGGTGGCTGCCATCGTATCCCTGAGCGACCAACGCGTGAGCCTTGGCTTCTTCTTTCTGCTTGCACTCGATGAACTCAACGATGTCGGGATGGTCGACGTTGAGGATGACCATCTTGGCGGCGCGGCGAGTTTTGCCTCCGGACTTGATGACGCCGGCGAAGGCGTCGAAACCTTTCATGAAGCTGAGCGGACCGCTGGCGGTGCCTCCGCCACTGAGACCTTCGGTGGAGGAACGCAGCGGGGAGAGATTGGTTCCGGTGCCGCTGCCCCACTTGAAGAGCATGCCTTCGGTTTTCGCGAGAGTCAGGATGGAGTCAAGCGAATCCTTCACCGAGTTGATGAAGCAGGCGGAGCATTGCGGATTGCTGTAGCCGGTGACGCCGAACTCAACCTGCTGCGTGGCCGGATTCCAATGCCAGTTGCGGGCGTCTGAGTTGGGCTCGATGCGGTCGCAGCCGACGTTGAACCAGACGGGCGAATTGAAGGCGGCGTACTGGCGAACGAGGATGTGGACGAGTTCGTCGTGGAAAGTGGCTCCGTCTTCGGGAGTCTTGAAGTAGCCTTGGGCCAATCCCCAGTTGCGGATGGTTTCGGCGACGCGGGTGACGAGTTGGCGTACGCCGGTCTCGCGTTCGGGGGTACCGACCTTGCCGTGCAGATATTTCGAGGCGACGATGTTGGTCGCGGTCATGGACCAATCTTTGGGAACTTCAACGTCTTTCTGCTCGAAGATCACATTGCCCTGGGCGTCGGTGATCTGAGCGAGGCGGAGATCCCATTCGAGCTCGTCATAGGGAGAGACGCCCGGCTTGCTGAAGAAGCGGCGGAAGGAGAGGCCGGGAGCGGCCTTCTTCTGTGCGGTAACAGGGCTTGCGGGAACGGCCGCAGGGGAATCAACGTTGTTGGTGCTTTTAACCTCGGGCATTGCTTTCTCCATTAATAGTTAGATTCTATCCAGCGTGGCCCGATTCGGCGTCCATGGGGGTGGTGGGACGGGAATTGGGCTGTTCCCGAACGGGAAATCGTTCGGGGGTGATGCACGTGTTGTAAAGAGCGTGTGCCCTTGCGGGGGCTAACTGCCTCAAGGGGCTAAAGCCCAAATTCAAATCCTTCGCTAATCGCAGCGCTGAAGCCCTGCGCCACCCAAAATCTCTCGCCAGGTACCCGCCCGGTTTAGAAGCCCGAGGGGAGCGGGTGAGGACAGTGGAGGTTCTTGCTCGCCCCGGAACCGAGATGCGGGAGCGAGCTTACATCCGCTCCTCGACCGGGCTGGACTAGCGCAGCGGCACCGTCGGCAGACGCGGGCGCTGTCGCCTGCGTCACACTCAGCGCGCTGACTTCAAGAGACGAAGAGAAGCCGGCGGGGATGCCGCCAGCTTTCTCGGCGGAGGAAAGCATCCATTGGTTGAGGGCACTGCAAATGCTGCGGCGCTGGGCCTGGTCTTCGATGACGACGAAGCGGAGGAAACAATTTCCGGAGGTAAGACGGGCACGCATGGGGTTGATACGGGTAAACATGCGGTCGAGAGTAAAAGCCATGTCGTCGTCTTCGGCGAACTGGAGGACGCCGAGCATGCGCTTCGTGGGTGTTGGCTCAGCGGCTAAAGCTGTATCTTTTGCCGGAAGTGAATCGGAGCGCTGAAGCGCTGCGCCACCTGAAAATGTAGTTGCGTGAGCCGGGGCACTGGGTGGAGCTGCCGAGCTTTGCTCGGCTGGCCCCCTCGACTGCGCTAGGGGCAGGCTCTCGGGGGCCGCTGTCCCCACATGAGCGTTACCGAAATCCAGGATCTCTTCGGCGATAGCGAAGATGCCGGGCTTGCTGGGGACTACGAGGAGGCTGCGGGGGGAGTCGCAACGGAACCAGCTTGACCATTGCAGGCGGCGCGGGTCGATGGGGCGGTCGAAGCCGTGCCGAGACAGTGAATCGATGACGAGACGGGTTAAAGCTTCCATCCAGGGCTCCTCAAATTCAGGTATTGCAGGGGCTAAAGCCCCATTCTTTCGTCGATCTTGCGCGGCCCGTTCGATTTCGCTCAGGGCAGACCACTGAAGCGCCGCTCTTCCACGGTTCCTCCAGCAGACGATTACTTCTTCTGAGTCGTTCACCCGGGGGAGGATCGGAGAACGGCCGCCGCACTTACGAACCATCCGGCCTTGGGATCCAACCTGCGGTTGCCTAAGCTGGACGGAGCTTACTGCTTTTTTTTGTTAGTTTTACGGACACGGCGCCAGGTCACCTCTGGCCTGGCGCCATGCCCTCCTCACTACTCTTCTTCTTACTGCAGCTACCGAAAGTCGCCCCGTTCCCGCGAGGCGAATCTCAAAGCTATGGGATTGCAAAGTTACTCCCGCTTATTGTGGCTGTCAAGGGGGAAACACCATAGGTTGTATCTCCAGCAATGACGGGCTTGATGCGGGGCCGGCGGATTGGTTTTCCACAACTGAATTCATGGTCTGTTCACAAATCGAGCTGACGCAGGGGCTAAAGCCCGGATTGATTTGGAATGGGTTTACGCGGCCCATTCGACCTCGCTCGGGGCAGGCTGCTGAAGCGCCGCTCTTCCACGGTGGTGCGAGGGTTTGTGCCGTGTCCGCCTCAATCGCAGAAAGAGCGAAGGCCGGGCAAGGGATTGCGGTCGGATTGGGGAAGTTTGCGAACGGGGAGAGAGAAGGGAACGGGAGTCCGGCGCTGCCGGGTTTGGGGTAACGGTAAATTCTCTGGCTGCGGCGGAGTTGCAATTGGCTCGGGAGTTTCGCCGGCGAGCAGGGGGACGTAAATATCTTCGAAGATCTGCCGAGGCGCTATGCGAAGAACACCGTCGCAGGATTCGACGAGATAGTCGCCTTTGCGGCCGGAGTGTTGACGGCCGAGAACGTCGGAGAAAGTGAGGCTGGTGGTGAGTTGCTTGGCTTTGACCAAAAAACGGGTTCGGTAAGTGATCCATGGACTTGATGCTTTCATGAGCTCTGACCAGTTCTTTTTTTTCGATGGTGACCTGAATGATGATGATTGACGGATGTTACTGATGGGTCCAGGTTTCAGTTCATGCCAGTTACGGTCTCCGGCAAGGTTATTGAAACTTTTTTGTTGAGGGCGATAACGAATGTACGAGCGAAAGGGTGTGGGGTCAATTCAGTATTTTTGGTGCAGTTGAGGAAAATCTTAGATGCGAGCTCGGGGGGATTCGCGGGGATGAAAAGTTTGTCGAAGAGATGCGGCTGAGCCGCATGCAGGGCGGACGTTCTGTTCGCTGGAAAGCAGCAGAAGAAGATGCGGCACAGGGCGAGGACGGATTGTCCACAGAGACTGCACAGGAAATGCAGAAAGGCTTTCGTCTCGTTGCGACTGGAAACCCCCGACGCACCCCTGTGAAGGTGAGGGATCCTTCGACTTCGTGGCCGCTTCGCTTTTGCGAAGCGGCCACTCCGCTGACGATGACAGTACTTTCGGTTGAAAACTTACCGGCCGGCTAGCGCTGGTTCGTGAACGTGTTTGCCGGACTTGAAAGCTTCAAAACGAGCGTTGACCTCGTCCCAGTTGATAACGTTCCACCAGGCAGCGAGATATTCTGGACGGCGGTTGTTGTATTTCAGATAGTAGGCGTGCTCCCAGACGTCGTTGCCGAAGATGGGGAAATGGCCTTGCGAAATCGGGCTGTCCTGATTGGGCGTGGTCATGATGTGCACGTCTCCACCTGGCTTGCCAGCGAGCCAGACCCATCCGGAGCCGAATTGCTTGACGCCGGCTTCGTTGAACTTGGCCTGGAAATCTTTGAAGTTACCGAAAGTCTTGGTAATGACCTGGGAGATAGGGCCCGTGGGATCGCCACCGCCTTTGGGCTTCATGATCTTCCAGAACATGGTGTGGTTGACGTGGCCGCCGCCGTTGTTGCGGACTGCGGCGCGAATTTCTTCGGGGATAGCGTTGAGATC
This sequence comes from Candidatus Sulfotelmatobacter sp., assembly GCA_049519055.1. Classification (GTDB taxonomy): domain Bacteria; phylum Acidobacteriota; class Terriglobia; order Terriglobales; family Acidobacteriaceae; genus Sulfotelmatobacter. The sequence continues at coordinate 63,246 of JBEKRE010000027.1, read as the reverse complement.
GCGGATCAATTCTTCCGCAGTCTTCTTGGACAGCTCGGGATGTTTTTCGATGGCTGCGTTGAGATTCTTAACGTAGGCACCGTGATGCATGTCGTGGTGCAAGGTCATCGTCTGCTTGTCGATGATGGGTTCGAGCGCCGCGTAATCGTAGGGCAGGGGCGGTAGTTCATGAGCCATGATTTTTCCTCCAGAGTTCTTATTGTACTGATGACGGGGCCAGGGATACGGATTCAGGCGAAGCGGCTTCCTAAAATTGGATGAGGAGGAGCGGCGTCGCGGTTGCGAGGAGGATTTTACACCGGAGGGGCACGGGAGCTAAAGCCCCGCTCTGGTGGGACAGGTTTATAGCAGCGCTGAAGCGCTGCGCCACCCAAAATCCCATCGTCGTAGAGCAGCGCTCGAGGGCGCGCTTACACGGTTACGCACGCGGCACGGGACGCGCTCGAGCAGCATCGACGGCGGCAAGTTGCATAGGTCCTTCGCTTCGCTCAGGATGACAAGCAAGGTGACAAACCGATTTAGTTGGCGGGTGGTCCGAGGACTTCGCGGACTTTGCGGGAGAGGTTTTGCAAAGTGAAGGGCTTTTGCAGGAAGGCTTTTTGATCTGCGGAGGCGAGCGGAGTGGCGAAAGCGTCTTCGGCGTAGCCGGAGAGATAGAGGACCTTGGCCTCAGGACGCGTAGGGAGAAGTTGCTGGACGAGTTCGTGGCCACTCAAGCCGGGCATGACGACGTCGGTGATCACCAGGTGGATGGAGTCGGGATGGCTGGCGGCGAGGGCTAGAGCGACGTTGCCGTTGGCGGCTTCGAGAACGCGATAGCCGCGGGACTCGAGAGTTTCACGAACGAGTTGGCGGACGGACTCTTCGTCCTCGACGAGGAGGATGGTTTCGGATCCACCGCCGGTGGCGAGGGAAAGCGGAGCGGCGCCGTGAGCTTCGGAGGGGCCATCGACGCGGGGGAAATAAATGGTGAAGACGGTGCCGCGGCCAAGCTCGCTCTGGACGAAGACGTAGCCGCCGCTTTGCTTGATGATGCCGTAGACGGTGGAAAGTCCGAGGCCGGTGCCTTTGCCTTTTTCTTTGGTGGTGAAGAAAGGCTCGAAGATGCGAGCCTGAGTTTCGCGGTCCATGCCCTGGCCGTTGTCACTGACGGAGATCATGACGTAGGGGCCGTGTTTGATGAAAGTATTTTCGGGGCGGTAAGAATCGTCGAGAGTGACGCTGGCGGTGCGAATGCAGATTTTGCCGCCGTTGGGCATGGCGTCTTTGGCGTTGACCACGAGATTCATGATGACTTGCTCGAGCTGTCCGGCGTCGGCGCGGGTGCAGCCGATGGCGGGAGCGAGGCTGGTGGTGAGTTCGATATCTTCGCCGATAAGCGGGCGGAGGAGACGCTCCATGTCGGCGACGATGGCGTTGACGTCGATGACTTTGAGTTCAAGATGCTGTCTCCGGCTGAAGGCGAGAAGCTGGCGCGTGAGTGTGGTGGCGCGGTCGGAGGCTTGCTGAATGGCTTCGGCTTTGGCGTGGAGCGGATTTTCGCAAGTGAGCTGATCGAGAAGCACCTCGGTGTAGCCGCTGACGACCATAAGCAAATTGTTGAAGTCGTGAGCGATACCTCCAGCGAGGCGGCCCACGGCTTCCATTTTCTGCGATTGGCGGAATTGATCTTCGAGGACGCGGCGCTCGGTGATGTCTTCGGCGATGGCTTCGAGAACGTCAGCGGGTTCGTCTTCGGTGGCGACGGCGCGGCCGCTGATGCGAACGGTGATGGAGCTCCCGTCCTTGCGTTTCCAGCGGACTTCGAAACCATCCATGCGGCCGGTGCGGCGGAATTCGTCAACCAGATGAGAGTATTCGCCGGGATCGAGGAAGACGTCTTTTTGGGGATCGAGAGCGAGGACCTCGAGCGCAGAGTTGTAGCCGAGCATTCCGATGAGAGCTGGGTTGACGTCGAGAAAAGCACCTTCGAGGCTGGAACGATAAATTCCGTAGACCGCGGTTTGCACCAGCGAGCGGTAGCGGACTTCGGAGCGGCGGAGGGCCTGCTCGTTGCGTTTGTGTTCGATGGCGGCAGCCAATTGGCGCGAGATCAAGGCGAGGACTTCTTTATCGCGTTCGCGGAGGGCTGAATTTTCAGAATAGTTTTTGAGAATGATGGCGCCGAAAACGTGATGGTTCACCTTGAGCGGTACGCCCAGCCACTGCAGCCAAGAGGGGCCCGCGAGTTTGACTTCACGGCGCTGCTGCAGCTGCTGCAGGAGTTTCGGAGTGCAGAGCAGGGGCTCCCCGGCACGGAGCACATATTCGAGGAGGCCGCGTCCGGCTTTCGCGGGCGCAGGGGCGGACTCGTTCTCGTCGACGAAGTAGGGGAAGCTGAGCAGTTGCGATTCAGGATCGTGAATGGCGATGGCGAAATTACGAGCAGGCATGAGTTCGTCGACGATGCCATGAATGGCGGCGAAGAACTGCTGCAGATCCTGAGTGACGCAGGCTCTTTCGGAGACGCTGTAGAGGGCGGAGTTCAGAGCTTCGGCGCGCTTGCGGTCGGAAATGTCGCGATAGATGAAGTAAAAGGCGGCGCTACGGCCGTTGATGATCAAAGGAGCGGTGGAGAGGGAAACATCCAACAGAATTCCATCGCGGTGGCGGCGCTGGGTTTCGAGAGTGAGCTGCTCTCCACGCTGCAGACATTGCGTGATCCAGTGCGCTTCGGGGGCGCGATCGGGAGGGAGAATGAGCGAGTCGATAGGCTGCGAGAGGACTTGCGCGTCGGCGTATCCGAACATGCGCTGAAACTCACGGTTTACGCACTGCACACGGAAAGCAGAGTCGACCACAATCAGGGCGTCGGGAGAGTTTTCGAAGAGTTGTTCCAGATATTGGCGGCGAAGGTCGAGAGGATCTTCCTGAGTGGTTACGTTGGGATTGGATGCGACGGGATTCCAGGATAGAGAAGACGGCTGCGCGGCGCTGGGACTGGCCGGGGGAATAAACGAGGGCGACGCTCCGGACTCGAGCGCCTGCTGCAACGTTTTAGCGCGCAAAATTTCCCTGGATTGCGCTGACCGGGTGACACGACCACCCATCGTTGGCTCCCCCTCTGAAGCCCAGCAAAATCGATGGTAGAACGGGGTGGGTTTACTCGAAAGTTACTGAGGTAATGGAATCATCAAGGAATTGGGTGATGGAGTGATGGGCAATTGAACACCAAACACGCGGGCGATTACAAATTTTCTAAATTGCCCAATCACTAAATTGCCAATTTCAGGATTTGGTGGCGAGCATATCGCAGACGCGGCGGATGGTATCGCGCTGTGCTTCGCTGAGAGTGAGGAACTCGAAGCCGTAGCGCAGGCCCTGGCGGTAGCGGACGATGGCGCGGACCTTCAAAGGGTAGGGGCTAAGGGGCAGAGGGAATTCGAGAGAAACGATTTCACCGCTTTCGAGTTCACCGGTAAGGGTGGCGCCGATGCCATCGGGGCCAAGTTCGGTGGAGCGTCCCCAGCAACTGTGGAACTCTCCGTTCTGAAACATGCGAACCTGCAGACGGACGTCGATGGCAAAGCGCGGGTAGCGGCGAACGTGGCCGGGGCCGAGTTTTTTGCCTGGAGCTGCCATAAGTCAGTTGCTAGTTGCCGGTTGCCAGTGGTCGCTGGCCACTTTAATTCCCGTGCAACAGATAACCGGGTTCGAGCGGGAGTTTGCCACCGACTTTGACGACGGCGACGCTGCTGTTGATGGAGTACACGTCCACGACGCCGACGGCTCCGGGCGTGGAGGCCACCTTGTTCACGAGTTCTTCGTCGGAGGTGGCGACCAGGATAGCCGGGTGGTTGGCGCGTGCGTGATTGGAAGTTACGATGAAGCTGTTCAGTTCGCTCTCGGACAAGCCGTAGACCTTCTCGAGGACCACCTTCATTTCAGGCGAAGACGGAGAGCGCATGACGAACGTGACGGGCTTGCCGTCAGGCCAACGATTGGTCTGGGCTTTGCAAACCTTGACCAGATCGCCAACGGTGATTGCACCCACCGCATTGGATTTATTGGAGACCACGGCGAGATCGCGTGCAGCAGCCAGCGAAGCGGCGACGATCACGAAAATGAAAACACGTAGAAGGCGTTGGCAGAGCACTCTGGTTCTCCCGCGATGCGCACGAACCTGTAGAGAGATTGTGCTTGATGGGAGGTTGCTTATTAAAGGTAACTAAGGTCACGAAGCGAGGATGGTGGAGGGACAATGGGGGAGGATAAAAAGGTGGGCGCGGCTGGGAGGCCGCGCCCCGGTTGCGCCATTTAGGATGGCTTAGTTCTTCTTCTGCTGAGCGATGTGCGGGTGGACCAACTGTTGCACCTTCAAGATTTGGGGGTGCGCCAGTGCGGGCGAAGACGACGAAGAATTCTGGAGAACAATGACCCCCGTCGCGACTTGTCCGGTGTCGTATTCCATGAACGGGAAGGTCGTGCCATCCACGGTGTAGGCGATGACATCGAACCCCCCCAGCAAAGTGCTGGTTTTGCTGTTCGAGGCTGTGGCTGAAATGCCGTAGCGACCTTGGGAGTCTAGGGCACCATAGGTGCCAGTGGTCAGCTCTATTCCGAGAACAGGGCTGCCGGCGGGATTATAGTTTTCATCGATTATGCCGTTCGTCAGCGTGCCGCCGCCGCCGGCAGTGAACTCGGCGATATCATCCACCTCGACCGCTCCGCTGCCGATTCCTGAGAGGTTTATACCACTAAGATTCATCCCGTAGCCTTGCGACGCGGCGAAAGTGGCACCAGCCGTCTGCGTGTAGGCGGCGCCGGTCGTGACTCCCCCGGTGTCGATCTCCAGAAGGAGCAAGCCACCGCTGGAAGGGTAAGCGGCAAAGGTTAAGCCCACGGGAGTGAAGCTGGAGAAGTTGCTCAGGGTGTATCGCCCAGCGCCTCCGGCGGCATAACTGGCGGTAAAGGGCACGGGTGTTGCCGGAGAAAGCGTTCCGCCGTCGTTGAAGTCCTCAGTTGACGCGTTAGTAATATTCCCCGCGCCATCCGTGACCATGAAGCCGCCGGCGCCAATCTGCGTGGGGGTAGTGGACGGCGATAAAATGCCTTGCATGGTGAAGGCGAGGGTACCAGTCGGCACAGTGGTGCCGGTTTGGGAGAACGCATCTCCGGACAAAGTCCCATTTTCGTCCGTCTCAATAAACTTCAGTTGCGTGGCACTAATTGGAAATACGTCGAAGGCGAGCGAGGGATACTGTGAAGTGCTCAGCACTGTCGAAGGAGTAGAGGCCACGACCACGGTGCCTCCGAGTGTCTCGCCCGGAGAGATCGCCAGGGCCCCATTGTTAAAGTCTGCGAGACCAGACTGGATAGTTCCGCCGGATCCGAGGGCAAAGTTGCCGACGGTGGCGAACGGGGCACCGCTGTAGGTTGCTCCAGAGAAGCTAAAAGCGTAAGAGCCTGAGGGCGTAACACCGGCTGCCTGCAAGTCGAGAGTTCCGCTGCCGCTGCCGAAAGCATCGAACTCCGTGATCAGCCCGTGGGAACTTGAGGAGAGGACGAAATCAAACGTGAGGGTAGGAAACCCCCCAGGAATATTGGTGCCGATCACCGCTAGCCCACGTCCATCGACGCCGACGCTATAGGTGCTGCCGCTGTTGATTGACGCGCCAGTTACGGGTCCGGTGGTGAATACAGTCGTATCGGCGTCATTGATGTCCAGAGTGCCACCCGTGATGCCGCCCTTGTTGTTGCCGCCGCTGCCGTTGGCGGTGAACGTGCCAACCATGGCATAAGGGGCACCGTTGGAATCGGTTCCTGCGATTGAGAAAACGTATGTGCCGTTGAGGTTGCTATTGCTGAAGTTGCCGCTGGGCGGGGCCACAGGAGTGGCAGGGCTGCTGCCGCTGCTACCGCAGGCGGCGAGGAAAAGAAGTGTGGAGAGCGCGAGGAGCAGGACGGTTGCATTGCGTACTGACATAACTTCCCCCTGGAGAATACCGGCTTGGACTGGTCCCTGTGATTCGAGGTTAGCACAGGCGAATCCACTTGCTTTGAACCCGAACCATAAAAATAAGTAGCGTGCGTGCGAAAAAAAATCTGGCTCAAGTGCAATATATACATAACTTTACATTCTGGAGTAGGAGCGGGGAGTGGATACAGTAGGCATGGGGGATTTGGGCATCTTGATAGTGAATGGAGTGGATGCTTGGGCGGCGGAATTTTGCGGAGGGTGGGAAGAATTCCGGTAGCATGGTGGGGCGCGGGCTCGAACAAAGCTTGCATGAAATGGTAGGGATCCTTCGACTCCGGTTGGGTTTCGCTGCCGCAATGCCGACCTTCGTTCAGGATGACCGGGGCTTGAGGAAATTGACCTGTGCTCAGGATGACGGAAACTAGGGAATTTCAAGCATGACGAAATTTGGATACAGGGCGGCGGCGTTCTTGTTGGCAGGGGCGATGAGTTTGGCAGGTTGGGCGCAGGCGGCCGGGCAGGCAAATGCGCCGGCGCGGGGTGACGTCCAGGCGGGAAAAAGTGCGGACGATGGGCTGGTGATTGAGCCGGCGGAGTTGCCGCTGACGTATGCGCGTGGAACGTATCAGGTGCAATTGCATGCTCGCGGCAATTATGTGCCGGTGCTCCACTGGCACGCGGAGCATGGAGCGTTGCCGCCGGGGATCAGGCTGGAAGACAACGGACTGCTGCACGGATCGGCGCAGCGGGCGGGGGAATTTCACTTTATGGTGGTGGTACGGGATGGCGGACAACCGCAACAGGCGGTGCAGCGGGGGTTCGTGCTCAAGGTGGTGGAGGGGATCATGGTGGCGTGGAAGGATCTACCGCGCGTGAACGTGAACCGGATCGAGGGCAGCGTGGAGGTTTCGAACGCGACCGCGGATGACGTGGATCTGACGTTTGACGTGAAGGCGGTCGCGGAGAATGGGCGGGCTACGGAGATTGGCTATCAGCATTTTCCCCTGAAGCGGGGAACGATGGGAATGGCGCTGCCCTTTGGCGAGACGCTGCCGCACGGAGGGTATGTGATTTACGCAAACGTGGTGGGCGAGGTAGCGCGGCGCAATACCATCTACCGACAACAGTTGCAGACGCCGAGGCCGCTGCAGGTGGTGGTGGGGCCCTAGTAGGAGAGTTTCTGGTTGCGGCGCCACGATGCGATGCTGGTACGATGGTCACATTGACTTCAGTTTGTGGTATCTGAAAAACTTAGGTGCTGCGTTTGTAGTGCGATTATTCGTGTATGGAACTGCTGCTTAATCTGGCTTGGGTGTTGCTGCTGTTGCCGGCGTGCTGGCTGTGGCGGCGAGGCGCGAGCGCGCGGGCGGCGCACAGAGTAACGGCTCTGCAGTGTCTGCTGGCGCTGGGATGCGCCGTGGTGCTGCTCTTCCCGGTGATCTCGGCTACGGACGATCTGCACGCGATGCGGGCCGAGATGGAAGAATCGGCGAGCAAACGCGCGGTACGGCAGACCGGAAGCGAAAAGCATTCGGCTTGGGTGAACCGGCTGCAGGGGCCTCCGGCGTTGGCTGCGAGTGCAGTCATCGAACCTGCGCCCGAAGCCGGGCTGCTGGAAGTTTGTGTTTCATGTTTGGCGCCTCTGGCGAGGCCTTGCGTTTTGCGCGCAGGGCGCGCACCTCCTCGTTCCTCCCTTGGGTAGTTCGCCGAAGCATCCTGGTGGAATCATCGCTCGTCGAATCGCTGATCGGAAAAAGCAATAAATCCGCAGCGAGAGGCCTTCCATCTTTAGAAAATCCATACGACGTGGACCGGATACTCCTTAGGCGGGAATTTCGAAGCGACCCGATGATTCTCCCTTGATCCCAACCCCTAGTGGCTGAAGGTGTTTTGTGGCGGAGAGCTGGATGAAGGTATTGATGCGAAGAACGTTGTTGGGAGGTTGCGGGCTACTGCTCGTGGTGGGCGCCGCCAACATGGCAGCGCAAGTGGCGCCAGTGGCGCTGCCGGCTCCGCAGCCCGCACCGCAGGCCTGGACGTGGGAGCAGGTGAAGGATCGGCTGGAGTTGAATAATCCCACGCTGCTGGCGGGGAAGTTGAATATCAGCGAATTTCAGGCGGATGAGATCACGGCGCATCTGCGGCCGAATCCGAATCTGACGGTGCTGGCGGATCAGATCGATCCGTTTCCGGGCGGGCCTTCGCACGGGCCATTCGCCTACTGGCTGCCTTCGGCGACCGTGAGCTACTTGCACGAGCGGGCGCACAAGCGCGAGTTGCGGACGGAAAGCGCGAAGAAAGGCACGGCTATCGCGATTTCGCAGCAGGACGATCTGGAACGGGGATTGTTGTTCAGCCTGCGCAACGCGTTTGTGCAGACGCTGCAGGCCAAGGCGGTGCTGCAGGTTTCCAAAGACAATCTGGATTACTACGACCACGTATTGAAGATCAGCAGCGACCGATTTCAGGCGGGCGATATCGCGCAGATTGATCTGGACCGGCTGGAGTTGCAGCGGGTGCAGTACGAGTCGGACGTGCAGACGGCGATCGTCAATTTGCGCACGGCGAAGATTCAGATGCTGATGCTGTTGAACGATCGCACCCCGGTGGACCAGTTCGACCTGGTGGGCGTGTTTGATTTCAACGATCAGATTGATGCGCTGGATGCTTACCGGCAGATCGCGCTGGATAACCGTCCGGACTTGAAGGCGGCGATGCAGGCGGTGGACAAGGCGCAGACGGACTACAAGCTGGCGGTGGCGAACGGATCGACGGATCCGACGATCAGCTTCGACGTGGGGCGGAATCCTCCGATTGATGCATATTTTGGCGTGGACGTGAATTTTCCGCTGCGCATTTTTGATCGCAACCAGGGAAACAAACTGCATACCAAGCTGGACATCACGCGTAACGAAAAGCTGCGCGATGCGGCGCAGGCGCAGGTGTTTAGCGATGTGGATTCGGCGTATGCCACGGTGGCCAGCAATCTGACGCTGCTACGGCCTTACAAGCAGAAATATCTGGCGCAGGCGGTGCGGGTGCGGGACACGATTTTATTTTCCTATCAGCATGGTGGGTCGTCGCTGCTGGATTTTCTCAACGCGGAGAGCGAATACCGCAGCGTGGAGTTGAACTACGTGAATCTGGTGGGATCGTATTTGACGGCGGCGGCGCAATTGAACCAGGCCGTGGGCAAAGAGGTTATGCAATGAAAAACCGATACTTTGATTATGCCAGCGCTGGATTGTGTCTGGCTCTCGCTCTCGTCCTTGCAGCGTGCAATGAAGGCAAGGCAGATCCGAAAGCCGAGGCACCGCCTCCCGCGAGCGTTCAGGCCGATCTGGACGCGAACAATTTCAAGGTCGATCATCCGGAGCTATTTCCGCTGGCAACGGCGGTCGAGTACAAAGCCGCGCCGGCTTTGAACGTGACCGGCGTGGTGCAGCCCGATATCGCGCGCGCGGTTCCGGTGATTTCACTGGCTGCGGGACGAGTTGTGGAAGTGAAAGCGCGGCTGGGTGACATCGTAAAGAAAGGTCAGTTGCTGCTGAAGGTGCAGAGCAACGATGTTTCTGGGGCGTACCATGCATATCGCAAGGCCGTGAATGACGAACTGCTGGCGCGATCGAATCTGGAGCGGCAGAAAACTCTCTACGAGAAAGGCGCGGTCGCGAAGAGCGTTCTGGAACAGGCGGAGGATGTGGCCAAGAATGCGCAGGCCGATCTGGACGCCGCCACCGAACAGCTGCGAATTCTCGGCGTGGACAAGGATCATCCTTCCGGCATTGTCGACATCTTCGCTCCCATCTCGGGCATCATTACGGACCAGCAGGTGACGAACGCGGCGGGCGTGCAAGGGTTGGGCTCGCCGAGTCCTTTCACCATCTCCGACCTTTCTTATGTGTGGATCATCTGCGACGTCTACGAGAACGATTTGGATGCGGTGCACATCGGGGAATACGCCGATATCCACTTGAATGCATATCCGGATCAAGTCTTCAAGGGTCGCATCGATAACATCCTGGCGGTGCTCGATCCCAATATCCGAACCGCGAAGGTGCGGATTGAAGTGGCAAACCCTGGACTGATGCGCGTGGGCATGTTTGTTACTGCAATTTTTTATGGCAAGCACGCTGAGACCTATGCGGCAATTCCAACGACTGCGATTCTGCACCTGCACGACCGGGAGTGGGTATATGCGCCGCTGGGCGAGGGACACTTCAAACGTAAAGAAGTGGTGACGGGAAAGATGCTTCCCAACAATATGCAAGCCGTGGTTTCCGGCATGAAGCCGGGAGATCAAGCGGTTTCAAATGCGCTGCAACTGCAAAACACGGTGGAGCAATAGATGATTCGGAGAGTCGTTGATTTTGCTCTGAACAACCGGTTGCTGGTGCTGGCATTTGCGCTGATCCTCTTTGCTGGTGGCATTGTCGCGTTCCGTGATCTTCCGATTGAGGCCTACCCCGACGTAGCCGACAACTACGTGGAGGTGATTACACAATGGCCGGGAATTTCGGCGGAGCAGATCGAACAGCAAGTTACGATTCCGCTCGAAATCGTGATGAACGGCATTCCGCACGTGGTGCATCTGCGGTCGTTCTCGCTGTTCGGACTCTCCGACCTGAAGCTCATCTTTGATGACGAATCGGACAACGACTGGAACCGGGAGCGAGTTCTGGAGCGACTGAGCCAGGTCACGCTGCCGCCGAATGTTGTGCCGCAGATGGGTACGGACTGGAGCCCGGTCGGGCAGATCTATTTCTTCACGCTGCGCAGCACGAATCCGGCGTACGACCCGATGGAGTTGAAGTCTTTGGAGGACTGGGTCATCGAAAAGAATTTCAAGGCTGTGCCGGATATTGTCGATGTTTCGAGCTTCGGCGGACCTACGCGCGAATATCAGGTGCGGGGGGATCCCAACAAACTGATCGCTTACGGCCTGAGCTTGGCGCAAGTCGAGCAGCAACTCAGCAACAACAATAGCAACGCGGGCGGCAGCTTCATACAAGAAGGCCTGCAACAGATCAACGTGCGCGAGGTTGGACTGGTCGACCGTTCACAAGACATTGCCGAGACGGTCATCCTGACCAAGAATGGCACGCCGCTACGGATCAAGGATATTGCAGTGGTGTCGCAAGGCTCGAAGATCCGTCTGGGACAGTTTGCCAAGGCGATTCATCGTGAAGATGGAAAGATTATCGATAACGACGATGTGGTGTCAGGCATCGTGTTGTTGCGGAAAGGCGCGGCGGCGGACACGGCGCTGCAAGGGATTCACAAGAAAGTGGAGGAGCTGAACGGTCACATTTTGCCGCCGGGTGTGAAGATCGTTCCCTTTATCGATCGCAGCGACCTGGTTCACTTCACCAGCCACACAGTGCTGCATAACCTGACGGAAGGAATGATCCTGGTATCGATCATTCTGTTCTTATTTCTGGGCAATATTCGGGGCGCGCTGATTGTGGCGGCGACGATTCCGTTTTCGCTGTTGTTTGCGTCGATCTGTCTAGACCTGCGGCATATTCCGGCCAACCTGTTGTCTTTGGGAGCGCTGGATTTCGGCATGGTGGTGGATGGCGCGGTGGTGATGGTGGAAAACATCGTGCGTCATTTGGGACACAAGAACGGGAATGATAAAACTCCGAGCGAAAAGATCGGCGAGGCGTCGCACGAAGTGCAGCGTCCGGTGTTTTACGCGATTGCCATCATTATTACGGCTTATTTGCCGATCTTCACGCTGCAGCGGGTGGAGGGCAGGCTGTTTCATCCCATGGCCTGGACGGTGGCGTTTGCGCTGCTTGGGGCATTGCTGTTCTCAATTTTAATTGCGCCGGTGCTGGCGAGTTTCGCCTTCGCGAAGGGAGCGAGCGAGTGGCGCAACCCGATCATGCATTTTCTGATTGAGCGCTATCGGGTTGCGGTGCGGTGGGCCATTCGCCACCGTGCGATCACCATTGGCGTGGTCCTTTTTATGGTGGTCGTAGGGAATTATCTCGCCTTCGGAGGCGCCATCGGTTCGGAATTTCTGCCGCATCTGGACGAAGGGGCGCTCTGGGTGCGCGGTACGCTTGCGCCCAGCACGGGGCCGGACGAGGGCATACGGGTAGCGAATCAGGCGCGGATCATCCTGTGTTCTTTTCCAGAAGTTCCGCAGTGCACCAGTCAAACCGGACGGCCGGATGACGGGACCGATACCACCGGTTTTTTTAATACCGAATTCTTCGTCGATCTCAAGCCGAAAGAAGATTGGCGTCCGGTGTTTCACCAGAATAAGGACGAACTGATTGCGGCCGTGCAACGCGAATTGGACAAAATCCCGGGGGCCGTGTGGGGATTCTCGCAGCCCATTGAAGACAACATGGAAGAGGCGGTGAGTGGGGTGAAGGGCGCACTGGCCACGAAGGTTTTCGGTGACGATCTAAAAGTGCTTGAGCAAAAGAGCGAAGAGATCGTGAATGTGTTGTCCAAGATCCAGGGCGTTGAGGATCTGGGAGTGTTACGCGTGCTGGGGCAGCCGAATCTGAATGTGACAGTGGACCGGGCGGCGGCGGCACGTTATCAGATCAACGTCTCCGATGTGCAGGACGCGATCCAGACGGCGGTGGGCGGGAACGCGCTCACGCAGGTGCTGAAGGGGGAAGCGAGATATGACCTCACCTTGCGCTATCTGCCGAAATACCGGGATACGCAGGAAGCGATCGAGAACATTCGACTGTTATCGCCGAGCGGGGAGCGCGTATCTTTGGCGCAACTGTGCAAGATTACCGAAGCCGACGGCGGTTCTGAAATCTATCGCGAAGGCAATCAGCGTTATGTAGCCATCAAGTACAGCGTGCGCGGCCGCGACCTGGGCAGCACGGTGGAAGAAGCGATTCATAAGGTGAATGAACGGGTGAAACTGCCCATCGGATACAGCCTGCGGTGGGAGGGGGAATATGCGAGTCAGAAGCGAGCCAACGCGCGGCTGCTGATCGTGCTGCCGATCACGATTCTTATTATCTTCATTCTTCTTTACACGATGTTCAAATCGTTCAAATGGGCGCTGCTGATTATGGTGAACGTAGCGATCGCACCGATTGGCGGGTTGCTGGCTCTCTGGTTTACCGGCACGAATTTCAGTGTTTCTTCCGGCGTGGGCTTTCTGGCGCTGTTTGGCGTGTCGGTGCAAACCGGAGTGATCATGCTGGAGTACATTAACCAGCTGCGGGCGCGGCGATTCACGGTGGAGGATGCGGCGGTGGAAGGAGCGGTGCTGAGACTGCGTCCGATTATGATGACCATGCTGGTGGCGACTCTGGGGCTACTGCCGGCGGCTCTGTCGCATGCGATCGGATCGGATTCTCAGCGGCCGTTTGCGATTGTGATTGTGGGAGGACTGATCGCGGCGCTGGTCATGAGCGTCTTCTTGCTGCCGACGATTTATGTGTGGGTAGCCGGAGAACGGGATGTGCTGCCGCTGGCGGAAGAAACCTTCGAACTGGGCGAGCACGTGGATTAGGGAGGTTCTCAGTTTCTGATTTCCCGCAAGACGATCTGGCTGGTTCGAGATGTGGGATTCCAAACCCTGACCTTCTGGGGCGCGGTCGGTATATCCTGAACAGGTATTTTTTGCTTCAGGAACCAATCGATGCCAGACCAATTCGACCCCAGTCTAGAAGAGATCTTGGCGCGCCAAGCACAGGAGATCGAACGACTACAGGATGCCTTCGGCCTGCTTGGGGTCAGTCCCTGTTCGTGGTGTAAGAAGTTTTTTCGCCGAACCGAACCTGGTGCGCTTTTTGATGGCGGCGAACTAGTTTGCTACGGGTGCATCCATGAATGGTGGGCGCAACGCTGCGGGCAACTGGGCACAAAGGAGCGCGAGAACCTTGAAGGCAAGCTGGTCTTCTGGCTGCGCGACTACCATCACGCCGAAACCTTTAAGGATCCGGCCAAGCTGCCGGAGAGTTCGCAGCAGGAATTGCATATTGTGGCCAACTGCCTGGAATGCCGCGGGACGGGAAAATCGTTGGGGCAGGAAAACTGCCGCTTCTGTGAAGGACGCGGGACGGTGTGGGTGATCGTTGCGAGGAAGAAGGGCTAGGTTTCCGACCGAAGCAGTAAACCGCAAGACCCAAGGTAAATCTCCTGACGGCACGGCTGAAGCCCTGCCCTACCTGGTGAGTCAAGACGGTTTCCAAAAAAAAATTAAGAGTTCCGAGGTGCTGTTGAGTCCATTCGTCTCGGCCAGTAGCTCGCGTTAGACCCTTGCTTGACCTGCCGTGCTGCTTCCCTTGCGGGCGCGCTGCGGGCGATCTTCGCTCGGGCTCCGGGCTCACCGCCAACCGGATAAACCTACTCAACGCCTCGGAACTCTATCCTGCCTTCGACTGGGTTTCTCGTTCTCCTCGACCAGCGCTTTGCTATAGACCCTCACTTGCCTTCCCTCCGCATTTTGCAATGAGGAGAGTGACTGAGCTTGAGCCCCGGACGCTGCACCAACCGGAAAAACCTTAAGAAACTGTCAAAGAACGATCTTGTTGTACTCCTTTTAAATTTTGAGTCAACGAAAAGAACGCAGCTTTATCTGGTTTATTTTCACTCGAGTGCAGCTCGTCCACAGGCGGGTGACCGGATTTTGTGCAGCTGCGAAGGCGGAGTTGCGCGGAGGCGGAGGTTTAGGTAGTTTTTCGCCATGCGGGACAGGGCGCGTGGCAAGGGTTGCAGAGTTTTGCGACCGCACCGGGGCTGTGAATATTCGGTGAAAGCCGCGCCAGACAAGGGATTTCGCGGATTTCGGCAGGAGAGTGGGAAGGTTCAGGTTGTAAAATTGCCAGCGTTTAATGGCTTGACAATGCAGGTAAGTCTGCTAAAGTGCGAGAAAAGCTGCATACATCGTAAAACTCGCAGGTGCCCAAGATTATGAAGAATGTTTATGAGGTTCTGAGGCAGAAGGAAATGGAGTTGACCCGGCTGGAGAGAGAAGTGGAAGCGTTGCGGCTGGTGGCTCCGTTGCTCTCCGAGGAAAAGGAAGTCGGCTCCGACATGGGAAAACCGGCTCTGGCCACTGCGGTGAACGGGCCGCAGCAGCCAATCCGCATCCCGTCGCCCCCGGTGGTAGCGGCGGCGCAACCGGTGCGCGCGGCTGGATGGGACGATACCGCGAAGCGCTGGCCGTAGATTTCAGCGGAATTTTATTGGTCCTCTCGCCGGCGCGTGGGTTCAGCACGGTGGAGTGGTTTTTTCCTCAGCCTGGGATTTTGTCCCGGGCTGTTTGGTTTGGGGCCTACACGAGTTGCCAGAACCTCACGCGGCCGGTTCGACTTCGCTCAGGGCAGGCTGCTAAAGCGCCGCTCTTCCACGGCACCGCCTGCCGCAATAACTCCGAAATCAAATGTGAGAATGGGCACCCGGGTCGCGCGATCGAGCTACGATGCCACGATCTGACACAGCGTGACCAGCAGGCGATCTACTTCCTCCGCGGTGTTGTAATGGACGAGGCCGATGCGGAGGAAGCCGCCGGATTTTTCTACGTCGAGTCGCTCGGTTAAGTTCAGAGCGTAGTAGTTTCCGTCCCAGGTAAAGAAGCCGCGGTCGCCAAGTTTGGTGGCGAGCGCCAGGGGAGTCTGGTTTTTGTTCTGATTGACGACTCGGACCGCGAGCGTGGGGCATCGCCAGTCGAAGCACGAGCGATCGGTGATGCCGTAGATCCTCAGTTGCGGAATGTCGGAAATACCGACGATGAGGCGCTCCATCAATCCCCGCTCGTAGCGGTGAATGGTTTCGAAAGCGGCGACTATGGCGGCGCGGCGGTTGGCCGCTTGAGGATAATGGCGGCGGCCTAGGTCGGCGAGATATTCCACGCAGGCGGTGATACCGGCGATGCATTCGTGGTTGAGCGTGCCCCACTCCCAGCGATTGGGGACGGCGTCGGTGAGGGGACGGACTTTGTAGGGGCGCAGGCGCTGCAGGTGTTCGCGCTTGCCGAAGAGAACGCCCATGTGCGGGCCGAAGAATTTGTAGGTAGAGCAGACGAGGAAGTCGCAATCGAGCGCGGCGACATCGATTACGCCATGCGGGCCGTAATGCACGGCGTCGACGTAGGCCAGGGCTCCGGCGGCGTGGGCGAGGCGGACGATTTCTTTTACGGGATTGATAGTGCCGACGGCGTTCGATGCGTAGCCGACTGCGACCAGTTTGGTTTTCTGATTAATCTTCGAGGCCAGATCGGCAAGGTCGAGCGTGCAGTCTTCTTCGTGAATCTCGGCCCAGCGGATGGTGACGCCTGTTTCTTCGAGGGCGAGCCAGGGGGAGACGTTGGCGTCGTGATCGAGGCGCGTGACCAGGATTTCGTCACCGGAGCCGAGGTCACGGCCGATGGCGCGGGACATGGCGAAGGTGAGCGTGGTCATGTTGGGGCCGAAGACGATTTCGTCGGCGGCGCAGTGCAGGAAGTCGGCCATGGCGGAGCGGGCATCGGCGAGCATGGTGTCGGTGTGGCCGCTGGTGGCGTAGGCTCCGCAGGTGTTGGCATTGTCGCGGCGGAGGTAGTTGGAGATGGCGTCGATCACGCGCTGCGGGACCTGCGTGCCGCCGGGGCCGTCGAGGAAGACCGCGGGGTGTCCGTTGACGGCTTGGGCTAGTGAGGGGAATTGGGAGCGGACGTGGGTGAGGTCGAGGGCAGTGGGCGCGAGGGTTTCAGTGGTTGGCATGATGGTCATCTATCTTCCCACGGCCCTGACCAAGTCCGCCAGCATGCCGAAGGCGGTGGCGTAGAGGCCGGGGTTTTCTTCAGTGATGGCTAAGCCGGGATATATATCCGTCTGGAAATAAATGTAAGACGATGTGCCGGCGATTTGAGACATGGGATCGGCGAGCGGGATTTGTTCGGGGCGGACGGTGACGTTGATTCCCTTCTCTGTTTTGTTGGCGCGGCAGACTAGTTTGTAGGGATGGCCTGCTTTTTTGGCGGCCTGCACGGCTTCTGCGCTCAGGCCGCGAATTCCTTCGCGGTCGATTTCTTCCAGACGTATCGGAACATCCATCAGGACCGTGATGAGGGCGGCGGTTTTTACGGCGGCGTCCCAGGCTTCGATGTCGTGGCTGGCGTCGGTTTCGGCGATGCCGAGGGACTGGGCTTTCTTCAGGGATTCGTCGAAGGTGAGGCCGTTTTCCATTTCAGTGAGGATCACGTTGGTGGTGGAATTCAGAATGCCGTGAAATCCTTGCAAGTGGATGACCGGGAGCTGGTCGAACAAGGAGAATATGGGGATGCCGTCCATGACGGTGGATTCGAAGAGGAAACGCTTGCCGCGCGCGGCGG
Source organism: Candidatus Sulfotelmatobacter sp. (assembly GCA_049519055.1). Classification (GTDB taxonomy): domain Bacteria; phylum Acidobacteriota; class Terriglobia; order Terriglobales; family Acidobacteriaceae; genus Sulfotelmatobacter. Next base: position 45,982 of record JBEKRE010000027.1, on the reverse strand, counting down.
CCAGGTCGCGGAGTTCGCGGTAGGCGTGGACGATGGGTCCTTTGTTGGCGGTGACGGCGTGGGCTCCGTGATGGAGGGCGGCGCGGATGTGATCGATGGCGGGCTGGCCGGTTTCGACGTTGAGAGGGGTGGCTTCGAAGAGGACGTCGGCTTGGGCGGATTGCAGCCAGGCGCGGACATTTGTCGGGTTCTCATCTGATGAAGGGCTTCTAGCGGTCGAGGGCGCCTGCTCCACCCGGGTCAGATCAAGGCCTTTGGGGTCGGCGATCCAGCCTTGACGGCGCGAGGCGACCCCGGTGATGCGGAAGGTGATTCCGTGGCGGGCGCGGAGTTCGTGCTCGCGGTCGCGCAAGAGTTGCACGAGCGTGCGGTTGACGTTGCCGTAGCCGAGGAAGCAGAAGTTGTAGGTGTGAATGCGGAATCCCCACAGGGGCTAAAGCCCCGATCTAGTCATGACGCTGACGCGGCCCCTTCGACTTCGCTCAGGGCAGGCTGCTAAGCGCCGCTCTTTCACGGTGCTGCCAGACCGCGGTGCCGCTAAATTCTGCCCTTGCGGCCACCGCAGCGGCTAAAGCCAGTACTAGAAGCAGCTCGCTGATGGCAGCGCTAAAGCGCGGCGTCACACAAAATCACCGCTGTTCAAAAACAGCGTTGTCCGGAATCGAGCTTGCGATAACGATCTAGCCCATCACCTGGGTATGCTCGGCTTTAATCTTGTAGAGCACACGGACTTCGCCGGGCTGGCCGTAGGGATATTTGTCGACGCCTAGATATTTCTTGGCCATCTTGTCGATGTGGGCGCTGGCGCCGTCTTCGGTGATCTCGACGACGCGGCCTCTAATTTCGATGTAGCGATAGGGATTTTCCGGATCGATGATGGCGAGGGAGACGCGGGGATCGCGGCGAACATTTTTGTCTTTTTGGCGGCCCTTGGCGGAGTTGAAGATGACGTGTTCGCCGTCGAAGTCACACCAGACGGGCGTGACCTGGGGACGGCCGTCGGGCATGAGGGTGGCGAGGCTGGCGAAGGCGCGTTTCTGAAAAAGATCGCGATATTTTTCGGGGATTGCTTCGGGCATAAAAAGCTCCTTGCGGTGGTGCGATGAATTGTCAGGACATTATAGATCGAAGCGGTGGATCTGGATTTGCGGGACGGCGGGGGTCCCCAGTATTCTGGCTGACCATGATTTACAAGCGAAAATCCGTGGGCAGTAATTAGTGATCAGGGACCAGTAGATTCAGCTTCAGCAACGGACACGAGGAGACGACTTGCATGATTTTTTCCTACCGACGTATCGCGATAGATCGAAGTAGAAGGGCGGTCCCGCAAGGGCTGATTTTGCATGCTTTACGCGGCGCTGAAGCGCTGCTCTTCCACCGTGCTGCACGGGACTACGGTCGACCACTCTTCCCGGGCAGCTCCAGCGTCTACCTCCGTGCGCGCTTGCACGGGGCCGCACCGGAGGCGAATTCTGCCAAGGCGCGGAGAGGCCGTGCGCTTCCCGTTGTGCTGCTGGCGCTGCTGCTTGCACTTTCATTGATGGCGGGCGCGCAGAAGGGGAAATATCCGCAGACCATTGTTTTTATGACGGACTTTGGGGTGGTGGATGATTCGGTGGCGATCTGCCGGGGGGTGATGTATTCCATCATGCCGGAGGTGAGGATCGTTGATCTCACGCATCAGGTGACGCCGTTTTCGATTCTTGATGGGGCACGGTTTTTGTATGGCGCTACGCCTTACTATCCGGCGGGCACGGTGTTTGTGGTGGTGATCGATCCGACGGTGGGCAGTACGCGCAAGGCGATCGTGGCCAAGTCGAAGCGGGGGCAGTATTTTGTGCTCCCGGATAACGGGCTGCTGACGCTGGTGGAGCAGCGGGACGGGATCGAGGGCGTGCATGAGATTACGAATACGGATTGGATGATTGGCACCAAGATGTCGTCGACGTTTCATGGGCGCGACATTTTTTCTCCGGTGGGTGCGCATGTGGCGCGCGGGGAGGATTGGACGAAGGTGGGTCCGGAGATGGCGGTGGCGGCGCTGGTGCGGCTGGATTTGAGGGCGGCGCGGTTTGATGATCGTGGAATTTCAGGGGAAGTGATTGCGACGGATGGGCCGTTTGGGAATCTGGTGACGAACGTGGATGCGGAGGATTTTCTGAAACTCGGCTACCAGCGGGGGCAGGAGGTTCCGGTGAAGGTCGGCGAGAAGGAGGTGAAGATCAAATTCGTGCGAACTTTCAGCGATGTGCCGGTGGGGCATCCTCTTTTATATATCGACTCGCGGGGGCATTTCGCGCTGGCGGTGAATCAGGGGAGCTTTGCGGGGGTGTACGGGGTGAAACCCCCGGTGGAGTTGTTTATTCCGCGGGCGGGGAGATAGTTATGCCGAACGATTGGGTCGATGGCGCTGCCGGCGGACAGCGGGTTCCTCGCTGGGCTCGGAATGACAAAGTTAGGTTTCATGACAGAGTCATTTTTGGGCTCGGAATGATGGAGTTATTCTCAGGCTCCGAATGACGGAATTATTTTTAGCGCCAAAGTTATTTCTTGGACGCTATATCCAGCGCGATCTCCGGGTCGCTTGCCAGATGCGGAAGGAGGGCACGGAGGAGGGCTTCGAAGCTGGTCTTGACGCGCTCGCCGGTTTCCATGACTTCCTGGTGGGAGAGCGGCTGGTCGAGAATTCCGGCGGCCATGTTGGTGACGCAGGAGATGGCGAGAACTTTGATTCCCATGTGGCGGGCGGCGATCACTTCGAAGGCGGTTGACATGCCGACGAGGTCGGCGCCGATGATGCGGAGATGGTTAATCTCGGCGGGGGTTTCGTAACTGGGTCCGAGCAGGGCGGCGTAGACGCCTTCGTGCAGCGTCATTCCGAGTTTGGCGGCTTCTTCGCGGGCGATTGCGCGATAGTCTTTTGAGTAGGCGTGGGTCATGTCGGGAAAGCGGACACCGAAGCGGTCGTCATTGGGGCCGACTAACGGATTCGTTCCTAGCAGGTTGATGTGGTCGCGGATCAGGACCAGCGCGCCTTGCTGGTAATTCAGATTGATTCCGCCGGCGGCATTGGTGAGGATGACGGCGCGAATTCCAAGGCGTCGGAAGACGCGCATGGGGAAGGCGACTTGCTGCGGCGAATAGCCTTCGTAAAGATGGACGCGACCTTGCATTGCGGCCACGGGAACAGGGCCTGACGTGCCGATGACCATTTGTCCTGCGTGACCGATGGCGGTGGAACGCGGGAAGGCGGGGATTTCGGTGAAAGGGATGCGCGCGCCGTCGGTGAGCGAATCGGCGAATCCGCCTAGGCCGGAGCCGAGAACGAGGCCGATTTTGGGACGTAGCGCGGTGCGCTGCAGGATGGATTGGGCGGCGGTTTCGGCGAGCGGGAATTGATCTTCCATAAGGTTAGGCAGCGCGCGGGCTAAAGCCCCCGGTTTCTCTTGTTCGCTTTACGCGGCACTGAAGAGCCCTTCTTCCACGGTACTGCAGGCGTTATTTCAGATTTGCTATCGAAGGCCAGTCCCTCGGCGGCTAAAGCCCATTCATTTCGGAGCATTTATCGCAGCGTCAAAAGCGCTGCGCCATCCAAAATCAACGCTCGAGCAGGGTCATCAATAAATCAATCATCCGCGGCCTAGTATTTTTTCTCGAACTTAGCGAATTCGGATTCCAACTTCCACTGTTCGCGGGCACGTTCGTTTTTGCCGAGGAAGTCTTCGCAGACCGCGGAGGGCTTGTCTGAACCTTGCGCATTTCCGGCGCAGGCTGGGACCAGGCGAAATATTAATTTTGTATCGGTCCAGAGGCTTTGGCCGGGGACGAAGCTGTGCTCCAGGCTTTGGCGGGCCATGCGCTTCAGATCGGCGTAGGACAAGCGGTAGGTTTCGACCGCGCGCAGGTATTCGCGAGTCATGTCGGAGCGGGAGACGCCTTCGTCGTCGGTCGCGAGCGCTACGGGAACGCCGTACTTCACGTAAATCGGAAGCGGATGATCGTCGCCGCTGACGCCCAGGATCATATCGTTTGAGGTCAGGGCGATTTCGACGAGCACGTTGCGCTCGGCCATTTCGTGGAGCAGAGCGATGGGATCTTTTTCGTTCATCACGGAAACGCCATGGCCGATGCGCTCGGCGTGACCGCGCTCGACCGAGGCGCGAATGTGGAACGTCAGATCCTCGGGCGGAACGAGGCCCATGGCGAGTTCGCCGGCATGCAAAGCGATGTGTACTTTGGGATAGACGCTGTGTAGATAGTCGATCATGGCCATGTGCTGGTTGAAGTCGTGAAGGGGGACGTACCAGTCTTCGGGCATGACGAGATTCAGGCCGACGAATCGGGGATCGGAGGAAGCCAGTTCGAAGCCGAGCACAAGCTGGGCGAAGACAATTTCGGGGCGTAATCCGCGCAGGACCTGATAAAGATAGCGGACGGTCACGTTGCATCCGGGAGCGGCATCCGGGGTGCCGCACTTGAGAATTTCTTTGGCGCGGGCATCGTCGGCGGCGACGCGCTTGCTGGTGTCGGCGGCCACATCTTTTATGCCGGCGGCGAGCAGAGCATCGCGCATTTTGGCGCAATCTGGATTCCAGTCGACTTTTCCTGCGAGTAGCGCTGCGCCGCCGGCGTCGGCGGTGTGCATGAATTCGACGTACTGCAGATGGTCCATGCCGGCACGGTTGGTAGCGGCGGCGATTCCTTCTGCGGCGTGGGTGTGCGAGGCCAGGCCGAATTTGTCGAAGGCGGCGAAGAAATGATCGTGACCGGATTCGTCGCCCGGCTTCCAGTTGCGCATCGACCAGGCATCGATCATCTGACCGTAGAGCACGTGATCGACGTAGGCGCAACGCGCCGCGGGTTTGGAGGTGTAGGTTTCGCACGTATCGCAGGGAGGAGCGAGCAGGCGGGAGGACGTGCGGTCCACGCAGAGGTTGCTGGAAGCGGCGAAATCGATGAAGTCTTCGGCGTAAATTGCGCCGTCGAGATGGTTGTGCAGATCTCCACCTTTGGGCAGGTCGCGCAGGAAGGCCAGAAGCAGTCCCGGTTGTTTGCGAACGGAGTCCAGGTAACGGGCGGTGCGTTGCTCGGCGCTTTGGGCAGAGGCGAATGTGGTCAGAAGAAATAGCAGGAAAAAGATTCGCCCTGCAGCGCTTGCTCTCGGCGATATCGGCACTGGACCTCCCGGATGTGAGTTCTACGTCAGGAAGGGAATTGTAATTGGTTGCGGGCGGGAGATTCGCACAAAAAGCGGCGGCGATCGCAGGGGCCAAAACCCCGGTTCAGTTTAGGAGCTTGAGGCGGGCTGAAGCGCCGCTCTTCCACGGTTGTGCGGCGGTTTGAAATTGAATCAGCGGAGCCAGGCGATGGCGGCTAGGACGATGGCGACAATCGCGAGCACGCCAAGGACGTATTTATTGGCTGCGAACCACGACTCGGATTGCGATGGCGAAAGAAATAGTGTGGAGTCTTCGGTGCTGGCCGCCTCTGTTGGCGGATCCGAAGCCGCCGGTGCGGATGCTTCCTCCGCGGTGATTTCGACTGGCGAAGGCGTGGATTCCTGGGGCGTTTCGCGGACCGCCAACTCGGCGGCAGGAGCTGATTCGTTGATTTCTGGCGAGGCGCTGTCTCGCGACACGCTGTCGGGCAAAAGTTGGACGGGAACTTGATCGGCGGGGGAATCCTCGACGAAAGTTCCCTGCACTTCCGGAACTGTGGCAGCCGCTTTCAACTCCGGTGGCGGAACGGAATGGTTTTGCGCACTTACTTCGGGCTGCGGGATCCGCTGTCCGCGCCACTGCTTGTCTTCGCAGTCCACACAGAAGGTGCGGCCTTGCGATACGGGAAAGCCGCAGGCCTGGCACTTCTGTAAATTTCTCAATACCGGAGGAACGGCGAGGGTTGCAGGATTCTCCTTCGCCTGTCCGGCGGTCTGAGCCCGCATAGCGGCCGACCAGAGCAGCGGCTTTGGGGGAGCGGATGCGGCTTCCGGTTCTTTCGCACGCGAAGCTGCAAGGACTGGCGCTAGGGGCGCCGGAACCGAACTCGTCTTAGCCGCATTCGCTTCCGGCTTATTCGATACGGGCTGATTCGATTCTGGCGGCCAGGCTTTGGGTGCGACCTCACCCTTTCGCTGCTGACTTTGCGGAGTTTCCGGAGGCGCCGACACAGGTTTTGCCACCGTGGCGTGCTTCACCGCGGTTTCCACCATCTCGCTGAGTCGCAGCAGGGCGGAAAGATCGCGCTCATCAAAGGCGCGGGGCTTGCCGGAAAGAAGTTCGAAGACTCCAAGCACCTGGTCGTCGCTGACCACCGGCATTACCACGACAGAAGCGATTCCGAGCTCCCGGCAGATATCGCGGTTGACGCGGGGATCGCGTTCGGCATCGTCGCAACGCAGAAGCTGGCGGGTGCGCACGCTTTCGCCGGACAGTCCATATTCCATGGACAGCAGCGCGCCCAGTTCCGGGGCATTGGAGCCGGCGCTGGCGCGGCATTGCATGTCGTTAAGTTCGCCTCGGCGCAGGGCAATCGCGGCACCACTGGCACCAGTAATGTATTGGGCGCGCTCCGCGAGCAGTTGCAGGGCGGCATCGAGATCGGAGTGAGCCATTTGGGCGAGGGAGCGTCCGGCATCCTCCGCCGGGAAGCGCAAACCGGGTTCCGCAGGGTTTGGCAGTAGCGAGTTGGCAGCGGCGATCCCGGCTGAAACGCTCGAGAGCGCAGGTCCGCTGGCACTGGTGCCCGGCATGTCTCCCTCCATCGCAGGCGACGAAGAATTCTGGTCGAGTATTGAGTAATGATCCATGGCGCGCGTTGCAATCACTGTGGAGTCGAGGAAGCCGGGGGCGCAATCGGCGGCCAAGACTCATTTTCCAATTTTCAGGACCTGTTAATTGGAGTCTCGCTCGGGCAGGCCATGGTGTCAACAATCGCGGCAACACGAAAGTACCCAGAGGCTTGGGATTCACGCTAAGGAGTCGACGGCCTACTCAGGGCCGCTGACGCACGGCTTTGTTCGCCAGACGATTCGCCTCAGCGTTGTCTTCGCGGGGGACGTGAGAGATGGAAAACCTGAGAGCACGGGCCAGCTTGCGGCAAGTCCAGTGCAGTGAGTAGAGGCGGGAACTGCGGCAAATGTATTCGCCGCGCATCTGGCGGACTACAACTTCGGAATCGGAATAGACGTGCAGAGCATTGGCTTTCAAGGCGAGAGCGCACTGCAGGGCTTCCATGAGCGCGACGTATTCGGCGACGTTGTTATCCTGGTGACCAATCCATTTGGCGATGCGGATAGGGCCGCTGGCGCAGCCGTCAATGATTACCCCAATGCCCGATGGGCCCGGGTTTCCCTGGGAACCACCGTCCACATAAGCTACGAGTTCTGACATCACTGCGGGCCCACTATCAGCAAGATGCGCCGAGAATGTTGCGGCGTCAAGATGATTATTCGGTTCTCCCGCAGATTTTTCTGGCACAGGGTGCACTGTGCAAGCTTCTGTGCAAATCCGATTTGAATTGTAACCGTCAACTTCTAAAAGACCAGTCTGCAACGAGTTGCATTGTTCGTTTTTCACAGCGTTGCATGCCAGCATTGCACCAATTGTTTGCGTTGACATTTGTGCACGCTCTGTTAAGGTTGATTGCGTCGACGGTCGAAAGGGTTAGCGAAATAAACCTTGCTGACCCGAACTAGACTGAGTGATCAGCCCGGCGAGGCAACTCGCGGGGCAGCCAGACCTGAAAAAACCGACGGCTCTGCGAGGGGCAGTTGGGGTTTGGGACTGTGAAAGCAGTGATCGCATCAAGGGGCTGTGACGGTACATGCGTCCACGCGGTTGACTCCCTCGCAGGAGTTGGCAGCTAGAGCATAACCAATGTCACGGCCCTTTCAATTTTTTCCCGCCTTTTTCTTGGTACAACCCCTTTAAGAGAATGTGAGTGAGAATTCGTGCCAGTCTCTGGCGAGACGCGTTCTACATTCCCACCTCGACCCCGCACGAACGTGCGAGACTATCATGTGCCGCCCTCCTGCGACTTCGCTCAGGCTCTTGCGGGCTGGATTTGGGGGTCGATTCCTGTTCTGTCCCGAAATCCGGTTTTTATGCACAACCCTTTGCTTAAGCATTCGCCTCGCCCACAATTGCTTCGTCGACGTAGCACCAGATCCATTTTTCCCCGGGCTCGACGGAGCGCATGACGGGATGGTGGACGTGATGGAAGTGTTTGCTGGCGTGTTTATTCTTGGAGGAATCGCAGCAACCCACTTGGCCGCAAGACATGCACATGCGCAGGTGAAGCCAGGTATCGCCGATCTTCACGCAATCTTCACAGACGTGCGTGTTGGTCGTGGTGATTTTGATTTGATCCAGATGCTTGCATTTGGCTGACATGATTTGTCTCCCCCAGTATTCCGTCCCAGTCTTCCGTTCAAATTCTTTCGAGTTCCTTGCGCTCCCAGTGCGCGAGGTTCGCTCCCGCCTCGTAGGTGCTCTGCAGGAAATCGAGCAGCGATTGACGAGGCGAGGCGGATTGGCGAGCGTCGTCATACATCAGCAGAAACTCGCGTAGTTGTGGATGATAAAAAGCGGCTGGCGGCTTCACCGGTTGCTGGGGAAAACCTGGCGGCTCAGGGGCGGCGTAGGCATAGAACGCCGGACCCTTAATGTCGCCACCGCCCGGCCAGAATCCGGCGCTGATCACTTCGTGGGAGTAGGCTTCGCGGGTGATGGAATCGGCCTCCGGCCTTGGGGGGGCGCGGCGGCCGGAGAAGCGAGTGACCGCAAGGTCGAAGCTCCCCCAGAAAAAATGCACCGGGCTGTCTTTGCCGATGAAGCCGGCGCGAAATTCCTTGAAGATGGTGTCGCACAAAATCAGGATCCGCCAGAAACGGTGCGCATATTCGGGATCATAGGATGCGTGCTGAGTGTCGGTTGCGAAGGCCAAGGGGTTCGGCACTTCGACCGGCATGGCCCAGATTTTCACTTCTATTCCCAAAGACTTCAGGGCGGCCATGAACTCGAAATAGAATGCGGCGACCGTCTGGGGCCTCAACGCGAGGTTCTTCGATGAATTCCAGCTTGTCTGGATGGTCAGCTGGTGATCGATGAAGTCGAATTGGATTTCGAAAATTTCGTTGCCATAAGGAATGGCGGAAGTGGTGAGGCCGCGGGCGTTGACATATAGCGGAACTTCCCACCAATGATTGACGCGCGGGCTTAGGGCGAGGCGCACTTTGCCGACGACCTGGGTCCACATGTGGAGAGTCGCGCAGGTATCCTGCCAGGCATCGAGCGGGAGTTCAGGCCAGGCGGGCGGATTCGCGTTATAAACGTGTGCGGCCATGGGTACCTCGGCTTCGAATTAGAAAATGGCGTTACGGCGCGACTGGAAGTAGCGCGCCCTTTCAAAACGGCGAACTGGCCAAAGCATTAGTTTTTCCTCGGCGGCAAATATTTCTTTTCAATCGATGCGACGACCACATAATTCGGATCGACCATTTCGTTGAGGTGAATCTTCGCGACTTTCGAAAGGAGCTCGTAGGCATCGAGTTCGGACAGGCCGTAGTCTTTGTGGATCCAGTGGACGAGTTCGGTGAAGGCGATGCGGAGAGCGTCGTCGAGTGGGCGGTAGGCACCGACGGTCATGATGGCGTCGTCACTTTCGAACTGGGGCCACGCAATGGTGCGGCCTTTGATCACGCTCAGCTGCACACGTGCCTTCAGCGGAACCTCGATGGCGGTGCCGGCGATTTCTCCATCGCCCATGGCGGCGTGGCCGTCGCCGATGTAGAACAGGCCGCCTTTCACGTTTACGGGAAAATAAACTGTGTTGCCGACGCTGGCTTCGGGGGAATCCATGTTGCCGCCGAACTCGGCGGGGACGATGGAGCTGCGCGCCTCACCCTCGGCGGGCGCGACGCCGATGCAGCCGAAAAAAGGATGGAGGGGAATCTTCACGGAGAAATCGGTATCGAGCGCTTTGAACGTGGCGGTGTTCGCGGTGTGATCGATGTGGTAGTACCAGATGCGTTCGGGCAGCGGCGGATGAAGCATGGGCGTGTAGTTGGTCGCATTGAGGGCGCCGAAGCCGGGAGCGAACGCGCCTACGCCGGTGTCGCCATCGACTTGGAGATCGAGAATCTTGACGGCGAGGGTGTCGCCGGGCTCCGCTCCTTCCACGAAAAATGGGCCGGTCAAGGGATTATCGCCTTTGACCATGCTGAGTGTATCTCCGGGCTTCCGGAGGACGTTGCCGAAACAATCGAGCGTGTTGGTATCGAGGATGTCGCCCGACTTCAAATGCGCAACCGGTTCGGCTGTGGCGAACAGGTACTTTACGTTGGCGTTGGTGGCGGTGTAATGAACCGTATTTTGGGCGAGGGCTGAACCAGCCAGTAGCCAGACGGCGATAAGGCGAGTTATCACGAGGAACCTCCCGTAGGAATTGACAATGCCAATTGGCGATTGTAGGGTGTTCGCCCACCTTTCCGCCATCACATCTCGGTGCTTCCTGGTTAAATTCGAAGAGTGGCCGAGGCACATTTAGTAAGCCGACAGGCGGGTCAGGCGATCAGAGCGAATGCGGAGTTGGAGGGTGTCTCGAGCGAGGTCCTTGATCACGCTTTGCAGGTAGGCCTCAGATTGCGGTTTCTTATACCTGCCACGCACGAAAGCATCGGTGAACTTTTGCCGATCGGTTTCCGCGCTGCCGGGTCCAAGCCAGCATTCCGAACACAAGCTCCGGGTCTGGTTTATCCCGGAGCGGCGCCGAGTCCACCAGCACGAGCGCCCGTACGTCTTTGCTTCCGAACTGATCGACGTAAGTCAACAACTGGGGAACGCCAAGCGACCATCCCAGGAGAACTGCGGGAGCTAAGTCGAGGTGGGCCTGCAGTTCGTGCAGATCCTGCGCCCGCCGCTCTGAGTAGTTCCATCGGTGGGTTTATCGGAGTCTCCTTGTGACCGCGGATCGAGCCCAACCACCTGGTAATTACGGACGAAATAATCGATCTGGGAGCGCCAAATTTCGGCGGGCATCGTCCACATCCAGGCTGAAAAATGATGTCTGGGCCGCTGCCCGCTTCGAGGTAATGCAGACGGACGCCGTCGCTGGTGTTGAAAAAGTCACTCTTTGATGCCGCCTGGGCGAGACCTCACGAAAGCAAGAAGATGGGTACAAAGAGGCGCGCCAGTCGAGTCCTAAGCATCCTCGGACAGAGAGTGGGTGATGTGGGCCGGGGCAACGTACTGCGACGGCGAACTAAATCAGGTGATTGGCGGCTGAGAGGTTTCGATCAACCTTCCTTAAATGCTCTTTTTCTTGGCGTAGAACTTTCGCACCTTGGCACGATTACCACAGCGGCTCATGTCACACCAGCGGCGATGGTGGTTCTTGCTGGTATCGAGAAAGAACCACTCGCACTCTGTCGAGGAGCAGGCGCGGACGAAAGGCAGCTGATTGGAAACAAGAAGATCGGCGGCGGAACGGGCGATCTGCCAACGCAGACCATCGAAGTCGTCCAAATCGTCGAAGCGCCACTCGAAGCCTCCGTTGATGGGGACCAGGCGCAGGTGTTCCGCGGCGATGCGAGTGTCTCGGTTGAGTGTGGCGAGAGCCTCGGGCGGCACGGGGCGATGGTTGATGAGCGCCCAAAAGACATCATGGATCGACTCGCGGAGGTCTCTGGCCCGGAGCAGGGCTTCTTCCGCCTGATCGGGAGACTTTGAACTGCTCGCGACCAGGCGGTCGAACCGGCTGGGATCGAGCAGGCCGGCGTCTTCGCCGAAGCGGGCCAGATCGTTGTAGTGCTCGAGTAATTCTTTGGGCTGAGTGTGACGATCGTCGAGCGTGTTGACGAAATCGAGAGACACGTTGCCGGCAATCAGATCGAAGCGCGGTGGCCGCCGGCGAGAGGGTTTGTGGTTTTCCATGGTTTGCATCCGGGGCAATTCTTTTCCGTCCCCTCCATATATCCAGATATTAAACATCCTACCCTCTTAATCATATAACCACTAAATATATATTGACAGGTTATGCGATCGGAGCTTAGATTCAACATAACCTACATTTAAGTATTTGGGGGTTAGGCAATGGATCTCAATCAGTCAGCGCAAATCATGGCTCTGATCCGCAGCGGCAAGATGATAAACATAGGAGGCAGACCTGTGATTGTGCCCAATCCACGCAAACCCGCGCCTCCACGGCCCCAGGCCGCTGACGAGCATAAAAAAGGAGTCGCCATCAAACTGGCGCTGGCCTTTGTGGCCATCTACGTCATATGGGGATCGACGTATCTCGCAATCCGCTACGCGGTGGAGACGATTCCTCCGCTGGTGACGGTAGGAGTGCGGCAGGCGGTTGCGGGCGGGATCATGCTGGCATGGGCCTGGGCGCGGGGGTTTCGCCCGACGCGGCAGCAATGGGTGGCGGGATTCGCGCTGGGAACATTCTTCTTCCTGATTGGCCACGGATCGCTGTTCTGGGCGGAGCAGTATGTGGGCTCGGGATTGGCAGCGCTGCTGATCGCGACGGAGCCGATGTTCATCCTGGTATTGGGTTGGATGATGAGTCAGCAAAAGATCAGCCGGATGAGCGCCCTGGGATTAGCAGTGGGAGTCGCCGGGGTGGCGATGTTGATGGGAGCGGAGCTGTCGGTGAAGGGTTCGAGCCTGCTGGGAGTGTCGGCAGTGCTGCTGGGGTCTTTGGCGTGGTCCGTGGGGGTGGTGATTTCGCCGCGTCTGAAACTGCCCTCGGACGCGATAGGACGAACTGCGCTACCGACCATCTGCGGCGGGGCCATGTTGCTGATCGCGGCGGGAGTTACGGGAGAGTTTCAACAAACCCACTGGGCGAGCATTTCTTTGAAGTCGTTGGTGGGGCTGGGATATCTCATCATCTTTGGGTCGGTGGTGGCGTTCACTTCTTATGTTTGGCTGCTGCAACGGGTTCCGCCCGCGTTGGTGGCGACGCATACCTATGCGAATCCGGTAGTCGCGGTTTTGCTGGGGTGGTTTCTGGCCCACGAGCCGCTATCGATGCGAGTGGTGCTGGCGACAGTGGCGATTCTAGGAGCCATCGTGCTGATCCGGCGGGGAGAGAGAGCGGTGGAGATCAAGCATGTGGACACAATTCCGCCGGCAATTGTAATAAAGACAGAGCAGGAATGCGCCTGAATGCTTGCCGCAAAATGAGCGCGGTACACCGGCCTATCGCGAAGCGCTACAGCGGCGTTGAGTCTTACTTCACGGCACGCAGGAATTTACCCGAGGTGGCGTCGACCAGGCCGATGCCTTTGGAATCGCTGTGGGAGGTTCCGTACATGACGGACCACACCAGTTCCCTGTTCTTCGCATCCCAATCGAGGGCATAGAGGACGGGCTGCTCCGGGTTCTTCTTCAAAATGCCTGCCCCGCCGTTCTCCTGGGCCGTGGCAAAGGCCTTGTCAGAATCGACGATCAAGAGGAGCGATTGAAACATCGAGCGCGACATTTCCGGCGAGGAAGCGCTCTCGACGGTGCCAGTGACGCCCATCGCCGGCTCGTCATTCAGGCGACTGCCGGAGCAAGTAAAGGAGCGCCACGTGCCACGACTGGGAGAGGCGTACATGGCGCGCCAGATCGTGGATTTTCCCTCCAGACCAGTGCTCTCGGCATTGAGGGCCGACTCCAGATGAACGGGCATCGCGTCCGGTGCCCAGCGCGCGGCCGCGCCGGCCGTCTGCGAGAAGCAACTCTTTGCGGTGTAGAGCACGGGTTGCTTTTTCTCAGCTACCGAGGCAGGGACAGGGTTGGAAGACGTGGGCGCTGAACCGCACGCGATAAAAATCAGACAAGTCAGAAAAATGACGGGGGCTCCGATTCTAGCGGTCGCTCTCATGGACATACCTCCGCATCGAGCAGCTCGGATCGATGCGAAACCATTCTAGCCCTCTCGGCAAGAGCGAAACTGTGATCTGCGTCACGGCCGGTCTTGCAGAGAAAATAGCGCGAATCCTCTGAATTTTGCACGGAATAAAATCCGCCTTGCTGAGTTTTAGCCTGCGAGCACCACAAAACTCAGGAGGGTATACGAATCAAGAGCACGCTCCGAAACCTGCAGATGTGCACGACGATGGCGTCGACCGGCGCTGGGTTTCTCCAGTGCATGGCGCGGGCGGGCACTGGACTGGTGTGGACCATGAGCGGCGGCATCCCGGTTTCCCAGGCTTCCGCTAAGATTGTTGGGAGGCAGGCCAAATCGAGCGATCTCACTTTCGTTCAGATCAGCGACAACCACACGGGCTTCAACACACCTGCAAACACAGATGTCGTCGGTACCCTGGAAACTGCGATCGACCAGATCAATGGCCTGGCCACGCAGCCCTAGTTCATGTTGCATACCGGCGACATCCACCTCTCCAAACCGGAAGAGTTCGACAACGTCGACCAGATCCTGAAGAACGCTGACACCAGGGAAGTTTTCTACGTGCCCGGCGAGCACGACATGCTCGACGACGGCAACGGAAAATCTGATCTCGAACCGTACGGAAAGAATGCAAAGGGCGCGGGTTGGTACAGTTACGACAAAAAGGGCGCGCACTTCATCGGGCTGGTTAACCTGGTGAATCTGAAGGCGGGGGGTCTCGGCTCACCGGGACCCGAACAGCCGGAGCGGATGGAAGATGACGTCCAACATCTGAAGCGCAATAGGCCGATCGTGGTGTTCGCGCACATCCCGCTGTGGTCGTTGTATCCGGAATGGGGTTGGGGCACGGAGGCTTGGAAGCATGGCCTGGCGGCTACGCATCAGCGGCCGGTTATCCATGAGGCCATTGTGCAACAAATGGCGAGTCGGTCGGACAGATGTTCTGCCCGGCGTCCTGACAGGCCACGCAGAAGAGGTACGAAAGTCATAACACGTTATCAAACAACAAACGGTGACCAGGCGGGCTATAATTGCCGACTGCATGGCACTTACTTCTGGCACAAAACTTGGTCCTTACGACATTCAATCGCCGCTGGGCGCGGGCGGGATGGGCGAAGTGTATATCGCGCACGATGCGCGGCTGAACCGCGAGGTCGCGATCAAGATTCTTCCGGCATCTTTCTCGACGGATCCTGACCGACTGCAGCGCTTCGCGCAGGAATGCCGTGCTGCGGCAGCGCTCAACCATCCCAACATTCTTTCGATTTTTGATATTGGCGAAGACCGCGGCGCGCCCTACGTGGTATCGGAGCTATTGGAAGGAGAGACCCTTCGCGACCGGCTGCGCAGCGGCGCGCTCCCTTCGCGCAAGGCGATCGAGTACGCGCGGCAGGTTGCCAGCGGGCTGGCTGCGGCGCACGAGAAAGGCATTGTCCATCGCGACCTGAAGCCGGAGAACATCTTCATCACGGATGACGGGCGCGCAAAGATTCTCGACTTTGGCCTGGCCAAGTTTACGCGGCCGGAACTGGACAACTCCGGAGAGGCGCCGACGCAACAGATTGCCACTGACGCGGGAACCGTCATGGGGACGGTCGGCTACATGGCGCCGGAGCAAGTACGGGGCAAATCTGC
This sequence comes from Candidatus Sulfotelmatobacter sp., assembly GCA_049519055.1. Lineage (GTDB taxonomy): Bacteria > Acidobacteriota > Terriglobia > Terriglobales > Acidobacteriaceae > Sulfotelmatobacter. Next base: position 30,442 of record JBEKRE010000027.1, on the reverse strand, counting down.
CGACGCACGCGCCGATATTTTTGCCTTTGGCGCCATTCTTTACGAAATGCTTTCGGGCAAGCGCGCCTTTCACGGCGACTCGCCGGTCGATACCATGAGCGCCATCCTCAAGGAAGATCCGCCCGAGTTGTCCGAGACTAATCGCAACGTCTCTCCCGCGCTCGAGCGCATCGTGCGGCATTGCCTGGAGAAAAATCCTGCGGAGCGTTTTCAGTCGGCGCGCGATGTGGCTTTCAATCTGGAAGCGCTTACCGACATCTCCACTTCCAGCCGAAGCGGCGCGCAGGCTGTGCGGCTGGAAGAAGAGTCAGCGAAGGCTCGGCGCTGGTTGCTGCCGGTGCTGGGCGGGTTGCTACTGCTGGCGTCGTGGGCGGGCATCTACCGGTTGGCGCGTCGCGGTGCGGCGGCGAATCCGACTTTTCACGAAGTCACTTTCCGCAACGGAACGATCTGGGATGCCCGCTTTGCTCCGGACGGGCAGACCATTATTTACGGAGCGGCGTGGGACGGGTTGCCGCAAGAAATTTTCTCCACGCGTTTCGACAGCACCGACTCGCGGACTGTGGGCCTGCCGCCGGCGCAGGTTCTTTCCATCTCGTCGAAGGGGGAGATGGCCATCTGTTTGCACCCTGCAGCCAACTTGCACTTCAGTCAGACCGGAACTCTGGCGCGGGCGGCGCTGGCAGGAGGAGCTCCACGGGAAGTGCTCGACAATGTGATGTGGGCGGACTGGACGCCCGACGGGCAGTCTCTGGCGATTATTCGCCCTGCTCCCGATGTCCTCTCTCATCTGGAATATCCCATCGGCAATGTGATCTATGAACCGCACGGCTGGGTGAGCCATGTGCGATTCTCGCCGGACGGCGGCTCTGTTGCCATTGCCGATCATGTCCCCGGCGGCGACGATGGCCGCGTCGTCATCCTCGACGTGCATGGAAATCGCAAGGTCAGCTCTTCGTTTTATTCCAGCGTTGAAGGATTGGCGTGGAGTCCGAATGGCAAGGAAGTCTGGTTTTCGGCGGTGCCCGGCGGATCGGCGCGGTCGATTTATGCACTGGATTTTTCCGGCAAAGAACGGCTGATCTATCGCGCGCCGGGTGGGCTCACCATTCACGATATCAGCCGCGCGGGCTCGGTTCTGCTGACCGCGGATAAGACTCGGCTGGGCATGTTCGCGCTTGCGCCCGGCGAGACCCATGAGCGCAGCCTCTCTTGGTTTGACTGGTCGCTGCTGGCGGATATGTCGGCCGACGGCAAGACCATCGTTTTCTCCGAGACCGGCGAAGCCGTTGGCACGAACTACAGCATTTTTCTCCGCAAGACGGATGGTTCACCCGCCATTCGTCTTGGCGAAGGTGGATTTGGCGCGCTTTCTCCGGATGGGAAGTGGGTAGTGGCCGCATCCGGCAATCCCACCAAGCTGACACTTCTGCCAACCGGGGTTGGAGAACCTCGTCAGATCACGGACGACAAGACCGACCATTTCAATGCCGGTTGGTTGCCGGACGGGAAGTCGATCATCTACACCGCGGCCGAGCCCGGGCATGGGCGTCGCGTTTACGTGCAGAGTATTGATCAGGGCAGCGCACCGCGCGCCGTGACTCCCGAGGGCATGTCGGGAGCGCTGGTCACACCGGATGGCAACTACCTGCTTGCCGTCAACGGCAATCGCGAACGCTGGCTCTTTTCGATTGCCGGCGGGGAACCGCAAAAGATGAACTTTGAGGTGGCTCCCGACGAATTTGTCATGGGATTTTTCGAAGGCGGGAAGAGCTTGTTGCTGCGAACGCGGACGGTGCCTGTAAAGATTACCCGCGTGGATCTGGCGACGGGCCGCCGACAACCTTTTAAGGAGATCGCGCCTGCCGATCCGGCGGGCGCGCAAAGCGTTCCCAGCATGCGGTTCAGCGCGGACGGAAAATCTTATGCATACTCGCTGGGCCGCTCCCTGTCCGATCTTTACGTCGTGGATGGGCTGAAGTAAGCGGCGTCAAGAACTAATACTCTTTCTTTTCTGGTAGCGAAAGGCGGACAGGAATGTCCACCCCACGGGTGGTCTTGTCCCATCGAAGGCATTCTTGCAAGGTCCACGATCCGCGTAGACTGAGGAGGGAATGGAAGCGAGGATTGCATGCCATTCAAGCTTCCTGATTACACTCAAGGGGCCGAACCGATGACGCCGGTGCACCAAGAACTTCTCCAGGAATTTCGGGACTTTGCTCGAACCGCTCCCACGCACAAGGCGGTGATGGAGCGAATCTCCCAGCGCCTACATGAAAAGATGACGCGCTATAACTGGGTGGGATTTTATCTGGTCGACCCGGTCGACCCGGGCGCGCTGATCGTTGGACCGTTTGCCGGAAGCTTTACACCCAATGCTCGCATTCCCCTCAACACTGGACTTTGCGGCGCCGCAGCCACGAGCGGGCAGACCGTGGTGGTGCACGACGTCTCGAAAGACTCGCGTTATCTGGCGGGATCGCCGCTGGTGAAGGGTGAAATCGTTGTCCCCATTATGGTCAGGAATAAGCTGGCGGCTGAGCTCGATATTGAGAGCTATTTTACGAGCACGTTCACGGAACCGGAAAAAGAGTTTGTCGAGGCCTGCGCAGCCGTGGTGGGAAACTACATTAGTAAAGGCTAGCCGGCCTGTGTTCTCGATTTTGCCGTTGTGGCGCGACGGAGCAGGTCGGAAGACTTCATGCGCCCACAGTATTCCTCAAAGTTCGGGCGCGGTCCATTCCAGCGGAGGTCCGAAACCCTGTCAAAGACGGGGACATCCAGCCGCAGAGTGGCGAGGGTGCGAAACAACAGGGCGTCATTCCACGCGTTGAACAGCGCTTCGGAGAGCGCACGGGCCTTGCGGATGGAGGGATGCCATTCTTGCCAATCCTTGGGAATATCTTCCAGATGGGAATAGTGCGATAAGGTCCCAGCTGCAGCTTTTGCGCCCCAGCCGGGCACGCCCGGAAAGCCATCGGCACTATCGCCGACCACGGCAAGGTAGTCGGGAATCGATTGCGGCTTTACTCCGAACTTGGCGACCACGCCGGCCTCGTCGCGCACAAGGTCGCGTCTGCGGTCCAGTTGCACGACTCGCGTGCCCACGACACACTGGCTGAGATCTTTGTCCGGCGTGCAAATCAGCAACTGGTTCACACTGTCGTCTTTGGCTGCCTGGCTGGCAGCGGAGGCGAGAGCGTCATCCGCCTCATAGTAGACCATGGGCCACACGACTACTCCCATGGCTTCGAGAGCCTCTTCGAGAATGGGGAACTGCGAAAGCAACTCGGGAGCGACACCTTCGCTGGTCTTATATCCAGGATAGAGATCGTTGCGAAACGACTCGACGACGTGGTCGGTTGCGACCCCGAGGTGAGTGGCGCCGCGCTCAATCATGGACAAAACGGAGGTCACGACACCGCGGACGGCGCCGATTTCCTGACCGCTAGCATCCGAGGCGGAGGGCACAGCATAGAAGTGGCGGAACAGTTCGTAGGTTCCGTCGACTAAGTAAACGTCCATGCGGCTCCGATCGTCTTCTGTAGGCGATGGTAAACGATAGGGCAGGTTTTGAGAGAGTCTTCCGGTCGCCGGTTATGCAGAACATGCAACGACCAGCTTCGGAATAGAGGCGGACAAAAATCAGGGTTGTTCGCGGCGGCGCAGGTAGTCGATGAACATTTGTTCGACGGGCTTGTCGTAGGTTTTGAGGACATGGCGCACGGTATGGCCGCTGACGAAGTGGCAGACTTCCTCGGCGAGATTCTTGGCGTGATCGCCGGCACGCTCGAGGGACTGAGTCATGAAGATGATCTGGAGGCTGGCCTGGCGGGCGATGTTTTCGGGATTCTCGATGTGGCGGAGGAAGATGAGATTGCGCAGGCGATCGATTTCGGAATCGGAACGAAGAACGTCGACGGCTTTGCCGACGTCGCGGGCGGAGAAAGCATCGCCAACGTCGGTGAGCATCTTTTCCAGGATGGTGGCCATGTGGGTGAGGTCGCGGGTGTCATCGGAATCGATGCGGCCGGAGGCGGCTTGAGCGCTGTTGGCAAAGCTGAGCAAGAGGTCGCCGATGCGTTCGAGGCTGATCATGAACTTCATGCAGGCGAGGAGTTCGCGGGCCTGGGTGGGCTCAACGTCGGTGATGATGGAGGTCACGGCGCTGTCGATTTCCATATCGAGCGTATCAAGTTCGCGCTCGCGCTGGCGCAGGGAGTTGAGCAGCGGGCCGGAGCCGGTGGCAATGCCCTCGGCGGCAGCGCCTGCCGCTTCCTTAGCGAGACGACAAGCTTCGATGGTGCGGCGCACGATGTGCTGATGGGCCGGTTCGGCGGGCAGGCTTTCGACGCGTGCGGTGCTCATGAGGATGTCCCTGTGGCGCTGGGTGGAACTGCGCGAATTGATTACTTGTGATTTTGCCGCACCCCTAGAGAGAAGGTCAACGGCTAAGGATAGAGGTTATGCTTCGGAGATGGGTTAAGAGGCCGTGAATTTTTGGTCATTTTTCGTCGGGCGAGCTTCGGATCCCCCGCCCGACGCGGGAACTACCTGGTCCGATAGCGAGTGTTCTTGGCTGCTTTGCGCTGCGCTTTCTGGGCTTTTTTCATGGCTTTCCGCTGTTTCTTGGCATTCTTCTTCACCAGTTTTTGCTGGTGCTTAGCCGCCTTGCGGGCCTCAATGCCATTTTCCCCAATTTTTCGGTTCTCCCGTTCAGCGGAAGCGGGTATGGACCACGCAACCGTCAATGCGACGGCGATCAAAAGGATGAAAGTCGAAATGCGTTTCATGAGGTCTCCGAAAGGGAGGCTGCTGGAGCGATATTACACCGAAGTTGTGCCCAGCCTCAAAGCCAATTGGTGGGACAGGTTCCGGCCGTAACTTCTATGCGGTGGGGAGAGTAAAAAGAAAAGTCGATCCGTGAGCGAGTTCGCTTTCGGCGCGGATGGAGCCGCCGTGGGCGAGCATGATGTGCTTGGCGATGGCGAGGCCGAGGCCGGTGCCTCCAGATTCACGGGAGCGGGCCTTATCGACGCGATAGAAACGCTCGAAAAGGCGCGGCAGGTGTTCGCTGGCGATGCCGGCGCCGAAATCCTGGACGTAGAATTCGACGGCGTGGGGAACGGCGCGAGCGCCGAGAACAATTCGTCCGCCGGAAGCGCCGTATTTCAGGGCGTTGTCGATGAGGTTGGAGAAAACTTGATGGATGGCTTCGCGGTCGGCGAGAACGGGCGGGAGACTTTCGGCGCTGAGCGGTTCTTCAAGATCGTGGATTTGCAGATCGATGCCGTGGGTGGGGGCAATCTCGCGGAAACTCTCTTCGGCATCGTGAACCAGTTCAGCGGGAGGAACCGGCTCGACTTCGAAACGAGTTTCGCCGGATTCGACGCGGGCCAGGGTTAGCAGGTCTTCGGTAAGGCGGGACATGCGGCCGGAATTCTTGCGAATGATTTCCAGGAACTCGCGGGTGGGTGCGCCGTTTTCGGGAGTGGAGTCGAGCAAAGTTTCCGCGTAGCCCTGAATCGAAGTGAGAGGGGTGCGCAGTTCGTGGGAGACGTTGGCGATGAAGTCGCGCCGGGTTTTTTCCACGCGTTCGGTTTCGGTGAGATCGCGGAGCACGGCGACCGCGCCTCCATCGGGCAAAGGCGCGGCGGTCACGTCGAAGGTGCGGCCGGGAACGACGGAAGTGGCACGGGCAGTTTTGACCTGGTGAGTGCTGGTAGCTTCCCTGACGGTGGCCAGGAAATCAGGATCGCGAATGGTTTCGACCACCGGCTGGTGCAGCCGTGTGCCTTGCGGAACCAGGCGGTTCATAGGACGATTGGCCCACTGCACGAGGCCATCGTCGCTGACGGCGATGACGGCATCCTGCATGCTGTTGAGCAGAGTTTCAAGCTGACGCTGGCTGGAGACGACGGCGGCGAAACTTTGTTCGACGCGGCGGGCAGTCTTGTCGATGGCGCCAGCGACGCGGCCGATTTCGTCCTGGGAAGCCTCGCGGATGCGCGCCTGGAGTTCACCATCGGCTATGCGAGCGGCTACGTCGACGATGCGCTCCAGACGGTGAGCGGTCCAATTGGAAGCGATGGCGGCGACGATCAGGGCAAACAAGAATGCCAGACCGGAGGCGATTTCCAGTCGACGGTGAACTTGCGCGGAGACTGCTTCGACGTCGGAAAGGGGATAGGCCAGGCGCACGGCCCCACCCGAGATGGGCACGGCAATGTAGAGAAACGGAATGCCAATGGTGGAACTGCGGCGCTGATCTGTTCCCACGCGGCCGGCGAGAGCGGACGCAAACTCTGGACGGGAGGCATGTTTTTCCATGGTGGCGGGATTCGCTTCGGAATCGGCCAGCACGGTTCCGGCGGCATCGATGATGGTGACTCGCGCGCCGGCAGCTTGGCCTTCCTGGGCGGCGATATCGGCCAGGGAGTGGCCACTGCGATCGGTTTCCACGCCGTGGGCGATGAGTTGAGTCTTTTGCACGAGGTTGCGCTCGATTTCGGAGCGCAGCGAAGCCTCCCAGGCGCTGCCAAGCGTGAGGTCAAACAACACGGCGGCGGCCAGAATGACGACCAGGAAGGCCGCCATCAGCTTCAGGAAAATCCCGTTTCTCACTTCTTTTTTCTCACTTTGGGCTTCTCACTTTGGGGCCTCGAAGCGGTAGCCCGCGCCGCGCACGGTCTTAAGATAACGCGGGTTTTCAGGATCCGGTTCAATTTTTTCCCGGATGCGGCGGACATAAACGTCGACTGAGCGCGGAGTGACGTAAGAGGTGTCGCGCCAGACGGAATCGAGCAGATGATCGCGGGAGAAGACGCGGCCAAGATGGCGAGCGAAGTAGTCGAGCAGACGAAACTCGGTTGCGGTGGTAGGAACCGTTTGTCCGCGAACGGTGAGGACCATGGCGGAGGGGTCGATTTCGATGTCGCCGACCTTGAGCGGGCTGGGCGGAAGAGGACGCTCGAAACGGCGCAGCACGGCCTTCACGCGGGCGACGAGTTCGCGCGGGCTGAAGGGCTTGGCGATGTAGTCGTCCGCCCCGATCTCGAGGCCGAGGACACGGTCGGCTTCGCTGCTTTTGGCGGTCAGGAAAATCACGGGTACTGCGGCCAGTCCCTGAGTCTGGCGGACGGTGCGGCAGAGTTCGAGACCGTCCTTGCCGGGGACCATGATGTCGAGCACGAACAGCGCCGGACGCTGACGCTCGGCGTCAACGATTACGGTCGAGCCGTTGGGATAGACGCGGACGGCAAAACCTTCGTTCTCCAGGTGATGGCGAACCAGGCGAGAAATATCAGGATCGTCTTCGACGACGAAGATGCTGGGTTTCACGGCTTTATTGTAACGAAGGGAGTTGCGAGTACCTAGTACCGAGTGCCGAGTTGGCAAGCGTGGATGCGGCTTTTCATCGGATTGTAACAATCAGGTTGGGGAACGAGTCGAGGGGAACTGGATTACAGCTCGGGAGTTCGCGCGCTAACTGGGCAAGCCGAGCTCGGCGCGGACAACAAGGGCGGCTGTCCCTACAGGAGTTCTGGTGTGGCGGACAACAGAGATTCCTCACCGCTGAAGCGGTTCGCAATGACAAGGCTCAGCAAAATTTGCACTCATCCCTTCGTGGTGAAGGCTAAGGTTAACAGCGTTTTCTGTTCTACTTCATGCGCTTTGGCGCTGCCGGTGGCGGGGCTGGCGCTGGAGCTGCGTTTTACGGAGAGGACATGGCGGGCACCGGCGATACGCTGGAGGCGCGGGAGCATATTGAAAAGGGCACCCATGTTAGCGGGCTCTTCCTGAACCCAGACGATGTCGCCAGATTCGCCGTGGCGGGCGAATTCGGCGATGAGTTCTTCTTCCGGGAAAGGATAGAGCTGTTCAAGAAACACGATCGCGGTGGAATTGTCTTTTCGCTTCTTGCGCTCGGCCTGGAGTTCGTGGCCGATCTTACCGGTGCAAACCAGAATGCGGTCGGCTTCCCCGACTTCGGTGTCGGGAAGGACGTTCTGGAAATTGTCCCGAGTGAAATCTGCAATTGGCGATGAGGCGTCGGGATGACGCAGCATGCTCTTCGGCGTGAAAACCACCAGCGGTTTGCGCCAGTGGCGCAAGGCCTGGCGGCGGAGCAGATGAAAATATTGTGCGGCGTTCGAAGGTTGCACGATTTGGATATTGTGTTTGGCGGCGAGTTGCAGGAAGCGTTCGATGCGCGCGCTGGAGTGTTCCGGTCCCTGGCCTTCGTAACCGTGCGGAAGAAGCAGGACGAGGCCGGAGAGCAGGCTCCACTTGGCTTCGCCGGCGGAGATAAATTGATCGATGATGGCTTGCCCGACGTTCACGAAGTCACCGAACTGGGCTTCCCAGAGCACCAGGGCCTCAGGATAGTCGCGGCTGTAGCCATACTCGAAGCCAAGGACACCGGGCTCGGAGAGAGTCGAGTTGTGGATCCCACAACGGGCCTGTTCGGGCGCGATGTTTTCCAGGGGGACGTATTCGTTCTCGTTTTCGATGTCGATAAGGACGGAGTGGCGTTGGTTGAACGTGCCGCGGCGAGAATCCTGGCCGGATAGGCGAACCGGAATGCCGGCCTTTACCAGGCTGGCGAAGGCGAGAGCTTCGGCCATCCCATAATCGACGGGCCGCTTCCCTTCTCCCATTTCGGCACGCTGTTCGAGGAGTTTCTTTACTTTTGGATGAATGTGGAAGCCGTCGGGATAAGTAGTGAGGTGACCTGTAAGCTCTGCCAGTTCCTCGGCTGAAAGGCAGGTTTCTGCGTCGTACTCAGGTTTATAAAGACCGCCGTAGTATCGATCCCAATAGCTCGGCAAGTCGCGCAGGGTGGGCTTTTTGGTGAGCTTGCCGGCCGCTTTTTGCGCGGCTTCAAGCTCAGCTTTGACGGCGGCGGCTTGGGCTGGGGCGTCGGTCGCGCCGATATCGTCAGCGTAGATTTCCCAGAGTGGCGGATGCTCTTTGATTTTCCTGTAGAGCAGCGGCTGGGTGACCGTGGGATCGTCGACTTCGCTGTGCCCGTGACGGCGATAACCGATGAGATCGATGACCACATCGGTGCCAAAGCGATAACGGTATTCGGTGGCGAGACGGGCGACGCGAACGACGGCGTCAACGTCTTCGCCGTTGACGTGGAAGATGGGGATGGACTGGCGGCGCGCGATGCAGGCGGCAAAGCGCGTGGAGTGCTCTTCGAGATAGCTGGTGGTGAATCCAAGCAGATTGTTGACGACGACATGAATCGTGCCGCCGACCGAGTAGCTGGGGAGGTCGGCATAATTCATGGTTTCGGCGAGGATGCCTTGTCCGGCAAAGGCGGCGTCGCCGTGGACCAGGAGCGGGAGATATTTTTCGCGTCCGCCTTCGCCCGTGCGGTCTTGTTTGGCACGAGTGCGGCCGACGGTGACGGGATCGACGGCTTCGAGGTGGCTGGGGTTGGAAACCAGATGTATGTGAACCGTGTTGCCGCTGCGAGTGATGTACTGACCGGTCGCGCCCATGTGATATTTCACGTCGCCGGAACCGAGAACACTGCGCGGATCGACGTCTTCAAAGCCGGCGAAGATTTCTTCGGGATCTCGTTTGGCAACGTGCGCGATCACGTTCAGGCGCCCGCGATGGCTCATGCCCATCACGAGTTCGATTGCACCGAGACGCGAACCGGTATCGAGAATTTCATCCACTAGCGGAATCAGAGCGGTCACGCCTTCGAGCGAGAAGCGTTTGCTACCGAGATAACGCTGCTGCATGACTTGCTCAAAAACGTCGGCCCGGATCAGGAGATCGAGAATTCTTTGCTGGTCTTCTTTTTGCGGTTCAGATTCCATCTGCTCGTAGATCCAGCGGCGACGTTCGGGAGCGTAGATGTGGTTGATTTCTACGCCGATGGTCGAGGAATAGATGGCGCGAGCTTCGTTAGTATAGGGACTGTCGATCTGGAGCTCGACGGTCGGACGCGGACGCAGAAAGCCGAGCGGATCGAGGTCACCTTCGAGATATCCCCACTGGCGGAAGGCGCTGAAGACGCGTTCGCGGTGGGAGTTGACACCATTGGCAGACGAAGTTTCGATGACGGCAGCGCCGGGGGCGCCGCTGGTGGGTCGGGATTTCGGGCTAGCCATAATGAGTTGGTTACTAGAATAACGGATGCGCGGCGGGATACGCGAGATTCGAGGGGAACCTGAGCGACGGGCGCAGGAAAATGAAGACCAAAGGCGAAGCGGATGCCCCGATCGGGACATCCGCTTGTGGAGTGCATATTAGTTCGCGCCAACTTCCAGAACTACCTACCGCCCTAGAAGCTGAGGACGTCGAACAAGTCGTCCAGTGCCGGGCTGTTCGTGGGCACGTACGGATTGGCGTTCGCCGTCTCCGGGTTGGGGTAATTGTCACGGCTCCGGCCGGTCAAAGGAGCGATCCCCCAGTTTCGTTCGATGAACTTGAGGATGGAAACGTGATCCGAGTAGCTGTGAGAAATATGCCCCGCTTTGGTGAATGGCGAAACCACGAGTAACGGAATGCGCGTGCCATCGCCGAAGTAGTCGAGCGGCTGAATGTAGCCGGAGTCGTAATAACCGCCGCCCTCGTCAAAGGTGATGAAGACGGCCGTGCTAGCCCATAGCTCCGGATTGGCCTGAAGACCGTCGATGATCTTCTTTACGAAGCCTTCGAAGAGATCGACCTTGGACGACGCCGGGTGGCCATCGACCCACCCGCTGGGCTTGACGAAAGAAACTGCCGGCAGGTTACCCGTCTTGAGGTCTTGATAGAGATCGATCGTGTCCTTCAGATGGGCGGTTCGAACCGCGGCATTCGTCATGATCGAGGTTGAGTATTGGAAGAAGTTGCAAATGTTGCAGTACTGGTCGCTGGTGGAACCAACGGCGCCGAAGTCCAGCTGATATTTATCTTTGAGATAGGCGTTGAACTGGTCGCCGAAGTATGCAAACGAGACACCTTTTTCCAACAGCGCATCGCCGATGTTGCGCACGGTCGAAGGCGGGACTGTGAAGGGCGTGTTGTACTTATAGTGGTCGGTGTAGGCATTGGTACCATCCCCGAAGTAGCCGGGATTGTAGTTGTTCAGCAGGTAATAGTGGCCCGGTTGGCAGCGCGGATCAATTAGGGTAGGCAAGTTGCTGATGTAATCCAGAACTGCAAAAGCACCCGGGGAATCGGCGTCCGAGCAGTTCGTATAGGAACCGCCGCCGTAAACCGGGCTACCGAAACCGCCACCACCGTAGCCATCTTCGGCGTACCAGTTGTTTGTGCCAGGCGCAGCTGTCGGGTTTGCGATTTCATCGACCACGCCAGCGTCTACGGTACCCTTCCATACCAGTTGGTTGTGAGGTGGCACGGTCGGGTTCCCTTTGCCGTCGCTGAACCAGATGGCATCACCGGTGCCCATCATGATGTGGTTGGCGCCAGTTCCGCCCATGACGGCTTGGTGGTAGTTATCGCTCATCGCGTAATTGTCAGCCAGGAACTTCAGGTAAGGAGCATCGCCCTGGAGCACATTGTAAAAGCCCATAGACGTAGAGCCTTCGCCCGTCGTTTTGGCCGAAGGGGAATACTCGGTACTGAAGTGTGCGGGGAGCGGCAACCCGTTGCTGCCAGCGCCGATCGTCACTTCCACCCAGGGAAAGAGGTCGGATCGGCAACCGCTCGGATTCGCAGCCGTGGAGTACATGACGTTGCAGTCTGTCTGCTGCCACATCTGGTAGAAACGGTGAACCGGACTGGCGGCGTAGGAATCGTACGGAAATGTATTCGAGGTGAGTTGAAATGGTCCGGGCGGGAGGTCCTTTACGTTCAAGATGCGCGCATCGGGAACGTGGGACGCCTGGCCGGTGCCACCGGTCAGCAGGTATTGGTAGTAGGTGCTCGCCAGTCCGTTTTCGGAAGCTTGCGCTTCGGCAAGCGTGCAAACGCCATTGTTGGTGCAGACATTGGAAGGGCCGCCGGTCAAAGGCGCAGGAAGCACCGAGTATAGTGACTTGCTCATGGGACTGATTTGATAACCGTCGCCGCTGGTATCAACGGCGGAATACTGCAAAGCCTGCGAGAAATTTGGCCCGGGAGTTCCGTCCTCGTTGATGATGCCCTTGGAAAGGAGATTATCAACGGTTTGTCCGCTCTTCGGTTTGTAGGCAGCAAAGATGTGATCGAAGGTGCGGTTCTCGCCGATGATCACGATCACGTGCTTGATGGGCGAGGTGGTGGGGGCGCTTTGCGCGGCGACTGGGACCGGCGCTCCCAGGTTGACCAGCAGAGCGAACAGGCTTGTACCAACCGCAAGGTGCTGTCTGGCTTGTGCCAGTAAACTGGACTTCATGAGCTTCCTCCTGAATTTGTCGCGAAGAACTACACACGCCAAGGTAGCGGCGTGACGGCAACAAAAAGGTGAATGCCAAATGAAAAGAAATCCACAGGCGGGAGGGCCGCGGGTTGCCAGCGGCCAACTCACGGCCAATAGATGCAACGGGTTCTGCTCTTGAACATTTCGTTTCGGTAAACTGATTTCCACAGATTGCCAAACTTCCTACGGTTTTTCCTGTAGGAGGGACTTGAATTGCAGGGGATGTAGACTGGGTCATCTGTGGCGCAAGCCATTTGAGCGCATGCCGACTCTTCTGGGGATACCGCTGGACGGGAACTCGTCGTATCTGCGCGGGGCTGCGGGCGCGCCGGTGAAGATCCGCGAGGCTTGGCGCTGCGATGCTTCGAACAAGTGGTCGGAGTTGGGCACAGACGTGGGAGCCGAGGGCGCATTTGCGGACGCGGGTGACTTACTGCTGAGCGATTCGGGGGATAAGGTCGCCGAGGATTTTACGGAAATTGAGCGCGCGATTTCGCAGTTGCTGGAAAAAGGGGAGCAGTCGGTATCGCTCGGCGGCGACCATTCGGTTACATATCCTATTCTAAAGGCATTTGCACGACACTATCCCGAACTGACGATCGTCCATTTTGATGCACATCCGGATTTGTATGACGAGTTCGACGGCAGTCGGATGTCACATGCTTGTCCCTTCGCGCGCATCATGGAGGATCGATTGGCGAAGCGGCTGGTGCAGTTGGGGATTCGAACCATGGTTGGGCATCAGCGCGAGCAGGCAGCGAAATTCGGGGTCGAGGTGCTGGAGATGGCGGCGCTGCCCACGTATGAACGGCTGAAGATTCGCGGGCCGGTTTACGTTTCGTTCGACATGGACGTGCTCGATCCGGCCTTTGCGCCCGGAGTTTCGCATCGCGAACCGGGAGGCATGACGGTGCGGGAGGCGATTGCTCATTTACATGCCATTGAGGGAACGGTGGTTGGGGCTGATCTGGTTGAGTTCAACCCCGCGCAGGATGTTTCGGGTATGACGGCAACGGTGGCTGCAAAGATGCTGAAGGAAATTCTGGGCAAGATGATTGCGGAGCGCTGACGGGCTATTTCTATCAGGGGCAAAAGGACACGGGGAGCGAGGTTATGCGGGGAAACGGTCTATCGCAAGTGGCAAGCCGCTATACGGTGGATGAAACCGTGAAACATCTGGAGTCGCATCTGGCCGAGGGTGGGCTGAAGATATTCGCAACGATAGACCACTCCATTGAGGCGGCGAAGGTGGGGCTGAAGATGCCGCCCACGAAATTGGTCATCTTCGGAAAACCAGAGGGAGGTACGCCCGTAATGGTCGCCGCGCCTACGCTGGTGATCGATCTGCCGCTCAAGGCGCTGGTCTGGCAGGATGAAAATGGACAAGTGTGGGTTTCCTACAACAGTCCGGAGTATTTGCAGGCGCGGCACGGCGTCCCGGATGAACTGATCAAGAATATTGCAGGATTGGGGGCGGTGGTGGCGAAAGCGGTTGAATAATGCCAGGGCGAGGAGTGAGGTTATGGAAGGAAATGGTTTGATGCAGGTTGCGAGCCAGCGTACGGTGGACGAAACCGTGCAGCGTGTGGAATCCATTTTAGGGGAACGAGGACTGCAGTTGTTCGCGCTGGTAGACCACAGCGCAGAGGCAGCGAAGGTTGGAATGAAGATGCGTCCGACCAAGCTGCTGATTTTTGGCAGTCCGAAGGGGGGAACGCCGGTGATGGTGGCAGCGCCCTCGATCGCAATTGATCTGCCGCTGAAGGCATTGGTTTCAGAGGACGAAACCGGCAAGGTGTGGGTTTCCTACAACGCTCCCGAGTACCTGCAACAACGGCACGGCGTGCCGCAGGAGTTGGTCAAGAATATTGCGGCAGTGGGAGCACTGGTGGCGAAGGCTGTGGAGTGATTCTGGAAACGTGGAAAATTCCAATCGAGCGCGCGATCATTTAGCCAACGAACGCACATTTCTGGCGTGGGTGCGGACCAGCGTGGCCATTGTGGTGTTTGGATTCGCAATCGGGCGATTCGCCGTGGCCATGCGGCAGTTGACAGCATTTCAGGGCCAAGTGTCCAAGGCAACCGGGTTCTCGGTTTGGATGGGGACGATCTCGATTCTTGCGGGCGTCGTAATGGTGGTGGCTGGCCTGATGCGCTATCGAAGAACTCGGGCGCAACTGGATGAGGGGAAGTTCGAGCCGGCAGGATTTATTGTGGATCTGGTTACGATTCTGACCGTTTTGTTTGGGCTGGCACTAGCGGGTTATTTGATATACGTGGAGAAGAGTTTGGGGTAGTCGGGCGGCAATTGGCGGAGAGCTGGTCAGGTTCTACAGCAAAACACTATGGCCAACGATGCAGAGAAAGAGGCGGCGGCGCGAGCCAGTTTGCGGTTCGTTAGAGACGGTCAAGTGGTCGGGCTAGGCACGGGATCAACGGCCGCGTATTTCATTCAACTGCTGGGCGAGCAGGTAAAGAATGGTTTGAGGATACGCGGGATTCCGAGTTCGGTGAGGTCGGGTGAACAGGCCGCGAGTCTGGGGATTCCACTCACTACGCTGGATGAATGTCAGCAGATCGATGTGACTGTGGACGGGGCGGACGAAGTGGATCCGCAATTGCGACTGATAAAAGGTGGTGGCGGGGCGCTGCTGCGGGAAAAGATTGTGGCTTCAGCTACCCGGCAGCTGGTGATTGTGGCCGACGCAACCAAGAGGGTTGCTGTGCTGGGAAAGTTTCCGCTGCCGGTAGAAGTGATCAAGTTCGCGCAAGCCCTCTTAAAGAAAAAGATTGAGGCGCTGGGCGCGGCGGTGGAGTTACGACGGGATGCGGAGGGAAAGCCGTACCTCACTGACGAAAATAATCACATTCTGGATTGCCGTTTCGGACAGATTCCGGATGCGGACAGGCTGGCGCGGCAGCTTAGCGACATGCCGGGAGTGGTAGAGCACGGACTCTTCATTGGCATGGCGAGCGTGGTGCTGGTGGCTAATGGGAGCGAGATTGTAGAGTTACCGGCGGGCAGCAAGTAAGGCCCGGTTCGCCACGGATTCTCTATTTTTGAAATGGACGCAGGCGCAAAGGCACAAGGGTCGGATAAACCGTCGCGGCGACGGCGCGGGTTGCGATACCGCGTGCAGGCGCCGCTGGATGTAACTGTGCTGCGTTCCGGAATTCCAGACACGGTTCCCGGGCGCTCGGAGAACCTAGGTCTCTTTGGGGTTGGCGCGGTGATGGCGGGGGAATTGTTGCCGGGTGAGTCGGTGGGAGTAGAAATTCACCTGCCCTCAGCCGCGGCTTCGCTTCGCATCCGAGCGCTGGTGAGGCATCACGACAGGCTGCGGTGCGGCATGGAGTTTGTAGGGCTGACGGCGGAGCAGCAAACGTCCATACGCAGTTGGGCGGAAGGAACGAAGGTGGAGCCGGGCTCGGGCGAGCGCTCAAAGCCTCCGATACAGCCGGAGAGAACGGTTGAGCCGGAATGGTCAGGCGCGGCCCAACCTCAGATAAGCAGTGGCCCCAGCCGGAGATGGATATCCTTTCTGGCGTCGGCGGCAATCTTGCTGACCGCCCTTGGGTGGTGGCGCTGGACTCGCGGCTGGGAGAACCTGGAGTCTGGACTGGAAAACAATACCGCGACCCGCCCTCAAGCTCAAGTTCCCGCCGACGTGATGCAGAAACTGGTGAGGCACCGCGTGGATCCAGACTATCCCGCAGCCGCACGGCCAGGAAAGTTACACGGAGTGATTCTGCTGGATGTCGTCGTGGGGCGCGACGGCTCAGTGGTGAATGTGCGCGCCCTGAACGGTCCCGAGATCCTGGCGCAGGCTGCTATGAATGCGCTGCGATGGTGGCGATTTGAACCTTACCGCGTGGGCGGGCAACCGGTAGTAGCGGAGACGACGGTTGCGGTGGAGTTTAAGCCGTAACTGGGGCTTCCGGCTCTCGGGGTTCCGGGTTCCGGCTTTAGCGTTCGGACCGTCGATTTGTCTTCATTATTGTCTTCTGAAATTCTCAAGCGAAGACGACTTATGTTTTCGGAAATGCTGGCAGGCGCGATTTGGAAGCCGGAAGCCAAGTCCTTCTCTCAGACCCCTTTTTTGCGCAGAGCGCTGAGGACGATGATGCCGCTGACCGCAAAGGACACGACGGCAGCGAGGGCGGCAATCGGCACCAGCGCCGGGTTGAGATGAAGAAAGTCCGCGAACACCGCCGCCAGGGCGAAGAACACGCCCAGCCCATTGAGCCAGAGCGGGCCTCGAATAGACGAAGAAAGATCCGGACGGAGACGAAGTTGCAACAGTAATGCCGCCAGGCCGATGGCAGCGACGACGACCAAGGCCAGCGGACTCAAGAAGGCTTTGCGGGTCGTATACAGGACGACCAGTGCAAGCGCCGCGAGAAGCAGCCCGGCAGCTATCAGCGTTGGACGGCGGGGCTGTAGATTACCGCCGGGGTTGGATCGGTTGTCAGGCACGAAGGTCCGTCCTCAGATTTATACAGGCGCTGCACAGAGTTTTCAAATTGACATTGTGGGATCTCTCCGATGCAAGGTGGTCCACTGCTTGGGTATGGCAGGATCGCAGCCAACCAGCCATTCTGCCGGACGGGGATCACCGTGAGGCACGGCATAGAGCACCCGTTCGACCCGGGATGCCACAATCAAGAATGTCGGCGCGCGAAATGTGATAGTTCAGCAAAAACCGAACACCAAACCATCAGGACGGGATCATTCCCGTCCTTTTTGTTTACAATAGGAAACCCGCTCTCTGCCGATGCTCTTCAAGGCGCGACGGGCCTTGCAATTCGCAACATTCGCTTTTATGGAAAATACGATCCTCGTTACGGGTGGAGCCGGTTTTATCGGATCCAACTTTATCCTGCGGTGGCTGGAGCACGAATTTGCTTCCGTCGTAAACCTGGACAAGCTCACTTATGCTGGCAACCTTCACAATTTGTCATCGGTTGCGCATGACGGCCGTTACGAATTCGTGGAGGGGGATATCGCGGACCGGTCAGCGGTGCGCAGCCTGTTTGATCGGCGGAAGCCACGCTCGGTGGTGCATTTTGCGGCCGAAAGCCATGTCGACCGCTCGATAAGAGGACCAGAGGATTTCATCCGCACGAATATTGATGGAACTTTCGCCTTGCTGGAAGAGACGCGCGCCTACTCGGAAAGGCTGGATGCGAAGGATCGAGTGGACTTTCGTTTTCTTCACGTCTCCACCGACGAGGTTTTCGGCTCACTGGGACCAACGGATCCACCTTTTTCCGAAACCACCCCTTACGCTCCGAACAGCCCTTACGCTGCCTCGAAAGCAGCGTCCGACCACCTTGTTCGCGCCTACCACCATACCTACGGGTTCCCTACGCTGACTACGAACTGCTCCAACAACTATGGACGCTTTCAATTTCCGGAAAAACTAATCCCTTTGATGATATTCAACGCTCTCAACGGTAAGCCTCTGCCTGTCTATGGAGATGGTCAAAACGTTCGCGACTGGCTCTATGTGGGAGATCATTGCGAGGCGATAGCCACGGTCTTGCAACGCGGACGAGTGGGACAGACCTATAATGTTGGCGGCTGGAATGAGAAGCGCAACCTCGAGATCGTCCAGACAATCTGCGATATCGTCGACGAAATGGCAGGAAAGCTTGCGCCCTCCCGCCGCAGCCTAATCACCTTTGTTGCAGATCGTCCCGGACACGACCGGCGTTACGCCATGGACGCGCGTAAGATTGAAAGGGAACTTGGTTGGCGCCCCAAAGAAACCTTCGAGAGCGGCATTCGCAAAACGGTGAAATGGTATTTGGAAAACGATGAGTGGATCCGCGGGGTTACCAGCGGCAGCTATCGCAAATGGATTGAAACGCAATATTCTTCTTGAGTGCCTCGCAAATAAATCGCGAAATGCAAACATCAATTAGCACGACCTACAAAGGAATTATTCTGGCCGGGGGATCGGGTACGCGATTGTATCCCGTGACCCACGCCATGGGCAAAAGCTTGCTTCCGGTCTACAACAAGCCCATGATTTATTACCCGCTGTGCACGCTGATGCTGGCGGGGATTCGCGACATCCTCCTTATTAGTACTCCTGAGGACGTGCCCAAATTCCAGGCCTTGCTGGGGGACGGCAGTCAGTTCGGAATCCGGTTGCAATACAAGGTTCAACCGAAGCCGGAGGGAATCGCGCAGGCATTTCTGGTAGGAGAGACTTTTCTGGGAAACAGTGCCTGCGCGCTGGTGCTGGGCGACAATATTTTTTACGGGCATGACCTGGCGAAGGACCTGCGGGAGGCCGCGAGCAAAACGAAGGGTGCGCGCGTGTTTGCGTATCCAGTGCATGATCCCGAACGATACGGCGTAGTGGAATTTGACGGAGCCGGACGGGCCCTCAGCATTGAAGAGAAACCTCGGCAGCCAAAATCGCGATATGCGGTGACCGGACTTTATTTTTACGATGATCAGGTGGTAAGAATCGCGAGGGCGCTGCGGCCGAGTGCGCGGGGCGAACTTGAGATCACCGACGTAAACAAAGCATATCTGGAGCGCGGCCAATTGGAGGTGGTGGTGATGGGGCGTGGAATGGCCTGGCTCGACACTGGAACCCACGAGTCGTTGATGGAGGCATCGCTCTATATCCAGGCGATCGAGAAGAGACAGGGACTGATGGTGGCCTGCCCTGAAGAAATTGGACTGCGGTCGGGTTACATCACGGCGGAACAGGTCGAAAAGATCGGGAATTCGATGAAGAACAATAGTTACGGCATCTACTTGCTTCAACTTTTGCGAGAGAAAGTATTCTGATCAATCCAGCTTCAGGACTTGCCCTGCCATGAGTGCTTTGAAGAAAATCGCGACTTCCCTTCCGGAGGTGTTCGTGCTGGAACCGCGGGTGTTTGGGGACGAGCGCGGTTTTTTCCTGGAGAGCTACAACCAGCGAACCATGGCAGAGGTCGGAATTCGCGAAGCTTTCGTACAGGACAATCATTCCTGCTCTTCCCGTAGTGTGCTGCGAGGCCTGCATTATCAGGTGAAGCACCCGCAAGGAAAGCTGGTGCGGGTTGTGGTGGGGGAAATTCTGGATGTTGCGGTCGACATGCGTCGAAGTTCAGCGAACTTTGGGCGCTGGGAAACGGTGAAACTCTCGGGCGAGAATCATCGGATGCTGTGGATTCCGGTTGGTTTTGCACATGGATTTGTCGTGCTTTCGGAGAAGGCCCACGTGTTGTATAAGGCGACTGATTTTTACGCGCCTGAACACGAACGAACGTTATCCTGGAATGACCCCCAAGTGAAAATCAATTGGGGGATAGATGGTGAGCCGATCGTATCAGCGAAAGACCAGCGGGGGTTGGCGTTTTCTGACGCCGAGAGTTTTGCGTAAATCGCTTCGAGTAGACCGTTCGGGCCAATCAATGAGAGTCACAGTCTTTGGAGCAACCGGACTGCTGGGCCATGCGCTCATGCGTGAGTGGAGCGGGCATGCGGTCACGGGACTCGGCTCGCAAGAGGCGGATATCCGCGACGCGAAGCGCATGCAGCAGATAGTGCGGGAGACAAAACCGGAGTGGATCGTGTTGTCCGCGGCGTATACCGACGTGGATGGCTGCGAGAGTAATCGGGACCTGGCTTTCGGGGTGAATCGCGATGGTGCAGTGAATGTCGCGAAGGCGGCGCGGGAAGTTGGGGCGCGGCTGCTGTTCTTAAGTTCCGATTACGTTTTTGACGGAGAGAAAACCACACCGTATGAAGCTGAAGACGAGCGAAATCCGCAAAGCGTGTACGGAAGAACCAAGGCAGAGGCTGAGATTAGGCTGCTTGAGCTGATGCCGGCCTGCTGCATCGTGAGAACGTCCTGGCTGTTTGGAGTCGGTGGAAAATGCTTTCCCGACACGATCCTAAAGCTCGCGGCAAACCGTCCGGCGCTGGATGTCGTGAACGACCAGCGGGGGTGTCCGACCTACGTGGTCGACCTCGCACGAGGGCTCATTCAGCTGTGCAAGCGGAAGGCAAACGGGATCGTGCACGTCACCAACGCGGGAGATTGCACCTGGTTTGAGTTTGCCCAGGAGATCGTGCGGAGCGCGGGGCTTACGACAACTGTGCGCCCGGTGAGCAGTGCGCAGATGGCGCGACCTGCGCCGCGACCGGCGTATTCAGTATTGTCGCCTTCTCGGATGCAAGCTCTAGGAATTGAAATGCCTTCCTGGCAAGACGCGTTGCAGCGATACCTGCAACAAAGACACGGTTAACTGCCGGTCCGATTGCCTGGTTTTAGCTTGGCTGCTACGATTGCCAAAGCCCGCCTGGGGAATCTCGTGAAGTTAATTCAAAATTACATTGACGGCAGTTTCGTGCCCGGGAAACAAGAGTTCGTGGACATAAACCCGGGGGACGGGACGGTGATTGCGCAAGTCACTGAGGCCGATGCTGCTCAAGTGGATGAGGCTGTACATGCGGCTCGGCGTGCCTTGCGGGGAGAGTGGGGACGGCTCGGAATTCGCGAACGGGCGGCGCGATTGCACAAGGTTGCGGATGCGATCGAAAAGAGATTTGATTGCTTCGTTCAAACCGAAGTAGCTGATACAGGTAAGCCAGTTTCCCTGGCATCAAAACTCGACGTTCCTCGCGCCGCTGGGAATTTCCGCATCTTTGCCGACTTGGTCAAGATGGCCGGGCTGGAGTCGTTTCAGACAGAAACGGCTGACGGGGCCCAGGCCTTGAACTACGCGGTGCGCAAGCCGCTCGGGGTTGTCGGTATTGTTACTCCCTGGAATTTGCCGCTGCTGTTGCTCACCTGGAAAGTTGCGCCGGCGTTGGCTTGCGGGAATACCGTGGTTGCCAAGCCTTCGGAGGAAACTCCGGCCAGCGCGACGCTGCTTGCGGAGGCGATGCAGGACGCCGGAATTCCGGATGGCGTTTACAACGTGGTGCACGGGTTCGGTGCTGCATCTACGGGAGAGTTTCTCACACAGCATCCTGAAGTGGACGCGATCACATTTACTGGAGAGTCGCGGACGGGCGCTGCCATCATGAAAGCTGTGGCACCCACCGTGAAACCGGTTTCATTTGAACTGGGCGGGAAGAATGCGGCCATCGTATTTGCGGATTGCAATTTTGAAGAGACTATTGCTGGATTGTCCGATGCGGTATTCCTGAATACGGGGCAAGTGTGCTTGTGCGCGGAGCGAGTCTATGTGGAACGGAGGATCTTCGGCGCATTTGTAGAGGAGCTGAGACAGAAAGCGGAGCATCTGCATTCGGGCTGGCCGACTGACGAAAGAACAGACTTGGGACCCTTGATTTCTGCCCAGCATCGCGAAAAGGTGCTCTCCTACTTGCGCCTAGCGCGGGAGGAAGGGGCAACCTTGATTACAGGCGGAGGGGTGCCGAAGTTCGGCGACGATCGTGATCACGGTTTCTATGTGCAACCAACCATCTATACTGGGCTTCCGGAATCGGCGCGGTGCGTGAAGGAAGAAATTTTTGGCCCGGTGTGTCACGTCGCGCCCTTCGATGCGGAAGAAGAAGCGGTGGCCATGGCCAACGACACGCAATACGGACTCGCGGCTTCAATCTGGACCAGCGATTTGAAGCGCGGCCACCGCGTGGCGCAGCAGATGAATGTGGGCATCACGTGGGTGAATTGCTGGTTCTTACGCGATCTGCGCACGCCATTTGGTGGAGTGGGGCTTTCTGGAATTGGCCGGGAAGGCGGAATGCATTCGTTGAACTTCTATTCCGAGCTGAATAATATTTGCATCCGGCTCTGAGCATGCCAACTCCCTGCTGGGCGGAACCAGAGGAATCAAGCAGGAAAGAATGAGCAGGATCGAGAGCAAAGTCGTCGAAGGGAAAGCGACGCCACGCGGCAAGTATCCGCACATCAAACGAGCGGGGGACTTCCTTTTCGTATCCGGGACCAGCGCGCGCCGGTCCGACAACACGATTGCGGGCGCAGAAGCCCTTCCATCGGGCACCACAACTCTCGACATCCGCGAACAAACGCGCGCCGTGCTCGAAAACATTCGCGACATCTTGCGGAGTGCGGGAGCGGAGCTGCAAGACGTAGTCGATATTTCCACGTATCTCGTGAACATGAATGATTTCGCCGGCTATAACGAAGTGTATGGCGAGTTCTTCGGATACGACGGTCCCGCCAGAACGACAGTGGCCGTACACCAGCTGCCGCATCCGCACCTGCTGATTGAGATCAAGGCCACGGCCTACAAGCCGCCGAGATAGAGGACACAAATGGCATCGATAAAGAATCTGAAGGCGTTTAACTTTCAGGCGTGGATCGACGAGAACAGACAAAAGCTCAAGCCGCCGGTGGGGAACGCTCAAGTTTGGGAAGACGGAGAGATGATGGTGACGGTGGTGGGTGGACCGAATCAGCGGCGCGACTATCACGACGATCCCACCGAAGAATTCTTCTACCAATTGAAGGGCAATATAGCTCTCCGCATCATGGAGACGCCGGGAAAGGCGCCGCTGGAAATACCGATCAAAGAAGGCGAGATTTTTCTCTTGCCGAAACACATGCGCCATTCGCCACAACGGCCAGCCGACACGATCGGGGTCGTCATCGAGGTACCGCGCCCCGAGGGCTCACTGGACGCATTCGAATGGTACTGCCCGGACTGCCACCAGCTAGTTTATCGGGCGGAAGTAAAGTTAAAGAGCATTGTGAAGGACCTGCCGCCTCTGTTTGAACAGTTCTATAGCAACGAGAACCGGCGCACATGCCAGGGCTGCGGCACGATCCATCCAGGCAAATGAAGAATGCAAGTCATCGACATTCATAATCACTTTTTCCCCAGCTCATGGCCTGATCTGGCAGCGCGCTACGGCACGCCGGACTGGCCCTGGATCAAACACACGGAGCCGGGGAAAGCGGACATTATGGTGGGGGATCGCTTCTTCCGCCATATTGACTCGGCGTGTTGGGATCCGGAGGTGCGGTTGCGGGAGATGGATCGCGACGGAGTCGATCTGCAAGTTATTTCTGCCACGCCGGTGCTGTTTGCCTATGAGCGTCCGGTTGAACACGCGCTGGATTGTGCGCAGTTGTTCAACGACGCGGCACTCGAACTTTGCCGCCGAGGAAAAGGCAGGTTGAAATCTTTTTGCCAGGTGCCGTTGCAGGATGTTGACGCTGCTTGCAAGGAACTCAGCCGATGCATGCAGGCGGGACATCTCGGCGTCCAGATTGGAAACCACATTGGAAACAAGAATCTCGATGATCCCGGAGTTGAGACTTTCCTGCGCCACTGCGCCCACGCAGGCGCGGCCGTGCTGGTTCATCCGTGGGAAATGTTGGGGCGCGAGCGCATGCCGAAATACATGATGCCGTGGACGGTAGGCATGCCAGCCGAGACGCAACTGTCGGTGGTGACACTGATTCTGAGTGGAGCGTTCGATCGGTTGCCGACTGCGCTCCGCTTATGTTTCGCGCATGGTGGAGGAAGTTTTGCATTCCTGCTGGGGCGGCTGGAAAATGCCTGGCACCATCAGCCTGTTGCGCGTGGGGACTGCCAGCATCCGCCGAGTCACTATCTCAATCGCTTCTACACAGATTCCGCCGTGTTCGATCAGCGTGCGCTGCAGTTTCTCGTGGAAACCATGGGAACGGATCGGGTGATGCTCGGCTCGGACTATCCTTTTCCTCTCGGCGAAGAGCGCGTGGGCTCTCTCATTCGACAAAGCCATTTGCCACAGAATACGAAGGCTAAGTTGCTCAGCGGGAATGCCGCTCGGTTCCTAGAACTCAATTGTGGGTCGGCCGAGGCTGCCGATAAGGAAGCCAGCGCCGTTGCGGGCTCGTCGCCGATCGGGCCCAAGCCGGGGCAGCTCACCTACAGCTCGTATCTGCAAGTTCCGGAATTGCTCGAGTTGCAGAGGCCCCAGTCTTCGCCCATCCATCACGACGAATTGTTGTTCATTGTTGTACATCAGACTTATGAGCTGTGGTTCAAGGAGTTGCTGCACGATCTGGATGCCGTGGTGGACAATTTGGAAAAAGCGGGCGCCGCTCCGCAGTCGCATGATGAAGTTTACGAAGCAGCGCGGCTGCTGCGCCGCTGTACAGAAATCACGCGAGTGCTGGTGGAGCAGTTCACCATCCTGGAAACGATGCTGCCGACGCATTTTCTTGCCTTTCGCGGCTTGCTGGAGCCGGCCAGCGGATTTCAATCCGAACAATTTCGTGAAATTGAATTCCTGTGCGGGTTGAAGGACGAAAAAATGCTCCGCTATCACCGACCGACCCCAGAGGCATACGCCAGTCTGAAACGCCGGCTGGAGGAGCCGTCGTTGCGCGATGTATTTTTTGGAGCACTACAGGCCATAGGCAAGCTGCCGCCCCGCCCCGCGGGCGCAACCGAACGGGAGCAATTCGAAGCCCGCGCCCGGGCGGTGCATTCCCTTTATAAGGATGAACACCATTATCGAGACTGGATCGATGTGTGCGAGCGGCTCACGGAATTCGACGAACTGGTGGTGAGCTGGCGATTGCGACATATTCAACTGGTGGAGCGAATCATCGGGGTCCGCATGGGCACTGGGGGAAGTGCGGGAGCGTCTTATTTGAAGCTGACACTCGACAAGAAGTTCTTCCCGGAATTGTGGGAGGCGAGGACATTACTGACCGAGTGAGGCATCGCCTGGTTTTGCCATTTATCGAATCCTTTCGTTCGATCTGCTATGAAATCTTCCCCTGAGAAAGTGACTCTGATCGGAGCCGGCTTGACCGGTCCTCTTCTCGCCATTCTGCTGAGGCAACGCGGACTGGGAGTGGACATCTACGAGCGGCGTCCGGACATGCGGAGAGTTCGCATGAGTGCGGGACGCTCGATCAATCTCGCTCTTTCAACTCGCGGTATTCACGCCTTGCGGCAGGCGGGGCTGTGGGAGCGAATGCGAAGCATCATTATCCCGATGAGAGGACGGATGATGCATTCGGTTGCGGGTGAGCTCACTTTTCAGCCGTATGGGAAAGATGAAACGGAAGTCATCAACTCGATTTCTCGCGCAGAACTGAACCTCGCTCTTATGAATGCCGCTGAGGAACGAGGCGCGGCCATTCATTTCAATCAACGCTGCACGGGATACGACTTGAAGACGGGCGTGGTTCGATTGCGCGACGAAAGCACTGGTGAAGAGGCGAACCTCGAGACCGACACTCTGGTGGGCTGCGACGGTTCCGCATCGGCGATTCGGACCGAGATGCTCAAGTTGAGCCGCTTTAACTTTTCTCAACAGTATCTCGATTACGGCTACAAGGAGTTGACGATTCCAGACGGCACAAAGGGCGAACACGGGCTGGACAAGAACGCCCTTCACATCTGGCCGAGGGGCAATCATATGCTGATTGCCTTGCCCAATATCGATGGCACTTTCGCATGCATCTTATTTCTTCCATTCGAGGGGAAGGACAGTTTCACGAACCTTACCACACGAACTACTGTGGTTCAGTTTTTTGAAGATCGATTCCCTGACGCTCTTCGGCTGATGCCGGAATTGGCGGACAACTATGCGGCGAATCCGACCGGCACCATGGTCACCGTTAAATGCTCTCCCTGGCATGTAGGCGGAGGATCCCTGCTTCTAGGGGACGCGGCTCATGCGATCGTTCCCTTCTTCGGGCAAGGCATCAATTGCGGATTTGAGGACTGCAGCTGCCTGGCCGAGTTGCTCGATCGTCAAGGCACAAACTGGCCGCTCGTCTTCGCTGAGTTCGAAAAGGAGCGCAAGGTCAATACCGACGCAATTGCGGACATGGCAATTGAAAATTTCACGGAGATGCGAGATCGAGTCGCGGACGCGCGGTTTCTGCTTCGAAAGAAGGTGGAATTGGCGCTGGAAGCAAAATATCCTGCACTCTTCGTGCCGAAGTATGCGATGGTGACGTTTCATCGTATTCCCTATTCCGTTGCGCTGACGCGCGGTGCCACGCAGGATCTGATGCTGGCTGAACTCTGTGACGGTATTGATCGCGTGGAGGATCTCGACTGGAAGCAAGCAGACCAGTTGATTCGTCGCGATCTCACTCCGCTGGAGCTGCGGCGGTGAAGGACATCGAGTTTCAGCCCGGCAAGGATTTTGCCGTTGCGATGGATGACCGCGATCCACTCAGGAACTATCAGGAGAGATTCCTGTTACCTAAACATGCGGGCAGTGATTGCGTATATCTGTGCGGTCACTCGCTGGGTTTACAGCCCAAAACTACCGCGACCTATATTCAGCAGGAACTTATCGATTGGGCGCAACTGGGTGTAGAGGCTCATTTCCACGCAAAGAATCCGTGGCTGCCCTACCACCGGCTGCTCACAGAGCAAACAGCAGAACTGATAAGTGCGAAGCCCGTCGAAGTTGTGGTGATGAATTCACTCACGGTGAATCTGCACCTGATGATGGTCTCGTTCTATCGACCCACGCCCGGAAAACACAAAATCCTGGTGGAGCGTGGTGCGTTCCCTTCCGATCAGTACGCTGTGAAGTCGCAGATTCGTTTCCATGGCTTCGATCCTGCGACTTCGCTGATCGAGCTAACTCCGCTGCCCGGAGAGTCTTGTCTTCGCCATGAACAAATTGAGTCTCTGATCGAGCGTTCGGGGGATGAGATCGCATTGATCCTGCTGGGAGGGGTGAATTACGCGACGGGGCAAGCGTTCGATATGGCCGGGATAACGCGGGCTGGTCATACGCGGGGCTGCACCGTCGGTTTCGATCTGGCCCATGCGGTGGGCAACTTGCGTTTAGAACTGCATCAATGGGGTCCAGACTTCGCGGTTTGGTGCAGCTACAAATATCTGAACGGAGGGCCGGGATGTGTCGCTGGTTGTTTTGTCCATGAGCGGCACGCCAATTCTTTGGACCTGCCGAGGTTCGCCGGATGGTGGGGGCACGACGAGGCGTCACGTTTTCGGATGGGGCCGGATTTTTGCGCCATGACTGGTGCTGAAGGCTGGCAGTTGAGCAATCCCTCGATTGTGAGTATGGCTGCTCTGCGGGCATCGATGGAGATTTTTCACGAGGCAGGCATGGATGCTTTGCGGAGCAAGAGTGTTTGGTTAACCGGTTACTTGGAGTTCTTGCTGAATCGAAGAAATTCAGCCAGCTTTTCGATTATCACACCGCAAGAAGAAGAGCGGCGCGGGTGCCAGCTTTCAATTCGAATTCCGCAGAACGGGCCAGCATTGTGCGAACGGCTGGCTGGAGAAGGAATCATCGGCGATTGGAGAGACCCGGATACGTTCCGAGTGGCGCCGGTTCCGCTCTACAACTCCTACCAGGATGTTTTCCGGTTTACTGAACGGTTCACGGCCGCGATTGGCTAGTCGGGGACTTTCCCGTGAATCTCCAGCCACTTTCGTCGATTACTTCAGTAATGCCTGCGAGACCGGGGCATGCCCATACACTTTTAAAGTGGGACTGATCTCTGTGCGGCAACCGAGCAAGTGGACGGGAACCGTATGCGCAGTGGTATGCGTACACGCCTTGGTGTCGGTGCTAGTCGGCCGCGGCGTTGGATTAACCGCCTTCGGCGATCTTACTCAATGTGTCCTGCTTTCATGCGCCACGCTTGCCATCCTCTCAAACACCAGAACACACGACAAGAAAGAGCAGCTCTTTTGGGGCCTCATGGGGCTGGGTTGCGGAATGTGGCTTTGCGCGCAGGTTCTGTGGACCTACTTCGAGGTCTTCCTGCGGCAAGAAGTGCCGAACCCGTTTGTGGCCGATGTAGTTTTGTTCCTGCACGTCGTCCCCATGATGGCGGCATTGGTGGTGCAACCGCATTTACGACAGAACCATCATTCCCTGCGGCTCGGATCGGTCGATTTTTTTCTGCTGCTGACCTGGTGGCTCTACCTATATCTGTTCATCGTGATTCCCTGGCAGTATGTTGCGCCGAATGAGGCCGTATACGGGCGCAGCTTTGATCTGCTCTATGCTGGCGAACAGATCGTTCTGATTTTGGGCATCGACATGGTATGGAGGCGCAGCCAAGGCTCCTGGCGCACGATCTATGGGCAATTTCTCAAAGCCGCATTGCTCTACAGCATGGGCTCCATCCTCGCGAGTGTGGCCATTGATTTTCACCGGTACTACACCGGCAGCTTATACGATGTTCCGCTGGTCGCCGCCATGGCGTGGTTCGCGGCAGTGGGTTTCATGGCACGCGGATCGTCGCCCAGCCGGCCTGCCGACCAAGTAGCTCAAGGCGACCACAGCACATGGACGACAAGGTTGGCGATGGTCGCGGTATTTTCTACGCCGCTTATGGTGGCTTGGGCAGCGTTCGGCGGAGATGTCCCGCCAAGTGTTCGGTCCTACCGTCTGCTGCTGACCGCGGGAGCAATGTTTTTGATGGGCACGCTGGTATTCCTCAAGCAGAATTGGATGGACCATCAGTTGCTTCACTTGCTGCGTTTGTCGCGCCATAATCTTGACGAGATGTGCAAGTTGAAGGACGAGCTGGAGAGTAAAGAACAGTCTCTCCGGTGGCATAGCCTGGAACTGCAGCGCAAGAACCTTGAACTTCAGGAGATTTCTTATACGGATGCCTTGACCGGGGTATGGAATCGGCGCTATCTGGAAGAAATTCTGACGGCGGAAGCGGGTCAAGTGTTGCGAAATTATGAGCGGGCTCGGGATAACGATATCCGAAAGATGGATCATCGCGACCTGATATTTCTTATGGTGGATGTGGACTTCTTCAAGGAGGTCAACGATCTCCACGGTCATCCCGCCGGCGACCGGCTGCTGCAGTTAGTGGCAGAGCGTCTGGGCAGAGTGGTGCGCAAGTCCGATGTTCTTGTGCGTTGGGGAGGAGAAGAATTCCTGATCATGTCCCGGTCCGCCGACCCCTCCGGTACGACGGCATTCTGTGATCGCATTTTAGATGTCATGGCATCGGAAGCCTTTGATCTTGGACACGGGATTTATGTGCGCAAGACTTGTTCCGTGGGATGGGCTGCTTTTCCCTGGAGTCGGCGCGCTTACGAGGCCATTTGTGCGGAAGAGGCCATTGAGCTGGCAGACACTGCACTCTACCGTGCCAAGGCGGGGGGGAGAAACCAGGGCATAGGAATTTTGCCAGCTGAGGGCTCCGTGGCTGCGCCTCACGAGATCAAGCTGAGGGTTCTGCAAAATGACACTGGCGTTCTGACGCAGACTGTGAGAGTACAACACCCTGGCTTCTCGGTTCCTTCCGACGCTCTTGCCGAAGAGATGACTCCGACGGAACCAGACGGCATCTGATTTCAGGCTGCCTTGCAGATATGCCAAGTTGCCACTAAAGTGAAGTGAGCTCATCTGTAAATATAGTTCCGCGAGGCCCATTCGACTATGAACGTGAAAACGTCTCCTTCGCGCAAGACCGCGCTGCGCCAGAAAGCGCAGCTGATGTCCGCCTCAGAAATTGAGCGCACCCTGGTGCGCTTGGCTTACGAAATTGTTGAGAAGAATGACGGCGTCAAGGGCCTCGGATTAATCGGAATTCGGCGCCGGGGCGTGCCGATTGCCGAGCGTCTGGGCAAGATCATAGCCCGGATCGACAACGCCGAGGTTCCGGTCGGCACGCTGGATATCACCTTTTATCGCGACGATCTCTCCACGCTCGGACCGAAGCCGGTGGTACAGGCAGGGGAGATCGGGTTTTCGATCGAGGACAAGAACATTGTTCTGGTGGACGATGTGCTGTTCACGGGGCGGACCGTGCGCGCAGCCATGGACGCTTTGTTTTCTCACGGCAGACCGCGACGGGTTCAACTGTGCGTGCTGATTGACCGTGGCCACCGTGAATTGCCGGTGGAGGCCAGCTTCGTGGGCCGCAACGTTCAGACCACGATGAATGAAGTGATCGAGGTCAAGTTGACCGAGATTGATGATGCGGAAAAAGTGCTCTTGATGGAAAAATAGACTGACCGCGAACAGTAGCATCGGGTAGGAGGCGGGATTACTCCCGCCGTCCTCCCACACCACGCGGACGTGCCGTTCGGCATCCGGCGGTTCATGAAACAGACTGGAAGCGTCGGTGGGTATCCAGCAACGAAACCAAC
>JBEKRE010000026.1:0-70375 GCA_049519055.1 Candidatus Sulfotelmatobacter sp. | reverse complement strand
AGATCGAGGCCGAAAATACCCTCGGCTATCTGCGCGCTCTGCACGCCATGATCACCACTCACGGCATTCCCCTCAGCCTCTACCACGACCGCCACTCCATCTTTCAGCGCACCGACTCGCACTGGACCCTCGCCGAACAACTCGCCGGCAAACAAGCTCCCACTCAACTGGGACAGGCCCTGCAACAGCTCGGCATCCAGCAGATCCCGGCGCACTGGAGCAGCCGACAAGGCTGTGAATCTAGTGGGGTGTAAGTCCCCACACCAGCAATTGCCTGGGCGGGTGGTTAGCATATCCGATGCATGCGGAGGTCAACGAAGCATGTTCAGGTAGGAGGTAAAAGCCTCGGCTGCCCTGCGGCGATAAGCGGCAGCGTGGTAGAGCTCCTCGTACCAGAGCATGCCCGGGTCATCGCTGCAGGATGCCGCAGTCACGAAAAAAAGGCATGGGACGCTCTCGGCCTGAAGGACTGCAAGCATGTCGGTCAGAGCGTTGAGAAGTCCGTCGTCGCAGGTCCCCAGAACGGAGCGTGGGGGCAGCGGCTTACTTTGTTCTGTGGCTGCGCGAAAATCTTCGGGGTGTATGACACGATAGCGAGCTTTCAGGAATTAAAGTTTCTTCGAAAGATCTCGGGCTGCACCAGGTTTCCGTCGAGAAACTTGTCACTGACGGAATGGTCGGCTGGCAGAACCCCGTGGTAGCTGACGACTGCGTAACCCGCAGCTGGGGTCGTGCGGCCAAAATATCCCGTTCCATGCAGAGCGGAATAGACGGCGCGCTTCAATAGTGGGCTAACGAACCGCATTGCTTTGAAGGTCGGTCTGTATTGTAACAATCTGAGGTGTCAGCAGTGGCAGGAGGGCTTAGGCAGAAAAAAGATCCAGCCGAAATTTTGTTGTCGCCGGTTTCGGCTGGAACCAGTTGCTACATACGCGATATTCCGCTTTAGTGATGGTCGTGATCGTTGTCCCAGTTTTGCTCGGTTTCCCAGCGATGTTCATGGCCGTTCCACCACTGATGATACTGGTCCCAACAACGCCGCCGTTCGGCGTTCAGATCGCGCCGGCGATCTTCGGCTTCGCGGCTGTGCTCGCCGTTGTTATGGATTGCTTTATCCAATCTCGCTTCCGCTTTTTCGACCGCATGTTGGCAATGCGATCTGTCATCGGCGTGCGCGCGCGGTGCTGCCGCCACGAACAACAAGAGCGCCCATGCCGCTAACGTTGCGATTGCTGTTTTTCCAAATCTTCGATTCAAGGCTGTCTCCTCTCTTTTTCGGCGACCGTACGTGGTCGCCGCCGTGCTAACTCCCGGGATTTTATGAATCGTCCCTGTTTGGGCATCACCGCCCCGACTTAGCGGATTCTATGTGCGGCTATGCGGGAGCCCTATACGGTTCATCCTGTACTCAACCACCAGTACGCGGTGCAGACATAGGGAACGCCTCCGTTTCGCTCCCTGGATCAATTTGATCTCTATCGCGGGAGAGGCTCTTTCATGTTGGCCAGGGCGTAGGCCAGCACGGCCATAGCGGCGGCGTTTTCGCGGAGTTCACTGGGAACGATCTTGTCGAGCGTGTCGGCGGCGGAATGGTGGTAATTGAAGTAGGTTCGGCTGTCTTGCATCACGCCAAAGGCAGGTACTCCGTAATCGGACATGGCGGCGATGTCGGCTCCCGGAGGATAACTGCTGGATTGGAAGACGGTAGCGCCGATACTCTGGAGCACACCTTGCACCGGCCGGAGAGCCTCGACGGCGGCAGGCGTGGCTTTGACATCAAAGCCGACAGGATGGGCGGCTCCGGCATCGCTCTCGATGGCGGCGACGTGGCGAACAAAATCGGCAGAGTATTCGCCGGAGTAGGCTTTGCTGCCCGCGCCGCCGGTTTCCTCATCCATCCAGGCGATGACTCGGAGGGTGCGGGCTGGGGGCAGGTGGAGGCGCTGGAGAATTTCGGCAGTCTCCATGGCGATAACGACACCGGCGCCGTCGTCGATCGCGCCGGTGCCGAGATCCCAGGAATCGAGATGTCCGGAGACGACGACGATTTGCTCGGGGTGCTCGGAACCTTTAAGGTCCGCAACGACGTTGTAGCCGGTCTCGTCGGGAAGCCTCTGCGGAGTGAGGGTGAGATGCATGCGGACTTTGCCCTGAGAGGCGAGGTGGACGATGAGATCGGCATCTTCGGCCGTCACAGCGCCGGCCGGGATCCCGGCGGGGAAACTGTATCCAGTGTGGGGAAGGCGGTAGTCGGCGTTGCCGAGCGATCGGACCAGGGCGGCGACGGCACCGAGATCTGCAGCAGCTTTCGCTCCTGCTCCGCGATAACGAACTGCCTCACCGTAGGAGGCAAAAGCAAACCCTGCGGCGGCCTTCTGTTTATCGAAGATCTCGTTGAAGAGAACGATCTTGCCGGCAACTTTGTCGTGGCCGAGGGCTTGGAGTTCGTCGAAGGTGTTGACCGTGACCACATCGGCGGTCAGACCGTCCGCTGGAGTGGGGGAGCTGCCGCCGAGAGCAGTCAGAACGATCTTCTGAGTGCTTCCGGGAACCATGCCAGGGTATTCGACAAGAGCGGCGGTTTCGGCCCCGCGAACCCAGTGCGGCACCATGACCGGCTGGAGACGAACTTCGAGGCCCAGTTGGCGAAGTTCCGCGGCGACGTACTCGGAGGCAGCACGGGCTTGGGGCGAGCCGCTGGGGCGAGGCCCTATATTTTCGGTGAGGTGGGTGACCTCGCGGTAGGCATAATCGTCATTCAGCGCGGCGGCTTTGATGGCGGAAAGCTGCTGCAAAAGGAGCGGCGGGAAGTTTTGCAGATCAGTTTGCGAGGCTTGCGGCGCGGAACCCCAGGAAGGCATGGATGTCGGCCTCTGGGGCGGGTTCTGAGCTTCCGTGAGGGACGAACATATCAGGAATGCGACGAAGGATATAATGAAGACGCGGCAGGCCATGGTCATAGATGCACGCCAGTGTATCTGACCGGTGCTTTCGACGAAAGCCGAACCTTCTTCGACCTACGGTGCGGACCCGATATGATGGTTTCTGGCATGTGCTAGCGTGAGGCATGGACAAGAAACAGATTAACGATCCCAAGATGACTTTGAACTTTCTGATCTGGGTTGGCGGGGTGTTTATGTTGTCGTTATTCGGCCTGCTGGCGCACTTTGTGTGGAGGCTCTTCTAGGCATTTTTTCCGTGCCGCAATAAAATGTGGCCCCATCTCTGGGGCCACGCTTTCAAAGAGGCAAAGTGGTAGGTGATTTCTGGAAAGGCTATGCAAGTCTCCGTTCCGGCCAGCTGGAACGGTACTTCGGGAAATGTTTCGAAGAGAAGAGAGTGAGGGTCATTTCTTTAGGTTGCGGCCTCTTTCATTACACCAGGAAGAAGCATTTGCCGAGCCAAAGCAATAAACCCACCCGGTTTAAATCGAAGCCTACGTAAGGCAAAGATATAGCGAGACTTAGAGACATCTAATACAGGCGTAGCAGGCAAAGCTGCCGGGAGAGAGGACTTTCGGGGAGTGCAGAACCATGCACATTCAATGCATGCCGATGCTGCCAAATCTAGCATCCATCGGGCCGCGGGAAGTCAACCGACGGCCCGACGGGATTCAGACTAACTATTTCCCGCCACGGTACGCAGCTTCCCAGGCAGGAAGTGATACGGGGGCCATGGACCGCTGATGGCTACCTGGCAGTTCTTCAACTGTTTGGCGGCCGCGTTGTAGCGGTTCTGGTATTTCTCCACCGACTTGGAATCGATGAGATGAGCAATGTCAATGAGCATGCCCTGGGGAGCAACCTTTTTGCAGCTCACTTCTTCTTCCAGCGGGTTGAACAGCTTGTGGACCTGCACCGACAAAGCGCGGGCCTTGGTTTGGCGCTCGCGCTCGCGGGAAGCCTTGACGCGGAGCTTAGAAAGATAGTCGCCGCCGACCGTGTCGGGCAGGATGACATCAATCATGGCCTCGCGCAGCGAGCCGTCGGTAACCGTCAGCTTGATGTGCATTTCGGACTTGCCACGGAGCCTGGCCACGCTCACCCCAAAGGCTCGCCGGTTGACCCGGACCGCTTGTCGGAGGGCGTCATCGCTCTCGAAGATGGTTCCGAAGCGGAAGGGCAACACGGTGGAATTGCGGAAGCACCCGCTGACGACGCGGGCGTGGTCGATGGCCGCTTGCTGGTCGAGTTGTCCATTATTCGAGTCGTATTCGCTCACAATCACAGCGAACTCACCGCTGGGATAGCTGAGGACAGGGGCTGCGTTCACGCCTTGAACATTCTCAATTACGAAAGGGCGTCGGGAACGGGTGCCGTTGGGAAGGGTCTGGTGCTCGGTAAGGCAGTATGCGTACCAAGACATATTGAACTCTCCGAACCGGGACGGAGGCTGACGAACCGCCTCGTTATGTTGTTTTGCACAAGCTGAACTAGGAGCCTGGAAGTTTACTTAGCAGTACAGGGTCGAACCGGGAAGCCTACTGTCGGCCCCGTGATTGATATTACTTCCGATTGAATGGAAAATGCAACTTTTTCGTTGCAAGCGGCATCGCTGAGGAAATTTATTCATAGCGCAGGCTCTCAACCGGGTCGAGTTGCGCGGCGCGGGCGGCTGGAACTGTTCCGAAGATTACCCCGACTACCGAAGACACCACTATGGCGATGATGGCCGACAAGCCAGAGATCGGAATCCGGTATTCGGTGAGGAATCGCACCGAGTAGGGGATGGCCAGGCCGATGACAATTCCGGCGAAGCCTCCGATGAGCGAGATCAGAACCGCCTCGGCGAGAAACTGAAAGCGGATTTCACGGTTGGTGGCGCCGACGGCTTTGCGAATCCCGATTTCGCGGATGCGCGAGGTCACCGTGGCCAGCATGATGTTCATGATGCCGATGCCGCTGACCAGCAGAGTCACCATAGAAATCAGGAGCAGCACCCAAGTCAGACCGTTGGCGACGCGGTCGGTCATGACCAGCAATGCGGAGAGATTGGCTACGTCGTATACCGACTCCGGGCGATGCCGCGATTGCAGGACGCGCTTAATCTGTGACGTCGCCGAAATCACCATGGAGGGATCTTCCATGGAGAAATACAGAAGTTTGACGCTGGGTGTTTCCATGAAATAGCGGCTCACGGAGAAAGGGATGAGCATGGTGTTGTCGACAATCTCCGTCTGCCCAAAAGTCTCCACGCGCTCCTTGAAAGTTCCAATGATGTAGAAGGGCAGTCCGGTCAACTTGATCACTTTGCCCACGGCCGCTTGCGACGAACCGTAGACCTCCACGGCCATTTTTTCCGTGATTACGCCGATTTTGTTGTGAGCCTGAGAATCCTCCTGATCGAAAAATCTTCCCGAAGGGATCACCAGGTTGCGAACTCGCACGTACTCGGGACTGACGCCAAGAATAGTGACATCCTTCTCCCGGCCATTGCCGACGGGAATGCGATCGGAGAGTTGAGTCACGGGCGACGAAGCCACGACGCCGGGCACGCTTTCCTGCACCGCATGCAGATCGTCAATGGTGAGAGGATCGGGGTTCGAGTTGCTGATGTGCGGGGCACCCCCGAGATATTCGGCCCAGATTTCGTTCGTGCCGATGGCCTGGATCTGGTTCAGGACGAATTGACGGCCTGTCATCCCGATGGTGACCACGAGAATGAGAGAGGCCGTGCCGATGACCATGCCCAGCGCGGTCAGAATGAACCGCACCTTGTTGCTGCAAAAGGTGTCGTAGGCAAAAGCGATGATTTCGCCGAAGGCCATGTTGGGCCGAAGGCGCTCGGGCATTAGGGCAGCTGCCATCTCAATTAGATGCTACGTAGCCGAAACAAAAGTCGCAAGCGCGCGGCGCTGTCAAGTAGGCGCTGCAACGTACAGGGCAAGCCAAAAATTCTGAGAAAAACAGACTTCCGATGTCTGTTGTGGCAAAGTAAAGGGTCATCTTGTCGCATCATGAGGCAGGGAACGGAAGCGACGGTTAATGAACATCCCGCCGCAGGTTGCGATCGCTGCGGTCGAGTGAGCGAAATTCCTTCTGACAAGCACAAATCGCGGAATCTTCTTTGGCTGCTATTGCTGACGCTCGGTGCCTTGCTGGTGCAGGGGTACCATCCCTACGCTGAAGATGCGGAAATCTACCTCCCGGGTGTAGAGAAGATTCTGCATCCTGAATTATTTCCTGTGGGGCGCGAATTTTTCCTGTCGCACGCCAGCATGACATTGTTCCCCAACGTTATTGCTCTATCTCTCCGCGTAACTCACTTGCCCATGGAAGCCGGGTTGTTCCTGTGGCATGTGGCGTCCATTTTCTGGCTGCTCCTTGCCTGTTGGGAATTGTCCGGTCTGTTTTTTCCCAGCGCGAGAGCGCGGTGGTGCGGGGTCTGTCTGGTCGCAGCGCTATTGTCGCTTCCGGTTGCGGGAACGGCTCTTTACATCATGGACCAGTACCTGAATCCGCGAAACATGGCGGCGTTCGCGGGAATTTTCATGGTGGCGCGAACCTTGGAAAAAAGATATCTACGGGCGTTGTTTTGGCTGGCGTTCGCAGTATGCATGCATCCGCTCATGTGGGTATTTCCATTTTCGTTCTGCTTGTTGTTCCTGGTTATGGACAAGCTCCAAGGCCGCTGGAAGAGCCTGACCGCAGCCGCGCTCGGTGGTCTCGTATGGTTGGGGACGCCCCTGTCACCTGTTGCCACTCCGGCTTACCACGAAGCTGCGAAACGGCACGCCTATCACTACATCCAAAACTGGGCGTGGTACGAGTTGCTGGGCATCGTTGCGCCGCTGGTGTTGTTCTGGTGGTTCGGGGGCGTGGCGCGGCATCGCCAATGGCGCATGGTCGAGCGGGTAAGCCGAGCCTTCATGGTCTATAGCTTGATCTACGTGGCGGGCGCCTTGGTGGTCGATTTTCCGGCGCGCTTTGAAGCTCTGGCCCGAGTCCAACCCTTGCGCAGTCAGCACTTCCTTTACATGGTGATGTTTGTCATGATGGGCGGCTTTCTCGGCGAGTACCTGCTCCGGGACCGCGCGTGGCGCTGGTTGGTGCTATTGGTGCCGTTGAGTATGGGTATGTTCCTGGCGCAGCGCGAGCTTTTTCCCGCCAGCGCGCACCTGGAATGGCCCGGCGTCGCCCCGAGGAATCCCTGGGAGCAGGCGTTCGTCTGGATTCGGCAGACTACGCCGGTGGATGCGGTCTTCGCTCTCGATCCTTATTACATGGACATCGCCGGCGAAGATGAGACCGGGTTTCGATGCCTGGCTGAGAGAAGCCGCCTAGCCGACGGGGTCAAGGACAATGGTGTGGTAAGCATGTTCCCGCCATTGGCTGAAGAGTGGTGGACTCAGGTCCAGGATCAGATGCCGTGGAAGAATTTCCATTTGGAAGACTTCGAGCGTTTGAAAAACAAGTACGGAGTGCGCTGGGTGGTTGTGCAGCAGCCAGTCGCAGGACTCGATTGCGCATACCAAAACCAAGCGCTGCTGGTTTGCCGGCTTCCCTAGGGGAAACGGGAGGGGTTGATTCACTCCGCGAGGCGGCCGGTGTGCCCAACCGCACACATGATCAGCTACAATCGTAAAATCGGGGGATTTGCCTCACATGTCCAGGGCGCAAGCAATTCAGGACGTTTTTCGGGATAGCGACCGGCTTTTTCCCTACCATAAATGGGAAGCGCGGTTGCCTGTTTTGGCTAAGCAGTACAGCCAGAACCAGCCCTGCCCGCACATCCTCCTGGAAGATTTTCTCAATCCAGAGACTGCGCTCGTCATGGCTGCGCAATTTCCCCAGTCCGGTAGCGCTACCTGGACGCAATACAAGCACGCCAACGAAAATAAGCTGGGCCTTGCCAAGCGTCAGCTCTTTCCTTCGGCCATCGCGGCTGTTAGCGATGAACTGAACTCACCCGAGTTCGTGGCGTGGATTTCGGAGTTGACCGGAATTCCCGGCCTGAGGGCGGACCCGATGCTCGAGGGCGGCGGCTTGCACCAGTCGGGGCGCGGCGGCTATCTCAACGTGCATACTGATTTCTCCATGCACCACTTTCACCCGAACTGGCACCGGCGGGTGAATCTGATTTTGTATTTGAACGCGGGCTGGCGCGAGGAGTGGGGCGGAGCCCTCGAATTGTGGGAAAAAAACATGGCTCGCTGCGGAGCGAAGTATCCACCGCTGCTGAATCATGCGCTGATTTTTACGACCGACGAGCGGTCGCTGCACGGGTTTCCCGATCCGCTAACCTGTCCTGAAGGTGAGTCGCGCAAGAGCCTGGCTTTGTACTACTACACGGTCGAAGAGGGCAAGAAAGCTACCGGACATTCCACCGACTATTTTGCGCGGCCGCAAGATGGTAGGGGGAAATCGGCGATGATCTGGCTGGATAAGAAGGCACTCGACCTCTACTCGCGCGCCAAGGCGAGATTTGGTTTTTCGGATGAGTTCGCCAGCAAGGTGCTGGGGTTCTTATCCAGAAAAAAGTAGTCCACGAACAATGCCGGCAAAGCAGACACTTTTCGAGAAGATATGGTGCGCCCACCTGGTGGCGCAGCCGGGCGGCCGATCGCCGATCATTTACATCGATCTACATCTGGTGCATGAAGTGACTTCGCCGCAGGCCTTCGACGGTTTACGGGTCGCGGGAAGAAAAGTGCGTCAGCCGTCGCGGACCGTGGCCACGGTGGACCACAATATTCCGACTGAGCCGCGCGGAACTCCGATTACCGACCTCATCGCCGCCAAGCAGATTGCGGCGCTTCAGGCCAACTGCAAAGAATTTGGTGTGCGGCTATTCGACATGGACTCGCCGGAGCAGGGGATCGTACACGTGATTGGCCCGGAGCTGGGCCTGACTCAGCCGGGAACGACGATCGTCTGTGGCGACAGCCACACCAGCACGCACGGCGCATTCGGAGCGCTGGCCTTTGGCATTGGAACCTCAGAGGTCGAGCACGTTCTGGCAACGCAGTGTCTCGCTCAGCAAACGCCAAAGACGATGAAGATCGACGTGCACGGGCGGCTCGCGGAAGGAGTATCGGCGAAGGACCTCGCGCTCGGAATTATTGGCCAAATCGGTACCGACGGCGCGACCGGACACGTGATTGAATACGCTGGCGAAGCGGTCCGCGGACTTTCGATGGAAGGCCGCATGACGCTGTGCAACATGAGCATTGAGGCGGGCGCGCGAGCCGGCATGGTGGCGCCGGACGAAAAGACGTTTGCCTACGTCAAGGGGAAGCGATTTGCTCCCCGCACCTTCGACTGGGAGAAGGCGGTAGATTACTGGCGCAGCCTGCCTTCGGACGAAGGCGCGGCATTTGATAAGCTGGTGCACATTGACGCGGCGCAACTTTCTCCCTTCGTGACCTGGGGAACGAATCCTGGGATGGTGGCTCCGGTGACGGGCCGGGTTCCGGAGGCGAACGGTCTGAAAGAAGCCGATCGCCGCGCGACCGAGCTCGCGTTGCAGTATATGGGCCTCGAGCCAGGGAAGCGCATTGAAGACATCGGAATCGACCGCGTCTTTATCGGATCGTGTACGAATTCTCGTCTTGAGGATTTGCGGGCGGCAGCGCGGGTTGCCAAGGGACATCGTGTGAGCAATAAAGTCCGAGCCATGGTCGTGCCCGGATCGCAGGCCGTAAAACGGGCGGCGGAGCAAGAGGGGCTGCACCGGGTTTTTCTGGATGCCGGATTCGAATGGCGCGAGTCCGGGTGCTCGATGTGTTTGGGAATGAATCCTGACATTTTGCAGCCGGGCGAGCGCTGCGCTTCCACCAGCAACCGAAATTTCGAAGGGCGACAGGGACGCGGTGGGCGGACGCATCTGGTAAGTCCGATGATGGCTGCCGCGGCGGCAATTGCCGGGCACTTTACGGACATTCGGAACTGGAAATTTCGATGATGATCCCGAGGGGCGCGCGATGAAACCGTTTGGCGTACACCGCGGCCGCGTAGTCCCGCTCGATCGCGTCAATGTGGATACCGACCAGATCATTCCCAAACAGTTTCTGAAGCGGATTGAGCGCACCGGCTTCGGCCAGTTCCTGTTTTACGACTGGCGCTTCGCTGCGGACGGCAAGAAGAACGCAGGTTTTGTTTTGGATGAACCGCGCTACGAGGGCGCGAGCATTCTGGTTGCGGGCAAGAATTTTGCATGCGGCTCCTCACGCGAGCACGCGGTATGGGCCCTGGCGGATTTCGGTTTTCGCGCCGTGATCTCGTCTTCGTTCGCGGATATCTTCGCCAACAACAGCACCAAGAATGGATTTCTGGCGGTGCGCCTGAGCGACTCCGAGGTCGCCGAGTTAATGCTTCGAGCCCGCGACCTCCACGATTACCACCTGACCATCGATTTGGAGCGTTGCGAAGCGCATGACGATCAGGGCTTCTCCGCGAAGTTCCCGATCGACGATTTCGTGCGTCATTGCCTGCTCAACGGGCTGGACGATATCGGTCTCACCCTGCAACACGAAGCAGAAATTGCAGCTTACGAAGCCCTGCATCCGTCGTCTGTACTGCAAATGCGCTAGCCGTGAAGAGAAGGTAAAGCTGAGTAAAGATTTGTAAAAGACACACCGTTACCTTGACCCGCTCCGGCTAAGAGTTGATGCTGGTTTCATACGGCTCTACTATTGATTCTGCCGCTTCTGCGTCGTGGTTCCACCTGAGTACGTCTGCGGCGGGAGGACCTTGAAGCGAGACGGTGTTCTTCCAGCAGATTTGCCGAAACCGAGTGCAAATGAAAACGTCTAATGAAGGGCGGTTTCACCGCCGGTCTTGTGAACAGCCGCTCCCTACTAGAACCGTGCATACAATTTCTATGAGTTCTTATCCCCAGACCTTTCCGCTTCTGACTCAATCCCGGTTTTCACTGCTTCTGCCAGTTGCGCTGATTTTGTGCGCATCTTTCTTCGGTTGCACTAGTTCTGATAAACAGCAAAAAGCGCAGGCAGCGGGTCCGCGCGCTGTCTCAGTTGCCGTGGCCAAGGTGGAACAACAGGAAATGCCGGTCTACCTGGTTGGGTTGGGATCGGTGACGGCGTTCTACACAGCCAATATAAAGAGCCGCGTCGACGGGCAGATCATGCGCGTCAACTTCCAGGAAGGGCAGATCGTGAAAGAAGGCGATTTGCTGATCTTAATCGATCCCCGTCCCTACCAGGTGCAACTCGAACAGATGCAGGCGCAGCTATTCAAGGACCAGGCGACGCTGCGCGATGCGAGGCTGAACCTGGAGCGTTACACCACCCTCATTCCTTCCGGCAGCATCGCGCAACAGCAGGTGGACACGCAGAAGTCGTTGGTGGATCAACTCGACGGCCAGGTGCGCACCGATCAGGCGCAGATCGATAACGCCAAGCTGCAGTTGGTCTATTGCAACATCACAGCGCCGTTC
Source organism: Candidatus Sulfotelmatobacter sp. (assembly GCA_049519055.1). Taxonomy (GTDB): domain Bacteria; phylum Acidobacteriota; class Terriglobia; order Terriglobales; family Acidobacteriaceae; genus Sulfotelmatobacter. The sequence goes on along the minus strand of JBEKRE010000026.1, from coordinate 58,978 downwards.
ACCGGCCGGGTCGGCCTGCGTCAGGTGGATCCCGGAAATATTGTGCACGCAACCGACACCAATCCCATGTTGATCCTCACGCAATTGCAGCCGATTGCGGTGGTCTTCACTCTTCCCGAGGATCAGTTGCCCACCGTGGCGCAGCACATGAAGAACTCCACTCTGCAAGTGGAAGCGTACAGTCGGGACTATCAGACGAAGCTGGCGACCGGAAAGCTTCTCACCATCGATAACCAGATCGATCAGACAACCGGAACTGCCAAGCTGAAAGCGGTCTTCGATAATAAAGACAACCAGCTTTGGCCGAATCAGTTCGTAAATGCAAACCTGCTCCTCGAAACGCGCAAGAACAGCACGGTGCTCCCGACCGCCGCAATCCTGCGTGGTCCTCAAGGTGCCTTTGTCTATGCCGTGAAGAGCGACAAAACCGTCGAAGCGCGCCCGGTCACGATAGCGCTCACTCAAGGCAATACGACCGCGATTACCAGCGGGGTCAATCCCGGAGACATGGTGGTGACGGACGGTCAGGACAAACTGCAAACCGGCAGCACGATTGAGCCACGCACCAGCGGTCCCGGCAATACGCCAAGCGCCAACCGTAACGCTTTAATTTCAGGAACTCCGGCTTCATGAGTCCTTCACGGTTATTTATCCTCCGGCCAGTGGCGACCACGCTGTTGATGGTGGGCGTGCTGCTGGTGGGGTGGGTTGCATTTCTGCAACTCCCGGTTTCCGCTCTGCCCGAAGTCGATTATCCCACCATTCAGGTGGTGACGTTCTATCCGGGGGCGGATCCCGAGGTCATGGCGTCGTCGGTGACTTCGCCGCTGGAGCGGCAGTTCGGACAAGTCCCCGGCTTGAGCCAGATGACCTCGACCAGTTCATTTGGCAGCTCCGTGATCACTCTGCAGTTCGGCCTCGATCAGAACATTGACGTTGAAGAGCAGCAGGTGCAAGCTGCGGTGAATGCGGCAGCCACGTTCTTGCCCGCGGACTTACCGAATCCTCCGATTTACAACAAAGTAAATCCTGCCGATTCTCCCATCCTCACGCTGGCCATGACTTCGGACTCGCTGCCCTTGTCGAAGGTAGAGGATCTCGCAGACACTGCTCTGGCGCAGAAAATCTCGCAGCTGCCTGGCGTAGGCCTGGTTTCAATCAGCGGGGGGCAGAAGCCCGCGGTACGAGTCCAGGTGAACCCTACAGCTCTCGCTTCCTACGGCCTGAGTCTCGAAGATGTTCGCACCGCTCTGGCCCAGGCCAATGTGGATCAGGCCAAAGGCGTCATTGACGGAGCGCGGCAGTCCTACACCATCGGTGCCAACGACCAGCTCTTCTCGAGCGATCAATACAAGCCGATCGTGATCGCCTATCACAACGGCGCTCCCGTGCGGCTCAGCGATGTGGCGAACGTGATCGACGGCACGGAAAACACTCGGCTCGCGGCATGGATGAACCAAACTCCGGCGGTCATCGTTAACATCCAGCGCCAGCCCGGGGCGAACATTATCAGCGTAGTCGACCGCATCAAGAAATTGCTGCCGCAGTTGCAGGCATCGCTGCCGTCTGCCGTGAAAGTGCAGATTCTTACCGACCGGACCACCACCATCCGAGCATCCGTAAAAGATATTGAGTTCGAGTTGGCGCTGACCATCGTGCTAGTCGTCATCGTCATTTTCTTTTTCTTAAGAAACTTGCGAGCTACGTTCATTCCCAGCGTCGCGGTCCCATTGTCGATTGTGGGTACATTCGGCGTGATGTACCTGCTTGGATACAGCCTCAACAATCTGACGCTGATGGCGTTGACCATCTCCACCGGGTTCGTGGTGGACGATGCCATCGTCATGATCGAAAACATCGATCGCTATCTGGAAGCCGGAGATTCGCCGCTGGACGCGGCGCTCAAAGGGTCGGGCCAGATCGGTTTCACCATTGTCTCGCTCACGGTCTCGCTGATCGCGGTGCTGATTCCATTGTTGTTCATGGGTGACATCGTCGGCCGCCTCTTCCGCGAGTTTGCCGTAACCCTGGCAGTCACCATTCTGGTATCAGCAGGGGTCTCGCTGAGCTTGACGCCGATGATGTGTGCCAAGTTGCTCAAGCATCGCAAGGAAGGCGAGAAGGGCCGCTTCTACGAGGTCACGGAAGATTTTTACAACCGAGTTATTGCGTTCTACGGCCGCACCCTGAAATGGGTGCTGAAGCATCAGACGGCTACGTTGTTCGTCACCGTCGGAACTCTGGTTTTAACGCTGGTCCTCTACGTAGTCGTTCCCAAGGGATTTTTTCCGGTGCAGGATACGGGCGTGATTCTGGGGATCTCCGAAGCTCCCGACAATATCTCGTTTGCCGCGATGTCGCAGCGCCAGCAGGAACTGGCGAAGGTGATTCTCAAAGATAAAGACGTGGAGAGCCTGTCGTCATTCATCGGCGTGGACGGCACCAACACGACTCCCAACAGTGGCCGTATTCAAATCAATCTGAAGCCACGCGACGAGCGCGACGACGATGCTTCGGCGATCATTCGGCGGCTGCAGCCCGAATTAGCCAAAGTAAACGGAATCACCCTCTACATGCAGTCCGTGCAGGATCTGACCGTGGAGGATCGGGTGAGCCGCACGCAGTTCCAATACTCCATCGAAGATGCGGACGCGCCGGAACTGGCGCTATGGACGCCGAAATTGGTGGAAAGGCTGCGCGCGGCGCCGGAACTGCGCGACGTGGCCACAGACCAGCTCAATGGCGGTCTTCGGACCAACCTGACCATCGACCGCGATACGGCGTCGCGGCTGGGAATACTGCCGCAGGCCATCGACAATACACTCTACGATGCCTTCGGTCAGCGGCAAGTTTCGATCATCTTTACGCAATTGAATCAGTACCACGTGGTGCTGGAGGTTCTTCCGAACTTTGCCAAGACGCCGGACGCGATGAATGACGTCTACGTTCGCCCCGCGAGCACCATCCCGAATTCCGGCGCGCCCACTGCCAATGCGGCCACGGCGAGCACCAGTGGAGCCCCGGTTCCGCTTTCCACTTTTGTGCGGATGCAATCAACGAATGCACCGCTCGCCGTCAACCATCAGGGACAATTCCCGGTGGTAACGCTTTCCTTCAACTTGGCGCCGGGCGCCTCCCTGGGCGATGCCACCAAGGCCATCCAACAAATAGAGAAGGATATTCAATTGCCAGCCAGTATCCACGCCTCCTTCCAGGGAACGGCTGCGGCATTTCAGAATTCGCTCTCGAGTGAACCGTTCCTGATTCTCGCCGCCATCATCACCGTCTACATTGTTTTGGGCGTGTTGTACGAGAGCTATATTCACCCCATTACGATCCTATCCACGTTGCCCTCAGCAGGTGTGGGCGCGATTCTGGCCCTGCAGATCACGGGCAACGATCTCACTGTGGTGGCGCTGATCGGCATCATTTTGCTCATCGGCATTGTCAAAAAGAACGCCATCATGATGATCGACTTTGCTCTCGAAGCCGAGCGGGAGGAGCATAAGCCGCCGGAAGAGGCAATCTTTCAGGCGTGTTTGCTGCGCTTCCGGCCCATCATGATGACGACTATGGCGGCGCTGCTCGGCGGTTTGCCGCTCGCCTTGGGATCAGGAACTGGCGCGGAATTGCGTCGACCTCTCGGCATCACCATCGTGGGTGGTTTGCTCCTCAGTCAGTTGCTTACGCTTTACACAACGCCGGTCGTTTACCTATGGTTTGACCGGTTGGCGCACCGGTTTGAGAAGTACAAGATCGGCAATCCGATTCCGCAGCAACTGCCGGCAGACTCGGGCGACTAGACCATGAGTATTTCGGCTCCATTTATCCGGCGACCGATTGGTACCTCGCTGCTGGCAGCGGCGTTGCTGCTCTCCGGGATTCTGGCCTTCAATCTCTTGCCGGTGGCGTCGCTGCCACGAGTGGATTTTCCTGTAATCAGCGTGGGTGCACAGCTGCCGGGCGCCGACCCGCAGACGATGGCCTCGGCGGTGGCCACGCCGCTGGAGCGCCAGTTCGGACGCATCTCCGGCGTGAACCAGATGACCTCGTCGAGCCAACTGGGCTCGACCGCCATCGCGCTGCAATTTGATTTGAACCGGAATATTGATGCGGCAGCGCGCGACGTGCAGGCGGCAATCAACGCCGCGCGCAGCCAGCTTCCTCCCAATCTGCCGAGCAATCCGACCTATCGCAAAATCAACCCCGCGGACGCTCCCATCCTCATTCTGGCGCTCACCTCGGACACGGTTCCGGTGGCACGTTTGTATGACACCTCCGATTCGATTCTGGCCCAGAAGCTCTCGCAGGTGAATGGAGTGGGCCAGGTGTTCACCTACGGTTCGGCGCCGCCAGCCGTCAGAGCCGAAGTAAACCCGATGCTGCTCAATAAGCTCGGCGTGGGTTTGGACACGGTGCGCAACGCTCTTAATCTGGCCAATGCGAACCAGGCCAAGGGCCAGGTTGCCAGCGACACGACCTCCTGGACCTTCAGCGATAACGATCAGCTCTTTACCGCCGATCAGTACCGGCCGCTGATTGTCGCTTACCGCAATGGCGGACCGGTGCGACTGGAGGACGTGGCGGATGTGCAAGACTCGGTGGCGGACGTGCACAACGTCGGCCTGGCCAACGGCAAACCCGGGGTGCTGGTGATTATTTTCCGGCAGCCCGGAGCCAACATCATCGAGACCGTGGACCGCGTGCGAGCTCTGATGCCCTATCTCCAGTCCTCGATTTCTCCGGCGATCACGCTGCAAGTGGTGATGGACCGCACGGTTACAGTCCGTGCCTCGGTGAAGGATATTGAAACCACGCTGCTGATTTCGATCGTGCTGGTGATTCTGGTGGTGTTCGTGTTCCTGCGCACGGTGCGGGCGACGGTGATTCCCAGCATTGCCGTGCCGCTTTCGCTGGTGGGCACTTTCGGCGGCATGTATCTGCTGGGCTATAGCCTGGACAATCTGTCGCTGATGGCGCTGGCCATTTCGACTGGCTTCGTGGTGGATGACGCCATCGTGGTGCTGGAAAACATCACCCGTTACGTGGAGCATGGCATGAACGCGGTGGATGCGGCCTTCAAAGGAGCCGCGGAAATCGGGTTTACGGTAATTTCCATGAGCACGTCGCTCGTGGCAGTGTTCATCCCCTTGTTGATGATGGGGGGGATTGTGGGGCGGCTGTTTCGCGAGTTTGCCGTCACGTTAAGTATCGCGATCGGAGTTTCGCTGCTGGTGTCGCTGACCACCACCCCGACGATGTGCGCCAAATTCCTGAGGCCATCCCCACCGAACCAGCGCCATAACTTTGTCTATCGCACCAGTGAATGGTTCTTCGACAGCCTTCTGGCCGCCTACCGGCATTCCCTCAAATGGGTGCTGGCGCACCAACCCGTCACTCTGGCGGTGACTATCCTTGTGGCCTGCCTCAGCGTCTATCTCTACATCCGGGTGCCCAAAGGATTTTTCCCGCAGCAGGATACGGGACGGCTCATGGGCCAGGTTCAGGCGGCACAAGATATCTCCTTCCAGGCCATGAGGGGCAAGATGGAACAGTTCGTGAAAATCGTGATGAAGGATCCGGCGGTCGACACGGTGGTCGGGTTCGCCGGCGGAGGCTCTGCGACAAACCAGGGCCGGTTCTTCGTCATGCTGAAGCCACTCGAGCAGCGCAGCCACTGCCTGGCGCGCCACTTCTGGCAACCGTGCCCCAACGTCACGGCCGACGATGTGATCAATCGACTGCGGAGCAAGCTGGAGGTCGTTCCGGGAGCTACCCTGTTCCTGCAGTCGGCGCAGGACCTGACGATTGGCGGGCGCTTGGGTGCGGCACAGTACCAGTTCACGCTGCAAGGGGAGGATTTGAACGAACTGAATAAATGGGCGCCGCAATTGTTTGATAAAATGCGCGCCCTGCCGGAACTGCGCGACGTAAATACCGACCAGCAGGATAAAGGATTGCAAGCGCAACTGGTGATTGACCGCGACACTGCCAGCCGCTTGGGCGTGGCCGCGCAGGACATCGACAACGCGCTCTACGACGCCTTCGGGCAGCGGCAGGTTTCCACCATGTACCGGCCGCTCAATCAGTATCACGTGGTGATGGAAGTCGCGCCCCAATACCAACAAACCACCGAAGCCCTGCAGAATATTTACTTGCGCTCTTCCAGCGGCGCAGCCATACCCCTGGCGGCGTTCACTCACTTCGAGCCTTCCAACATACCTTTGGCGGTGAATCACCAGAGCCAGTTTCCTTCGGTTACGATTTCATTCAATCTGGCTCCCGGAGTCTCTCTCGGCCAGGCGACGCTCGCCATCGACAAAGCCCAGCGTTCTATCAACTTCCCAAGTACGATTCAGGCGAGCTTTCAGGGCACGGCGGCGGCATTCAAGGATTCGCTCTCCAGCGAGCCGGTCCTGATTCTCACGGCTCTGATCACGGTTTATATCGTGTTGGGAATGTTGTACGAGAGCTACATTCATCCCATCACCATTCTCTCGACCCTGCCATCCGCCGGCGTGGGAGCCCTGCTGGCGTTGCTCTTGACGCACAACGAACTTAACGTAATCGGCACGATCGGCATCATTCTGCTGATTGGTCTCGTGAAAAAGAATGCCATTATGATGATCGACGTGGCTCTCGATGTGGAGCGCACGCAAGGGAAAAAGCCGGTCGAAGCCATTTACGAGGCCTGTTTGCTGCGGTTCCGGCCGATCATGATGACTACCATGGCGGCTCTTCTCGGAGGTCTCCCACTCGCGTTGGGAACGGGTACCGGCTCCGAATTGCATCGTCCTCTGGGTATCACCATTGTTGGCGGACTGATTGTCAGCCAGGCTCTGACGCTATTCACCACTCCCGTGGTGTATGTTTATCTGGATCGTCTGCGGCTGGCGTTGCGCGGCGGAGAGAATCTGTCTCTATCGGGCGCTCCCCGGCCGAGCCCGGCCCACTCCGCAGATTAGGGCAGCGCCTTGGAACGGAGACAGAGGCGAGGAGTGTAGCCCGTACAACCCGATTTCAAAGGCCTTGCATCGCAGCAGTCAGCGGGTCGCGGCCGGTCCACATTTCTTCCGGCGTTCACCGTATGATAAAAACGTTCTGTCTCCAAGCCGATTTCGCGGCGTCCCGGTATTATTGTTCTTCGCTTTCAAATTCTTTCAGGAGTTGCGGATGCTTCAGAAGGCACTGGTCCTGGTATTTGCGCTAGCAAGCGTTGCCGGTTTTGTGAGTTGCGGGAAGAACGCGAGTCACTACGTCTACGCGACCGTTCCCGCCGCCAGTCAGTTGGCGGTCTTCCGCGAAGATCCTTACTCCGGGGTGCTGACGCAACTGGATACAAGTCCTTACACGGTGGGCAACGGAGCTCAGTCCGTGGTCATCCATCCCTCGGGAAAATATCTGTACGTCGCGAATCCCGGGCAGGGCGAAAATGATGTTTCTCTGTTCGACATTAACAGCGACGGAACGGTCAGCGAGGTAACCCCAAGGACGGCGGTTGGAACTCTTCCATTTATTCTGGCGATGGATCCCGCGGGCAATTACTTATACGTAGCGAATGCCTTATCGAACAATATCTCCGTTTTGTCGATCGCCAGTAGCACGGGCGCGCTGTCGCCGGTCACGGGATCGCCGTTTCAAATCAACCTGTCGCCGAAGAGCATGGTGTTATCGCCATCGGGCAATTTTCTTTATGTCAGCGCTCCGAGTTCCCCGAGCGGGGTCATCGCAGTCTTCAGCGTGACTGCCGGAGTACTTTCCTCCACGCCGGTTGGCCTGACCAGCACTGCGGATAACAATCCTGCCGGGATTACCATTGGCTCCAGCGGTGCGTATCTCTATGCCGCCAACTCGACCGCCAATTCCATCTCTATCTACTCGATCGGCTCGTCCGGAACTCTGACCCAGGTCCCTCAGTCGCCTCTTGCCGACCCTTTTCAAAACCCGGTCGCACTGCTCGTGGATCCGACCGGAACCTACCTCTATGTGGCCAATCAAGGGTCCAACAACATCGCGACCTATTCGATCACGGCCAGTACTGGTTTTCCTGTCGAGGTTACCGATTCCCCGTTTGGCTCCGAGGCTCATCCGAGCTTCCTGGCAGCGGATCCCAATGGAAAATATTTGTTGGTGGGGAACCAGACCGGATCCGCAGGCATTCAAGCGTTTGGCGTCAGCGCCGGAAGTTTGAACTCCATCGCAACCTATTCTGTGGGGAACTCTCCCACTTCGATCGCGATATTGCAGTAGTTGAATCCAGGTCGCACTCGCGGAGATGTCTCTGCTCGCAGCGCAGCGTATGCAATAGTGCGGAGCTTTTTTATAAGTGCGGAACAAACAAAATTCCTCAACTCTGCGACAATACGTACGCCGGCACAAGGCATCCCGTAGCAACCGGTACGGGATCCCCGCCATCTAATCGAAAAAGGCTTGTCAGATTCGATCAGCTTGGGCGGGTTCCGTGCCGAGACCAAGGTCAGGACCCAAACCCAATGAAGATCGCTAGCGCGGCCAGCGCCTTCCCCAAGCACTACTACTCTCAGAAAGTGCTCTTGGAGCGCTTGCAGGATTACTGGGGAGCTCAACTCAAGAATCCTTTGCTGTTGGCGCGGTTGCATCGCAACGTGACGGTGGATGGCCGTTACCTGGCGATCCCCGCGGAACAATACGCGGACATCAAGACTTGGGGAGAAGCCAACGACATCTGGATTAGAGTTGCGCAGGAATTGGGAGAGCAAGCTCTTTGTCTCGCACTTCACAATGCCGGGATGAAGCCCCAGGACTTGGGAGCCCTGCTGTTCACGACCGTCACCGGTGTCGCGAGTCCTTCGATCGATGCTTTGCTGATCAACCGGATGGGTCTTCCCGCGAACATCCGTCGCACCCCGATTTTTGGCTTGGGATGCGTGGCGGGAGCAGCAGGAATCGCGCGCGCTTACGACTACGTTCGCGCCTATCCTACCCAGGCAGCGGCTCTGGTATCGGTCGAGCTCTGCTCGCTCACTTTGCAGCGGGAAGATCTGTCGGTCGCAAATCTGATCTCGTCGGGGCTTTTTGCCGATGGCGCAGCCGCAGTAATCGTTACCGGCAAGGACTTCGCGTCGTCGAATGGCGGGATTTCGGGGCCTACCATTCTGGCCACCCGCTCCGTCTTTTATCCCGCGACTGAAGAAATGATGGGCTGGAACATTTCCGAGAAGGGTTTCCGCATCATACTTTCTACGGAGGTTCCGACTTTGATTCGGCAAAATCTGGGTCGCGACGTGGACGCTTTTCTGGCGGACAACGGGCACCAGCGAAGCGATCTCAAGAGCTTCGTCCTGCACACCGGGGGACCCAAGGTACTGGATGCTTCGGCTGCCGCGTTGGGATTGCACAACGGAGAACTGGATGCCTCGTGGGATTGTTTGCGCAAGGTGGGGAATCTTTCTTCGGCTTCGGTTCTGTGTGTGCTGGAGGATGTGATGAAGCATCGGCGTCCTGAACCTGGCACTCTGGGTCTGCTGGCCGCCATGGGCCCGGGTTTTTGTTCCGAGCTTCTGCTTTTGCAATGGTGAGGGCAAGAGTTGGACTCAACAGACGTCTTTGTAATCGGAGGCGGTCCGGCTGGGCTGGCGGCGGCGATTGCCGCGCGACAGCAAGGATTCCGCGTGGTCGTGGCCGACGGGGCTAAGCCGCCAATCGACAAGGCTTGCGGCGAGGCGCTGATGCCGGACGCGATTGCGGCTCTGGAAGAGCTCGGAGTTGCGCTATCCGCGGAGAATGCGCGCCCTCTGCGTGGTGTGCGTTTTCTCAGCTCTGGATTGTCCGCCGAAGCGGACTTCCCATCCGGCTGCGATGGCCTCTCGATTCGGCGGACCGTTTTGCATGACCTTCTGACCGAACGTGCGGCAGAGCTGGGTGCCGACCTGCTGTGGCAAAGCGCGGTCACTAAGATTTCCGGTGATCAGGTTTGCTTGGGAGATCGTAGAATTCGGACCTCGTGGATTATTGGAGCTGATGGCTCTCACTCGCGCGTGCGGAAGTGGGCCAATCTCGAGTCTCACTCATCGACCGCTTTGCGATATTCCTTTCGCCGCCATTATTGGGTCAAGCCCTGGACCGATCGCATGGAAATTTATTGGGGAAAGCGCAGTCAGGCATATATGACCGCTGTGAATGGCGAGGAAATCTGCGTGGCTGTGGCCTCGCGCCACCCCGAATCGCGCCTGGAAAGATCTTTGCCCGACTTTCCTGAACTCAACGCGCGCTTGATCGGAGCAGAGGCGACCTCCGCCGAGAGGGGAGCGCTGACGTCGAATCGCAAATTGAAACGAGTCTGGCGAGGAAACATTGCGTTGGTCGGAGATGCGTCGGGCACAGTCGATGCCATCACCGGCGAAGGACTTGGCCTTTCTTTTCGTCAGGCCGTGGTGTTGGCGAGCTCTCTTCGCAGCGGCAATCTTGTGCGTTATCAAGCTGCTCATCGTAGCCTTGCGCTACGCCCCCTTCTAATGGCACGGTTGATGTTGACGCTTGATGGGCGTCCCAGGTTTCAGCATCGGATCCTGGGGGTCTTTCGAAAGCATCCCAAAGTTTTTCGCAGACTGCTGGCTCTGCACGTGGGGAAACTCTCCCCAATTCATCTGGCTATGGATGGGCTCACCTGGGATGGGGAATGTTGACCTGCTGCCCGAATAAGCCATGAAGAAAAGGGTCGGGACTTTTTGCCGCAGTTGCGCGAGCCTGCCGGCGCTTGCCGCGGTGGTATTGCTTCTTGTCGGCATAGCCGGCGCCGCCCAGGATGTGGCCCTGCAGTTGGATCCGCAGCACACCACGATAAATTTCACGCTCGGGGATGTGCTGCATACGGTTCGTGGAACATTCCAACTGAAACGAGGTGCATTGCAGCTTGATCCCGCTTCAGGGAAGTTCAATGGCGAAATTGTGGTGGATGCAAAAAGCGGCCAGAGTGGAAACGGAATGCGCGACCGCAAAATGCATCGTGAAGTGCTGGAGAGCGATCGCTATCCGGAGATCGTCTTTCATCCGGATCACATCGAAGGGGCCGTATCACTGTCGGGAATGTCTTCAGTCCGCGTCCACGGAATCTTCACCATCCACGGCGCGGAGCACGAACTGACGGTTCCGGCTGACGTCAAGTTAGCTCCCGGCTATTGGACTGCGACGCTACACTTCGCGGTGCCTTACGTACAGTGGGGGATCAAGAATCCGAGTACGCTATTCTTGCGCGTAAGTGAATCAACCGACATCGACATGACAGCCTCGGGAATCCTGAGTCGACCTTGAATTCGCTGCCCCAGTTAGTACCCATCTTGCGGGGCGATGCCCTTGCCTTCGGTACATTGATAGCATCGCCCCGCAGCCAGGTTGGTGAACTCTTCCGTTCTACCGCTGGGCCAAGTGATGACAACCTGCTCGACCCGGTCATGCTTCTCCAGGCCGAACGTGATCGGAAGTTCCGACTGCGATAAATAGCTGGACCCGCTTTTCACTATGCGCGACTGGCTTAAGCCGCGAGAGGCTATGCGTACCGTAGCACCGATTGCGTCGCGGTTCGACTTGGTCCCAATCAGCCGGAAACGAATGCTGCGATTTCCGGCGAGCCCGTCATTCCGGTACAGGTAGGCGACGCCATTGTTGGTGGTGAGCAGCAAGTCGAGATCGCCATCGCGATCGAAGTCTCCGTAGGCGAGCCCGCGTCCGACCTTGGGCTGCGCGAAACCTCCGCCAAGATCGGCGGCGACATCGCGAAACTTGCCTCCTCCATCGTTCAGAAACAAAAGCGGCGGCTGCGCGTATCCCACGTTGCCACGAATGCTGCGAACCGTTTCGTCGATATGTCCGTTCGCCACCGCAAGGTCGAGCCAGCCATCCAAATTGGCGTCGAGAAAGACACATCCAAAGCCCAGGCTATTCTTGGAAGCTAGGCCCACGCCCGTCTGAGCGGCGATGTCTTCATAGGTTTTCCCGGCGAACTTGTACAAGCCAGTCATCTCGTTGTCGAAGTTTGTGATGGCTACGCCCGATCTGCCAGAGTTTGTGAAGTCGCCGACGTCGACGCCCATACCCGCGCGGGCCTTGCCTTCTGTGCTAAAGGCCAATCCAACCTCGACCGCAGCATCCTTGAAAGTTCCATCGTGCTGGTTGCGATAGAGCTTGTTGGGCTGAGTGTCGTTCGCCACCAGCAAGTCGGGCCAACCGTCGAGGTCGTCATCGAGCATGGCGACGCCGAGAGATTTCGAACTGCTGTCGAAGATGCCGCTGGAAGCGGTGACGTCCTCGAAGGTCCCGTTACCGCGATTATGAAACAGCCAGCAAGTTTCGCCTCGGTAAGCTTCCGGCGTGCAATAGGATTTGTGTTTGCCGTCGAGACTGCAGAATACGTCGCGCTCAGGCGACCACTTCACGTAGTTGCAAACAAAGAGATCGAGCAGGCCATCGCGGTCGTAATCGAACCACAGAGCGGAAGTGCTGAAAGCCTGGCGTTTGCCTAGTCCGCTCGCGTTGGTTACGTCAATAAAGGTGCCTTTGCCGGTATTGTGGAACAGACGATTCTGGCCGACACATGTGATCAGAATGTCGGGAAAGCCGTCGTTATCGTAGTCGCCGACGGCCACGCCCATGCCGTACATTTCAATATCCAGTCCCGCGCGGGAAGTGACGTCAGCAAAAGTTCCGTTCCCATTGTTGTGATAGAGCCGCAGAGTAGAACGGCGCTGCTTGTGGCCGGGCCAATCCATTCCGTTCACCAGCAGAATGTCTTGCCAACCGTCGCGGTCGTAGTCGAGGAACGCGCAGCCAGAGCCCATCGTCTCGGGTAGAAATTTTCCTCCGAAGGCGCCGCTGTCGTGTTGGAACGGAATGCCAGCACTGGAAGTTACATCGACAAACCGAAAACCGGGCGAAGCGGGACTTGTGCCAACCGCGCCGAGGGCGTGTAACAGCGGCAACTGGGAAGCAGATGCGAGCCCCATCAGGTTGCGCAGAAAGGATCTGCGATTCACGGAACGTTCACCAGCCCCGCGCGAATGGCGTAAACCACGAGCTCAGCAGTCTTGTGAATGCCCAGCGCATTCATGATGTTGGCGCGATGAACGGCAACCGTGTTGGCGCTGAGCTCGAGGGCCGTCGCAATCTCTTTGTTCGACTTGCCATCCACAATCATCTGCAGCACTTCGAGTTCACGAGGCGTCAGCCCGCTGCTGCGCTCGCCGCGGAGAGCGGAATGCTGTTCCACCTGGGGATCGAAAATCGTTTCTCCGCCGGCCACTCGCCTGACCGCCGGTCCCAGCTCCAGGTTTATTGCGTTTTTCAGAATGTATCCCTTGGCGCCAGCTTCGATGGCCTGCCGCACCCAGGTGCTCTCGGAATGCATGCTCAGCATGAGCACGGCTGTCTCTGGCAGGTCTTCAAGGATTTGTCGTGTCGCGTCCAGGCCATTTGTTTTAGGCAAAGCGCAATCCATGACCACAACCTGCGGCCGCAATTCGCGCGCCAGCCGAATGGCCTCGTCACCATCGCCGGCTTCGCCCACCACCTGCATGTCCGGCTCGTCTTCCAACATCCGTCGGAACCCGCGCCGCACTAGGGCGTGGTCATCGACTAACAATACCGTGATCTTTTTTGTCATGGGGGTTAGTCTCAACGTCAAGGACCTCAATCTTCTCCCGCGGAGCGGTCAGGCGCAACAATGTGCCACCTGCGGTGGGTATCGAAAATACGATTCGCCCGCCCATCAGCTCGGAACGTTCGCGCATGGCGACCAGACCGATTCCTGGTTTCACCGGCTGTCCGTTAAAGCCTCCGCCGTGGTCTTCCACCTCCAATTCCAATTCCGAAGGTAGAAATCGCAAGCGCACCCAAGCCTGCTTCGCGCCGGAGTGCCGGGCCACATTATTCAATCCTTCCTGCAGCACGCGGTAGATTTGTACTGCCGCGCCAGCATCGACGGCGAACGGCGCGCCCTCCTTTTCATAGGATATGGCAATTCCGGTTTGTCGTTCCACGGTCGGAATGTACCAGTCGAGCGTGCTCTCCAGCCCCGCCTCATCCAGCATGACGGGATGCAGGGCCTGCGAAAGGCTCCTGACTCGGTCCAGCGTGTCCTGTGCGATCTGGCGGACTTCCTGCAAGTCGGTGCGTAAAGGCGAGCCTTCCGGAGCATGAGCGCCCGCCCGGCCGAGCATGGCTCCCATGGCCGTCAGGATCTGGCCAAATTCGTCATGCAACTCGCGCGAAATATAGCGCAGCGTCGACTCCTGTGTGGCAATCAGTTTCTGCGCTAGCTCGCTGCGCCGCTCTGAAAGTTCGGCCATGCGCGCAAACAGCCGGCGGTTCCATCGGATCATAGAGAATCCAGTCAACAGAATCGCGCCCAAGGTTGCGGCCAGGAACACGTAAACTTGCCGCTGCACCCGGTCATAGATCTGAATGATGCGCTGCGCCGCCTGTTCTTCGTTTTCGCTGTTCTGTACAAGAAGTCGAGCCACAGTCGTACTCAGTGCCGCCTGCCGCGCCTGCAGCGAGAGTTGTATTTGGGTCCGGGCATCCTTTTCCTGGCCCGAATCAGCCAGCCCAAACACGCGGTCCACCGCGTCCCAGAACTGCGCCAGCGATGCGCTTAAAGACGCACTCTGCTCGTTCGTACGACCCGCCGGAGCCAATTGAGCTTCCAGGTGCATGGCATCGTCCAAATCGGTGCGAATGCGCTGGAACTGCGCCGACCATGCGGTTAGAGGATAAGGTTCGTCGTTGTCGATCATGTCCCGCATGGCAACCGCGAGCAGGTTCAGGTCGTTCTGGATGCGAAGTAATTGCAGGGAATCCTTGCGGTTGCGGTCAATCAGTTCGGATTGCAGCTTGCGCAAACCAGACACTTGCCAAGTGATGTAAGCGGAGTAGGCCACGACCGCCGCGAGTGTGATGAGCAGGCCGAGCAACAAGCCTGGGGTGGGAGAGCGCTCCGGCGAAGACTGGCGAGACACGCCCCGAGGATACAACGGCTGGCCCAGACGTGTCACAATGCAGTGATCACGGTCCAGTAATAATGAAGCGAATCAAGCTTGGCCGGAGTCCAACAAGAGATTGAGTACCGACCCTAAGGCAGCCCAGAAGAAACCTAAAGTCGAGAGGCTCCGCGCCATCCTACCGGAAGTTTGGAAGCTGATGCGCCCCCGGCGTGGGCTGCTCGCGCTCGGCTTCTTCTTGATGGTGATCAATCGCGTCGCGGCACTGGTCTTGCCTTACTCCACGAAATTCCTGATCGACAGCGTTATCAACAAGCACCACATGGACAAGTTGCAGCCGCTGGTGCTGGTCGTGCTTGGGGCTACCCTGGTGCAGGGCGTTACCTCTTTTTCGCTCACACAGTCGCTATCGAAAGCAGCACAACGCCTGATCACGGAATTGCGCCAACAGGTGCAGGTGCACATCTCCCGGCTGCCTGTTGCCTTTTACGATGCCAACAAAACCGGCAGTTTGGTCTCCCGCATCATGAGCGATGTGGAGGGCGTGCGTAACCTGTTGGGCACCGGCCTCGTGGACTTCGCCGGAGGCGTGGTCACCTCCGGAATCGCGTTGGTTTTGTTGCTTCGCACCAGCCCCCAGATGACTTTGATTGCTGTGGGCTCGCTCGCCTGTTTCGGCATCGCTCTGAATAAGGCATTCGCGACCATCCGGCCGATCTTTCGGGAACGGGGCAAGATCAATGCCGAGGTCACGGGCCGGCTCACGGAGTCGCTGGGCGGAGTGCGCGTGATCAAGGGCTACCACGCCGAAAAGCGCGAAGAAGCTGTCTTTGCGACCGGAGTTCGACGGCTCCTTGATAACGTGATGCGGACTCTGACCGCAACCTCGGTCATGAGCCTTTCGGCAAGCGTGCTGCTCGGAGTGGTCGGCGCAATCACCATGTATGTGGGTGCGCACCAGATTGCTTCCGGCACCCTGACGGTCGGAGGATTTGTTTCCTACACGTTGCTTCTCGGTTTCTTGGTTGCGCCGATCATGCAGATCGTTTCCATCGGAACCCAGCTTACCGAAGCCTTGGCCGGTCTCGAACGGACGCAGGAAATCATGCGGGAGCGGCCCGAGGATCAGGATCCCAATCGCTCGGTTCCGGTTCGAGACGTTGTCGGACAAATTGAGTTCGATCATGTGAGTTTTACTTATGACGGGATTCATGACGTGCTGCGCGATATTTCATTTCGGGCTGATCCGGGAATGGTGACGGCGCTGGTTGGTTCCTCCGGTTCCGGCAAATCCACCACCATTGGCCTGATCTCAGCTTTCTATGTGCCCACCAAAGGCAAGATTCTCCTCGATGGCATCGACCTTAGCACGGTTCGCCTCGACTCTTACCGCACCCGTCTTGGAGTCGTGCTGCAGGAATCCTTTCTTTTTGATGGAACAATTCGCGAGAATGTTTCGTTCTCACGTCCCGATGCAAGTGAGGACGAGATCTTGCGTGCCTGCCGGATCGCGCGGGTCGATGAATTCGCGGAAGCGTTTGCCGACAAGTACGACACAGTGGTCGGAGAACGCGGGGTGAAACTTTCCGGCGGCCAGAGGCAGAGGATCTCGATAGCCCGCGCCATTCTAGCCGATCCGCGCATCCTGATTCTCGATGAGGCAACCTCAAGCCTGGACTCCGAATCCGAGCAGATGATCCAGCAAGGACTTTCCTATCTGATGAGAGGCCGCACGACTTTCGTGATCGCTCACCGACTGTCTACCATTCGCCGCGCCGATCAGATTTTAGTGATGGAGCAAGGACGAATCGTGGAGCGAGGTACGCACGAGCAACTCTACGCCGCACGCGGCCGCTATTACGACCTGTACACGAGACAGCATGGCGTGGAGGAGAACCTGTTCCTCGCTCCCGGCGAGGGCGACTTGGCTGAGCTGGATACGCCCGGAAATGGCAGTTCTGGCCCGCCACGGAACGGCGACGGAAAACCAGCGGACGCCTTGCGTGTTCTGAAGGGAGAGGTTCGCTAGCGAATGAGTAGCGCGGGCAACTCCCAACCGAACGGCGCTCCGGCAATTCATGCAGAGCAGCTGTGCCGTCACTACCGCATGGGCGAGACGGTCATCCGTGCCGTGGATGGGGTGACCCTGGAAGTGTGCGCAGGCCAGTTCGTTGCTCTCCTCGGGAGTTCCGGCTCGGGCAAATCGTCGATCCTGAATCTAATCGCTGGCCTGGACCGCCCTACTTCCGGCGGCGTTACGGTTCACGGCCACAATCTGGCGCACCTCTCACGCGAAGAGCTGGCGCGCTATCGCTTGCACACGGTGGGAATGGTGTTCCAGTCTTTCAATCTGATCCCGAGCATGACGCTTTCGGAAAATGTCGAGTTGCCCATGCGTTTTGCGGAGATCGAACGCGGAAAACGGGACAGCCTGGCCCGGGAAGCGCTCGCCCGAGTGGGGCTCGAGACGCGCATGAACCATCGCCCCAGCGAGCTTTCCGGCGGGGAGCAGCAACGGGCCGCTCTGGCTCGGGCGCTCATCAACCGTCCTCGGCTGCTGCTCGCCGACGAACCCACCGGCAATCTCGACAGCCATACGGGCACGGAAATCATGAACATGGTCCGCGAGTTCAACCAGCAATTGGGGATGACGGTCGTGATGGTGACCCATGAGCGGGCACTGGCGGAACGCTATGCCCAGCGTCTCATTTTTCTGGCAGATGGCAAACTGGTTAGCGATGAAGCCAACTCGGCTTTCGTCACGAGCGGCGGAACGGAGCAAGCGCGACGATGAAGCTTCCTGATCTGGCCGAACTGGCCATGCGCAACTTGCGCGAATCTGTGTTACGAAATTCGCTGACAACAATCGGCATTTCTGTGGGCGTGGCCTCGCTGGTTGCCATGCTCTCTCTCGGCATCGGACTGCAACAGCTCGCGTCGCGTCGCCTGATGAAGTCTGGATTGTTCGATACAGTGGTTGCCACGTCCCGGCGCGACCTGCACAATTTCAATCGTGATCAAGAAGCGAGCGGGCCTGCGCCCGGCGAAAGCCGTATTCTGGACGAGACAACGCGACAGGAAATCGAGCACATGCCTAACGTCCTCGAGGCCTATCCTGACATCCGTTTCATCACCGAGCTGCGCTACGAAGACAAGCCTCACTTGACCATGGTTGCCGCGCTGCCTTCTTCTGCCCAATCAACCGACGCGTTCGATGCTCTCCAAGGGCATTTTTTTTCCTCCGACACGGCGCCTGAAGCGGTCATTCAGAAAACCTTTGCGGAAGAGCTGCTGGGTAAGACACCGAAGGCAGGCCTCGACCCAAGCAACGTGGCGACACTCGCTGCTCCCCTTCTGGGTAAGGAACTAACTATGCGCTACGCGCAGCGCGAAGCGGCACGGTCTGCACCCGCAACCGCCGCGAAAGAAAACGCCGCTGCAGACCAGGGTCTGGCGGGCGCCGCCTATTCCGTCGTCTCCCGCGAGCTGAAGCTGAAGATCGTCGGCGTCGCCGATCTCGATCCCGAGAGTATGCGCGGACCGACCCGCGCCCGTGTTTTTCTCCCGCTCAAACTGGCGGAGAGTCTGCACGTGATGCAACCGACCGATCTGCGTGAGATTTCGCGTGCTCCCACCGATCAGCCAGTGTATTCATCGGTGAGCGTGCGCGTGAAAAATCCTAGCCAGGTGCAGACGGTGGAAGACGCGATCAAGAAGATGGGCTTCAATACTTTCTCGATCCTCGACGCCAGCCGCAGCATCCAGCAGTTCTTCAAGGTGCTGGACGTTTTCTTAGGAATCTTCGGAAGCCTTGCCCTGGCGGTCGCTTTTATCGGAATCGTAAACACGCTGGTCATGGCTATTCTCGAGCGGCGCCGCGAAATTGGAATCATGAAGGCGGTCGGCGCCAGCGATGGTGATGTGAAGAGGCTTTTCTTCGCGGAGGCTGGTGCTATGGGCATTCTCGGCGGCATCGTCGGAGTCGTTCTCGGCTGGGCCATCGGACAGCTCATCAACCTGGGAACCAACGTTTACCTCAAGCGTCAGTCTTTTCCGCCGGAGCATTTTTGGTCTGTGCCGTGGTGGCTGGTCGTATTCGCCTTAGTTTTCTCTTTCCTGGTGAGTCTCGCGGCGGGCCTTTACCCGGCGGGGCGCGCCGCCCGGCTGGATCCGGTGCAGGCCTTGCGCTACGAGTAAACTGGATCGATGCGTCTTTGCTCGCAAGTTATTATTCTGCTGGCGGCCTCGATTTTTTCTTTTCCATCGCATGCGCAGAGCCGGATCGACTGCAACGCACTGAATAGCCGAATTCTGAAGTATCCGGTGCACTACTGCGTTTATTTGCCCGCCGCATATGACGCGGGCGCCACGAGGACTCCTGCGCAACGCTATCCGGTCCTCTATTTCCTTCACGGACTCGGCGACAACGAGCAAACGCTCTTCAACAGCGGGGGATGGACATTGCTTGACGATCTGCGCCAAAAACATAAGGTCGGCGATTTTCTCGTTGTTGCGCCGGAAGGCAGACGAACTTTCTATATCAACTCCGCGGGTGGCTCGGTGCGCTACAGCGACTTCTTTTTGCAAGAGTTCGTTCCCGCGATTGAAAGCAAATATCGCGTCAGCAGCGGGCGCAGCAATAGAGCGATCAGCGGCCTCTCCATGGGCGGCTATGGTGCGCTTCGTTTCGCCTTTAGCCATCCAGAATTATTTTCCGCGGTTAGCGCGCAAAGCGCCGCTCTGATTACAGAGTCTCCCCAGGAACTCGATGCGGCTGACCGCTCCGGCGCTCCACTCGGGAAAACGCTGGCGGCCGTTTTCGGAAACCCGATCGACGTTTCCCACTGGAAGAATAATAGCCCGTTTGTACTGGCCCAAAGGAATGCGGTTGCGTTGCGAAACATGGCCATCTATTTCAACTGCGGACAAGACGATAACTACGGCTTCGAAAAGGGCGCGGCTGCGCTACACGATCAACTGCAGAAAGAAGGAGTAAAACACGAGTATCATCCCTATCCTGGCGATCACAGCCTGACCTATTTTCTCTCGCACTTTGAAGACGTGCTCATGTTTCATTCGCGGGCCTTCGGTCTTCTCCAATAAAATATAAACCGTCGATGAAAGGACGCAGAACGTTATGCGAGGCTTGCGCGACAAACGAATCCTCATCACCGGAGGCGCCAGTGGAATCGGCGCAGCCACCGCTGCCCGCTTTCTGGAGGAAGCTTCGCACGTTTGTATTTTAGACCGCGATGCCAAAGCATGCGCCGCCATTCGCCACCAGTTGCCGGGACTAACCGAGGCGATCATCGCCGACGTCACCGACTTGATGCAGGTGGAAGCCGCGCTTGCTGATGCGGTCCGCGTGATGGACGGAGTCGACGTGCTGATCAACAACGCCGGCATCAGCATCCGGCACAACTTCCTTGACATCACTCCCGAAGAATGGGATCAGGTGATCGCCGCAAATCTCACGGGCGTCTTCTATGTTGCCCAGACCGCGGCTCGCCACATGATGGAACGTTTTTCGGTCGAGCCGGGCAGCGGCGTAATTCTGCAAACTGCCTCCACCAACGGCATCATGGGCTACCCCTACTACGCCGATTACAACGCAACGAAGGCGGGGGTGATCGAACTCACCAAGAGCATGGCGCTCGAACTCGCGCCCAAAGTTCGCGTATGCGCCGTCGCTCCGGGATACGTGCTGACGCCGATGCAGCGTGCCGAATACACTGACGCCATGCTCGAAGAAGTGAACCAGAAAATTCCACTCCGCCGCCACGCCAAGGCGGAAGAGATCGCAGGGCTGTTTGCCTATCTGGCTTCCGACGACGCTGCCTACGCCACCGGCCACGTTTACACCATGGACGGCGGTGAAATCGCGGGAGGATTGGCCAGCCGGTGAATACCACGGTTTTCGTAGGCGGCGGGCGCATCACCAGCGCACTGGTAGCGGGGCTGCGCCGTAGTGGACACCAGGGAGTGATCGTCGTCCATGATCGCAACGCGGAAAAGCTACGAGCGCTGGAGCGGGATTTTGGAATTGCGGCCGAGCCCGACCTCCAATCCGCCGTTGCGCGGGCGGACCTGCTGATCGTCGCCGTCCGGCCCGCCGCGGTCGCGAAGGTGCTGCAGGCGATCGCCGGCTGTACCGGTGCTTCTCGCCTCCTTATGGTCAGCTTGGCCGCGGGGATTCCACTCAAGCAACTGCGCCCACGGCTTGGTTCTCGTGTCCGCTGGGCACGCGCTTTGCCGAGCCCGATCTGCCGCATCGGACGCGGTCTGACGGCGGTGACATTCGCTCGCAACCTCCCCCGCGGAGACCGCAAACGAGTGCGAAAATTCTTCGAGCAAGTCGGCCCTGTTCTGGAAATGCCTGAGAGTCGCTTTGATGCCTTCAACGCGGCCTACTCGCCCGGCCACGGATATCACGCGCTGGCAACTCTGGCGAAAGCGGCGCAGGACGCCGGATTGGACGGGGAAACGGCTCTCACTGCCGGGGCGCACGCCTTAGCGGAAGCGATCTTTTATTGGAGGGAGAGCGGGCAGAAGCTCTCCAATCTCCTGCAGGAAGCGGCTACACCGGGCGGAACGACAGCGGCGACGCTGGCAGCCATGGACGCGGCGGGCTACGCGAGAGCGATCGGGCGAGGTATCGCCGCCGGCATCCGGCAATCACGGGCCAACGCCCGCCGTTAATCTCCAGAGCTAGCTTCTGGCGAGCCGGGTAACCAGCCTCCCTAGCCGCACCACGCGATAAAAAGGGAACAGAGGTTTTGGAAGACGCACCGTTGCCCACTCGCCCGGACCAGGAGTAAACGTCAGGCGTGTGAGGAATCGCAATCGATCCATTCGGCGTTCGCGAAGGCGCATCATGAGGCGGAAGTACGAAACCTGCCTTTCTTCGTAGGTAGCGCCCTCCGCAAGGTCCACAGCGATTTTTTCAGTGAAGGCCAGAGCCGAACGATCTGCAAGAACGGCACTTTCGAGGGGCGCTGGAATGGCCAGCTTCAGAGAGCGTTTCGTTAGCAGCAGCGTGATATGAAGAATGCGCTCGATGCCAAGTTCCCGGGCTTGCGATTGAATCCATTGCCAATTCAAGCGTTCCCGCTTCACAATCTGAGCAATATCGCAGAGCCAGATCAGCCGTCCCCAGACATGTTTCGCCGCATGGAGGGAAAGCACCAACAGCAAGTCTTCTGGAGAAGGCGTCTTTACTTGCCTTCCAGCAATTGGCACGGTTACCGCGCGCTCGAACAACCCATCCATGTCAAAATCGACTGCACAGAAGCGCGGCTGCAGCGCCCACTGCAACTCCAGTAGATTCTTTCCCGCAGTGCAATCGAACGTATATTCGCATCCGGTAGCGATGTAATCGTCTTCGGCGTCTTCAGGAATCGAAACACGCGGCCCGTATCCCAGATCGCGAACCAGTTTCTTGGCGCGCACTACTTCTTGCTTGCGCACGAACAGATCCAGATCACCCGATTGGCGCAGCGCCATGTCTCCGTAATACGTCTCCGATAAGACGACGCCTTTGTAGGGAATCGCTTCGATGCCGCGTGTTTTAAGCCAGTCCAGAATGCGAATCAACTCGCGCGTGAGAAAAAGTGACTTGTGGATATTGTGCTCGTAACTCCGGCGAAGCGATGTCAAGGCGGCAGGCGGAACGACGTTGAGAGGGTGCAGGTTTTGGTAGAGCAGCGAGGCCGTGCCGTGGCGATCTGCAAGGCGCAGTACCGGCTCCCAATCCAACGGTTGTTCCAGAAGAATCCGAATGCGGTCAAGAAGGCTCTGCGACAAATGGGGAGAACTTGCAGCCAGCAGGAAGTTCCATTCGCTGGCAGGCGCGCCTTTTGGGGCTGGAGGGTCCACAGATGCGAGAGCTGCACTGGTTTGGTTCACGGATATCGAGCATCTTAACAGGGCAGGGCCGCCGCGCTAAATCAACCCACCAGCGACGGACGGCTCGACCCAGACGCGAAAGGGAGTTACTTCGGTTTATGAATTTGCCGTTTCTCGGAGGTCCATAGGGGCCGAATTCTGTCAAACTAGTCTGTTGGTGGATTGACCATGGAAATAACTACACCCAATGCGACGCGGCGCAGCACGCGAGTTCGTGTACAGATTCCTCTCACCGTGACCAGTCTTGACCGCATCCATCCGTATTCCGCAAAGTGCGTAGCTCTGGTGGTAAGTGCGCAGGGATGCGGATTCCAGGCTTCCCAAGCGTTGCCTCTTGAAACTCCTCTGCTGTTGAGCGATCTACCCGGAGGCGCCAGCGCGTCTGGCCGGGTAGCGAATTGCCTGCCCTTAGGAAAAGACGGAAAACAGTTTCTCATCGGAGTGGCGCTTTATAACCATGGAAATGTATGGGGAATTGCTAATCCGCCGGAGGATTGGAACAGTGTCTCGCATCCGATCCATACGTCCGCAACCGCGGCGAAGAATGCGCCAGCCAAGAGCAAAGACGTTTGGCCTTACAATCTCTTCTCCGGTCACAGCGAAGCTCATCCCGGAAGAAAATAGTTGTTCACAGCCCACTTTCCCCGGGAACTACGAAGCTGACGGAATCGAAAAACCTTAAGATCCGCGTTGCGCCAATGGGTATACTGCTTCTCCTTCTTTCGTAACCTCGTGAGGTGAATGACGAGGTGGCATAATTCAGTCGATGTCCCAGACCCCAGAATCGCCGGCACTAGAAACCAGGCCATCCAGCGCGCCAAGCCTGACTCCGCGCCCATTTCGGGTGAAGCTCCGCGGCTCGATCCTGGTGCTCATTCGTCTGCCCAACCGACGCGAGGTGAGGGGCAAGCTTCATCAGATCTCCACCACCGGTGGACTGCTAAACGTTGAAACGCCGCTCGATGAAAAGCTGCAAGTGGACTTGATCTTTCATCTTGGAGAAACCACAATCCGCGAAAAAGTGGAGATGATGTTTCCCATGTGGGCTACGCAAGGATGGTTGCAGCCCTTCCGGTTCATCGAAATGCCCGAAGCCAACAAGAATATTCTCGAAGCAAATCTTCAGGCATTCGTCCAGCGAACGCAGGAGCCGTTGTAAACCAGAAAAACTCCAATCTCAAAGCACGGGGAAGCTCACTGCCCTCATCCAAGCGACCTTTCTAGAAGTGGAACCCAAGTTCGGCAGTTAGGGTCCTCGGCGTCACGTAGTGAGTGCCGCTAAACGTGGAAAGGAAGTTGTAGAGGGCGTAGTTGTTCGCCAGATTGATGACGGTCAGTTGCGCGCTCCATTTGTATTTGTCGCCATGGAAAAGATTGTCCTGGCCGATTGACAAATCGAAGAGGTGCCGGGAGGCGATGCGTGGCGGATTGTGGTCGTCGTTCTCGGAGTTCGGCACCGGTACCTTGATGAGCGCAGAACTGAACGCCGAGGCGGCACAATTGTAAGGAAGTGGAGATGTCGGCGTTGCCCGGACACGGTTGCAAGCAAATCCAGCCTCGGATTCCTGATCGGCGGAAAGAGGCACCCCGCCGACGTTGGCGGCCACCAAGCTCACGTTCGGCGTGTTCCCGATGACCACCGATCCGGGGCAATTGTTGTACGGGACGTTCTGCCCGAAACACGGCGTTGCTCCTGCCACCAGTCCACTGTCATAGCGCCAATTGAAGCCCATCCAAGGGCCGCGCTTCCACGGTTGATATTGGATGTGAGTTGTCTGATTGAATTTTTCGTCGTGGTCGATGCGGAACGGAAGGCCGGCAGCGCCTCCTGCTTCGGTTGCGGCGGTCGCGCCCGCACCTCCAATCTGCGGCTGAAAGAATCTTGCCGCCACGCTGGAGAAAACCATAAGTGCGGAAAATCCATGAATTTCCGGGACACTCAGCCTTCCCGCGTAGCCGGGGATTTTTGAGTTGTGCCATTCGATAGGGAAAGTGATGGGGGTGTTGCCGAGGACGCTGAAGTCGTAGCCGTTGTGCGTGTACTTCGTAATCCACTCCCCAGAAAACACCAGGTATTTTCCGAAGGCCTGCTCCAGCCCAGCGTGGAATTCATTTCGAAAGCCGGGACCCAGTGGATTGTTCGCGGTCGACGAACAGACCAGAAGCGGATTCAGGACAGCATTGCTGCATCCGATACTGGAAAGTACCAGATTTTCGTTGAACGGAGATTCCAGTGTGCGAGCATAGGAAACGCGAAGAATGGTATTGGTTTCCTTGATATTGTAAGCGATCCCAACGCGAGGTTCAGCCTGCCGTGCCGTGGTGATTCCATTGTAAAGATCGCCACGCAACCCCAGGTTCAATGACCAGTTTCCTTTGGTGATCACGTCCCGAAGGTAGAGAGCAAGTTCTTTCACGTCAGTGTCCCCGTTGAACGCGTAGTAACTTCCCCCACGGGTCAAATCGTATGGAAGCAAGATCGGATTGAAGTAAGGATAAAGAGCGGAGCCGGGAGCGTTCAGGTTGGACGCATTATTTGGCTGATAGGCGCCGGTGCATTGCGAGGGATTTGTGATTCCGGGCGCGGGCGCTGCGACATAGGGGAACACGTTCACCGGGCTCGTAGCCGCGGGAGTTACGCAGGGCGCGTTATAGGTCGGATCGACGATGCCGAGCCTATCGTTTTCATTCAGGAATGTTTGTTCGTAAGTGACGCCGGCCTTAATGTTGTTTATGCCCCTTACGTACGAAATATCGGAGCGAACTCCGCTATTCGTGAGGGTCCGGTGCTGGCCTACCGACTGCCTCTGAAGACTGGGCGGTCCAAGATCAGCGAAGGGATCGTTGCTGGGGTAGTAGTTGTAATCATCGTGGCGCACGAACGCGCCTAGCGTGAAGACTGCCTTCGTATTCAAAACACGGGTCCAAGAAGGAGCGATGTTAAAAGTTCCAATCTTGGATCGCTGGTCTGTCGGTCCCACCATATTTCCGTTTGGGCCTGTGCCGTTGAAAACTGCCATCTGCGGCACAATCCCGTCCAGTCCATTCCAGGGCGTCGCGTTTTCGGCGTCGAGAGAATTCGGAGTCTGGAACCAGCTCCGGCTGTAACCGAAGTTCAAGTGAATTGAGTCGGCGGTTGAAAGTTGATAATCCACGCGGTCGAACAGATTTTCCTCGTTGCCTTTGTCGTGCAGCACCGTGAATTCTGGTGGATCGAGGAATCGCCCCGTGTTCAAACCGTTTGCCGAGATGAAATTGCCCCCGTTCTTACCGCCGTAAGCCAGGTCGGCCGCCAGGTCGGCGCTGCCGAATGAGCCATAGGAAGTGGTCACGCTGCCATGAGGGCTGGTTACTCCCTGACCCGAGCGCGTAGTGGCTACGATTACTACGCTCGTCTTCCCCCCGTATTCAGCGGGCGGCGCGCCGGAGATGACTTCCAACGACTGGACCGAGTCGAGGGGGATCTGATTCGAAAAGACTTTGCTTTGCTGGTCAGTGATCGGCTGGCCGTCCACGGAGAACGAATTCTCCGCGTGGTCTCCGAGGCCATGAAAGAGGCCGTTGGAATCGGCGGCGATTCCTGGCGTTGATTGCGTGACCGCCGCACTCACTGCAGACGTCCCACTCTCCAGCGGCATCTTGATGAATGAGTCTCTGTCGAGGTCGGAATGGAAAGTGGAATCATTCTCGACTAGGTCTCCGCCAGCCTCCACTGTCACAGTGGTCGATGAGCCGGAGACTTGAAGATTGATCTTGAGGCTGACTGGAACGACGGACCGGACGTCCACATCCTGCGCGCTTGAACCGAACCCGGCTGCGTTTACCGTCATGTGATAGGGATTGAAAGGCACGTTCGGAATGATGAAGCTTCCGGAACTGTCCGTCGTCGTGGAGCGGTCGAAGTGGCTGACGGGATTATGAATTTCAACGATGGCGCTAGGAACGACGGCGCCGGTCGGATCGAGCACGGTGCCGCTGATCGTTCCGGAATTTCCTCCTGACTGTCCGAAAAGGCTGAGGCCGAAGGCCAAAAAGAAAGTCAGCACGGAAGCCGCGGCAAGCGACTTCTGGTAAGAAGCCAGCATGATTCCTCCATAAAATCCGGTCGAAAAGACCGTCAATAAAGACCAAGGAATCGGTTCACGGGAAACGAACCGGGCCTGTACTCGGCTGAAATATGATCTTTAGACGCTGGGAGGCGGGCGGACGTATAAGGCAAAAGCTACCAGTGGCTGTTTGGCGTCAGCAGGCTGCGGCCGGCATTGAAGCACGCGGCGGAATACCGGCTTGGGCGACGGCGGAACACTCGCTGGCGAAGCCGAGTGCGCCGCAACGCATACCTGACAGGTGGTGGACTCATCCTGACTCGAGTGGTGATGCACAGCAAACGCCAATGCCGACCAGAGTGTCAGCAACAGTGAGAGCCACGCGATTCGCTTCGAGATTGACTTCACAGTACCCCAGAGTCCCGTGGTCGAATTTACAACGAAAGTTCAACTGGCGCAATCAGACTAAGGACGTAAGATGCTCCCGGTGGGCTGAAAGAGGCACTATTTCTTAGAATATTCGCGATCACAGGCCCTGGTGTGCGAGGTCACAGTGTCATATATGCCACCCGCGTATCGTTATTAGGTACAAACTCCCATGTTTTCCGAATACTACAAGACTGCCTGCGAAAGGGTTTCCGATTTTCCCCACGCCCGACTACGACCCCTGGATTCACTCCGACCCACGGTGACGTCCGACTACGCACCTTTCTTCTGGAACGAAGAATTCGGTCGAGGGGGCGAGTTGGATCAAGCCCTCCTCGCCCGTTCTGTCGAGGTCAAAGCGGCCCTTTACGGTGGGCGAGTCTTTGTAATCGTCCCGATTTATATGACGAGCATCTGCGAGGAGCAGTGCCTCTACTGCAATTTCCGGGGGGCAAACAAAGGGATCGAAGTTGAGCGCAGGCGATTAACCGAGGATGAACTCGAACAAGAGGCGACCTTTCTGATCGAGCGGAAGGGGCACAGGGTTCTTGAGCTAGTCTACGCAACCGACCCGCGTATGCGAGTGGACGCGATGTGCCGCCAAGTTGAACTTTTGCGCGGCGTATTAGAGCGTCATGGCGGAGGCTTGGTCGGGATAAGTGCCGAGTCGTTGGAAGAGAGCGATTACCGTCGCCTGGTCGATGCCGGGTTGTGCTGGTCGGTACTCTGGCAGGAAACCTACGACAGGGATCGATATTCCGAGCTTCATCCCGGCAGGACCAAGAAGGCTAACTTTGAATACCGTCTCGATACCTATGAACGAATGCTCGCGGCCGGGATTGAGCACGTTGGCATCGGAGTGCTCTCCGGCCTGGCGGACTGGAGGCGGGACTGGTCCATGCTGATGCTGCATGAAGAATACCTGAAACAGCAATACGGAGCGGGTGCCACTATTCTTGGTACTCCGCGTCTGAAGTTGGCTCCCGGAGCCGTTCTTCGAGAGACCCCTTACACACCCACGCGCCGGGAATTTCTAGCGACGATTGCTCTTCATAACATGTTTTCGCCCACGACTGCGGCGTTTGCGAGCACTCGAGAAGACTGGGACGTATGTGTCGAGATGGCCAGAGGAGGCGGTTGTCTCTTCACACTCAACTGTGCCACCACGCCGGGTGGTTATTCCTTGCAGCACGGGGGATGCCAGTTCACATCCGGTTCGTTCGATGCTCCCGTCTACTCCAGCAAGCTAAAGTCGGAAGGGCTGGAGCCGGTTTTCAACTGGAGCGCCGGAGACCTGTCTGGCGACTGTCAGCCGGCTGCGGTGGTCTGTGGGGACGCGCAGAAGTGATGAGCGGCTTCGGGATTCCCCGAAGCTATCTTATTTTCGCACCATCAAGACATCCGTAGCGTCAGCGCCGGCAGCGGCAAGCCCTCAACCTCAACTGTCCAAAGATCGCCTTTGTCGGTCGGATGCCCGGCGGTGAGCGTTCCCGAACTGACGATTTCTCCAGCGCCCAGCGGCTCATTTGGGAATCGCCGTACGATGGCCGCGCTGAGTTCCGCCAGGCACAGTGCGGGACTCTTCAAGGAACTCCTGCCGGATCCCTCTTCCACAAACCCTGCATTCTTTGACACACGCAGCTTGAACCTTGGCAACTCGTCTACCAGCTTCGGGATCTGTTCCTCGCGTATCTGGACCCTTTCTCCGATCACGAGCCCGGCATGAAGTCCGAAAGATGCTACGAAATCACTGGGCTGAAATTTCCACGCCGGGAAGGGACAATCAATGATTTCGAATCCTATCGCCAGCCAATCCGTGCATGCGAGCGCAGCGGCCGAATCCAGACTCTCCCCCAAAACGACCTGTTTCATACCGAAAACAATCTCGGGTTCAATCTTCAGGGAACGGGGATGTGGGAGGGCCAGCGTTGCAGCATTTCCTTCGCTAAAATGCACGCTGTCGTCATACATATGGGCCCAAACCAAAGTCTCAAGTTTCAGCACACGCCACAGGGCTTTGTTGGCATAACCCACCTTGCGGCCTGCGGCTGGGTGCCCTTGAGCTTCGCGAAACTGCTTGAGGGTCGCTTCAACCGCGTATGCTGCGTTTAGGTCGAAGCCAGGGCGCTCCGAGAGGGGGACAGGGATCATGTCGCCCGCCTCATAGGCGGAGAATATTTCCCGCGCCAAGGTTTCTACGTCGTTTTGCGGCATAGCTTGGGTGGACTTTCCGCGATCCCGTCCAGCGAACCCCGGGTAGTGGGTGAATAAATACCGCAGAACGGCGCTAGAATTAGCATCCTAACACCAGGCCACTTCCCCGGCTGCGCAGAGCGTACTCTGCTTCGAATGCCGGCAGTCTCCAATCTGACAACAGCTCTTGGCAAACAAAAGTTTGACCCCCTCCAGAATGATGATATTCATGGTAACTACAGTCGCCAGCGGTAAGAACTCCTGAGGCCGGTCAGCGTCGTCGTCGGAGACCAGCCCCAATTAGGAGCAACTATCGAGCTACCGGCAAGATTTTCGGCATTACAGCTTCGGCAACAACACCCCAATCAGTGTTGGTTCTTCCAAATGCATCTGTCTCTCCTGGTGATTCTCAGCCTGCATAGCTCTCCGGTCTTCGCGCAGAGCGCGGTTGTACTGGTAGGGTCTGGATCCAGCGTCCCCGCTCCTATTTACAAGCGATGGACGCAGGAATATGGAAAGCGCAACCGCAACATCCAGATGCGCTACCTGCCCGTGGGAACCAGCGAAGGGATCAAACAAATCTCTCACGGTGCGGGCGATTTTAGCGCCGGAGAAGCTCAGCTCACCGATAAAGAACGCAAAGAGAGCGGCTTGATCGAGCTGCCGGCGGTGCTCATTGCCATCGTTCCCATCTACAACCTTCCCGATGTCCACCAGGAGCTTCGGCTTTCGGGGGAAGTGTTGGCCTCGATATTTCTTGGGGATGTGAAGACCTGGAATGCGCCGGCGATCGCGAAGCTCAATCCCGGGATCACTCTGCCGGGTCTTCCGATCCAGGTCATCAATCGCCCCGCAGGGAAGGGTTCCAATTATGTATTTACAGACTTTCTCTCCAAGGTGAGTTCTAAATTTCGCGCTCAAGTTGGCGTCAGTCCATCCCCTAAATGGCCGGTTGGGGAGCCGGCGGAACGTAGTTCCGATATGGCGGACAAGGTAAAAAGCAACCCCGGCTCCATTGGCTTCGTCGAGTATCAATATGCGGTGAAGGGTAGCGTGGCGCAAGCTTTGGTCCAGAATGCCGCCGGAAGGTTTATCAAGGCGTCTACTGAGAGTGTTGAGGCGGCGTGCAAAGCGACAGAAGCGCCGCGATGGAATAATTTCTCCGCCTCGCTGGCCGATGCGCCCGGAGCTGATTCTTTCCCTATCACCAGTTTCACCTGGATTTATCTGCGAAGTCAATCGTCGGATTCCGCTCGCACCGCCGCGCTGGTGGATCTGTTGAACTGGATATATTCGGACGGCCAGCAATATGCTGTTCAGGAAGGTTACGCCGAACTGCCCGCTCCACTCCTGGCGGCGGTGCGAAAGAAAGTCAACGACCTGCGATAGTTCCGTTGGGCGTAAGCCTGTAACGTAAGCCGAGACGAATGTTTTTGGTGATTGGGAAAATTATGAAAGATTGGTTCGTATTGCTATGTGTCGTGGGGTTGACGTCTCCAGCCCTGGCGCAAACCCTAGCAACGCCAGCCCAAACAACGCCAACTCAGGCGACCCCTCCGAAGGCTGGTGATAGCCGTCCACCGAGTAGCACTTCCACCCACTCCAGCCTGGAGGACATGTTCCAGGCGAAGATCAAGCAGGAATGGGAAGCTCTCAAGAACAAGGACAAGAAAGCCTACGGCGAGTTGTTGGCGGACGACTACCAGGGAGTCGAAGTCGACGGCAAGGGGGAGCGGACTAAGCTTCAGGCTCTGAATGAACTCGCAGACACGAACGTGGCTAACTATACATTGTGGGGGTTCAAACTGATTGCTCTTGGTCCGGATGCTGGCTTGGTCATCTACGAAAGCACCATGCAGTTCCCGCCTAAGTCGGCCATACGATACTCACGGGTGTATATCAGCGAACTGTGGGTGAAGCGTGCTGGCCAATGGAAGGAAGTTCACTATCAGGAGACTCACGTCAAGTAGCCTGCAGCTCCCAGAAATTAAAAACAACCTCTGCAATAGTCGCGCCATCCCATGCACAGAGAGGAGAAATCTATGAGAACTCTTTTGTGCGCTCTGCTGCTATCGGGCGGCCTTCTATTGGCTCAGGACACTGCCCCTGCCAACACTAACCAACAAGGCGGGAAGGGTTCCAAAGGAGAAGTCACCATACGAGGCTGCGTCAGCAGATCGAGTGGCGATTACATATTGATGAAGCAGGACCCGGCCGTAACCTATGAGCTAGAGGGGACCCACAAGATAAAACTCCGGCAATATCTGGGACAGCGAGTCGAGGTGACCGGTTCCGAGTCGCCCACAATGGCGAGCAGCTCTGACGCGATGAATAAGATTGGCTCTGCAGCTCCGGTAACTCTGACCGTTACGTCGATCAAGACCCTAGAAAAGAATTGCTCAGCTCGCGATGTCTCAAGATAAGTAGGTCTCTGGTTAACGACAAGTAGGTTAACCCAGGTTCATCCCGCTTACTGGCAATCCGGGGGCATAGCCTGAATCTCCGCCGAAGAATCGCAGGGCGGCTTCTTCCTGGCGGGCTCGAACCGCGAAGGGTGATCGTAGCGGAGAATCCACAGTCCGTCGTTGTTAGTGAGGTAGATCAGTCCGTGACCGCCGTCGGGCAGAAGACTGGTGACCTTGTTGAAGGTTTCCAAGGTCTTTGGATTGCGCGGGTCGCTCAGGTCAAGCACGCGAACCGTTTCGGTAGGATGGCTACTGCTTGTCAGAGTAGTCGGTGTCTTCTCCGGAGCCTCGGCGATCGCGACGTCGGGGCTAATAATCTCCAGGTTTCCCGAAGTCGCCTGATTTGATTCCGCCGTCCGTTTCAAAAGGCTCGGCTCCTCCGGCTTGCTCACGTCCACGATCATGAAGCCTTGCTTCCCGGCTTGTTGCACGTACAGGTACTGTTTGCCCTTCTCCTTTTGCAACAACATCTGACTTCCGGTTGCCTGCGGCAAAGGCAAGTGGGCGATCACGGTTGCCGGAACGTCCGTGGGTTTTGCCGCGGGTTGCTCGCTTGCGCTGGCCAGCAAGGCGGGCAACAGTATAACCGAGAACGCGAGTACATCTTTGCGCATGGAGCCCTTAGGATCCTTCATAAATCACTTCAAGATGAACAACGCGAAACTTCGCCAGTTTTGCGTCGTCAGCTAACGCTCACTATACCACCGCCCCCGCGTCACCTCATTGTTCTGCTATGACGCCAACGCAGCCGTTGCTGCTTTGCGTCCCGCAGATACCGCCCGCCTGCATGGGGACAAAGGCATGATTGGTGCTAGGGTCGACGGCGATGCTGTGTGAGTTGGTGTTGGTCGTAACATTGGCCAGCCATTGGTTCGTCTTCGCATCGATGACGCCCATCACCGGACCAGTGGGCATGTCGCGCGCTGCCAGATAGTACTTGTTGTCGCCCGGGTTATACCAAGTCTCGTCCACGCCGCCCACTTGATTGATGGTGGCGAGGATTGTGCCGGCGGTTCCATCAATTACATATTCATTCGGAGGGAATGCCTCGCCGTCATGGTCCGCGCAACCCACGAGGAAGTTATTACCCGGACCCTGAACGATGCCGGTTGGCATGCAATTCGGCATGACGAAACTATTTACCACCACCGGGCCGTTCCCTGTACCGAGCTGGAGGTCGATCACATCAACGCTGCCAATGTTGGTGGTGGCAGTGGAATTCCCATTCGACAGCAGCCAGAATCCGGAGTTGGAATTGTACGTCATTCCCCCCAGCCCCGCTGGCGATATCGCGCCGGCGCAGGTGGACGCCGGGCTGGTTAGGCTGCAGAAAGCCCCCGAGGTGTAGTCCAAAATGGGTCCATGATGGCAGGGAATGGTATACGCCGTGCCGCTCGGAGTTGTGCCGACGCCCGGTAGGCCGGCAGCAACGTCAGCCGCCGATCCCGATACGCCGCTGAAGACGTGGGGATTGGAGGGATCCGGACAGGGAACCGTGCCACCAAGGGTATCGACCGGGGTGCTGGGGTTGAGGAGATTCCCTGGGCCTCCTACGCCGTCGTAGTAGATCTGTCCGATAATGCAACTTGGCGGATTAAAGGAACCCCCGACGCCAGGATCCAACTGCAGTGATGGGGGTAGGCCGGTGCCTGACCCTTGAAGAGGATAAGGAGCGCCGAGATAACTGCCCGCAGCGTATCCCGGAGGATAGGGACCATAAGCCAGCGTCGAGTCAATCGGCAGGCAATGTTGCTGCGCCAAGGTTCCCGTCTTGTTGACGATGTTCGACATGTCGATGAAGGTGACGAATGGCAACCCCGGATCTCCGTTGATCACTGAGAGAACCTGGTGCGTGGGGTCGTATGCCATTTCGTCGGCGCGGTCGTCTCCGCAATCGGTAGCGGAGCCAGCTTCGCCGTTCCACGACGCAACACAACCCGCAATGCCAGTCGGTCCATCATAGTCGGCAGATACGCCGGTCGGTATAACGGCGAGTACGGTCGGCGGAGTGGGCGGATTGGTGCCCAGGTTCATCGTGGTCAAGTCGAAAACCACTACACTGGAGCTGCCGTTGCCGACAAAGAGAATTTTGCCATCCGGAGTGGTCGTGTTCCCGTCCGGTCCCGACATCGGGTTCACGCCGTTGCCACGTGCGGCGCAGCACTGCGCGCCGGGGAATCCGCCGAAGTTATGATTCGCTCCAAAACCCGTGATCAGGTGAAAGGTCGGTCCCGGTGGCGTAGCCGTGGACATGTCCGATCTGCATCCGAATCGGGTGAAGTTGCCAAACACATCAATGACGGGCGGAATAATGTCTAAGGCCGATGTGGTATTGGTGGCCGGAATTTGTGCACACCCGCTGGCGCCGTTGCCGGCGCCGGCGACAGCGTTGGACCCTTGAATCGAAAACACTGCGACATCCTGGGAGGTGTCGATCACCTGCATGACCAAGCCAATTCGGTCGGAAATATAATCCAGGTAGTGGCCCGAGACTGCGGGGTTCGGCGCGATCGTGCTTATGTCGAAAGAGTTAAATGGGCCGCCCGGCTCGCCGGTAGCATTGTGCTCGGGGACGGGAATAGTATTGATGACGGCGTAGGCGCCATTGATCGTGGTGCCGCAAGTGGGACAATTCGGCGTTGTGCCGCAGCCGCTCATGATCACAAATAATGCCGTGATAAGAATGCTCAGCAGAATCCTCGGTCTCATCAAATTCCCTCCTGCGATTTCCCTTAAGGACCAGTCGTGACCAGCCCCGGCATTACCGAACTTTGTTAACCGTTCCATTCCGAAATCGACACGCCAGCGGCATTAGAACCTGAACTGTAGCTGCTGCAAAACGACGTAATAATTCTGCGGTATCGCGCCAATCGTGCTGGGATCCTTCAGCTGATCAATACCCAGATTGACCGAGTACTTGACCCAGTAATTGGGATACCAGGTGAGCCCTGCGGTGATCTCGTCGGTGTGGTAGTTGAACGTAGGCACGTAACCCGGCGTGTAGTAGTTCAAGAAATTCGCGCCCGGTTCATTGGCTTGTATGCCCATGTATCGAAAACCGACTCCCCACGCTCCCAATCCGCGTCCTTTACCGCCCGGAGTGTCCGGCCCAAAGAGCGGGTGCTTCACCCGCGGTGTACCGTTTTCCGGCTGTTTTTCGCCCGTGAGCAAATAGGTCGCACTGATGTTCCATGCCTTGGCTACGATTGACGGAAGACTAATGAAGCCAAGCCCACCTGCCTGCTCGGAGCCGATATTGTTGCGCGACATGTTGAGTTGATCAAATTCGCCGCGCAGAGCAAACGCCGACTTGAGGTAGGTGAACTCACCGTTGTAGCGCTGGACCGGTCCGTTAATGGCGAATTGCGGGAAGAAGCTGTAAGCTGCATCGGGCAGCGTGCCGCTGAAGCTTTGATCTCCGGAAAGACCACGGGAGCGACCACGATCAATCGCTCCGCCAAGGGCAAGATCCTTGAACCAACCACTGTTAGATCTGCGGAAGGGGTAGAGGCGAAGCCGTCCCACGACTTCTGGTTGATTTGTGGTGTTGGCTATCGCATAGCCTTTTCCGTTAAACGCACCCACCCAGTACTGTATGACGCCACCGTCAATATCTCCATGCAGGGCGATTCCGGGACTGCGGAACGCTGACGCGGCCGACGGATACAGGATCGACTGGAATCCGCGTTCTACGAAGTCCAGGTTGGTAGCACCGGTTCCAGCTTCTTGAGCAAATGGCGTTTTGAATTGGCCGGCCTGGAATTGGAACTCGGGCCGAATTCGTACGTTGAGGTAAACGTCGCGTACCACGGAGCCGGTCGTCGCTGCTGCATCGGTGAGCAACGCAAAATCGAAGTGCGAACCGTAATTGCCCTGGAAGCCGAAGCGAGCGCGTCGCAGAATAAACGTGTCGGCGGGTGCGCCGTCGCCTTTGTAGGCACGGTAGTCGGTATCTACATATCCATAAGGGCTGATGCTGAATTGTCCATCCGCGCTCCTGATGAAAAAGTGTTCTCCGCTCCATCCTGCGGCGAGCGGCGGAGCGTCTTTCTTGGGGGTGGCTGCAGTTTGGCCGAGGACCGGCGCGGGTTCAGGAGCGGCTTCGAGGAGCACCGCATTCATCAGTCGAGCGGAACTCTGAGTTGCGACTGGCTGGGGATTGGCGCTGGGCGAAGAAGACTCCGCTACGGGCCGAATCTGGACTGAGCCGTTGTCGGCGGCCCGAGCCTTTCCGTCTACCAGTTTCTCGACCAAAGCCTTCAGTTCGTCGATGGTCTTGCGCTGCGCCGCAACCTCGCTGCGCAACTGACTGACTTCTTCCTCGGTTGCGGCCCCGGAGGATCCACCGGCTTGGCTCGCAGGTGCCGTGCGTTGAGCTTGGGCAAGCGCACTTGAGGCCAGGTAAGCGACTAGAAGCACGAAAAACGCAGTTCGCGAGCGCATGTGTTTCCTCTCCGAGGTGATGTGCTAAAAGGGCTCTGCCCTCCAGCGGTCAGGCACACAGGCGAAGCCCCGCTTCATTTGGTCGGCCGAAAGGCTATAAATATCGCAAGAGTGCGAAGTGAATTTTTTAGCCGGTCTGAAAAGCGGACCATTGCCACCGGGGCGAATTACTACTACATTCGTGCAATTACTGTCAAGAAATTTCCGGAAGACTCGGCCGGCAGTTCGCACAAGGTTAATCGTAGTTTACAACTGTGATTTAAGTCACAGTGGCCGAGTCAATGGAAGTAACGCCCAGCGCCATGGGAGGGACCTCCAGGCGACAAATTCCTGATATGGGGCAACTCCTGATAAATTTATTGCCGAGCTTGGTTCGCCGTCCGGGGCAGCTGCGGATGTCTGAATCGCGCTCTTCCGCCCCGTATGAACCTACATCTCACCCAGGCCATCTTCTTGCTTTTCGCCGCGGTAATCGCGGGAACACTGAACGCATTGGCCGGCGGAGGCAGTTTCATCTCCTTTCCCGCGTTGCTCTTCATTCGAATCCCTGCCGTTTTAGCCAATGCCACAAACACGGTTGCGTTGTGGCCCGGGTTGGCGGCCAGCACCCTCGCCTACTTAAAGCGGTTGAACGCGCCGGCGCGCGTGTTGGTTCCCCTCATCTTGACCAGCATCGCCGGCGGCTGGGCGGGAGCACTCCTTTTGCTGCACACTCCGCAGCATACTTTTCTGCGCCTCGTCCCCTGGCTACTGCTAGGGGGAACGCTATTGTTCGCTTTCGGCAATTCGATCCGTTCACTCGCAGGCAAGACAGCGATTGTTGATGATCTTCGGAACACGTCATGGCGCGCGATTCTATGGACTTCGATCATGGAACTGCTGGTCTCGGTCTACGGCGGATACTTCGGAGCTGGCATCGGATTCATGACTCTGGCCATGTTAGCGATACTCGGGATGCGCGACATCCACGCCATGGGCGCGATCAGGACGCTGTTGGCCGTCGCCATTAATGCCGCGGCTGTGGTCACGTTTATCGCGGCCGGCGCAGTTTTGTGGCCACAGTGTGGGGTGATGATCGCGGGGTCACTCGCTGGAGGCTGGTTCGGTGCGCATTTCGCCCAGAAGGCCGACCCGCGGAAGGTGCGGCTTCTGGTAATCGGCATCGGAGTCGCGATGAGCGCCTATTTCTTCATCACGGTGCGATAAGAGTCGAATTTGCATTCGGATCACAGATCGTTGTGATGCTGCGGTGTCCAGCGCATTTTTGCATGCTCGCACTGAGTGGCGGGAGTTATAATCCCCGCGTTGATATGCGAGCCGGTTGCTCGAATTCATCATCAGGTAGTGGATACTGAAGCTATGAACCCGCAGGGCATGAACTTCGCGCCCGCCGATCTGAATCCCGAGAAAGACCTGCCAAAGGGCTTTCTCGACTTTCTGCTGCCCCTCCACAAACAATTCACTCCCTGGCAAAACAGGCTTATCGCCAAGCGCGCCGAGGTATTGCAGGCGTCCCATCGCGGGCATCCGCCTGATTATCTGCCGGCCTCGGAAGCGACCACAAGTGATTGGCGAATCGAAGTCCCCGACTGGTGCGCCGATCAGCGCAACCAGATGACCGGCCCTGCCGATGATGGTGAGTTGACAGTGAAATTGCTGAACTCCGGCTCACCTGCCGTCATGATCGACGTCGAAGATTCCACGGCCAACACTTGGGATCACATCATGCTGGCGATCAACAACACCCTTGCCGCCTATAAGTATGAGCTCAGCTATGACGACAAGAAGCGGCAAAAGAAAGTTGCGGTGCAGCGCTCGAAGACTGTGACCTGGGTGCGCCCCCGCGGCTTGCACATCAGCCAGGGCGGAGTGATCAAGAACGAAATCATGTCCGCTTCTTTGTTCGACCTTGCACTGATCTGGTACCAGATTGATCCCACATGGTTACCACACAATTTCTCTGTGTATATCCCCAAGAGCGAGTCGGCCGAGGAGGCGTTCTGGTGGCGAGATCTCTTCCAGGCCTTCGCCAAACACAAAGGCCTGCCGAAGGATTACATCAAATGCATGGCGCTGGTGGAGGCTCATCCGCTGGCCTATCAGATGGAGGAATTTCTTTTCAATCTTCGCGACCATTGCCTGGGATTGAATCTCGGCCGCTGGGATTACATGGCCTCACTCATTCATTTCATGATCGAGGATCCTAACTGGATTTTGCCGGATCGCAATACCATCCCGCACGATGTGGCCTTCTTCCAAAATTTTCGCACGCTGATGCCGGAAATCTGCCACAAGCACGGAGCCCACGCGATTGGCGGAATGACCGCCCTTTATCCCAGCCGCACGGACCCGGAGTTGAACGAGCGCGCGTTGCGGGTGCTCAAGCAGGACAAGAAGAACGAAGCCGATTGTCTGATGGATGGGGCCTGGACCGGCCATCCCGACCAGAACGAAATCGCGGTCGCACAATTTCCATATCCCAATCAGATCGCGAAACGGCCCCAGCTGAGGAATGCGCATCCCGACCTGCGGCCGATACCGAAAGGTGTTGGCGCCACCACCCTTGCCGGAACGCGTGCGGCCGTCCGCACCGTGATTCGGTATCGCAACGGAGTGCTCAACGGCAAGGGCGCCAGCCTGCTCGATGGCTACATGGAAGATCTGGCGACGGACCGCATCTATCGCCTCATGATTGCCCAGCGCGTGAAGCACAAAGTCAGAGTGAACGGCGACGATGCCAAGTCCCTCGAACATTCTGCCGGATTGGTAACGCGAATTTTTGATGAGGAGCTGGCGAAGATTCAAAAAGATCTGCCGGCCGAGATTGATCGCAAAGCCGCGGCGACTCTCCCCGAAGCTCGCCGTATCGCCGAGGAAATGATTGTGCAGGGACACCACTCGCCGATTTAGGCTTCCGCAAACACTGTCTCACGGTGGTTCTGGAGATTGTCCGCTCCGTGCCGTAATATTCTTATTTGAGGTTTAACCGAATCGAGGAATATGAGCGCCATCGAACAGACCGTTGCCCCTCACTTGCCAGCCTTGCAGCCGCCCCGCCGCTACTTATTCGGTCCCGGACCCAGCATGGTTCACCCGCGGGTCTATGAAGCGCTGTCGAAGCCGATCGTGGGACACCTCGACCCTTACTTCATCCAAGTGATGGGAGATGTCCAGCAATTACTCAAAGCCACATTCGGAGCCAGTGCCGGCGCCACGCTCGTGATTTCCGGTACCGGCAGCGCGGGTATGGAAGCTGCTGTGGCTAACTTCGTCGAGCCCGGAGCCAAGTTCGCAATCTTCGCGAATGGATATTTCTCCGACCGCCTCACGGAGATGGCGAAGCGCCAGGGTGCGAACGTCGTGCGCTTCGAAAAAGGCTGGGGAGAGATCTTCAGCGACGATGAAGCCGAGGAATTTGTCCGTCGTGAGAAGCCCAAAGTTGTCGCCTATGTTCACGCCGAGACCTCGACCGGTGCACTGCAATCGGCAGGTGCGATCTGCGCCGCCGCTCACGGCGTTGACGCTCTGGTGATCGCGGATTGCGTCACGTCGCTCGGCGGAGTTCCAGTGGCGTTCGACCAGACTGGAATCGACGTCGCCTACAGTTGCACGCAAAAAGGATTGAGCTGTCCTCCCGGTTTATCTCCCATGGCGATGTCGCTGCGTGCCATGGATTTCTTGCGTGCTCGCACCACTCCCTCGCGCAGTTGGTATCTCGATCTGAAACTGATTCATGACTACTCGACGGTTTCGCACCGCTACCACCACACGGCGCCGATCTCCATGTTTTACGCGTTACGCGAGGCGCTCCTGGTGATCGCCGAAGAGGGAATTGA
This sequence comes from Candidatus Sulfotelmatobacter sp., assembly GCA_049519055.1. Lineage (GTDB taxonomy): Bacteria > Acidobacteriota > Terriglobia > Terriglobales > Acidobacteriaceae > Sulfotelmatobacter. The sequence continues at coordinate 18,695 of JBEKRE010000026.1, read as the reverse complement.
AAACCGTTGGGAGCGTCATCGCCATTGCAACCGGGCCTTCGTCAAGGGGATTGAAGCGATGGGCCTGCGTATGCACGTTCCGGAACCACATCGAATCGCAACCTTGAATACGGTTTGCGTGCCCCAAGGGGTGGACGAGGCCAAAATTCGCAAACGCTTGTTGGACGGACCCGGCATCGAGATCGCTGGCGGTTTCGGGCCGCTCGCGGGAAAAGTCTTCCGCATCGGGGTGATGGGTCCGTTGGCCACCGAAGATAATGTGCAATTTTTTCTGACGGAATTCAAAAGGACCCTGAGCTCAGAGGGCTACTCGATCTAGATCAAAAAGTCCGTCCCGGGCGTACGAAGGACTGAAGCCGCCGCTCCCCTTTCGTTTGGCGGACAACACATAAAGTCGGCCTATCATCCAAGGAACGCGCTAGAGGCGAGAACGAATGACACTCAAGTCGGCTGACACGCTTCTTGACGTTTTACACTTCGCCGATAGTCACACGGCAATCGTTGTGCCCGAGCTTGGAATTAATGTCACCTACGATTCGCTGCGCCAGCAAGTGTTGACCATGGCGAACGCTTTGGCATCCGCCGGCATATCCCGTGGCGATGCTGTGGCGATCGCACTGCCCAACGGATTGCCTGCGATTGTCAGTTTTCTCGCCGCCTCGATCGCCGGTACTGCAGCGCCTTTGAATCCGACGTATCCCTACGAAGAGTTTCATTTCTTCCTCGGTGACACTAACGCGCGCATTTTGCTGTGCCCTCCGGTGGGAGCCGAGTTCGTGCGCACCGCGGCGAAGGATCGCAACATTCCAGTGTTTTCCGTGGAGATGAACGAACAGGGCAACGCGCGTATGGTCGACGCTCCCAGTGGAGTCACCGCGACGGCGCCTAACCCCGACGATATTGCTCTCGTCCTGCACACCAGTGGAAGCACCGGACGCCCCAAGCGCGTGCCGCTGCGTCATTTCAATCTGGCAGTTTCCTCGGCAAACATTGCGAACACGTACGCGCTGACCCAGGCAGACGTATCGCTTTGCATCATGCCGCTGTTCCACATTCACGGTTTGATTGGCTCGACCATGGCCACTTTGCTTTCCGGCGGCACCGTCGTGGTTCCTACTAAATTCAACGCGCTCTCTTTCTGGCGGACGGTGCGTGAAAATCGCGTGACCTGGTATTCGGGAGTGCCCACGATGCACCAGCTTCTAATGGCCCGCAGCCGCCACAAGCCCGCAGAAGCTGCGACGCTACGCTTCCTCCGCTCCTGCAGCGCGCCCTTGTCACCGGAACTCATTCACAAGATTGAGGATGTCTTTGGCGTACCCTTCGTCGAAGCTTACGGAATGACGGAAGCGGCTCACCAAATGACGTCCAACCCTCTGCCCCCGCGGCACCGCAAAGCAGGTTCGGTCGGCGTGGGCACGGGGCTGCGCATCAGCATCATGGACAAGGAAGGCAATCATCTCGGTACCAACCAGCGCGGCGAGATCGCGATCCAGGGGGCAAATGTATTTCGGGGATACGAAAGTAATCCCGAGGCCAACGCTCGCGCTTTTGTGAATGGATGGTTTCGTACTGGCGACGAAGGATTCCTCGACGCAGACTGCTATTTGCATTTGACGGGCCGTATCAAAGACATCATCATCCGCGGCGGCGAAAACATCGCGCCTCATGAAGTGGATGAGATTTTACTCAGGCATCCCGCAGTCGCGGCAGCCGTCACGTTTGGCTACGTGCATCCCACCCTGGGAGAAGAAGTGGCCGCAGCCGTGGTCCTGCACGAACGCCACGGAGCCACCGAGGAGGAACTTATCAAGCATTCCCGCGAATTCCTGGCAGATTATAAATGTCCCAAAAAGATCTATCTGGTGGATAGTATCCCAACCACCGCAACCGGAAAAATTCGGCGGCGAGCCGTCGCCACCGCGCTCTTGGATGACCACCAATGAGATTCCTGATCGCGGGGGCGGGCGCAATCGGAGCATACATCGGTGCGCGCATGGCGCACGCCGGATTCGATGTAACCCTGTTCGGGCGCGGGCCACATCTTCGCGCCATGCAGGAGCACGGCGTGCAGGTGAAAAGTGCCGAGGGAGATTTTGTGGCGCGGCCCACGATCGCTGCTTCCCTCGAAGAGGTGGGCCCGGTCGACGTGGTTTTTCTGGGCGTGAAGGCCCACGGCCTGCCACAACTTGCGCCGCACTTGAAGCCGATTCTCGGCCCGGATACGACTGTTGTCGGCACGCAGAATGGAATTCCCTGGTGGTACTTTCAGGGCTTCGGTGGCGAGTGGGAAGGATTGCGGCTGCAGCGCGTCGATCCCGGCGGCCTGATTTCATCGGCGATTGAGGCGCGGCAGGTGGTCGGCTCCATCATCTATTTCGCGACTGAGATTACCGAGCCCGGAGTCATTCAACATACCGAAGGGAATCGAATTACCCTCGGCGAACCGGATGGCACGCGCTCCGACCGCATTCGCGCCATTGCCGAAGCTCTCATTGCCTCGGGGTTTCGCTGTCCGGTTACCACTCGCATCCGGCATGAGATCTGGGTGAAAGTTCTAGGAAATTCGTCGTTCAATCCAGTCAGCGCATTGACGCGCGCCACATTGGCGCAGATGGCACGTGATCCCGAAGTTTGCTCCGTAATTCGCAGCATCATGCAGGAGGTGGAGGCGGTCTCCCTCAAGTTGGGCATGGAGTTGCCGATTTCCATCGATCAGCGAATCGCGGGGGCGGAAAAAGTTGGCGAACACAAAACCTCCATGCTGCAAGACCTGGAGGCAGGCCGGCCCATGGAACTGGAAGCGCTGGTGGGTGCAGTGGTGGAATTGGGAGAGCGCGTGGGACTGCCCATGACCTGTACGCGCACTGTGTATAGCTGCACGAAGTTGTTGGCAGAGTGTGCCATTCGGCAGCAAACCGAAACTGGTACGAGAGCGCCAAATCAAATCTGACGCCTCTTTTTGCCGTATCATGAGGCGAGCCGCCTCTGACCAAAAGACTTTTGTCCCCCACCCTTGCTAGGGCCTTGACAACCGGGGTATACTCCTTTGGTCTGCTGGTCCACTTATCGGACCACTTGGAGCCACGTTGGCTACTCCCGTCAAATCCGACTTCGAAGCGGTTCGTAAGAATAAGGTCTACGAAGAAGTCGCTCGGCAGATCGAACGTCTGATTCTCAAAAAGCTGAAACCTGGGGACAAGCTCCCCTCGGAACGGGACCTGGCGGAAATGCTGCAAGTGAGCCGAAGTTCCATTCGAGATGCGATTCGCGGTCTGGAGCTTATGGGCCTGGTGGAACCCCGGCAAGGAGCCGGCACGATCGTCCGCGAAATATCGGCGGACTCGTTAGTCAATCCTTTCTCGAACGCTCTGAAGCAGAAGCAAGTGGTGGTCGGCGAACTCCTGGATTTCCGCAAGATGCTGGAACCGCCTCTGGCCGCCCGTGCAGCCACGCACGCCTCGCCCGAAGAAATCTCCGAGATGGAAGAGATTCTGCAAAGACAAGAAGAGAAGCTATCGCGTGGAGAAACGACCATTGCCGAAGACGCGGAATTCCATTACAGCGTGGCGCTGGCTTCGGGCAACAACGTCGTGCTGAAGGTGCTCGACATTCTGATGGATCTGCTGCGTGATACGCGGGAGCGTTCGCTGCAAGTGGAAGGTCGTCCCAAAAAATCTTTGGCCGGCCACCGGAGGATTCTCGCTGCCATCAAGCGTCAGGATGCGGAAGCCGCAAAGGCCGCGATGCGCCGGCACATTGAAGACGTCGAGGAAATCGTGCTCGACGAGATTGAGTGACGGAGATCTCCTCCGTGGTTGGGTTGTTCGCGATTCGCCGTTATGTGGGATGGCGTCGCGGGGCAATAAATGGCGGTAGGGTCCGCCTCAAGTGAACCGTAGGCCGTCGTGCCTGCGAATCTGGGGTTCGTTAATTAGGGTTCGTTAATTAGGGATCGTCAGCTAAGGATCGGGGATTGTCCGAACTGGCAAATCACAAAGCCGATGCCGCAGGCGCGTCGGAAGTCGCGCCGTCGTCTCACGCAGCTCTCCGGCTCCGCGTAGCGGAAGCGCGCATTCAGGATATCGGCCATGCCATCGCGCGACTGGCGCCAGCCGACCTGCGGCGCATGAATGCCAAATCCGGCCACGTGCTCAAGATCACTGGGGGCACAATCGCCGTGGCGCGTGCTGAAGTTTCCAGCGAAAGCTACGAGGGCATGGTCCAGATCGACGGGACTTGCCGCAGCAATTGCGGCGCGGGATTGCAGGAGCAAGTGACGGTGATTCCAGTCGAGCACGCGCAGGCCGTGGCCGTCCGCCTGTCGCCGCTATGGGTGGGAGCCGCGCCCGCCACCATCGCCCCCGATCGTATGCTCGAGGACCTGGTGGATGTCCCGGTCATCGCGGGCTGCGTGGTGAGAGTCCCGACATTTGCCAAGGCGGTGAACTTCCAGGTGGTGCGCACGATTCCCTCCGGACCTGTCGTCATTGGCAGCCGCACCGACATACGCATCGTGGATGGCGACCAGACCATCGCCCGCGCTCCTGCGGTGTCGTACGAAGATATCGGCGGGCTGGAGCGTGAAGTCGCGCGCGTGCGCGAAATCATCGAGTTGCCTCTCAAGCACTCCCGCATCTTCGAGCAACTGGGAATTCTCGCCCCGAAAGGCGTTCTCTTGTACGGTCCGCCCGGGACGGGCAAAACGCTACTGGCGCGCGCCGTAGCCGCCGAAAGCCGTGTGCACTTTATTCACCTTAACGGTCCCGAAATCATGCGGAAGTTTTATGGCGAGAGCGAGGCCAAACTCCGCGAGGTCTTCGAGGAAGCGGCGCGCCACGCTCCGGCGATTCTCTTCATCGACGAGATCGATGCGGTGGCTCCCAAACGCACTGACGTGGCCGGTGAGGTCGAAAAGCGCGTGGTGGCGCAACTTCTCAGCTTGATGGATGGTTTTGTCGCGCGCGGCCAAGTGATCGTCATCGGCGCGACCAACATTCCCGAGGTGCTGGACCCGGCGCTGCGCCGCCCCGGCCGCTTCGATCGCGAAATCGAAATCGGCGTTCCGAACACCCAGGCACGCCTGCAGATTCTCCGGATTCACACCCGCGCTATGCCGCTTGCGCCCGACGTCGATTTGCGCGAGATTGCCGAGCATTCTCATGGCTTCGTCGGTGCCGATCTCGAAGCTCTCGGACAGGAAGTCGGCATGATTGCTTTGCGCCGTTTCCTCTCCAGTGTTCCTCTGGAAACGGACGGTGCCGCGTCGGCTGAACTCGCTGCGCTGCGGGTCACGCGCGCAGACTTTCTCGCGGGCCTGAAAGAAGTCGAGCCCAGCGCCACGCGCGAATTTTTCATCGAGAAAAGCTCGTCGACCTTTGCCGCGCTCGGAGGTCTGCACGAGGTCAAGCGCATGCTCGATGCCGTCGTCGAGCATGCGCACATGCACGACGAGATCTATGAACAGGTTGGACTGGCGCCGCCGCGAGGCATCCTGCTGGTCGGACCGTCGGGTACCGGGAAGACTGCCCTCGCACGGGCTCTCTCCGGGGAAAAGCAGATTCCGCTGATCGCCATCGACGGCCCACAACTTTACTCGAAGTGGTTGGGCGAGTCCGAGCGGGCGCTACGCGAAGTCTTCAAAAAGGCGAGGCGAGCCGCGCCCTGCATCCTTTTCTTCGACACCATTGATGCGCTCGCGCCGAGGTTCGGTGCTGATCAATTCGGCTCGGACGTTTTCCAGAGGATTCTCAGCCAGCTGCTCCGCGAGATCGACAACTTGCGCGACGTCAAGGGAGTGATCCTGCTGGCCGCCAGCAACCGTCCCGAGAGGATCGATCCCGCGCTCATGCGCAGCGGGCGTTTCGATTACATACTCCACTTCGATAAACCCGACGCGGCCGATCGCGCCTCCATCATGCGCCTTAGCTGCCGCTGCGTTCCGCTCGCGCCCGATGTCGATTTCGATGAGTTCGCGGGGCAGATGGAAGGCCTCACCGGGGCCGACATTGAAAGCCTGTGCAAGAAAGCCACGCTATGGGCGATTGCCGAGTTTCAAGAAGGCACGCGCCGTGCGCCTTTCGTGGTCTTGCGCAGTGATTTCATGACGGTCATCAATTCTGATCGCTGCTCCCCCACGCAATTGAAAAGTACAAGAGAGACGAGCACAAACGCCCAGGATTTTTGTCCTGAGGCATCTGACTGAGTCATAACGAGGGTTGATCATGAGTTACACAGAACTCACCGTTTGGACACGCGGCATCATTATGGACAAGGAAGGCCGCGACATCGTGAATTCCATCTCCGCCTCCGCCCGTCTGGAAGGCAAGTACGCGCAGGCCATGGAAAATTACGTCGACAATCCCGATCGAACGAACTGCCCCACGCGCAAATACTGCCGCGTGAGCGACGAAGTCCTCGAGAACGAACTGACCTACGAAAACGAGAATCCCAACATCGTCGTGCTGGTCGAAGGCACGATGGTCAAGGGTTGGGATTACATGCGCGGCATGCCGCCCGGCGGAACGCTCGTGATCAACACGCACTACACGCCCGATTACATGATTCGCTTCGTTCCGGGCCCCGAGCGGCTGGCGCAACTCGTCTGTGTAGACGCGGCTCACCTCGCCGATCACAAATGGCTCTACTACCGCCTGGGTGAGTTGGGTCTCGATCGTCTTTCGACCGAGGGCGCCGCCGAGCGCAACAAATCGATCGCGCCCGATATCGCAGCTCCCCTAATCGCTGCCGTGGTGAAGACTACCGGCATCGTCAAGATGGAGACCATCGAACCCATGATCGCCAACAAGCGGGCATTCGAGATGGCGCTCGACCAGTTGCACATCATGAAGCTGAGCCCAGTGGTTGTATAGGAAGGACTAAAGGATCACATGTCGACAAAAGGCACACGCATTCCCGATCGCCTCAAGATCCCGTTCGCAGGCATCACTCCCGCGCCAACGCAGGAAAAAGGGCAAGACCTTTTTCCGACTGGCAACTGGCGTTCCATTCGCCCGGTGTATCGTGACAAGTTGCCACCCTGCAACAACGCCTGCGGCACTAACGAAAAGATCCAGGGCTATCTCGACCTGGTGAAGCGCGGCAAGTATCTGGACGCGTACGCCCTCATTAAGGAAGACATGCCCTTCCCCTCGGTCACAGGCCGCGTGTGTTACCACCCATGCGAACAAGCTTGCAACCGCGGGAAGTATGACGAAGCCATCTCGATCCGCGCGGTCGAGCGTTTTCTCGGCGATCTGGGACAGGCACTGCCACACGACGTGGTCAAACCGGGCAAGCCCAACGGCAAAAAAGTAGCGGTCGTGGGATCGGGTCCGGCCGGTCATAGCGCCGCATATCAACTGGCGCGCCTGGGCTACAAAGTGACCATCCTTGAGAAGTCGCCGAAAGCAGGCGGCCTCAATCGCGGCGGAATTCCCGACTGGGTGCTTCCGCAGCATGTGCTGGATCGCGAGATCGAACGTCTTGTCGAACTCGGGATTGAAATCAAAACCAACGTCGAAGTCGGCAAGGACGTTACCTGGGACGAGCTGAAAAAGAACTACGACGCGTGCGTCCTGGCCATCGGTCTCACCGAACCCAATAGCGTTCGAGCCGAGGGGGAAAATAAAGACGGCGTGCTTTACGGTCTTCCCTTCCTCCGCGATATCGGCATGGGCGCTTCCAAAGTGAAACTCGGTGCCCGCGTCGCCGTCATCGGCGGCGGAAACACCGCGATCGATTGCGCCCGTGAAGCGCTGCGGCAGGGCGCCGTGGAAGTGACCATGATCACCGTCGAGGCCAACCGCCAAGAGATGCCGGCTTCGCCCGAAGATCTGCACGACATGCTCGAAGAAGGAGTCGAACTGGTTCACGGACGCGCAGTGACGGCAGTACTCGGCAACGGCAAAGTCGAGAGTTTGCAATTGCACCCTGCTCGCTTCTCCGGCGCCATCAATGCCTCGCCCATCACCGTCGATAGAGAAGTCGCTGGCGAGCACTTCCACGTTGACAACGTGATCATCGCGATAGGACAGCGCGCATCGATCGCGTGGCTGCCAGCGGAGTTCAAAAACGAACGTGGCACCATCAAGATCGATAAGTTCGGCCGTCTCGGCGACACAAATTTCTTCGCCGCGGGCGATATCGCGCAACTTGGTTCCGGTCAACCGCTGATGGTGGTGAATGCGGTGGGCGATGGCAAGCGAGTTGCCTTCAATCTGGACAAGGTCATACGTGGTGATCAGTTGCAGCCGCGGACGATTGCGGTTGACGTCATCTTCGATCTGAATCGCATGAACATGACGTATTTCCCGCACTTCCCGCGCTTGCATCAGATCATGCTCGCGCCGGCCAGCCGAAAAAAGACGCAGGAAGAAGTGATCCAGGCATTTACGGAAGAGCAGGCGGTTGAGGAAGCTGGCCGTTGTTTCAGTTGCGGTACGTGCAACGCCTGCGACAACTGTTATCTCGTCTGCCCCGAACCCTGCATCGCGCGTCCGGAACGTTCGAACGGGATGTACAAGATTCTGGTCGACTACTGCAAAGGATGCCGCGTCTGTATCGAAGAATGTCCGACGGGATGCCTTGAGGGCGTCCCCGAACTCGACTTCGATACCGGCGTCGTGCGCATGGATACAGCCTTTGCCATCTCGCCCGGTCTGCACGGACGGCAAGCGGAAGAACTGAGAAACCTGGGCGACCGGGCGGCAAAGACCATTTAGAGCGGAGCGAACATGCAAACAGCTACGGCAGTAAAAAAGAGGATGGTCCGAATTAATGGCTGCGTCGCCGCGGCTCAAGCCGCGAAGTATGCGGACGTCGATGTGATCGCGGCTTACCCCATTCGTCCTTACACCGCGACCATGATGGCGCTGGCTCAAATGGTCGCTAATGGCGAACTCGACGCCGAATATATTGTTGCCGATAGCGAACACTCGCAATTGAGTATCGCGCACGGTGCTGCATCGGCCGGGGCTCGCGTTTTCACCGGCAGCTCGGGAGTGGGCGTGCAGTTTGCTTACGAACTCTATTCGCCGATCTCGGGCAGCCGCATGCCGGTGCAGATGATGATCGCCGACCGCACCCTTGATCCTCCCGGCGATTTCGGTTCCGAGCACACCGACGCGCTCTCCACGCGCGATATGGGCTGGATCATGGGCTGGTCGTGCGATGCGCAAGAGGCCTTCGACAATCATCTGATCGCATACCGAATCGGCGAGGACCGTCGCGTGCTCCTACCGCAAATGGTCTGCCAGGACGGTTTCTTCGTCTCACACATCACCGGCGATGTGGAATTGCCGGACACAGGCCAGGTCAAGGAATTCCTGCCACCGTATAAGCATCCTTATCCGCTGGATCCGCGGCATCCCGTTTCGCACGGACCGCAGATCATGCCGGAGCAGGGTCCACCGCTGCAGTTAGAGCGGGCGCGCGCTATGGAAGAGTCGATGGCGGTCATTGAGCAGGCGCACGATGAATTCGCGAAGATCTTCGGCCGACGATACGATCCCTGGGTCGAAGAGTTCATGACCGATGACGCCGACGTTGTCTTTTTCCTGCAAGGTGCTCACGCGGTGACGGCGAGGTTCGCAATCCAACACATGCGCGACCGGGGGCTAAAGGTGGGTATGGTGCGGCTGAGGACCATCAGGCCATATCCAACAGACCGGGTAAAGGATTCTCTAAGCAAGTTCAAAGTAGTTGGCGTGATCGAAACCAACATGGGACTCGGCAGCGTGAGCAGTGGAGGTGTGCTGTACGCCGAAGCCGCCGCCGCTCTCTACGAAAGCGATAAGCGGCCGTTAATCCTGTCGTTCATGGCGGGCATGGGCGGCGAGGCAATCGTGCTGAAGGAATTCTATTGGATGACGGAGAAAATGCTGGACGCCCAACGACGCGGAAAAATCGAAAAGCGCACGCATTGGGTTGGATTCGAAGAGTAGCGGAGCTTTATTTCGATCGGACCTGATTGGTCTGTCCTTAAAGATTGCGGCAGGGTCTCTGGCCTTGCGATTGGAGAGTTGATATGGCAAGCATAGAAGTTCAGCGGCAGCTGCTGCCGATTCTCGATAGCCCGAATCAGGGTGCACGTTTTTATAACCCGGAACTGCCCTCCTCCGAGCCGTTCGTTCCGGGCCATCGCACGTGCGCCGGCTGCGGACCCTCCATTCAATATCGAATGACGAGCAAGGCCGCGGGCGACAATACCATTCTGGTCGGGCCGACGGGCTGCATGTACGTCGCTAACAGTTCTTACTTGTGCACGCCTTACAACGTGCCCTGGGCGCACACGCAAATCGGCAGCGCGGGCAGCTTCACCGCAGGCGTCGCTGCCGCTTATGAAGCCATGATCCGCAAGGGGAAGTGGAAGGGTAAATTCCCAAATATCATCTGCGAAGCGGGCGACGGCAGCGCCTCCGACATCGGTCTCGCCTCGATCTCCGGCGCACTCTATCGCAATCACGACTGCCTGATCATCTGCTACGACAACGAGCAGTACGCCAACACCGGCATTCAGGCTTCGTCGCGCACGCCCTACGGCGGCATGACGACATTCTCTCCTCCCGGTCCCGAGGTTCCGGAAGGAAAGAAGCTGTTCCCCAAAGACCTCGCTCGCATGATGGCGGCGGGTCATCCGCATTGCTACGTTGCGACCGCGAGCGTGGGCTATCCTATCGACTTGATGAACAAAGTTCGCAAGGGACTCAACCACAAAGGCGCCGCGTATTTGATGGTCTACACGCCCTGCCAGAAGGGCTTTGTCTACGAGACGCCGCGCTCGATTGATCTGGGACGTCTGGTCGTCGAATGCGGGCTTTATCCCATGTGGGAGTGGAACCCCGAGAAGCGCGCTTTCGATTACAGCTTCCGTCCCGCGAGTATGCGGCCGGTATCCGAGTATTTGAAATTGCAAGGACGCTTTGGCCACCTTCACGCAGAACATATCGCCACTTTGCAGAAGTTTGCTAACGAGCAATGGCGAATGATGAACGTCGAGCTGCCCGAGGCCTTGATTCAGGCGGCGGATGCCAAGAATCTTGTCAACATGGCGTCGGCGACAGAAGCCGCCGCAGTCGCGGAGACCGTATGAACGCTAAGACTAGCACTGCTAATCAGGTTGAGCCCGAAGTCGAGCCGGAAGGACAGGAAAGCTATATCGTCACCGAAGGCAAAAAGCGTGGGTCGACGCGCGACGTGCGGCCGGAAGCGGCCTACGATCGCTTCTACACCGTGCTGCGCGTGCATCCGGGCGACGCCATCCTTACCGATAACTGGCACACCAACCAAGTGCTGGACCACGCCCGCAACAACTTCGAGGGATATACCTTTGCGATGCGCACGCTGGAGGCATGGGGCGCAATGATCGAAAACGACCATCGGGCCTACTACACCGCCGGCGGACGAGTTTGGATGATGGATATCGAACCATCCGCAGGCAAGAAGCCGCGGCTGCCTGGAACCGGTCCGAGTAAGTCTGCCGCGGGTAAGAAATAGATTGTCGCGCATTTTGCTGATCGACGATACGCCGGAGATCGCTGAGCTGTTAACCTTCTCGCTGCAGGATCTCGGCTACGAGGTTTTCGCCGAGGGGTACAGCAGCGCCATCAATGAGCACGTGATCGAACGCCGCGCTGATGCGGTGGTGCTCGACTGTTCAAGCTTCGATATGAGCGAGTCGCTCTTCGACAGCGTGCGTCATCACCCGAACCACGCCGAGCTTCCTGTCGTCATTATCAGTGACACGCCGGAGCAAGCCGAGGACAGCCTGCGCTCCCGCAAGGCGCGCAAAGTTCTGCTGGTCCCGAAACCGTTTACTGGCGCTCAGGTGGGAAGAGCGCTCGCCCAGTTGCTTGCATAAATATGCCTTTGTGGAACATGGACGATTGGCAATTCCTCGAGCGCGAGGTCGTCACGGACCCAAAAGGCAGGCAGTGGACGGTCGCGCTCATGGATGTGCTGGGTCAGGAAGGTGATCCTGACATGCCCAACAAGTTGCTCGAACTTCAGTATTCCAGCGGCCGCTATTTCACACTGATCTATGCGGACGGTGGAGCGCTGCAGAGGGAACGCGGCTATGCTTCACGTCCGGAAGCGACGGATGCGTATGGAAATCTGCTGATGGGCGTGATCGACGGAAGCGTTGATCCGGCTCAACCAGTCTTTCGGCAGGACCTGGAAGATTAGTCTCGCGGAAAGTATGGCCGCGTGGTGTCCCGCTTCATTACCGACCGGGATCCAGATCTCTCATCACCACCCGAAGAACCTGCCCCGCTAGTCGCGCATCGCGCTCCGTAACCGCAGCCTTCGTTCCGCTATTGCCATTAGCATTGGTGGAATCTCGGTACGCCCACGCGACTGCCGGTAGCCGGGCGCATCCGCTGCGAATCAGTCCTGCCCTCTCCGCGACCGTGAGCCGCGTTTCGAACGACCAATCGGCAATCTTCTCGGCAGGCGCACCCGAAGCAAGAAGCGCACTTAGCCCTTTGTGTTCGAGGGCATCGGTGACGATGGCCTCCAGGATTCCGCAAGAATTGAGCAGCGCTGTCTCGTAGTCCTGCTGCTCCAGCGCCCGGCGACTATCCCTGTAAGCGCGTTCGACAACTGGACGGAGCTCGCGGTTATGGACAAACTCGAAACGACGAGGAGAAGGTGTTTCAGACGACGCGGAAATGAGCGATCCATTATCCGATTGCGAAAGCGACGCGACCGCTTGCTCGAGAACGCTGACGAGTCTCTGCACGATCTCTACCGGTGTCGCCGCTTCTACGGCATGACCGGTCCCGGAGCGCATCAGGAAGGCTTCACTGAACGACCGCGCCAGCCAATGGGCCTTGCTGCCTCCGGACAATTGATTGATGGTTATTCCGCAATCTTCCTGCCAAGCCCGAGTCGCGGCAATTGCGGCTGCGCTGGCTGGATCGGCCCTCAGCATTTCGCGAACCTGGCCGCCGCGACGAATCAAGCCATTGAGGTGAGAGAGGTAAACTTCGATCTGCGAACGCAGGCTTTCGTCCATCACTTCCATCTCATGCCTCCTGCCGAAAGCGCGGGAAGTCCGCGGTCGACAAGCACTTCGCCGTCGGTATTCGACAACTCTTGACAGTCCAATGGAAGCATGCTAACTTTTCCACCCGCAAGTGGTTCGATGACCGGACCAGTATATCTCAAAGGTCTCGCCCCGAGCCAAATCATCTCCATTCCCGGCCACGTGGGGTGGCTGCGCTAAGGCTAAAGAAGGATCAAGCCTGCCAGCCCGGATGCGGCCGGTTGCCGTCCAGAAAGGCAGCGAGATTATTTTTCATAAGCGAGGAAGATTCGCCCGCACTTTACCAATGATAGATATCGATCACTTCCAAGAAGAAGTCGATAAATGTAGGGAAAGTGGCTGGTTTCCGATGTGATTTGTTTCCTGACGGAAGTGGAGGCTCGCGCCGCCCGACTTAGCCTGTCGGGCAGCCGGTCGCCACCCGGAAGTTCGGAGGGAGAAAGTCGCGAGGTGGCTGGCGTTCTTGCAGTGCGCCGTTAACGTATAACGCGCCGTCATGGAGGTAATACCTATGGCTGGGTCCCCATCCGCCTTGATTCACCCCTCGCGAATTCCCAATCGTTGGGTCCAGTTGTCCTCAGGCATCGTCGCGATGATGGCCATCGCGAACCTGCAGTACGCGTGGACTCTCTTCACCAAACCCATTCAAGCGCATCTGCACGTCTCTCTGGAGGCTGTCCAGGTAACTTTTTTCGTATTCGTCGCCTTGGAAACCTGGCTCGTACCCTTTGAAGGATTCCTGGTCGATTTGATCGGACCCCGCTTCATGCTGGGGATCGGCTCGGTGTTGGTCGGACTGGGCTGGGTTGGATCGGGCTACGCGGAGTCGATCAACAGCCTCTATTTCTGGTATGGAGTGGGCGGCGTCGGCGCCGGCATCGTCTACGGGGGCGCCATCGGAAACGCGCTGAAATGGTTCCCTGACCACCGCGGCCTTTGCGTCGGCCTGACGGCCGGTGCTTTCGGTGTAGGCACGGCGACCACAATCGCGCCGATTGCCGACATGCTGAAAGCGTCAGGCTACCAGCACACCTTTATCGTCTGGGGAATTATCCAGGGAGTGGTGGTGCTGGCCTGCGCACTCTTCTTGGCCAAGCCGCCCCTGGGTTGGACACCTCCGAACTGGGTAGCAAAGGAAGCCAAGATTAGGGCCAAGGTAAATACCTCAGCTGTCGACATGACGCCTTGGCAGATGATGTGTCAGCCATCCTTCTATCTCATTTACGTGATGATGGTGATGCTGGCGTTTGGCGGTCTCGTGGTCACGGCACAACTCAATCCCATGGCCGCTTCATACCACGTGGATAAAGTCGTAGTGATCTTCGGTATGACTGCGTTGGTGCTGGCCATCACCGTGGACCGGCTTCTGAACGGATTTACTCGTCCGTTCTGGGGATGGGTGTCCGACCATATCGGCCGGGAGAACTCCATTTTCATCGCGTTTGTTCTCGAGGCAATGGCGGTGTTTGCCCTCCTCCAACTGATCAACCGGCCCCTATGGTTCGTGGTTTTGTCGGGTCTGTGTTTCTTCGCCTGGGGAAACATTTTCTCGTTGTTCCCCGCGATCACCGGCGACTTGTATGGCAAGAAGTGGGCCACCACCAACTATGGAATCGTCTATACCGCCAAGGGCGTGGCTGCGGCCTTTGCCGGGCCCGGGGCTGCTTGGCTATTTTCCAAGACGGGTTCCTGGACCAAGGTCTTCTGGGCCATGATTGTCTGCGACTTGGTCGCTGCCTTCATGGCGTTGCTGTGGCTGAAGCCCATAGCGGCCCGTGCAGTCAGGGACTCGGAGCAGGCGTCTCCAATAGCCAATGCTGCGGCGCCGATGAAAGCCCGGGGCGTCGCATAAGCGCGGTTGAGCGGTGACAATACGGGGCAAGACGGAAGGCTTTCTCCTTTCCGGGATGAAAGCCTTCTCAGGCTTGGATGCTTGTCCATGCGTGGCGTCCCACTTTTCCCGTGATGGCTGACGGTTGCGCTCAGGAAAGTGGCGCGGCGTCATCTCGTGTTCCTCCGGCGAACCGTTTCCTCGGCGAGCCCTCGCACCAGTGCACGCGAGCAAATCTGCGCCGCATCTTCGACCTCGTGATTCCCCCGCCCAAGCTCTTAGCAATGAGCTGCTTACTGCGGCCGTCACCTCGGGAATAATCTCGCCTCTGCCAAAATGTCACATTGAACCGTGATTTGAATCATTGCGCGATTTTGGGTTCAGGCCTGAAATGAGGTGGTCAGTCATCGGACCACTCAAATGCTTGGTGCTGAATCACCCACAAAGGTCGGCTTCGAAGCCATCCCCAGAAACAAAGTCTATCAAGAAGTTGCCAGACAACTGGAGAGGCGCATCACCGAAGAGCTGAAGCCTGGCGACCTGCTTCCACCGGAGCGCGCACTGGTCCGAATGCTGGGCGTGAGCCGCGATTCCGTCCGGAATGCCATTCGAACGTTGGAGCTGATGGGACTGCTCGAGCCGCGCCAGGGCATCGGCACGGTAGTCCGCAGTCCCGCAGCGAAATCCGGCAACCCGCTGGCAACCGCGCTCCTCGAGAAGCGCAAGATGGTCGCGGAACTGATCGACGTGCGCAAGATGATCGAGCCGCCGCTGGCCGGGCGCGCCGCTCTGCATATCACTGGCGATGCCATCGCTGACATGGAAGACATTCTAGTGCGCCAGAAAGCCAAGGTGCTTCAGGGTGAACTGGGCATCGAAGAGGATTCCGAATTTCATTACGCCATCGCCTTGGCGTCCGACAACAGCGTGATTTTAAAAGTGGTCGATGTGTTGATGGATTTGTTGCGCGAAACCCGGGAAAGCTCGTTGCAGGTGGAAGGGCGGCAGGAGAAATCGCTTGCCGGTCACCACCGGATTCTGTCCGCTTTGAAATTGGGCGACGCCGCAGCCGCTGAGGCTGCGATGCGCCGGCACCTGCAGGAAATTGAAACCGTCGTCCTGAAAAAGCTCTAAGAGAATGGAGGTTGCCAAATGGGTCAGTTATTCGCGGTCGAAGTCATCTATCGAGGGGTCTTTCAAAAGACTCTAGCGAAGAACATAACGCGCGACATCGTTTTAGCCGCGCACAACGAAGGCAAACTGGGCATTTCTTTTGGTCGTTACGGGGATGCTCCTGAACGGAATGGCATTCCAGCTAAGAGTTTCGCAATCGTCGCCAATGACGAACTGACGCTCGAAGCCGGAATGGCGCAGTACGAACCGAAGCAAGTCGATCTGACCGTGGTTCTCGACGACACGCTCTGCAAGGGCGGCGAGTCTTGGGCCTGGTACGGACTGCAGCCCGTGCATCACGCTCTGAAGCCGGGACACACCCTCATCGTAATTTCTCTCGAGGATGCGCCCACTCTGTTGAAGAGCATTCACCGCCGGGAAGAGCCTTACAAGCTGGGAATCATCAAGGGCGTTGCCAGCTTCTCTGGCATGTGGGTCTTCAAAGACGACCACACCGATGTTCGAGTCCTGGGCGCCATCGCCAAGGCGCTGCCGGAAGTATTCAGCCTGAAGTCGGTGGAGCAATTCATCAACGAAAAGCTGAAGAGCTCATTAAAAGTCACTTCCGCCCAGACCGCTTTCGAGCGCTTTACCTCAGTTCCGGTGAAAGCTGGAGAAGGCAATCCAGAAGAGCCGTTTAAGTTCGAACTGCCGGGCTGGAAGGAGATGCGAGTTGGCGCTTCGATTAAAGGTCAGCCCCAGGGCGGCCCATATGCGGACCCGACCACAGGCAAATTGGGAGGCTTCCGGCCTGCCCGCAACGAACTGTTCAAGAAGTATTCCACGCGCACTCTGCGCCCGGTCATTAATTTCTCGACCTGCACGAAGTGCACGCTGTGCTGGCTCAACTGTCCGGATGCGTCTTTCGACGTCACCCCGGAAGGCACCTACGATGCCAATCTCGAAGCGTGCTGCGGTTGCGGCGTTTGCGAAGAGGTTTGCCCCGTCAAGGACTGCGTCCACATGGTGAACGAGTCGGAATTCCATGACAACAAGAGTCAGTGGGAAGCGTTCCGCAACGACAAAGACGCCTATTTGAAATGGTTGGAAACCACCATCGAGAAGGCCGAGCCGATCGAGAAGCGGTCTCATGGATTCCGTTATCGCGGTCAGTACGCAGAACAGGTCCCCGAGGCCCTGGAAATCGCTAAGAAAGGCTAGCAGCGCGGCAGGCAACTGAAAACGCAGCCTGAAAAACTTAGCTCGAAAACTAAGGAGATTGAAATGGCGACATTAACACTACCGGTTGAAGAAAAGAAAAAAGGTACCGAGCAGGAAGCTCTGATCACGGGCGCCGAGGCCATTGCGATTGCATGCAAATTGGCCAACGTGGACGTGGTCACGGCTTACCCCATCCGGCCTTATGACACGGTGATGCAATACATCAGCCAACTGGTCGCAGATGGCGAAATGGATTGCGAATATATCGTGGCGGAAGGCGAGCATTCTCAATTTGAAATCGTGAAGCACGCATCGGTTTGCGGAGCGCGCGTGTTCTGCGGTTCGAGCGGCGTGGGCTGGATGTACGCAATGGAATGTTTGACAGTAACCCCGGCGCTGCGCGTCCCCATGATTGCCATGGTGGGCAACCGGGCGTTGGACGATCCCGGCGCGTTCGGCGTGGAGCACAACGACGCTCTGGCCGTGCGTGACCTGGGCTGGATGTTGACCTGGGTCGACAGTGCGCAGGAAGCACTGGATACGGCCCTGATCGCCTACCGTGTGGCGGAAGACCGCCGCATGTTCGTACCGCTGGCCATCAGTTGCGACGGCGCGTTCCTTACTCACTCGCAGGCGTTGGTACAGATCCCGACGGCACAGCAGGTCAAGAAGTTCCTGCCGCCTTACAACCGCGGCGATCTCCTCCTCCACCCCGACAACGTGATTTCGGTGGCCCCACAGTGTAACGAAGACTGGGTCACGGAGATTCGGCGGCAGAACTACGCAGTCACGGAAATCGCGTGCGATGTGATTCGCGAAGTGTATGCCGACTTCGAAAAAACGTTTGGACGCAAGTACGGCAACCCGTTCTTCGAAGAGTATATGACCGAAGATGCGGAAGTCGTTCTGCTGGGCATGGGCACAATTTCCACGCCGGTCAAGGTAGCCATCCGCAAGATGCGCGAACAAGGCAAGAAAGTCGGGTTCGTTCGTCTGCGCTGGTTCCGTCCGTTTGCCGGTAAGGAAATCGGTAAGTGCCTGGAGCGCTTCAAGGCCATTGGCGTGCTCGATCGCGACGTCTCGTTCGGTTCGCCGGACTTGAGTGGCGTGGTGGCGACCGAAGTTCGATCCGCCATGTACAGCAACAGCAGCACTCGCCCGCCAGTCATTGGTTTCATCGGCGGATTGGGTGGCCGCGAAGTGACCGTACCAGACGTAGAAGGAATGACCGAGAAAGTATTCCAAGCTGCAAAAGGTAAGGCGCAACCCCTGACGCAATGGATTGGGCTGCGGGGATAACGCCAGTCGACGCGTGGCGCTATTCATAGCCGGAAAGGACAAACTAATCATGAGCACATTTGTAGATGAAAAACCGACGCAAGAGCTGGAAGCCTTCAAAGGAGTAAAGAAGGTTCCACACGAGGAGTACTACACGTCCGGCCACCGCACCTGTCAGGGCTGCGAGTCTGCGCAAATCATGAA